>CAYMUR010000005.1:84526-108089 GCA_964393615.1 uncultured Pirellulaceae bacterium
CTTTTCTCACAAAATACTAAATGAAGATGGTGTTTATCCTATGAGTCAACTTGTAACTTCTGAATCAGGTGGTCCACGCGAAGACGCGGAGGAGCCCATTGACACATCTGTGCACGCCAGTGGATTTGCTCACGCCGCAGCAAAGGTGCGTGAGTTTCCAACATCGCCAGGAGTCTATTTGTTTAAGGACTCTGCCGGACGTGTGATCTATGTTGGTAAGGCGACCAATTTACGGGCACGTGCCGGTAGCTATTTTCAAAAATCTGCCGAAGCGGAAATTCGTACAGCCGGATGGGTGAATGAGATCTGTGAAGCAGACTTTCTTTCCTGTGACAGCGAAGTAGACGCCTTGTTGGCCGAATCTCGGCTCATCAAGGATATCCAGCCGAAATACAACGAAAAATTGAAAGACGACAAAAGCTTTCCGTACCTGATGATTACTACGAGAGAAGATTACCCGCGTGTAGAGGTGACCAGGGAACCGCCAGATCGTGGTGTCAAGCTGTTCGGTCCTTTTGCCCAAGCGGGGGCTCTACGTGGTGCTGTCCAGGTTTTACAAAGGATCTTCAAGTTCCGTACTTGTTCGCTTGATATTGCTGCTGATGATGAACGATGGCAATGGTTTAGGCCTTGTCTATTGGCGAGTATTGACCAGTGCACTGCTCCGTGTAACCTGCGAATATCCAAGGAACAGTATCGTCGTGATATCAAACGGCTACAGATGTTTCTTGAAGGTAAAAAGGAATCGTTGTTGAATCAGTTACGCCAGGAGATGAAGCAGGCTGCCACAGATCTCGAATTTGAACAAGCTGCTCGCGTTCGTGATGAGATCCACTTACTGGAAACACTTGATCAACGAGGGGAACTTGATACGCATGTACAACCAGAAGTGTTTTACATTGATCCCAAAAAAGGACTGAACGGACTGCGGAAAGTTCTGAAAATGAGTTATACGCCGCGGACGATTGAAGGAATCGATATTGCCCATTTGGGTGGTGATGAAACTGTGGCGAGTCTTGTACAGTTCATTGACGGCCTGCCATTCAAGCCCGGTTATCGGCGTTATCAAATCCGTGGGGTACGTGGCATCGACGATTTTCGCAGCATTCATGAAGCGGTTGCTAGACGTTTTCAGAGATTACAGGATCAGTCAGAAGTGTTCCCCGATATTTTGCTGATTGATGGCGGTAAAGGTCAGTTGAGTGCCGCGATGGCTGCTTTTCGCGAGTTGAAAATTGATCCGCCAGTGGTCGTTTCGCTGGCAAAACGTGATGAAGAGTTGTTTCTTCCCGACCAAGCCGAGCCACTTCGTCTGAGCCGACATGCTTATGCGCTTCGTTTGTTACAATATGTTCGTGACGAATCACATCGGTTTGCCCAGCATTATCACCACATTCTACGCCGAAAATCCACATTCGGTGAGAATTGATGGAGCCTGAGTTTCCTTATCCCGCTGGCGGGGCGTTTGCGCCACGTGAATGCATGTCGTGGTGTTTTCTGTGGGACGCTGCCATTCGTTTTCAGCGAAGGGGGCCGACTCACGGTTCGTAGAAAAAGAAACCTTTTTCTTTTCTGAAAACCTTTCTCTTTTTTCGCTCCGAGGCCTTGTCATTCGTTTTTTTCATGCTAGAATCACGAAAAAGCGGGGAAAAGGCCCGAGAAATCGTGATAGAGAATAAAAAAGTGGGAATATTGCCCGAAATGATAAATCGGCTATTTGTGGCCAGGACGGATTCGATAGCAGTTACGGCGGACATGGTTTGATGAACGATGGCAGGCAACGAAGGTTTCGAGTTCACCTCAGGGGAATTTCCTCGGACCTTGGACGAACGGTTTCGGGTACAGATTCCTCAGGAATTGCTGACTGTGTTGGACAAGCCGCTGGCTGTTTTTGGGGAAGTCGAACAGGAACAGGTGGCGGCCTCGAAGGTCGAATGCACATTGGCCAAGGAGCGTCTGGGGTGTCTCAGTTTGTGGCACCGTCAGGCGTGGCACAAGAAATTGAACGAGGACCTGAAGGTCATTGGCGGAAAAGCGAGTTCTCGGCGTCTCGAATCGCGTTTCGAGCAAATGCAGTTGTTAGGGCGTCTATTGTCGACAAGAGCGGAGGATGTCGAGTTGGCGACAGGCGTGCGATTATTGATCCCCAGGCGTTTTCGAGACTTTTTAGGAGTCGAGCCCAATTCTACCGTGATGGTGGTTGCCGCCGCCTACAGTGTCGAACTTTGGAACCCTGTTACCTGGAACGAGTACCTCAGTGCAACGATTCCGGATTTTCACCAATTATTGGACGATCTGGCCCGCTAAAAATTGCCAGACAATTTGCGTCTTGCTTCGATGACAATATTCTATTTTCAACTCTAAATCAAGCTGTACCAAAGCTAACAAGCCATACCACAAACTAAAACGTCCTGGCCCGGTCGGCCAAGCCATCCCCCCTGAAACCACCCCTGTCCGTGTCACCCGCTGGGGAAGTAAGTCACCATGGATTGGGAATTCACGGCATGGATGCCGTTTAACCGCCGGGCGGGACGTTTATTTTTAGCTTGGTGCCAGGTCATTTTTAGAAGAAAAAAATAGAGGTAATGTTACCATTGTTGTTACCATTGTTGTTACCATTCGAAGTTTTTCATTCACTTCGAGTGGGTGGGCAGGTAACACGGCTTGGCAGATACCTTCCGTGGCAAGTGTCAGGCAAAGTTGGAATCTGCCAGGTGGTCGAGAAGGGACGGCAAATCTTGATTGATAAGATTAGGACAGAGGGGCAAACGCCGCGTGAAGGAGACCGCTCAAGTGGCTAAGGTAATCCGATCCTTTCCCATGTAGGATTGCAGATTTTCCGGGACGATTACACTATGATCGGCCTGTTGATAGTTTTCCAAAACTGCAATCATCGCTCGGCCCAATGCGATCGCAGTACCGTTGAGAGTGTGTAAGAACCGGGTACCCTTCTCTCCTTTTTCCTTATAGCGAATATTCAGCCGCCGGGCCTGATAGTCTGTGCAGTTCGACGTGCTGGTGACTTCGGCATAGGCTCCGGTGTCGCCCCTACCCGGCATCCACGCTTCCAAATCGAATTTACGGTAGGCTGGGCCGCCTAGATCACCAGTGGCGGTGTCAACGACGCGATATGGTATTCCTAATCCGTCAAATAGACGGCATTCCAGTTCGCAGAAATAGTCCAGCATGGCTTCACTTTGATCAGGGGCAGTGAATGCGAACATTTCTATTTTGGTAAACTGATGCACGCGAAAAAGTCCACGCGTTGCTCTGCCATGTGCGCCGGCTTCGGTTCGGTAGCAATGACTGACTCCACAAATTTTGATGGGAAGTTGTGCCGCGTCAAGTGTTTCTCCGGCATGTAACCCCCCCAGTGTTATTTCGGCAGTTGCGATTAAGCTGAGGTCCGTCTGTTCAATGCTATAAATCTGGGTTTCCTGTCCTCTGGGGATAAAACCGATTCCTTCCAGGATTTCGTTGCGTGCCAGATCGGGGGTTGTCATAGGAATGAAATTTTCCTGAATCAGTAAATCGAGTGCATATCGCTGAAGTGCCATCTCCAGTAGCACCGCGTCATTCTTGAGAAAATAAAAGCCATGGCCTGTGGTCTTAGCACCACCTTCGAAATTGAACAAATCCAGTTTTTCGCCCAGTTCTACATGGTCCAGTGGTGCAAACTCAAAATTGTGTGGTGAGTGTGCGCCTTGGCGTAACTCCAGATTTGCCTTGTCATCTGTGCCGACAGGGGCTGACGGATGTGAAAGGTTGGGGATCAATTGCTGAATGCCGAGAGCTTGTTCTTCTAACTCATCGCAAGCACCCTGAGATGTGTCTTTTTGGTTGCGTAACAGGCGCCCAGTTGCAATGATTTCTTGCCGTTGTTCGTCGTTGGCGGCTTGTCGGATCAGTTTGTTGTTGGCATTTGCTTGCTTGTTGAACTCTTGCACTTCGTTCAGCTTGATACGTCGTTTGCTTTCTATGGCAACTAGTTGATCGACGTCAACATTGACACCTCGTCGTAGACAGTTTTTTTTGACGAGTTCAGCATTATCGACAATAAATTTTCGGTCCAACATCAGGCTAATACTTTCCTGTTAATCTTACTTAGTTCCTGCCACAAATAGGCACTGGCTTTGATGCCACGATGATAATCGGCCAACGAGAATTTCTCATTCGGGCTATGGGTATTGTCATCATCTAGTCCCCATCCTAGTAGTAGTGTATCTACTCCTAGCACGTCACGAAATGCGTTGACAATTGGGATGGAACCACCTTCACGGATGAAAACCGGTGGTCGGCCAAAACCGGTTTCTACCGCGTTGGCGGCCGCTTGCACATAGGGGCTGTCCAGCGGCACGACGATACCCGGTGCCGAATGGAAATCAATTAATTCCATCTGAATCCCGTTGGGGCATAATTCTTCAAGCATACTACGTAGGTTCGTTGCAATTGTTTGAGGGTTTTGATCTGGCACAAGCCTGAAACTGAATTTAGCTCCCGCCTCTGCGGGGATGACCGTCTTGCTTCCTTCACCCTGATAGCCACTCCAGAGCCCGTTGATGTCAAAGGTGGGCCTTGCCCAGCGACGCTCCAATGTTGAAAAACCACTTTCGCCCCCCAGTCCATCGACGCCCAGCTGTTCCATAAAAGCTGGCTCATTAAACGGTAGACTGGAGAATTGTTCGCGTTCTTGGTCTGTAATCGGTTTGACATCATCATAAAACCCAGGTACTTGGTTTTTGCCGTTTTCGTTTAGGATTGCCGACAGCAATGTTGCCAACACATTGGCCGGATTGTGTACGCAACCTCCGAATGTGCCTGAATGTAAATCTTGCTTAGGTCCGGTGAGACGCAATTCGTAGTAGTTGATGCCACGCAGGCCATAAGTCACTGCCGGTTGCCCCCTAGCGAATTGACAAGTGTCACTGACCACGGCGATATCACATGATAGGCGTTCTTTCTGGTCGTTCAGGAATTGTTCGAGATGTTCACTACCTACTTCTTCTTCACCCTCGATCAAGTATTTAATGCGTAGCGGCAATGCGCCTGCGGTTTTCATCCAGGCATAGGCACTGTAAAGGTGTGTCAGCATTTGTCCTTTATCATCAGTCGCACCCCGGGCATAGACGTTGCCGTCTCGGATAGATGGTTCAAAGGGCGGTGTTATCCATTGGTCTAATGGATCGGGCGGCTGAACATCGTAGTGTCCGTAGACCAGTACTGTAGGAGCACCGTCGACAGCAGGAGTTTCGGCATACACGATTGGGTGTCCTTCAGTCTCGATAATCTCGGTTTCTAACCCCAGAACACGAAACTGTTCGTCCATCCATTTGGCGGCACGACGTACATCGGTGTGAAATTGGCTGGCCGCACTGACGCTTGGTATCCGTAGGAGTTCACACAACTTGCTTTCGAAAAATTCACGGGATTCACGCAGGAAATTATCTAAATCGATCATTCTTTGCACCTGAGGACTACTTCACAAGGAGATAAGGTGTACAATATAATGCTTCCGACTGAAAAGTCGAACGGGGGGCGGTGGGTCACTGCCTCTCTTGATTGATCCAGTCCACATTGCCCCAGTTCACGGTCCAACGTGGGCGATACGGGCCGTCGTGGCCGTCCTTGGCCCGAGCCGTCTTGAGGTAGCCCAGGAATGACAAATTATGCTTACTGATACTCCGAACCTGCAGTCGTTAACGGGTACGAAGAGGACAAAACAGCCTGTTCGACAGAATCGTGCGCGGCAGCAGCCAAAATATCGGGTGATTTTGTGGAATGACGACGACCACAGTTTCCACTATGTGGTCCGTATGCTGAAGGACTTATTTGGTTTTCCACATACCCAGGGCTGGCAACTGGCGAATGAGGTGCATTATCACGGGCAAGTTGTTATTTTGACGACGAGCTATGAACACGCCGAGTTGAAGCGAGAACAGATTCAAGCTTTTGGGCGGGATCCGGACGTTCGCCGTTGCTGTGGTTCGATGTCGGTAACCATTGCGCCGCTGACCTAGTGGGTGTGTTTCGAGACAACGGACGGTTTCATACAGGTTTCTACGATGCCCAATGCAACACTTCGCACTGCAACTTTGGGGTGCAAAGTCAACCAATATGAGACGGAATATGTTCGCCAGGCCTTGGTGGCGAATGATTACCGTGATGCGTCAGAGGGTGAATCCGCTGACCTCTGTGTCATCAATACGTGTACCGTTACCAACGAAGGCGACGCGAAGAGTCGACAACTGATTCGTCGAATGCACCGAGACAATCCGGGCACGCGGATTGTTGTGATGGGGTGCTATGCGACGCGTGCTCCCGCAGAAGTTTCCACGTTGCCCGGTGTTGCTGAGGTTGTCACCAATAAAGAAGAATTACCCGACTTTCTGGGGCGATTTGGTGTTGTTGACATTCCCACAGGGATCTCTCGTTTCGGAAATCGACAGCGGGCTTACGTCAAAGTGCAGGACGGCTGTCTGTTGCGTTGTAGTTATTGCATCATTCCTAAAGTTCGTCCGAAACTGACAAGCCGTCCTGTAGCACATATTGTTGACGAAGTCAGGCGTTTGGTGGCGAACGGATATCACGAAATCGTATTGACAGGTATACACCTTGGACATTTTGGCGTTGACTGGAATTGGAAGCGTCCAAAACAGGAGTGGTATCGGTTGTCGGATCTCGTCAGGCACTTGGTGTCACTGGATGGAGATTTTCGTGTTCGCTTGTCGAGCATCGAAGCTACGGAGGTCACGCGCGAGCTGATTGGAGTCATGGCGGAACACAGCGACCGAGTTTGCCCTCATTTACACATTTGTCTGCAGAGTGGTTCAGATTCAGTATTACGGCGAATGAAACGTCGTTGGTGCACAAAACGGTTTATCGATCGATGTCACCTGGTGCGGGAAGCCATTGCGGATCCTGCGTTGACAACGGATGTCATCGTAGGTTTTCCAGGCGAATCTGATCAGGAGTTTGCAGCGACCTGTGAAATGGTTCGTCGCATTGGTTTTTCCAAAATTCACATATTTCCATTCAGCGCTCGACGGTCAACGCCAGCTGCTGAAATGTCAAGTCAAGTTGACCCGCGCGTGAAATCAGAACGGGTACAGCAATTGAAAGTAATCGAAAGCCAGTTACGCCAGGAATATTATCGCTCCTTATTAGGACGGCAGTTGCGGGTTTTGGTTGAAACTCGTCTTCCAGGAAACACGTCCCATGCTGTCGGGACGGCGTGTCGCTATGCGCCCGTTGAGATTGCCGACTGCGATGTCCAAGTTGGCACGTTTGCCAATATTCGGGCTGACGGGATACAGGACGAACACATCATTGGCAGCATTGCTGGTAATGATATTGCTGGCAATGATTCTGTCTAGCGTTGTCAACATGGTGGTGATACACTTCGCTACCTTTTGGTGAGCATTTCTCCCGTTGTCAAATCAGAAACCGTGGCAACGTTTTATTGGCTACCATCACTGTACAGAAAAAGTCGGTATTATGACTTGTGAATCACGTGTATTAGAAGTAGTGCCCCAACCTCTTTTTGATACAGATGGATCGAGATTGATTTCAGCAAACGCGAGGTTCAATTTAGGCACATGGTTCGGCCTGATTTTCCTTGGCCGTTGGTCGCATGTTTTGGATCTGCCAAGGGCTTTGACAACAGTTGGTATTGTACTATTGGTTTGTCGTGTTGCAGTTGCTGCTCCATGGGATTCGTTGAATCCGTTCAAGTCACGAGTTGAGGCAGATCCTGACAAACGCTACATGCTTGGCGTGGAAAATGGTCCCTGGATGATCCTGGCGACAACGTTTGCTGGTGATAAGGCTGAACAGGAAGCACAATCGCTAGTCATCGAGCTCCGGAAAGAGTTGAATTTACCCGTCTATCTCCATCGGAAACGTTTCGATTTTTCTGACCCCGTAACCGGTCTTGGTGTGAACCGATTTGGGAATGCACGCAAGATGCGATATCGTCAAAACGTTTCATTTGACGAATGGGCGGTACTCGTCGGTGATTTTAATGCGATTGATTTACCCGAGGTGCAGCGGACATTGAAAAAGATTAAAGCCAGCAAACCGGACAGTTTGAGTGAAACTCAAACACAGCGTTTTCGTGGATTGAGAGATTTTCACAAACGGCTCAACGGAAGCCCTCAAAAGAGGGAAAGGGGGCCGATGGGTTCAGCATTTGTTACTCGGAATCCGCTCTTGCCGAAGGAATATTTTTCGCCTCAAGGGATTGATAAGTTTGTCTATGACCTGAACAAGGACAGAGAATACAGTCTCATCCATTGTCCAGGGAAATATACAGTCCGTGTGGCCAGTTTTAGGGGCAGTGTCGTCTTTGACCAGCGCAAAATCAAGGAAATTGATAGTGGTACCACAGATATGGTTGGGATGCTGGCCGATGCTGCGACAAAAGCAGAGAAGATGGTGAAAGTTTTGCGAGCTAAAGGTGTAGAAGCATATCAATTTCACGATCGTGATGAAAGCATTGTCACGGTAGCCAGTTTTGAAACTGCGGGTACACCTGTTAATGGTAAAATTGTAATTCATGATGCAATGAAGCGAGTCATCAAACAGTTTCGTGCGGAGACCGTCCAGGCCTCAGGGAGTGCACCGCGATTGCAACCCAAAGTGATTGCAAATATTCCTTGCGACCTGGAACCTTGTCCAATGGAAGTGCCACAATATTCTGTCAGCAGTGATTATGCACAAGCAGGTTTGCTCCGCTGATTGAGCTGTTTCAAGTGACCGTACTGTTGTTGCAACGGTGATCTAGAGGGAGTTCTGGATGGCCTGATTAGGATCACCGGTGGAAAGTCACGTACCAGATCTCTCCGACAAAAATCGATGGCTTCTTTTCTAGATTTGGTACACGGGTCAGCCACGGCTGATACCAGCGATTGGATTCAGTAAGGTTCGCGACCAAAATTCTGATACAAATCTCTTTGCTTTAATAGATTCAGACAGCTTGTAGAAATACAAAGATGTTTGCTAAGAGTGGGCCACGCTAACAGCACTTAGGCTAGGTGATCCTGTCAAAAAAGTATCCAAATTTGTAAGCTTCTTTCAGGGCTGGATTTAGTCGAATGACCAAGCCATGTTGACGCTTTAGGATTCAGCTTGAATGGAACACATTCCGGTTTTTCTCGGCGTGAGGCAGGGAATTTGCAGTGGGCTAGAACGAGTCGTAGACTTGATGGCGAAGGAAAGACAGACTACCATTTTTGCCATAGTAAATGTGCCAATGTCGCGCTAGATGGGATGGAGCTTATTGACGAAACGGTTGACAAATAGCTATGGGTTTAAAACATACACTAGTACTGGGAACACAAAATCGAAAGAAAGGGCGTGAGTTAGCGGATTTGCTTGCCCCTTATGGTTTTCAGTTGCTTACACTTGCCGATTTCGAGGACGTCGTCACCGTTGTTGAAGATGGTGATTCCTTTGCTGCTAATGCGGCCTTAAAAGCCACCCAACAGGCTGTTCATTTGAATCATTGGGTGATGGCCGAAGACAGTGGGATCGTGGTTGATGCGTTGGATGGTGCACCTGGAATCTATTCAGCGAGATTTGACGGTGAAAATGCTACGGATGATGGCAACAATCGTCGATTGCTAGCAGAGCTTGGTAATACAGTTTCGGAGCAACGTAAAGCGCATTACGTGTGTCACATGACGGTTGCCGATGCAGAAGGTCAGATTCGGGCGGAAAGTGAAGCGATCTGCCGTGGTCAAATTCGGTGGGAACCCGCTGGCAGCGGTGGATTTGGATATGACCCATTGTTTGAAATCGTCGAGTATCACCAAACATTTGGGGAATTGGGCGATACCGTCAAATCGATTTTGAGTCATCGGTCACGTGCGTTCAGACAGTTGCTGCCAAAACTGCTAGAATTGCAAGGTGATGCTTCCTGGACAAGACAGAGGCCATAATATGAATATGCAACAACAATTGCGTGTTTTTTATTTGATGATGTACGGTGTCTGTGTGTCAGCAACCGTTTGGGCTGCCGAGACACCTCAAGAGTGGGTTAATAAAAACCTACCTGAGATGATCGAGTTTTATCAGCAGTTACATGCTACACCGGAGCTCTCTTTTCAGGAAAAAGAAACCGCTGCCAGGCTCGTTCAGCAATGGCGTCAGGCTGGTATTCCCGTCACGCCAGGTGTTGGGGGCCATGGTGTGGTAGGCGTATTATCGAATGGAGCAGGGAATACTCTTATGCTGCGCGCCGATATGGATGCACTACCGATTCGGGAAGCGACCGGATTGGTGTATGCGTCCCAGGTAACAGTCCAGAGTGAAAAGGGAGGCAAGGTTGGTGTGATGCACGCTTGCGGCCACGACATTCATATGGCGAACTTGACAGGTGTTGCCCGTTATTTGTCTGAAAATAGAGATAATTGGAAAGGAACTTTGATGTTGGTGGGCCAACCTGCGGAAGAACGTGGAGCAGGTGCCGCTGCCATGTTAAAGGATGGTTTGTTCGAACGTTTCCCCAAGCCCGATTATGCCGTAGCACTTCATGTGGATGCTACTCTGGCGGCGGGCAATGTGGGCTATCGTACTGGTTATTCGTTGGCCAATGTTGACAGTGTTGATATTAGAATTCATGGTCGTGGTGGCCATGGAGCTTATCCCCATTCAACAATTGATCCGATTGTTCAAGCTGCGGAACTCGTTATGTCATTGCAGACAATTGTCAGTCGGGAGATCAAACCTATTGAAGCGGCAGTGGTGACCGTTGGATCGATTCATGGAGGAACAAAGCACAACGTCATTGGTGATCGTTGTGATCTTCAACTGACAGTTCGCAGTTATACGGACAAAGTTCGTTCGCAGATTCATGATGCGATTCGTCGCCGTGCCAAGGCAATTGCTGCTGCGTACAAAGCCCCTGAACCAGAGGTAAAGATTTCCGAAGGGACCCCTTCGCTCTGGAATGATCCCGATTTGGGACGGCGTCTGGTACCTGTGTTTGAGAGAGTTGTTGGTAAAGAGAGGGTCATTGAGGCAGAACCATCTATGGGGGGTGAAGACTTCAGCCGATATGGTCAGGCAGGTGTTCCTGTCATGATGTTTCGTCTGGGGGCCGTTGACAAAACACGACTGCAACGTTTTCGGCAAATTGGACAGTCACCCCCATCACTACATTCGCCCAAGTTTTATCCGGATGCCAAACAGACTTTGGAAATAGGAATTATTGTCATGGCAAGTACAGCGTTGGAATTATTGCAATAGTTTTGTGAAGTGGAGCAGCACACTTGTTAATCGAATCCACGGGAATCAGGTTCGACGAATAGAAGGTCCAGATTTCAGTCGTTATCACTCGTTTTCATAGACTTTTAATACTGATGATCCCGAAGGAAAATAATTCTTAATTTCTGAGGGTGGTCAATCGCGGATAAACGGATCCAGTTCAGCAAACTTTGATTACAGCTCATTTCAAATCGTTTTTGTCATCGCACGTGCTGTTGTTGATCATCTATGTCGTGACAATGACCATTGTGTTAACAGGCCTGATGGTCCTGCGACAGCAGACACTGGTGACATTATCTGCGCCCGAGGCGACTGCGGAGTGGCAGGCGTGGCGCGATTCAGTATCAGTTCATGAGGGGAATCAGGGGCCCGTTCAACGCCGTGTACCTGAGGTGACAGAACCTCCCGGATTGATTCTGATGCGTGACTACTATGGTGTATCTGTTGCCGCTGTCGTCGTATTTGGCACTTTTTTATTTGTAATTACCACGATTGCGGTACGTGGTGTGATGTCTCCAATTGTATTGCCGAGTGAAGATAGGTGAGATGTTCAAAGTATTCTGGTTCTAACCTGGGCAGAGGAGACTGCCAATGATTCGCATCCAAGTGCTTTCAACACCACTCGTGGATTTGATCAGCGAGGATTTTTTCCTGACACCAGTGTCGCGACCGGCTGTTTACAAATACTTTAGTTTGCTGGATTCCACTTTGGCTTCAACACCAGCCGAGTTTTTGTTTTGCGAGGTGGAATTCGTTCGGTGAATGGTTCGTATAGAAGTTGTTCGTTGGCTTGTGAACTTCTGACAGGCAAGTCGAGTGTTGCTGTGGGGAAATTAGAAACACAGATTAAATCACCGCTTTCCGCCAGATAGTGTTCCTTGCCATCTTTGTCTTTCCAGAATCTGCTGCCTGCAAAAACCCATGGGGATTTAATCGCTTCACCAGTTTTGACGTTTCGCACCAACTGTTGAGCGTTGCAATGATGATCTGTTCCTTCTTTGTCGGTCCAATAAACAAATATTTCAATCTCTGTTCCCGTAGCCGGTGCATATTCTGGTTCGTAACGTACGGGGCTTCCGGCTTGAGCACCGATTGCTAACAGGTAAGCATGAATGGTTGCTGCTCGGCAGTTTACTGCTACGATCGATTCGTGGTCTTTGGTTCCAGCAGGACAAGCGAACATTTCCAACAATGCTTTTCGCTGGCAAATCTGGCCATCTACAATCACGACTTTTTGCTTGACATCGAACCAGCATTGTTCCTCAGGAAACCATTGCTGCCATTCCTTGCTGTGAATCGGGTTAGGCAGACGGTTTTCACCTCTAGCAAATGACGAAAAATTTTGTTGATTGCCAGCATCGTTACCGGTGTTTACTTCATCCGCGAGGCATCTGTCCATGTGGACGGCCAGCAATGTAGCGATCGCCACAAAGATCATTAAACGGTCAACGTATGGTGCTGGGCACCGGGAGGAAGTCTGAGTCATAGGATTAGTCCGACCCGAAAAAAATGATGATGATATTCTAACAATGAATGATAGTCAAGAAATCAGTGCGAGGGTGTCGCCAGTTGATGAGAGAATTGATAGAATCATGTTGAATTTAGCAGGTTCCACGAACTGAACACGAACTGAAATGGTTCCCTTGTATGGGCCTCGATTGGCATTCGTGAGTCACGTTTATAGCGTAAAGGATAAAAACCACGGATGTCTATGGCAAGTTTGGCAGATGACCACTCAAAAAAGATATCGAAAAGGCTGCAAACAATTAGGAAAAAGCGAACGCCTCATAAAAAAATTTCTCCACTCATTGAATGGCCCGGTATGGCAACGGACGAGTTTCCAGACATTTCCTGGTCTGAGTGGCAAACGCATTTAGTACAGCGACCGATTCCAGTGGCCATCTCGGAACTGTTTCCATCGTGTCACAAAACCTCAGTGTTGTTTTGGGGCATTGTGCCCACTCTCCGCGAATCTGGGACTGTCGATCTGGTTGATGTACTCCATCGGGCTTGTCGATTCAGTCGTTCAGGAAAATCGTCCGAAATGCAGCTTGTTAACGAAGTCACTGGTATTGAGTCCTGGCTGGACTCAGCGAACTCTCGTGAGCCAGAAATAGGCTTGGCCTTGGAGTGTTTGTCGTTAACACATGCTTTGCCAGAACTTTCGATAGTTCTTGGTCCCGAGGAATGGTGGAGTCTTCTCGGCCGTTTGGTCCAATTAAGTGTAGATTCACGTGCTATTTCACTGGATGAACAACCGCTCATACACCAGTTAATGGCGGGTGAACTGGCGTTAACGCTTCATTTCAGTTTTCCGGAAATCGGGTTTCAACAAGATTTATGGTCCCAAGGCCGTGAAGAACTGACCCGTGGTCCGATCGATCTATTGGATGGTGAAGGTTTATTCCACGTCAGGCATCTTCCGTTACTGCGACCGATGTTGGCATGTTGGACTCGCGTTATCAATATGGGTGAGGCGCTTGGGAAGTCTCCGCTACGAAGTGAAGCTCGTGTCCAGTATGAATGGCTTGTTCGGCAGGCTGTTAGACTCACTCGTAATGATGGGACTCAGGCTCTCAGCGGTCGCAGTACGGGAAGTTGGTGTCCTGAATTGTTTGACATGGCGCTAGATCACTCGGACGATCCGAGCGATGACAAAGCGGCTCGGATGTCGTTGCCCGGTAGAAGACCCAAGCAAGGTTCTGGACGGTTTACCGAAATGCCGAATCCTATGGTGCATTCTGAATGGGCTGAGCTGACACTATTACGTTCTTCTTGGAAGCCGAAGAGTGAACGGTTAACCGTTGCCCATGCAAATCGCAGTATTTATGGAGAGTTAGAAGCATCAGGTATGGTTCTCTGGTCAGGTCTTTGGGAACCACGGGTTCAGGCAGATGGTCAACAGGTTCGTTTGTCTGGTGATTGGGAAGTCGTTTGCTGGTTTTCCGATAACGATGGAGACTATCTGGAACTGGAAGTTCAATGTGAAAATGATTTTACCTTTCAGCGGCAATTTTTTCTGGCGCGGCAAGATCGGTTTTTGTATGTAGCAGACGCAATCAGCGGAGATCGAGTATTTGATTTGGAATACGAATGCCAGCTATATCTGGGACCTGATGTGTCATTCGCACCAGATCCAGAGGCGACCGAAGGATTTTTAGTGAATGATCGTGGACAACCACTAGCACATTGCTTTCCTCTCGCTTTACCTGAATGGCGCAGCGCTTGTGGAGTCGGTTCTTTGGTAGGTGAGGATGGGTGTTTGCAATTGCGACAACAGGTACAGGCCCAACGGCTGTATGCGCCTCTCTGGTTTAACCTGGATCCCCGTCGAATGGGAAATCCGATCACTTGGCGACAACTTACGGTGGCCGAAAAGTTAGAACGTGTCTCTTTGGATCAGGCAGTTGGCTACCGTGTTCAGGTTGGTAAGAAGCAATGGTTGATTTATCGGACGTTCACGCCGGGTGCTAACCGCACGGTTCTGGGCCAGAATCTTACCAGTGATTGTCTCATTGCTCGTTTCCGACGCGACGGTTCCACCGAGACGTTGGTAGAAATTGAGTAGTCCAGTAGTGAGATACGCAACCAAGTTATGCCGATAGCACGCTGCATGCAGGCCGGGTGAGGGGCAATGAAAATGAGACTTGTGTTACGAAAAATGATTGACGAAGTTCGTAATAGGCTGTTGACCGTGTTAAGCGATGAGGCCAGTGACACGGCAGTAATCTAACTCTCAATATTTAAAATGCTTGACTTGCTCTGCTTGGATGCCATGTCTGAAGCACCTTTGATTACTCGCAATTTGGACCAGGTGCTGGAAAAGATCGCTGTGGCTGCAGGGGTTGCTGGTCGCAGTACGGAAGAAATTCAGTTGGTGGGGGTGACCAAATATGTGAACACCGACGTAGCTCGCATGTTGTTTGAAGCAGGGTGTTCGACTTTGGGTGAAAGCCGTCCGCAGGAATTGTGGCGAAAAAGCGATTGTTTGAACACTCTATCGGTGAACTGGCACCTGATTGGCCATTTGCAAACTAATAAAGTGCGGCGTACTTTACCGCAGGTCGCATTGATCCACTCGGTCGATTCAGTGCGTCTTTTGGAGGCCATTGAGAAGGAGGCAGTTGGCATATCGCAGACGATACGTGTTCTCTTAGAAGTTAATGTTTCGGGAGATGTTAGCAAGCATGGTTTTCTACCCACAGCTGCAGAACAGCTCATTTCGAAACTAGTGAACTATCCTCATGTGAAAGTTTGCGGTTTGATGACGATGGCGTCCTTACGAGGTGATAAGGACCAGGCCCGATCTGATTTTTCTAGATTACGAAACCTCCGGGACCGCTGGCAATTAGACTGCCCGCCAGGAGTGTCCCTGCAGGAGCTTTCGATGGGTATGACACGTGATTTTGAACAAGCGATCCAAGAAGGTGCCACGATGGTTCGCGTGGGCTCTGCTTTGTTCGAGGGGCTGAAAAGCAACCGAGATTAGTTGTTGCATCAGTCGAAGTCATAATCAATTTTGACAACCTCATAATTGATGGTACCTTTCGGTACTGCAATTTTCACTGCATCGCCAATTTTTTTACCGACTAAACCTTGTCCAATCGGGCTGGTAACCAGAATCTTTCCGGTATCGTAGTCTTCTTCACCAGCACCGACGAGCGTATAGGTTTCCTCGTCGTCGAAATCAAGATCTTTCACGACAACGGTCGCACCAAATGCAACTTCGTCCTTAGGAATCTTAGAGAAGTCAACGATACTCGCACGTGCCAGTTTGTCTCGTAAAAGATTGATTTTTGCCTGGAGCAATCCTTGGTTTTCGCGTTGTGCGTGGTACTCGGCATTTTCACTCAAATCGCCTTCGGCGCGTGCATTAGCGATATTGTTAGCAATTTTTGGCATTTCCACATTTTCCAAATTGTCAACCTCGGTTTTAATCTTGTTGTATCCTGTGCGACTCATCGGAATCAGATCTGACATGAGGTTTCTTTCTCGTTTACGGTAAACAAATCCTGAAAAATTAGGACCACGAATAAAAAAATAGGCGACCTACCTGAGCCAGGTGGTCGCTCCGACATGCCGCCATGATGACCTCATTCTATGTCAACAGAACCTACTAAGTAAATACTTGATAGCTGAACAATTTCTACGCTTTGTAAGAATGCCTAGTCCTTGTTGCTTCTGGGGTTGCATCTGGGACGAATTAGAAAACTATCATTGCGATTCACATTTACCGAAAAATGACTAATCGTTACCGCATTGGCCCAATGGCTAATCGCTTTCTTCTACGCGGTATAACATTCTGCCACAGGCTTTACAAAAAACTGGGCGCGCCATCTGTAGTTCGTTCGTCATTTGCGGTGTGATCATTTGGAAACATCCGCCACACATACCATTTTCGACAGCGGTCAATGCGTCATCTTTACGTGCCTTTACAAGACGTTCATATTCTAATTTGAAATCTGCTGGAAGTTCTTTTTCCGCCTGTACCAATCCGTCCGACGATTGTGCTAATTCAGTTTTGAGAATCTGCTGATTTTCTGCGATCTGTATTTTAAGTTTTTCAAACTCGTTCTGAGAAGTCCCCAGCTGTGTTTTTGACTCTTCGGCAACTTTTTGCAGGCCATCGATCTTTTCCATAATCTCAAGAATTTCATCTGCGAGTACACTGGTCGCCATTTCGTCAGCGGCAATCTGTTCGATGAGCGTTTGAAATTCCTTGTTAGTGCTACATTCATTCTTCTTGCGTTTCATGTCCAGAATGCGATCTTCGGATGTTTTGAGCTGCAGTTGCCGTTCATCCGACTGAACACGGGCTTGCATCAGTGTCTGCTGATTAGCCTCATGGTTTTCTTGTAAACGTTTTAGGTTAGCCTCACTTGCAGCTAGTTGTTTGGGACCTCTCACCATCTGTTCACGAAGGTCCGTTAAACTTTGATGTATGCTATGTAATTGTCGTAAAGCATCTGCGGTGACATTCATCAGCGAAACGGTCCTCCGGTGTCGGGTACTAGGTCGCAGTCAATGGTAACAGATTGGCCATGAGCGTTTGGGTAGCAACATAAGTTTATAATAAGTGGGAATGCTTGCATTGTGAATAAGTAACCCTTGTTTGGCCTTGGGGATAGTATTGGTTTTAGTGAAGGATTGTTTCTATTGGGGTGCCATGGCCAACGTTTCGATGGTGGGCCCATGTTCTGTTGCGGTTGCCAAAGCGATTATCTCGCCAGGATCGATCGAGGGCATCGTAATAAAAAACCCGTCAACTATGATAATCAATTTCAGCCCAAGTCACAAAAGGGGGTAAATCTTGACTGGCGTACGGTAGTTTTCCACAAGAAAAACGACCGTTTCCTAACCAAAACGCGCCGGCCACGTGTGGCCGGCGGGATGCGGAAATTTGGGAGAAATAAAGCCTATTTGAGCTGATATGCGTGTAGTACGGATTCGTCCTAGTGTGAGATTGACGATCAGGCTGCTTTAATGAATCCTTCTAACAATTCGCTACGGACCGGATTTTGCAGTTTACGCATTGCCTTGGCTTCTATCTGCCGTACACGTTCCCGGGTGACTTTAAAGATACGGCCAACCTCTTCGAGAGTATAGGAATAACCATCACCGAGCCCATATCGCAATCGAATAATTTCCCGCTCTCGGTAGGTCAACGTTTTGAGTAATCCATCAATCTGATCACGGAGGAGTCCATTGGAAGCCGTTTTGACAGGCATTTCGCAGGAGTTATCTTCGATGAGTTCGCCAAAACTACTGTCTTCGCTTTCTCCGACAGGGCGGTCTAGGCTGACTGGATGTCGGCCCATATCGAACACACGTTTTACGTCATCCAGGCACATGTCCGATGCACGGGCAATCTCTTCGGCGGTCGGTTCGTAGCCTTTTTCCTGTAGCAAAGATTTTGCCACACGACGGAGGCGGGATAGCACATCAATCATATGAACTGGAATGCGGATTGTGCGTGCCTGATCGGCAATCGCTCGAGTAATTGCCTGTCGTATCCACCAAGTGGCATAGGTCGAAAACTTGAAGCCGCGACGATACTCATATTTGTCCACGGCACGCATCAATCCCGTGTTTCCTTCTTGAATCAGGTCTAGAAAACTCAAGCCACGGTTGCGATATTTTTTGGCGATTGAAACAACCAGACGCAAATTACCACTGGACAACTCACGTTTGACTTGTTCGTAGGCCCGAAATTGCTCCTTCACCACTCGGCAACGCTCGCGAAGACTTCGTGGACTTTCACCTGTTTCGATTAAAAGGTCGTATAGTTCACGACGGATAACGCTGCGTTGGTGGTCAGTATTTGGCTTTGTTCGCAGCTGCCGTAGTTGTTCACGCAAGAAATCCATTCGGTGGGAAAAATTTTCCATTTGTCGCATCAGAGGTTGTACGCGACGGGTCCGTAAACTAAGTTCTTCCACTAGTTGCAGCATTTTGGTTCGGCAACGAAGATAGCGTTGGCGTACTTCGCGTTTTGTTTTTGCTGGAACACTTTGCCGAATTAAGAGAGTGAAGGCGTGGTGATTTTGTTCCAATAAATAGGTTAGTGTACGTAGGTTGTGTGGCATTCGGGCCAGGATTTGTTGCTTGGTTAACTGCTCTGTCAAAGAGACTTTGATAGTGCGGTCAAAGGGTAACTCTTCTCGGTAAACTTGGCGCAAGGTATCCACTGTCTGTTGCATGGCGAAGCGACAGCTGAGCAGGGAGCGACGAAATCGTTTGCGCGTGATTTCGATTTTCTTGGCGAGAGCAATTTCTTCTTCCCGCGAGAAAAGGTCAATCTGAGACATCTGAGAGAGATACATCCTCAGAGGGTCGTCGCTCAATTTGGTTGCATCGTCCAGTAGTGGTGATTTTTCTTCGGGCGCTTGTTTCTCACGAATGGAACTCTGTTCTACAGCAGGTTGATAAGTAAAGTGTTCTTTTGGTGCTTCATCAACCAATTCGATGTCTTCCGCATCAAGAGCTGCCAAGAGATTATCCAGTTTTTCCGGATTGGCGGCCTCGTCCGGCAAATATTCATTGACTTGTTCGTAAGTCAGGAAGTTTTGTTCTTTGGCCAGCGAAATTAATCCTTGCAATTCTTGGTCCGTGTACACCACGTGTAAAGCCTCCTGCGCTATGCTAGAACTTCTACATCTCTGGCCATTTACGCACCCCTCCTGTTTTTGGGTCGATGTCTTGTGGCCAGACGGATCGGAATGTCACCCATCCGTGGGGACATAGGTACCGAGCCGGTTTTTTTTGCGATCGAACAACTCTTGTAAAGCGTCGAGCTTTTCATCGGCACTTTTTTGATGGTCGTCGAGCACGGCACGTTGGATTCGGTCTTCCTCCTCTTCTTTGGTTAAGCGAAACGAATCAATCAAGTTGTTTAATCGAGTTTCCGGTTTTTCAGGTGTTGCTGCAGCTTTTTGCTGGGATTGCTCGTCAATATCTAATAGCAGGTTCTTTAATTCAGGCTGTTCTAATTGTGTGAGGATGCGATTAAAGTTAGGGATTTCCTGTTTGGCAACAAGTGTCAATATGACGGTATAGATTTCTCGTAAAGGCCCAGTCTTAAGCTGATCAGCAGAAATCGAGTTGGTCGCTTGGGCTGCAGTGTCTGGCTGGGCCAAGACAATTTCCAATAGCTCTAGTTCTCGGGGGTCGACCAAGACGGAGTCTACAATGGTTGTTTCAGGTGGCTGTTCGTTACTGTTTTGCTGATTTCTGTTTTGCTGAGAGGTCGCACGACGTAATTCAGCCAGTCGTTCTCGAATGGTGTCTGTCGGTATGCGAAACACCCTGGCCAAACGATTTATGATTTGCTGTTCCTTAAGGCGTCGGTTGGAATCCGTGTTGACTTGTAGTCGAGGGGCGCGAGCCAACGTGCTAACCACGCGTCCCAGTGCTTGATGTGCTTGATGTGTATCCCGCAGGACGTCAATTCCAGATGTTTCCAGGCTAATTTTGTGTTCTAAGGCATCCACTGCCGATGCTGCTAACTCTCGCAGTGCATCGGCTCCTTGGTTTTGCAGGAATTCACAGGGATCACATCCTTCGGGTAGCGTGAGCATCCTTAAGTCTACTTCTTCGGCGACAAACAATTCAAGAATTTCGTTCATCCGCTTTTGGCCCGCTTCATCGCCGTCGAGTACTAATGTAATACGATCGGCATAGCGACGAAGTAGTCGAATGTGCCGTACACCAATCGCTGTTCCGAGCACGGCCACGACGTTTTCGATGCCATACTGATCACTCATAATTACGTCGGTGTAACCTTCGACAACAAGCACTTCCCGTTTGCGCGCAATGTCCTCTTTCGCTATGTCTAGCCCATACAGCTGGTCGCTTTTGGAAAACAGGCGTGTCTCGCTTGTGTTGACATATTTACCAGACTTATCGTCTGCCGTTTCAGGTATGACACGACCACCAAAGGCAATGGTTCGTCGTTGCGGATCGCGAATGGGAAACATGACGCGACCGCGAAAGAAATCATAGCTCCGACCACTATTGGAACTGATACCCATCAAACCAATCGCTTGCAGTATTTTTTGGGAGAATGGAGTGGAAGCCGAGCGATCCACTAGCCACTGCCATTGCTTTGGTGAATAACCGAGGTGGTAGCGTTGGATACTATATTCTGAGATTCCCCGCTGTTTCAAATACTGTCGGGCGGGTGCCGCGTCGCTGCTGTTTAACAGGCATTCATGAAACTGGCGGTCGGCCCACTTCATCGCATCGTACAGAGTTCGTTTGTCGTCGACGCTACCTGGTTTCGCAGATGGAATGCCAGGTGATCTCTGTAATGTGATACCAGCCTTGTCGGCAAGCATTTCAAGGGCTTCACGGAATTCAATGCCTTCATGCCGCATGACAAAACTGAAAACGTCTCCTCCCACGTTGCAGACCCAACATTTCCAGGTCTGTCGTTCTGAGTTGATTTGCAAACTTGGGCGGCGATCGTCATGCCAAGGGCAGGTCGCAACATAGTTTCGTCCCTGTCGACGAAGTTGCAGATAGTTGCCAATGAGATCTACGATGTCTGTAGCAACTCGGACTTGTTCTTTGGTATCGATTGTCGATCCAATAGACACGGCGACTCCTGTGCAAAGGTTGCGGAAGAACCACCTCCGTGGTAGTGGAGCATCAGGATTGATATCTCAATCCTGATTTTGTTCAAGTCCACTTTTGGGTCAAACCAGCGGTGGTGGTCTCCTTAGCACATAGGCGACAAATTATAGTGATAGCACCAGTGTGCGGTCAACAAGAATGAAAGGGAAAATCCAGCTTACCACAAAATGCATTGAACCGCGCCGCGGACAACCTTGCAAGCGGTCGAAAAACACGCATAGAATCAACGTTTCATGTTTGTCAGCTGTGGATTGTGAAAACTATCTAGAATTGACAACTAGTCGCGGCTGCTAGCAACAGGCGACTTTCCAGTCCCTAGAAAAAAAACGGTTCACCTATGCCCATAGAAGATCACCAACGCTGGGATGACAAATATCGTCGTGGAGAACATTTGTCGGAGAAACCGAGTGCGTTAATCGCGTCTCTTGACCCAATGCTGCCGCGAGAAGGATATGGCCTGGATGTAGCCGGTGGTGGCGGGCGACACGCAATCTGGTTGGCTCAACGTGGTTTGGTAATGACTTTGGCAGACATTTCACAAGTAGCACTTACCGTCGCACAACAACGAGCGACCGCTTTGGATATTGAACTTACTACACTTCACGTCGATCTTGAGCGACAGTTGTTTCCATCAGGGCCTTGGGACTTGATTTTGAATGTTCACTTTTTGTGGAGGCCGTTGTTTCGTGAATTTGTAAAGCAACTAGCTCCAGGTGGTCACCTTGTTTTCCTGCAGCCTACCCGATCGAATTTGCAGCGCCACAGAAAACCATCGGAGGGATATTTATTGGAAGATGGTGAGTTGCGAACGCTTTTACATGGACTGGAGATTGTCCATTATGAGGAAGGTTGGCTCCGTGAAGGAAGGCACGAAGTATTACTTGTTGCAAAACGTGCGGCGAATGCTCCTCAGCGTTGATGGCCATGGCCTGGTGCCGCTTTTCTTGTTGTTGACGGGGTGGCAACCGTACCTGGTTTTATGGAGAAACAATAGGGTTGGATTGAAAATCTACTGGGGGAGAATGTCGACAGTGAGCGAAGCCATGCGTTTTTCGACTACATACAGCTCAAGCAGATTCACGTCGGGTATCTTTGGGCAGATCGACTCGTACGCGTTTAACCCGGTGATGCGAAGCTTCCAAGACGGTAATGGTGGCAGTAGGCCAGACAACTTGCTCGCCGACCTGTGGAATGTGCCCTAATTGCATGGAAATGAAACCACCGATTGTTTCGTATTCGTCATCTTCGGGTAGAGCGAGTCCCAGTTGTTCGTTGACTTTGTCAATGTGCATGCGGGCTATCAATTCGACGGAACCGTTGTTTACTTGAATCATCTGCTCATCGACTTCGTCGGTGTCGTGTTCATCGACGATTTCTCCAACGATTTCTTCGAGAACATCTTCAATCGTCACAATACCGGCCACCGAAGAATGTTCATCCACAACAATCGCGAGATGATTGCGGGAATGAAGAAATTCTTGCAGCAGGTCGTCCAATGGCATGGTACGCGGTACAGACCATGGTTCACGTAACAGTTCTTGGACGGACTTACGTGGCTCATCGGGGTTTTTTGCCAGTTCGGGTAACAGATCTTTGACGTACAGAATGCCTAGGATCGAATCAAGCTGTTTGTCATAGACTGGAATACGGGTGCGGCGTGTTGTTGTAACGACGTTTAACATCTCGTGCCATGTTAACGAAACATCCATTGCGTCAACCTCAGATCGCGGTGTCAGAATGTTTGCGACGTCGGCATCACCCAGTTCGATTACCCGTTCGATCATTTCGCGGGCGTCTTCTTCTAGAAGCCCATCTCGTAACCCTTCTGTGACAATCGCCCGGATCTCGTCTTCGAATTCTTCTTCCGCTGGCCGGTCCCTAGTTTTACCAGCTAGTCGATGCAGGATCAGATCAACAAGGACTCCACAGGCGGCAATAGGCAGCAACAGCACACTAGACAGTTTCCACAGGCGCCAGGTGTGGTAGAGAAAAGGAGCGGCACCAAGTCGCACAATCGCTACGGGTATCCAGACGGTTGCTACTAATAAAACCAAGGTCCCGGTGAGAACTTCCACAGCAAGGAAACTTTGTGCCGTGTGAAGATCCAGCCTGCCCGATAAAAGTAACCAAAAGAGACATGCGACCACGAAGAGAACTTGTGTGA
>CAYMUR010000006.1:0-61342 GCA_964393615.1 uncultured Pirellulaceae bacterium
CGACGTCATTTGACGCAGAGCTTTTTATGTCATCGATCATTTCGTCGATCTGTTCGGTCACTTCATCGCCTTCGATATAACTGATATCCATGGCCGCATTGTCGTCGGGGGAGTAGAGGTACATGGACTGCAGCTGCCCGGAGTCGTTGGTCAGTGGGGTACCGAGATCGTACCGACGATTGAGCCTCTTTAAAATCGACTGTACGGCTTCACCTGTGGGGCGTGACCCAGATTTCAGCATCACAAAATAGGTTTCGCGCCAACGATATTCGTCATTTTCAAATAGTGACATTGTATCAGGTTCCTTGTAAGCTGTATTAATTCCAGTCTTCTTCGCCAGCAGTAGCCCCTCCTTGCCAATGGTTCATCGCGGCAAGTATGGCATCACGTTCCTCTCGGTCGGCCCACACCGATTCGCCCTGTTCTAAACGAACTTCGTAGCTTCCTTCGTGCTGGCAATCAGAATTGCCGCAGAAATGTGGTACGTCGGACACCCACATGACACGGTAGAGTGGTATGTGTTTGTCATCGATCATACTAAAATAATCAGCCATGACGAACCTTTCTGGACAAGAAAGCATGTTGTGAAAGGGAATGGTTGATGGGACCGAATGGATGACTCATCAAAATGTGTGGCACTTGGCGAAAAAATGTTCAATCGGGTGGCGGGATGGGCGTCTGATGTTTTGAGAAAGCTGCGTTTGAATTGTCACGTGGAGCCTTTTCCCAACTCAATAGATCTCTTGGTAGCAGCCTCCACGGCAGCAATCAAGGTGGCCTGCATCTGTTTTTCTTCGAGGACCTTGAGTCCTGCCAAAGTCGTACCACCCGGGCTGGTCACGTCATTGGTTAATTCAGCAGGATCACGGCCAGTTTGAATTACCATTTCTGCTGCACCAAGTACGGTTTGAGCGGCTAATTGAGCGGCTGCCTCTAGCGGTAATCCCTGGCACACCCCCCCATCCCGGAGGGCGGCAATGAATTGGTAAACAAAAGCTGGGCCAGAGCCAGACAGCCCCGTAACCGCATCGAGCAGGTTTTCTTCGACCGGGATTGCTGTCCCGACGGATTCCAACAATTGCCGAACCAACTGCTGGTCCTCATCCGTTGCGCCAGGTGCGCTGGAATACGCAGCCGCACAGCGTGATACCAAGCAGGGGGTATTTGGCATGACGCGGATACAACGCTCTGTGACCAGTCCACGAGTCAGACGTGCAAGCGGTACGCCAGCGGCAATCGAAAGGAATAGTTTATCAGGACTTACGGAGTCCCGGACGGATTCCATGGCCTGGTCAATTTGTTGAGGTTTCACTGACAGCACAATGACGTCAGCCTGTCGAACCACTTCCGAATTGGAACTTACCAAGTGTGAAGCAGGAACGTGTTGGAGGAATGACTCTCTCGCTACGTCCACCGGGTCAGCTGCCCAGATGGTTGCCGGGTCCACTAAGCCAGCGCTGCAAAATCCACTTGCTAATGCCCGGGCCATTCGACCAGCACCGATAAATCCAAATTGTCTGTCGGCGTTTGTGTTCACAACAAAGGTCCACCTTTTCGTGCGGTTGTGTAACAGGAAAATAGTAGGAAGCGTTTATCTTACGGGGCCGAATACTGTCGGGCAACCATGACGCATACCAGATTTTAGAATGCAGCCAACGGGGCGGCAACAAGCAACGGCAGACCAGCCGGATTGATGTGCCGATTGTCCCTGGATACGCCGTAGAAATCCGGCTGTCGCCTGAACGGATCAGTGGGTGATTCAACGGGGCAACAGGCGAAAGGATGAGGGAATGGTGGTATTTAAGAGCTGCCAATTTGTACGACGAACTCAGGGATAAATAAACGGCAACATGGTAGGCAGGCAGCAGCGAAGTGATGTCGGCAAGACGTTTGTTCCCTGTCAAACGTCGTGGAGAACCAGTGCGTTGTGCTGTCGGCGAGGTGCAGGCGCAAACACCGTGCTGATAATATTAAACGAAATATTGAGAGTCTCGCAGTTCTTTCGACGTATGATATTTGCCATTTTCGGGGCGCGTCCCCGACTGTCGGTGTCGTCTTGTTCTGCTATGATAGGCGCCCTCCTAGAGATAATAGGTTAGTGTCAGTCAGAGACTGGTTTTACGATAAAGGATTTAAAGAATGGCTCAAATTAACGAACATTTTCTCAAGCTCAAAGCAGGGTATCTTTTCCCCGAGATTGCCAGGCGTGTTGCAAAGTTTTGCGAAAATCATCCTCAGGCAGACGTCATTCGCCTGGGCATTGGCGATGTCACGGAGCCATTGCCCGAAGCTGTTATTGAGGCATTACACGTGGCCGTCGACGAAATGAAAATCCGCAACACATTTCACGGTTATGGTCCGGAACAAGGTTACGAGTTTCTTCGTGAGGCAATTGCCACTCATGATTATCAGGCCCGCGGAATTGAAATTTCTGCAGATGAGATTTTCGTGTCCGATGGTTCCAAGTGTGATACTGGAAATATTTTAGACGTTTTTGGTAAAGAAAATATCGTGGCGATTACCGATCCGGTCTATCCTGTTTACGTCGATACGAATGTGATGGCAGGTCGAACCGGCACGGTGGATGCTGCCGGTCGCTATGCGGGATTGGTTTACATTCCGGTGACAGCCGAGAATGATTTCGTACCGTCACTTCCTGAACAACATGTCGATTTGATTTATCTTTGTTATCCAAATAATCCGACAGGAACCGTCGTGTCGCGTTCAACCTTGCAAGCCTGGGTTGATTACGCGCGGCAAAATAACGCTGTTATTCTCTACGATGCGGCTTATGAGGCATATATTTCCGACGACGCCATTTGTCATTCGATTTATGAGATCGAAGGCGCCCGTGAAGTAGCCATCGAATTTCGCAGTTTCAGTAAGAATGCAGGTTTTACCGGTGTGCGCTGTGCCATGACGGTAGTTCCCAAGTCGCTCCGAGCCCAAACGGGGGATGGAAAACATTGTGACTTGCATAGCCTGTGGAATCGTCGCCAAAGTACAAAATTCAACAGTGTTTCTTACGTGGTACAACGGGCCGCAGCAGCCGTTTATACACCTGCTGGAAAAGAACAGGTTGGCGAACTCGTGCAATTTTATCTGGACAATGCACGATTGTTACGCGAAGGCTTAGCGGCCGTCAATGTGACCGTTTATGGTGGTGTGCACGCTCCGTATGTGTGGCTGAAAACTCCTGATCGACAGACAAGTTGGGAGTTTTTCGATGCGTTACTGGAGAAATCTCATTTGGTGGGGACGCCGGGTAGCGGTTTTGGTGCCAGTGGCGAAGGATATTTTCGGCTCAGCGCATTCAATAGTCGGGAAAATATCGTACAAGCGGTGGAACGATTTCAAGAATTGGTCTCTTAAACGGAAGGCATCAGCCTGGGATGCGACCATCGCTGCAATCTGTCAAACGTCTGTTGGACAAACGGCAGTGATTGATGTTCTGTGGCTGGAAAATTATCGCGACTGGTTGGGGAAATCGCGTGAGAATTTGGCCAGTAGTGCCGGCACGTCTGCAGCGACGATATAAATTTTCCCGTGGATGTGTTTTGTCTCGTTGGGTGCAAGGCCCCCCACGCGAAAATCGTTGTGGATACAAGCAATGACGCCTTGAAAAAGCTCCTGATAAGGCTCCCATGCCACGGCCATGATTTTGTTTTCGTCCTTGGAAAAACATCCTATGAGCCCGTTAGACGGGACAAGTGTACTGAGCGGACGTGGGTTGACATCGTTCCGATCAACAACTGCCGGGCAATAGACCTGGCCAGGTGTATAGCGGGCCTGGTCGGCCCATGGTGTGGTGGGTAACCGTGTGAGCTTGTTCTCGAGAAAAATAAAGCACTGGCGGGCGTATTCTGGTACCAGTGTTGTTGCATCGGTGGAACCGCATCCAGTGAATTTGTCGACACGAATACAAGGCTGCGCCCAATGGGCCAGTGACGTTGTCTGGGTGGGATTGTGGGCGATCAGGCGAAAATCAATCCCGTCGGCATCGACAGTGATTGTGTGGTCAACCCTCACTCCGTCTTTAAGCGTGTCGCGTAACTTGATCATGCGGCCATTTTCACTGGCAGCAATGAGTTCCGTGTGGTGGCCAATCACCGTGTCACCCCAGCCGCGGTCAGTGGAGCCGGGCCGACAATAAGCCTCCAGGTAGTGGATGGGAATCGTGCCGCCAGGAAAATCACCTGATATGGTCAAAAAATTGTTCTTCCAATGGATCGTCAATGGTGTGGCGTTCTCCTCACCGTGTGCCGCTAGGGATATCAGTGCTAGTGAGATCGCCGCGATAGGTAAGCCGTGTTTTGGATTAACATGATTTAAAAATTGCATGATGGCGTCGTGGTTGAATGGGGTGCACACGAGTTAGGGCTGTTGTGGACTACAAGAAAGGGACGGCTGATCGTAATCGTGTCCGTCAAACGTGTTGTAACCTGTCGTTGATAAAGGATTTCCTCGTGAGAGCGATTCCCGGCAACCAAAACTGGGCTCTGAGGCACATCCATGCTCCGAGCACGACTGCTTGTTGTCGTCGATTTATATTTAGTCCAGAACGTCTTTCAAGGAAAAAGACGATCCGTTTGAAGCAGGTGTTGTTCTCGCCAGCGGCGTGAGTCGGCATGAACTATCTGACTGTAACCACCTGATTGTGTGCGGCGTTGATTCTGGATTCAGCCAATTGGATTCCAGCAGGTCGCTGTATCTACATTACGCCCAATCCAAGCCTGTTTCTGCTTTGACTCGTTGAGCGAAGTCGCCGATTAAACCACCGATCACATCCCAGCGGTCAGTTCTACGCACTTCGATATCACCTTGTTGATTAACACGCACAATCGTGTTGTCCTGGATCCCGGTTGATTGTAAATCGTCGGCGTGCAATTCGTCGTCTTTGACGAGTTCCGTTAAGCTACGTCCTGTCATTTCGATAAACTTCATCGCTTTACTCGTTTGAGAAATTCACCCAGACTCCGTGGGAACTAGCCCAAGAGTCTTTCATGTGATTCGGTTTCTGGGACGCTGCAGGTCGGCAAATCGGTCCGCGGCGCCCCTACGCAGATTATCCTATCAGGTTTGAGCCGATTCACCATGCCCCATCAGAGAGAGTTTTTCACGAACGGTATCGAAAAGGTTTAGTATTTTTTCGACCGACAACTGCTCTGCCCTGGTTTCGGTATTCCAGCCTAGGTCGTCGAGAATGCCATCGACATCCGGTTTTTCGAATTGGCCTTTATAGGCACTTAACAAGACACGTCGTAATAGTTTGCGACGGTGAAAGAACATGGCACGAACAAATGTGTGGAACGCATCACGGTCCGAAATCCTGGCCCGTCGTTTAGCGTCAGTTTCAATGTGGATAATCGCGGAATGCACTTTGGGCCGTGGCCAGAAACAACTAGGGGGCATGACGCGGACCAATTCAATGCGACATTGGCTTTGGATCCAGATGCTTAAAGCGCTGTAATCCTTGGTGCCTGGCTGGGCGGTCATGCGGTCGGCCAACTCTTTTTGAATGGTCACTGTCATGGAAGTCGGAAGCAGGTCCGATGCCAGTAGGTTGGAGACAACCGGCGTGGCAATGTTGTACGGTAAATTGGCAACTAATTTTAAGTGATCGTATTTGGGATTTGAAAGTTGGTCACGAACGGCTTGGAGGATATTCCTGTGCAAATGGTTTTTATTGCGCAACACATCCTGCTGGAGTAATGTAATGTTGCCAAAATCCGTCAATGATTCGCATGCCAATTGGTGGAGTGCCGCGTCAATTTCAACCGTCACAACGGAACCTGCTGATTGGGCTAAAAGAGCCGTCAACGCGCCTGTGCCGGTTCCAACTTCGAGCACGACATCATCAGGGGTTAGTTGGGCTGTCTCTGCCAATAAGGTCAACAAGTTGAGGTCCACCAAAAAGTTTTGGCCATGCCGGGGATCGGGGCGTATGCCGGCTTCTCGAAAGCGGTGAATCAAGTGAGTCGTTGTTTGGCGTAGGGTCATCTTGAGTTTTTCGGGTGTGTGGTTAGCTGACGTTCGACGTATTTGGCCAGAATGTCCGTTTCGATGTTAACTTCATCTCCGCGTTGCAGTGTTCCCAAAGTAGTCACTGCCAGGGTGTGGGGAATCAGCGCGACACTGAACTTGCAGCTCGCAACGTTGACTAATGTTAAACTGACACCATCCATGGCGATCGACCCTTTGTTCGCCAATTGGTGCTGAAATTCAATGGGAACTTCACACGTTAACTCAGACCAGTCACCCTGGTTGACGCGGCGAGTCATCTTGCCAACGGTGTCGATATGGCCTGTTACCATATGGCCTCCCAATTCGTCGCCAACGCGTAACGAATGTTCCAGGTTGACATGGTCTCCGGTTCGAAGTTGTTTGAACGTTGTCCGGTTTAACGTTTCTTCCCCGGCGTCAAAAACTAATTCGCCTGCGGTCACTTCAATTACCGTTAAACAGCAACCACTCAGTGATATGCTATCGCCAATCCTGGTCCCCTCTTGAAAGATGTCGGTCGATACGTGGAACCGTCGTCCGGGGGGCTGGTCTGTGATTTTTGCGATCCTACCAATCGCCTGAACTAATCCGGTAAACATGAGAAGATGGTATCCAACGGTTTGCGTATGTTTGTCGACCCATGCCAAAGGCGTGATCGGCTTTGGCTTGTGGTGACAGGGCTTTTTTGATCAATGGGGTTGAAGAACGAGGTGAAATACGGTTTCAATATTGGTGCGGTCCATGTCACGGCCACAACGTCAAGGGACATACCCCACACTGCCCTGTTTGCGTTCGCCGAAATCGACAGCCAGTGGTCATGGATGATGAGGCGATGGGGGACCTACCATGCCGCGAACGGTTGCTGGCTCTGTGAGGCGCCTTCCTTTCGTTATAACGGCAAATCACGCCCAGGTCGACAAGGTGTTTTGCGAGGCAAATAAAAACGGAAAGCTAACCGATGACGGTTAAATGATCGTCCGACAAATGGCTGGTAGCGGTTCCTGCTACCAGCCGCCGTTGTTGTCTCCGCCTATTCGCTGGTTAGTCCGGAAAAAAAGATGCGGATTGGTCGAACCTGTCGAAAACAGAGCGGCCCGGGCGACGCGAGTGATCATTTCAGGGGGTGTTTTTCTGTTGCGCAATGGTCGACGTAGCGAATACTTTTGGAAACTGGCGCCACTTTTGGTTGCTCCGGCAAAATCGACGGGAGCCAGCGGCTGAGTTTCGCTAGGTAACAGGTGAATTGACGACTCTGGCTGCCAGGTGTCCCGGCTATGAAAATCTCTGCAGTGGCTGCGAATAGGGTGTCTACGGAAGAAACGTCTTCTTGGCAACAAATTGTGAATCGAGTATGAATAAGAGGTGTGACGTTGACAAATCATAGCCCATGAGGGACTGTTTTCGTTGTCGTTGTGCGAAGCAAATACAGAGTCCGAATAGTGTGACAGCGGACCGGATAAAGGATCATAAATGAGTAAAATTGAAAGTATCTGTGGCCGGCAAATTTTGGACAGCCGGGGAAATCCAACCGTCGAAGTAGACATTTGCCTGGCGGATGGATCGTCGGGACGAGCTGCGGTTCCGAGTGGTGCTAGTACCGGCAAGCATGAAGCATGGGAATTGAGAGACGGTGATATGTCTCATTTTCTTGGTAAAGGAGTCACTCGGGCGGTCGGCCATATTAATTCGATTTTGGCGGAAGCGCTGCACGGTGCTGATGCGCTTGATCAGCAGGCGATTGATACAAAAATGTGTGAATTGGATGGAACTACCAACAAGAGTCAATTAGGGGCGAATGCCATACTGGGAGTATCGTTGGCGGTGGCCAAAGCGGCGGCTGTCCACTGTGGGCAACCCTTATACCGTTACCTGGGTAGTGCTACTACGTCGCTTTTGCCGGCACCGATGATGAATATCGTTAATGGTGGTGAGCATGCGGATAATTCGGTTGATGTTCAGGAGTTCATGGTGATGCCGCTTGGGTTCGACCGCTTTAGCGATGCTCTGCGTGCTGGTGTGGAGATTTTTCACCATCTCAAAAAAGTATTGCAAAACAATGGGCTTAATACGGCAGTAGGTGATGAAGGGGGATTTGCTCCGGATCTGGGAAGCAATGTCGAAGCACTTGACCTGATCATGCAAGCCATCGAAGCGGCTGGTTACCTGCCCGGTGAACAAATCCGGATTGCTCTTGATGTCGCTGCCACCGAATTGTACGACACAGAGAAACAGCAGTACTCGATGGATGGAAAACAAATCGATGCGTTAGGGATGGTCGACTTTCTCGAAACCTGGGTGGAAAAATATCCCATCTGCTCGATAGAGGATGGTTGCAGTGAAGACGATTGGAACGGCTGGAAATTACTCACAGATCGGATTGGTGACCGCGTACAGTTGGTAGGTGATGATTTGTTTGTCACCAACACGGCACGCTTACGAGAAGGTATTGAGAAAGGAATTGCCAATAGTATTTTGACCAAGGTGAATCAAATTGGTACCTTAACGGAAACGATTGAAGCGATTCGGCTGGCGAACGAAAATCGGTATTCAAGTGTCACCAGTCATCGCAGTGGAGAAACCGAAGATGCCACTATTGCGGACTTGGCGGTCGCACTTGAAACAGGGCAAATCAAGACAGGTTCGGCGTCGCGAACGGACCGGATGGCTAAATACAACCAGTTGTTGCGCATCGAAGAGTTACTAGGCCAGCAGGCCTGCTACGCGGGGAGGCAATTTCCCAAATAAAACCGTTTCCTAAATAACGGCTGTAGTTCATGTTGTATTCTCCTCGAGCGATTCATTACAGCGGGCTTTGTTCTTTGTAGTCGTACACTTTCCAGATTCCGGATTCGTTTCGAAAATGAACGAGGAATCGGCGAAAATAATGGAAATTCTGTAAGAACCCTTGGGTGTCATTTCCAACCACCAGGCCTTTTACGTCTGCGACGGCACAGCGGACACCTGCTTGGGAATAAAAAGTTACTTTTGGTTTTCCTTTTAGATCGGCGTCCTTGATCTCAACACGGCGAAGACGTGACATAGTAACCCGCTTTAGAGAGGGCGCTGTCGTTGCGATATGCATGGCGATGGCAGCTGAATTGTTTTTTTCCAGGTCACGTGTGATTTGATGGAGCGTCATGATGACGGCTTCGCCGTCCGTGATAACGACATGCTCCGTGATCAATGCTACCACCGAAAATCCGCATGTGATGCCCATGGTTATCAGGATGGAGCGTCGGCCGGTTAGAAGGAATAGGCATAGTAGGATCGCTTCAATCAGAATGCCAATCAACAAGAGAGAGAGCGGTTCCTCGAAAAACCATGTCACTGTGTTATTCTCCGGTTTGCCGAAGTCCTTTGAGATGGTTCCGCTTTCCTGATGTCGGTTCAGGGCTGTCAGTCGCTGGTACACCCGTCGACCGCCGCTGCCACCAGAGTAGACTCCACGCCATGACGACGATACCACCTAGGGCGATTAATAGTGGCGAAAGTGTGATGCGATTACTCAATGCATGAGAGGACGTCTGGGGAGGAGTTTCGTTCAGCACGACGGAGCCAGACAGTTGTCGGGCAAGGTATTCACGTTCGATTTGCGTTTGGCGTGAAGTGATCCTCGCCGAACCCAGGACGAGTGCCACCACACCCGCTGCCGAGAAGAGACATACCCAGAACCAGGGCGAATCGGCAAAGGACGATTGGTTGTGGAGACGTGGGGCGACCATACGAATGATTGTACCGCAGGAACCGTTGCCGTTGTAGTCCGTGTGATTCAACGCGACAGCAGTTCATTCGCGATGGTCAGTAGGGGGCTGTTTCATGTAGCCCTATGATTGGCGAGAATGCTTATTGGCTTGCATCAGTCATCCGCCGGCTGGTCTTCACCCAAATTAGCATTCGGTGGGCCACTGCGCGGGCCTTGTGACGGATCGCGCAACGTCTCGTCTCGACGGTAAAAAAATTGTTGATCACGTGGATCCCGGCGTGGGACATGGCCTTGCGGTCGTGTGTGGCGGTCATGCCAGGTGTCGCCTGGTACTGGATACCCAGGGGATAAACCGTTGTCGTTCGGAGAGCCAAATCCTGCATACGGTCCTGGCCCATAGCCGTAGGGAGCTGAAAAACCGAAGGGAGGGTAAGCGGGGCCCCACATGTCATAGGGGACGGAATAGGGCCGGTGTGGAAATTGCCACTCGCCGTAGGGCCTCACTGGATCACCCCAACGGGTGACGCGGACATAGTTGTCACTGCTGTCGCCAACGCGAATGCTACTTCGTTCGTGGTGGTATCCACTTTCGACGTAGTTGGGTCCAGGTTGGACGAAAAATGGACCCACGGGAGCATACTGTGTGACGCGTGTGGTCGCCTGGGGACTGTGTGTATAGTAAGACGGATCGGAAATCCAATTGGCAGCATGCAGCAGACTGCCCGGCCAGAGGACACCAATAGTTAAAAAAAATAGGGGAAATAATTTTTTCATGGGAGGACGCCTTGCGCTCAAGGATGTGCCAGCAATCATGAAACGGACCATGCGACTCGGATCACAAACCGCCGTTTCAACCAACGTGACGTCTCACCCACGTACTGGTGGTTACGGAAAGCGGGGAAGCTTATCGTACGATTAACTTTTCTTGCTTGGGGTCGAATTCATAAGTTTGGCCTGCAGGAAGTTCTGGTAAACGAATTTGGTTTTCACGAATAATGGTTTGCATGAACTCGTCGTGCGATTGCGGGGCGCGTCCATGCAAGGCTTTATACAATTGCATCGCATGTGGAATCTGGATTTCAAAAACCGTTTTTTCTTCGGCGGTGAATAAGGTGCGTACGGGTGTTAGCAACAGTCCTTTGCCTGCCAGGTTGCGAGAATGTTTGCCTACTCCCGGTTGAGCAATCTCTGCGGCGGGTGGAGTGGGAGGGTCGCCATGGTCGGTTGACAATGCTTTTGCTTTTGGTGATACCGCATCGGGTGGAGTGAAAGTCAATTCATTGCAACCGGCGGGTGCGAGAATACCTGCCGCTACACACCATGCAAATTGATTGTTTCGAACGATCACGATGTAAGGTCCCATTCTTGCATTCTGGACATCTGTTGAAAGCTGGTAAGGTTGTAGTCTAACGGTGTTAAAGTGACGTGCCCCGCATCCAGTGCGGTGAGATCCGTTTCGTGTTCAGTTTTTGCCGGTGGTGGATCGGTGGTGGCCCAAAAATAAGTACGGCCAATAGGGTCTTTGCGGCGGATGAAATTTTCTCCGTAACGAGATAATCCCATCGGGACAACACGGACTTTTGCATTTTGCTGGGTCGCTGCTGTCGGTATGTTGATATTGTATAGTTTCGGTTCCTGGGTACTGTAATGCAGAATCCGTTCGATGAGACGGCCTGCGATCGTAGCGGCTTGGTGGAAATCTGCGTGTTCATCCTTTTCCAGTGAAACTGCTACGCTGGTGATACCAAAAAAAGCTCCTTCGATGGCAGCCGCGACGGTACCGGAATACATGATATTGATACCTGCATTGAGTCCGCCGTTGATACCACTGACGACAAGTTGTGGCCGTTGGGGGCAATACTCAAAGATTCCCAGTTTGACGCAATCAGCAGGACTTCCCTCGATCGCCCAGCCACGCTGGCGGCCATTTTCACGAACCTCTTGACAAATGACTGGTGTTAAATAGGTGATGGAATGTCCCACGCCACTCTGTTCCGTTGCAGGGGCCACCACGGTTACTTGGCCCAGTCGGTTGAGTTCCTGTTCCAGGGCCTCCAGCCCCGGAGCAAAAATTCCGTCATCATTCGTAAGTAAAATATGCACAGTAGATTTTGGGGGTAAATAGGTCGGTAAAGTCGCAAACGAAAGTCCATGTGGCGAAGCCTGGACTGGCTCATCGCCGGTTCGCGTCGTGATTTGTAAACTTCACTATAATTGCCGAAGCGCATTTGTTCAAGAATTTGTTCCTGGGGTTAACGCCAATTGACACGTCGGGTCGCAACGATAAAACTAGCTATTTCGGTTAAAACCGCGTCCACCGCCTTGAAGGGCTCCTTGTCAGGGGATTTCTTGGTTCGGCGTTGTAAGGGACTCGTGTGGCACATTGCTCGTGTGGCACATTGAATGACTAGCAATTCCACACGGTTTTGAGGAGCTGTTTTTATGACAAACGAAGTTGCCATGCAGGAGCCGGCTACCACGCAAGTCGCTCAGCAACGAATTTTAGTCCTGGATTTTGGGTCGCAGTATGCGCGCCTGATTGCCCGTCGTGTCCGTGAGCAAAACGTATTCTGTGAGATCGTGCGGCATGACATCACTCCTGAGGCAGTACAACGGCACCAGGCCCACGGTTTGATTCTTTCCGGTGGTCCATCAAGTGTTTATAGCGACGGCGCGCCGAAATGCGACTCCGGAATTTTTCGTCTAGGAATTCCCGTGTTGGGAATTTGTTATGGTATGCAGCTTGCGTGCGATGAGCTTGGTGGTGATGTCCATAAGGTCCCTTCACGCGAATATGGCAGGGCACGGTGTAATGCGGATCCCCAGACAGACTTGTTCAATGGTATTCCGGAGGAGATGGATGTCTGGATGAGTCATGGCGACCAGGTGACTCAAATCGCTTCTGAATTCGAATCACTTGCATCGACGGAAACATGTCCGGTGGCGGCAGTGAAACATCGACAATTACCAGTGTATGGTTTGCAGTTTCACCCCGAAGTGACCCATACACCGCACGGCGGCCAAATCTTGCGAAATTTCGTGGTTCGTATTTGCGGTTGCGATGCTACCTGGGAACTGGCTGCTTTTGCCAGCGAAACCATTGAGAAACTACAACAACGCATCGGCACATCACGTGTGATCTGCGGCTTATCGGGTGGTGTGGATTCTTCGGTGACGGCGGCTTTGCTGTACCGGGCGATCGGATCAAATTTGTCTTGCATTCTGATCGACAATGGACTCTTGCGAAAATCAGAACAGGAAGCGGTGCTCTCGGAATTTACCAGGCATTTCCAAGCGGACTTACATGTTGTGGACGCCGAAGATAAGTTTTTGGCGGCATTGGCTGGAGTAACCGATCCCCAGGAAAAGCGGCGACGCATTGGTCATACATTTATCGAGTGTTTCAGAGAAGCGTCTAGTAATATTCAGAATGCAAAGTTTCTCGCGCAGGGGACGCTTTATCCCGACGTGATTGAAAGTGGTGCGGCGCCAGATGGTCCGGCAGCCACGATTAAATTACATCACAATGTGGGAGGGTTACCCAGCGAATTAGGATTCGAATTGGTAGAGCCGTTACGTGAATTGTTCAAGGATGAAGTACGGCGTTTGGGCTTGGAACTTGGGCTGCCGGCTGATTTGGTGTGGCGTCATCCATTTCCCGGTCCCGGGCTGGCAGTACGGTGTCTAGGTACGATCACACGTGAAAGACTCGATATACTACGAGAGGCAGATGAAATCGTGGTCTCGGAGATACAGAAAGCGGGTCTCTACCGTCAAACTTCTCAGGCGTTTGCTGTGCTGTTACCCGTGCAAAGTGTCGGTGTAATGGGGGATGCCCGGACTTATGATCATGCGGTCGTGATCCGCTCTGTGGATACGGACGATTTTATGACAGCGGATTGGAGCCAGTTGCCTTACGATCTGTTGTCTCGGATGTCGACGCGCATTATTAATGAGGTCAATGGTGTCAATCGCGTATGCTATGACATCAGTAGCAAACCGCCGGCGACGATTGAATGGGAATAGGTGAAGTACGGCAGTGAAGGCCAATCGGTGCTGAGCATATAAGCTTCTGTCAGGGTAGAAGATATTGCTCGCCAAGCGCAAGGATTGGCGAAACGGTTGTTGGGGTAAGGGCCAAGAGGGTGATTCGGTTCGTCGTTTTTTTACAGCGACGGTAAGATGGCTTGCGATCTGACTTGTCTGAAATTACGTTTCCTCTCCGCCTGACAAGGCCTGGCCTATGAGCAACGACCCGCCACAAACCATTGAGAACGAACCGCTCCTGGAAGAGTGGTTGAGCCAGCCCAGCGAAGCCGCTGTGGCGTCCCTGGTCCGGGTTCCAGGAGACGTGATTGTTCTTGGGGCCGGTGGTAAAATGGGGCCTTCGTTGACGAGGATGTTGTGGCGTGCCACGCAGCAGGGAGGGGTCCCGCGCCAAGTCTTTGCAGCCAGTCGGTTTTCAAACCAGCAGGTGCGTCAGCGTCTTGTGGAACAAGGGATTGAAACCATCGCTTGCGATTTAACAAAAGACGACGCATGGGCGAGTTTGCCAGAGGTCCCTAATGTTTTTCTGATGACTGGATATAAGTTTGGCACCCAAACCGATCCCAGTATGACTTGGGCAACCAACGTGCTGTTGACTGCCGAAGTATTCCGCCGCTACCGCCACAGTCGAATCGTGGTATTTTCATCAGGAAATCTGTATTCCATGGTGACGCCTGAAAGCGGTGGATCTGTTGAAAATGATTCCGCAAATCCGGTCGGTGAGTATGCCATGACGACCTTGGGACGCGAACGTATGGTGGAGTATTGCAGTAAACAGTTTGATATTTGTGCGGCCTTGATCCGTTTAAATTATGCCGTTGAATTGCGTTACGGTGTGTTGCTGGACTTGGCACGTCAAGTCTATGAGGATCGCGTGATTGACCTGACCATGGGCTACGTCAATGTGATCTGGCAGGGGGATGCGAATGCGATGGCAATCGCGTCCCTGGCGGATGCGAATTGTCCGCCCTACATCTTGAATGTGGCTGGTCCAGAGATTTTAAAGGTCAAAAACGTTTGCCAGCGTTTTGGTGAATATTTCAAAAAACAAGTGCAGTTTTCGGGTGAGGAAGGGGAGTTGGCATATCTCAATAATGGCGCGGCAGGTCATCTCTCCTACGGAAAACCACGCATTTCAGCGGAACGTCTCATCGAGTGGGTGGCCGCTTGGACCGCTAGGGGCGGATTGACCTACGATAAACCAACACACTTCCAGGTCCAAGACGGTAAATACTAGGTCATCTCGCGTCCGCTGATGCCATCGAACTGGTTGTTTGGACCCCGCGCCGTTATTCGACAACGTCCAGCCTGGTTACGTCGATCCCACGAATGCGGAACACCTTGAGGGGGTATTTTACCTCAAGGTGTTCACCTGAAAGCCACAGATTTTCACAATCTTATTTTTTCAGCGACGCACGGCAGCTGCACCGTTGGCGGCTTGAGTCTCGTCGTTAGAGTCTTCCAGTTCCGCGGATTCCTTATTTTCAGTCTGGCCGTAAAATCGGGTTGTTTCTTGAGCGGCCAGTTCCGTTTCCGGGTCTTCGCAAGTGACTTCGGCCCGGAAAATATGGTCACCGATTTCTATGGCACGAGCGGAGATTTTAAATAAAACTTCCTGGCCAGGACCAAGGCGGTCAATTTCTTCAAAGACGATTTGTCCTGGCTCGATCTCTGATTGACCTCCCAGAACCTCTGTGGGCTCAATTCCTTCGGAAAAGAAAGCATAGACGCGGATTCGCTCCGCTGATTTCGATCCACGATTTACCAGCCGCACTTCGTAAACGGCAGTATCCTCTACCGAGACGGGCCCTTGCGGGTCTTCCACGGTGAGTTTGAGATCTGCCAATGCCTCGACGACTGTGACTGCCGACTGGAAAGCGGCCAGGTCATCTGCGGCTTCGGCGACAACTTCCACCCGATTTGCTCCAGGGTTGCCTAGCACGCATTTCAAACGAACCGTGTGTTGCCCGCCAGAGATTAAATTTCCTAGTGACCAATGGACACGTCCACTTGCTTGGTCGTACTCTGCCTTTTCATCGCCACTGTTAACATACTCTGCGCCCTGCGGCAATACGGCGGTGGCCACTACGTTATCAGCAGGGGCATCTCCCGAGTTGACGATACTCACCTCGTATTCGACGACGGTACCCGCGTACTTGACATCGGGGGCAACCAGCGAGACTTCGAGGTTGGCACGACGTACCAGAACTTCTTCGGCCACTTCGGCACGCAAGCCATTATCACCAAATGCCTGGGCACGGATCCAAATTTGCCCCGGTTGTTGCGCTGTCAGTTCGACATCGATTCGTTCACTGTGTCCTGCTGGGAGTAAGCCTAATCGGCGAACACCGGCCGAATCATTGCGGTTAATCGGCAAAAGGTTCAGCACCACGTTTTCAGCGTCGCCGGTGCCCGGATTTCGTACGGTAATCGTGTAGATTTTGCTTTCGCCATAAAAGACGTCCGAGGGTCCAGTCAGGAGCACTTCCAGTTTTGGCTCCTGGACTTCGATCTGTGCGACCGATGCATTCGGATTGAATGACCAATTGACGGAAAGGTCAAAAGAACGACTGTCACGGGGTATGAGCCGAATGGCAATTTCTTCGACGGCATGGGGATTGACCTGGTCGATACTCCAGCGAATACGCCCTTCCTGCTCGCCTACCGATTCGTGCCGCGCGTGACCAATCGTCGGTGTTGTTTCGATGACTTCCGCTTGCGCTGGGATTTTTACATCAATCACGACGCCACTGGCAGCTATCTCGCTGGCGTTCTGGATTTTGACGGTATATACCGAATCTTTTCCGACGACGACAACACGCGGGCCCGTGGTTGCTACACGCAATACAGGACTCTGGCTTATAAAGATCGTGTTCAGTTCTTCGGTAGAGAGGTGTTCAGCGCCCCGAGTGGAGTCCGTCGCAGGGGCCGTCTCTATAATCTCCTCGCTGGGTGGGGCCGGAAGGTTGTTCTCAAAATGGAGGGGAGCATCTACACTCGGGAAAATGGATTTCCCATCAGGAATAGTTTCTTTGTCTATTTTCGTATTCCTGGAAGTTTCTGCAGTGGTGAATCGACGGGTGGTTGAGGTATTCGGTGTTTCGGGCGAAGTGAACCGACTTTCGGAAGGGGGTGTAACGGGTGTCGCGATGGAAGTCTCGGCCGGGGTAATACCCGGGGTCGTGATTTCATTCTCGGGACGGTTATTGGTGTTGTTTCGGGGTTCGCGAGCCACTGTTTTTTTGTCGAAACTCGGGGTTTTTCCCGTGACCAGCGGAGCCTGGTTCCTGAGTGTCGCGTCCGGACGGAATTCCGTACCATTTCGCTCGTCAGCCACTTTCAGAGAGTTTGTGTTTCGGTGTCGAACCTGTGGTTTGGTGAGATGCTGACTTTTATGGGGTGGCGTGACTTTGCTTGGCCGGATGTCGTCTTGTGTGGGCTGAATGTCGTCTTGTGTCGGTTGCGTGTTGTCTTGTGTCGGTTGCGTGTTGTCTTGTGTCGGTTGCGTATTGTCTTGTGTCGGTTGCGTATTGTCTTGTGTCGGTTGCGTGTTGTTTTGAGAGGCGACAGGAATCGGCGATCGCGCCAGAGGCGTGTTGGATTCGACGACGGAAGGAATTTCGTCGGTCTTCTCGCGGGATGCGGTGACTTCGGATTCGGTGAGCGGTATTACCGGTTTGGGTTCGGTGGTGGTGGGTGGCGTTTCGACAGTTAAATCTCCGTCGGTAGTACCGCCGTCGGTAGTACCGACGGAGGTTGAGTCCGAGTGTGTGGCGGATGCTGGGTTACGTGTGGCAGGGGTGGAATCCGCCACGCCAGTGTCGGCGGTTAGAGGCTCAGGAATCGGCTTGCTTATGGGTTCTGGTTGCGTTTTCGGTAGTGTTGGAGTCGCGCGTTCGGACAGCGAGCGTCGGATCGATTTCATGCGATGCTTCAGGGAACCGGCTCGTCGTCCCAGTGTTTTAGGCCTGCTTCCAGCGGGTGTTGTAGCCACTTGAGCTGCGAGGGTTCGGGGTGGTTCGATGTCTGTCAACCTGGAAGTATTGCCGTCGAGCGAATTCAGGCTGCGTGACGTTTGATTTTCATTGTCAGATCCAATTGCTGTTTGCGTTCTGACGCCATAGGTGATAGCAGAACCTAAGACAAGCAATAGGAGAAAACCTGTTAATTTGATATGCCGTTGCATTTGTGCACCTCAAGAGGCAAGAACAGACTAAACCGTTGGGAACCCTATTCGGCCGGTTGGAGGGTAGGGGTTTAGTAAAGTTTTCCGTTTTGTGAGGAAATGCCTTTTATTCCGATTGCAATAAATAGGGGAAAAAGGGTGGGACACTTCTCGTGATGATTGTGCGGTCGTCCCATGGTCGCAGGGTTGATGTCATCGCTAGCGGGACTGGGCTCTCTGGCTAATTTTCTGATTTTCAATCATGGCAAATTCGGTTAAGCTTGATCGCATGTCAGAGATACTTTGCTTCGAAGATTTGCGGAAAGGTGACCGTTGGACCAGTCCGGCGCGGACGATCACAGAGGCCGACATTGTAAATTTTGCGTGTCATACCGGTGATTTTGACCCGCTACACGTTGATCATGAATTTGCAAAACAGTCGATGTACCGACGTCCGATTGCCCACGGGTTGTTGGGTTTGTCTTTTTTGGCCGGTCTTAGTAGTCGTAGTCCAGCGATGTGCAACCTGGCTTTCGTGGGGATCCGAGATTGGCATTTTGTGCGGCCATTATATGTTGGCGATACCGTGTCGGTCGTGACGGTCGTCGAGGAGTTACAGCCACAAGGTCGCCGTAGTGGTCGTGTTTTGTGGCGACGACAATTGTTAAACCAGGACGCTGCGGTGGTTCAAGAAGGAATTCTTGAGACATTAGTCGCAACGCGAGCGGGGCAGATTCGGTTGGACAGCAGCGAGAAAAAACAAGCACCAAGCGGCAATGTTGGCAAAAATGATCCGCTGGTTACCCGTGGTTCGCCATCTAACGAAAAATTGCGCTGATGGATTCATCGTGGTGGATTCGTTTGATGGCTTCTCCCAACAGTGGTGCGATCGATAGAACGTGCATTTTGTCGATCAGTTGGTCGGGTTTTAGCGTAATCGAATCGGTCAAGATCACTTTGGCGACAGGAGCATTTTGTAATCGTTCGACGGCAGAACCACAGAGCACCGCGTGGGTAGCGACAAGATAGATGTCTCGTGGGTTTGCGGATTTGACTAGATTGGCCGCACCACATATGGATCCAGCGGTTGAGATCATGTCGTCAAAGAGGATGGCAACGCGTCCCTCAACCGGTCCACCGATCAGATTTTCCTGTTTCGTTTCGTCGGCACTACTACGGCGTTTGTCGACAATTGCCAGGGTACCGCCAAGTCGTTTTACGTGGCCGAGAGCACGTTTGATGCTGCCTTCGTCGGGACTGACCACTACGATTTCATCACTGTTCAAAGCGAAATCATGGAAGTAGGAATTTAAGACCGGTGCTGCATAGAGGTGGTCGACGGGAACGTCAAAGAATCCCTGGATTTGTGGTGCGTGTAAATCCATGGTCAGAACGCGGTCGGCGCCGGCACGCGTGATGAGATTTGCGACGAGTTTGGCGGTGATCGGGACGCGACCATCATCTTTGCGATCCTGGCGGGCATAACCAAAATAGGGAATAACCGCTGTGATGCGAGCAGCGCTGGCACGCAGGCAACTGTCGATCATAATCAACAGTTCCATGAGATTATGATCGACAGGAGGGCAGGTAGATTGGACCAGAAAAACGTCACGACCACGGACGTCCTCGAGGATTTTGCACTGGATTTCACCATCCGGAAAATCTTCGAGTAAACGGTTTCCTAAAGAAAGGTTGAGAAAGTCACAAAGTCGTTCGGCGAGCGGCTCGTTGGCACGGCCGCTGAATATTTTGAGTTCTTTCATCGGTACTCGGTGGAATGCAAAGCGAGTTGTTTGGAGAGTGACCTGAGGTTACCCCGTCTAGATTCTCTCCATAAACTACACGAAGTGCTGGAAAAATTCAAAGTGGTAACCGGCAATTTAATCATCGGAAAAATCGGGATAGCCCATTTTTCGCATTTCTTGTTCGACGAGTAACAATTCCTGCGGCGTGTTGATGCTTAATGCTTCGCATGCCTGAAGGAGATCCATAGCTCGAACGTCGTTACCAGCCTGTTTTAGAATTCCTGGGCAGTCGGTGATATAGTATTCTCCTTGCTGGTTATCGTTGGACAAGTGGTCCAAGGCAAAACGGAGTTGGGCGCAATTGAATAGATAAGTGCTTAGATTGACTTCGGTAATTGCCCGTTGTTCGTCTGTCGTGTCTTTTTCTTCGACGATGGCAGAAAAATCATCATTTTTATCTCGCTGAATCCGTCCTAGACCGGTGGGATTTTGTTTGTGCGCTGTACCGAGGATACAAGCCGGTGTGACCTGATCGTAGGTTTTCAGCAACGCGGTGACCGAATCCACTTGGATTAAGGGCGAATCACCGGTCACAATCAGTACGGCACCATCATGCTGGTCTAAATGAGGGCGACATATTTGGACAGCGTGGCCGGTGCCCATTTGTTGCTCTTGGGTCGTAAAAACGATGTTTTCCCGAGCAGACAACTCGTCTCGCACGCTGTCAGCTCGATACCCTACGACAACGATGGTACGTTCGACACCACATTGTTGGATCGCATCGAGAACAAAATGGATCATGGGGCGGCCGCAGACGGGGTGTAGGACTTTCGGTATTTCCGAGTTCATACGCGTCCCTTTACCAGCTGCTAAAACGATTGCCATTCGTGGGGGCATGATTTTCCTTAAAAAAAATTAAGATTCTATTTGTCGATGACGCTAGCGTTTTGAGGTTGGTCTTTGAATGTTCTTCTGAGTTGGTTAGGTTTGTTCCATTGAGGCACGGACGATAGCACCAGCCATGGAGGGCTCTATTTATGTTTTTCGCTCGTCGACCCCGGTTTGACCAATTTCCCGTCCTTTTTTGCTGTTGGGTGGTATTCGTCTTTCTCTGTTTTTCCAGGGTTTCGGCAGATGGGTTTCCATCGAGCAAAAATTTTATTGTCATGGTTTCCGCCGATGCTGAACCTGGACTTGCACAGCAGGTGCTGACGCGTGCCGAAGAGTTTCGCCGTGATATTGCCGTTGAATGGTTCGGTGAAACTTTGCCTCCAAGTGTGGGGCGAGCGATCGTGCATGTCAAGCTGTCTACGGAAACAGACAAAGGCTTGACCTGGATCAAGGACAATCCTCTTCGCAGGCAACATGCGGTGTATTTGGCGACGACGGCTGAAAATGCATTGGGAGCTACGCTGCAACACGAAATAGTGCACGTTGTTCTGGCCACGCAATTTCCTCCTCCCAAGAGGCTCCCCGCTTGGGTAGAAGAAGGGATTGCCAGCCGTTATGACGACGATCAGCGGCGGGAGACACGTGGCCAAGTTTTAAATTGGATCGCCCGCACACAAAACTGGCCGAACCTGTCAGACGTTTTGCAAAGGAGGGTTATCCCCGCCAGTGACGAACAGGCTTATGCAGTGTCTGCGTCGCTGGTTAAATTTTTGTTGACTCAAGGGGAAAAGAAAGATCTGTTGCATTTTGCCGCAGCGGGAGTTCACATTGGTTGGGACCGAGCGATCCACGACAGCTATCAATTTGCGACCGTTTACGGGCTGGAAGCGGCATGGCAGGCTTGGATCATGGACGAGCACGCTATGATTTTGGCACACAGCCTACGGTGATTTTGGCACACAGCCTACGGTGATTTTGGCACACAGCCTACGGTAGAAAAGGTTGGGTTCGCGCAGGCCGGTGTCATGTTCCCGAATGGCTGCGCTACCAGGGCGAGCCGAAGACGCGCTCGAGCTTTCAGGGGTGGACTCTCTTGCTGGTCTGCCAACAAGCGGGACTGGCATGAGAATCAGTAATTATAAGTCCAGTAGGGTCTGTAGGTTCGGTACCCCCAGAATGGCCAGGAAAAAATAGGACGGCGATAGGGATAATAGTATCGCAGCGGTGAATAGTACGTGGTGGTAGGAACCGGAGTCATCGTGGGAATCGGATAGGTTGTCACGGGCAGTAAGTTGCTACTGGTTGGTGCGGGATAAACTCCGCTATTTGAAGTACTGTCGACGTAATAAGCAGTCGTCGAGCGAGGGCGAAGTGCCGTAGTGCGGTTCCATGTGTTTTGCAGCGGTGCGATGTCGATAGATTGCCGGTAGTTTGGCGCTTCGATTGTCCAGAGAAACATTGCCTGGCCCGGCAGTTGTGTTGAGACGGTGCCCAGTGGGACTTTCAGCGAAAAAGTTGCCTGCGGAAGAATGGTGTATTGTTGTTGATTCACAGTAATGAGTTGCGCGGTATCAGTTTTGTTGTTCACAACAAATTCACCTTCGGACTGTAGTGAGTCATGGACGATTTTAGTCATCTGTTCGCGGAACTCCGGACTCTTTTGCATGATACTGTCCAAACGCAAAATTGAACTGCCTTGGCTATCTGGCTGAGAAATGGCGTCCAGCATCTGTTGCTGTTGTCCTAATTGTTCTTCCATGAGGGATTCCATGTTGCCGATTTGGTCTTTGAGTTCCCCCAATCTCGCGTCGTGGTCGACCGCAATGTTTTCCAGATCATTGAGCCGAGATCCAAAAGTCTGTTGAAACTTGTTGAACCCCTGGTCGAACTGTTGCCTGATCAATTCGGTCAGTTGGCGAGAATCATCACCCGCCTGGCCAGCATTGGAATGACTTGCCGGTGGTTTGGGAAAATCGCTGATTTCTTTAAGGGGTGCCGCCGTAGGACCCGTTGGGGATTCTTGCGCCAGGGTTACGGTGGCTAAGGTGCTGATGCATAACATTGCACTGATGATCATGAAACGAGCGGACATCGGCAAACCTCTTGTGTTGTGTGCTTCTCTTAACAACTACCGCGAACTTAATTTCCTCATGCCTCACTCCCCCTTCCTTCTAGCTTAAAAGCCACACATTGCAAATCAAGGGTAGAGACCACTTTTGGCCTGATTCTTTCTTGTTTTTGAGCATCTATAGAGGCAAAACCCAGCAGCTTTCCGTATCTTTTAAAGTCGACGTGAATTGCCTAGGTCTCCGCAGGTCGGGGGAACCATGAGAACGGTCGTTTCTTTCCCAGGTCAAGCCCAGATATCTGGTGGTACAGGGGTTTGTCTGTAGGCGAGTGGTCCAGGCCGCCGCCACGCCTCGCAATACGAGGGCGCCGGTGGCTGGCAGTGCGACACGAACGTGTCATAACGCTTATTACTACGGACCTTGGATTCTCTTAATGTGGTGGACCGCTTCCGTACCAAAAAAAAGGCGAGCTATTGTTTGGCAAGTTGACAATGGGCGGAAACTTCGCCTAGAATTTGGGGTTTCCTTCAAGTTGTCCTTCGAGATACTTGGGGGCCGTTTTTTTTCAGTTTTGTTGGGAGGAGGCCTGTTTTGCAGGAAGCCATCGAGAAAGCCGATGTTCTGATCGAGGCGCTCGGTTGGATTCGGCAATTTCGGGACAAGATGATCGTTATCAAGGTCGGTGGCAGCTTAATGCAAGACGATGATGCGCTGCGAAAAGTACTGACCGATGTGGTCTTTTTGGAAACGGTAGGAATGCGACCTGTGATTGTACATGGAGGTGGCGCGGCCATTACTCGGGCGATGGATAAGGCAGGGATCATACCTCGTTTTGTGCAGGGACGCCGCTACACGGACCAACAGACGTTGGAACTGGTTGAACAAGTGTTGGCTTACGAGATCAACGAAGGCATTGCCCGGCGAATCGAAGAAGCAGGTGGCCGGGCAATGAACCTGAATTTTCGCACCACCAATATTTTATTTGGTGAGCGGGTACAGTTTCGAGGGACTGATGGTGTAGCGGTTGATTTGGGTTACGTGGGGCGGGTTACACGCGTCGATAGATCGGTCATCGAAAATCTTTGCTATGCAGGCCAGGTTCCTGTCATTCCTTGCATGTGTTTCGATGAGCAGAATCAGCAGAAACTAAACGTGAATGCGGACACGGCCGCCGAGGCAGTGGCCAAAGCGTTGGGAGCCGAAAAACTGGTTTTTTTGAGCGATGTCAATGGTGTCCGACGGGATAAGGATAATCCTGAAACGTTGTTGAACTCGCTGACTCCGACCCAGGCGCGGGAACTGATCGCTACGGGAAGGATCGACAGTGGTATGGTCCCCAAAGTCGAAGCTTGCCTGGAAATTGTGGACAGCGGTGTGGGAAAGGTCCACATCATCGATGGCCAGCTGAGGCACTCACTGTTGCTGGAAATATACACCGATCACGGCGTAGGGACACAGATTGTCGCCGAAGATCCCCCAATTTAATAAATGAGAAACGACATGAGCTCCGCTGAAACGATCAAATTATTTGACGAGTATGTCATTCCCAATTACGGCCGCTATCCCGTGTGCCTTGTACGGGGTGAGGGTTCGTTTGTTTGGGATAGTGAAGACAACCGCTATTTGGACCTGTTTCCCGGTTGGGGGTGCAACTTGTTGGGGCACTGTCCCCCCGCAGTTGTGGAGGCTGTACAAAAGCAGGTCGGAGAACTAATTCATGTGCCTAATACCTGGTATATCGAGGCCCAGGGAAGGTGGGCGGAATTGCTGTCTCGGCATAGTTTTGGTGGACAGGCTTTTTTCTGTAATTCTGGAGCGGAAGCCAACGAAGCGGCGATCAAGTTGGCTCGCTTACATACAGCAGCGGAACGATACAAAATCATTACTTTCGAAGGTGGTTTTCACGGTCGCACACTAGGTGCCACGACCGCTACTGCCCAGCCAAAATACCATGAAGGCTTGGGGCCATTGATGGCAGGCTTTGTCTATGCACCTTATGGTGATCTAGAAGCCGTGCGGCAATTGCTTGACGACGAAACATGTGCCATTTTGGTGGAACCCATTCAGGGAGAAGGTGGTATCCGCATTCCTCCTGACGGGTTTTTACAAGGTCTGCGGCAGCTTGCGACGGAAAATGGTGTTTTACTGATATTTGACGAAGTCCAGGCGGGTTGCGGACGAACTGGCGAATGGTTTGCTTATCAGAATTTCGATGTGGTACCGGACGCAATGACTCTGGCCAAGGCGATTTGTGGTGGTATTGCTGGTGGTGCCCTGCTTACTACCCGGGAGATTGCCCCCAGTCTGCGACCTGGTATGCACGCGGCCACCTTTGGCGGAAATCCAATTGCCGCTTGTGCCGGGGTGGCGACGTTCCAGACGATTGAACGTGAAGGCTTGTTGTCCCGGGCTAAACATTTGGGGCAATTGTTCCAGCAGCGTTTTCAGACGCTGCAGATGAAATCCGAGTTAGTGAAGGAAGTCCGTGTGTGTGGTTTGATGATAGGTGTCGAACTGATTGCCGATGCGGCTCCTGTGGTGACAGGGTGCATGGAACGTCGTCTGCTAATAAACTGCACGCAAGGAAATGTTGTGCGGCTATTGCCGGCGCTAACGTTGACTGACGAACAAGCAGAAGAAGGATGCGACATTATTGCCGACGTGATCCAGGGATTGGCGGGGTAACACGGGTAGTATCCACATTGTTGGTGTGGCAGACATTCAGGAGCATCAGTCATGCGACATTTATTGACACTGTTTGATTTAACTACGGTAGAAATTGGTGAGATTTTTCAAATTGCCAGCGATTTGAAAGACAAGTTCCAGCGTGGTGTACGTGAGCCGGTTCTTGCAGGACACAGTATGGGGTTGCTTTTTGACAAGCCCTCGCTGAGAACGCGTGTAAGTTTTGAAGCGGGCATGACTCACCTGGGGGGAAGTTGTCATTTTCTGGGGGACGACGTTGGCTGGGGAAAACGTGAATCCATGAAGGATTTTGCCGAAGTCCTCAGTCAATATGTTGACGTGCTCGTTTGTCGCACCCGAAATCATGACCAGGTAGAGCAACTCGTGCAGTATAGTTCCTGTTCCGTGATTAATGGTCTAACCAGTGTTGGCCATCCTTGCCAGGCGCTCACCGATTTGTTCACAATGCGAGAGATTCACGGTACTTTGGAAGGGAAGTTGCTGGCATACATTGGGGATGGAAATAATGTGGCACGTAGCCTGGCTGTTGCTTGTGCGAAATTGGGTGTGCGATTTTCGATTGCTGCACCGCAGCAGTACCAGCTAAATGGACAATTTGTAAAGCGTTTACACCAAGAGTTTCCTGGTTTTGAGTTGAACCTGACCGACGATCCGCAGGAAATCGGTTCTGATGCTAGTTGTATCTATACCGATGTCTGGGCCAGTATGGGGCAGGAAGCCGAATCGAGTCAGCGGAGACGTGATTTTGCAGACTATCAGGTCAATGCCTCGCTGATGGCGTTGGCACCTGCTCCTGCAAGATTCCTGCACTGTTTGCCTGCTCACCGTGGCGAAGAAGTGACGGATGAGGTGATTGACGGGTCACAAAGCGCAGTCGTGCACCAGGCTGCCAATCGCTTACACCTGCAGAAAGGTATTTTGGTATGGTTGCTGGCCAACAGCCAGGATGGATAGGAAGGCAGGCGGAAAATTGGCGGGTCAAGACTACAAAGCCTGAGAGCTTTTTTTAAACGATAAACTTGATGATCCGGTTGTAAAAAGGGCTCCCGTTGTACAGGGCCGTGGGTGTACGAAGCGTTACTGCCGCTGGCCTTGGCTGGTCAATCGGGTGCTGAACGGGGGCAGGAAATACAATAATTATCTCTGCGCGGTTTCTTCTCGCGACCAGGGTTGAAGAATCATCTCAGGGATTAGGTTTGTGATTGACCGAGTACCTGTCGGGTATTATGCATCCTGGTAATGTTGATAGTGGAAAATCTTGCGGAGCGTAGTGGCTTGATCTCGCGCAGGAATTGGAGTCTCCTGTTGGCGTGATGTGATTTGCCTATTGAGTATCTTCCCTTGCCAAGCCGGTTTGCTACAATACTTCCACACAAATTATGACCTAGCGAGTTAAAAGATGCCTCGACACGATGGACGCCGTTCCAATCAATTGCGCAGCGTGAAACTTCGTCGCCGGTATACGCAATCGGCACCAGGGAGTGTGTTAGTCAAGGCGGGCGGGACCGTCGTGTTATGCACGGCCAGTGTGGCCGATGACGTGCCCCGCTGGCTGGCAGGTTCAGGCAAAGGCTGGATCACGGCGGAATACAGCATGCTTCCTGGTAGTACCAGTCCTCGGAAGTCCCGCCGTACCGATGGTCGGTCCACCGAAATCCAGCGATTGATTGGACGAAGTCTCAGGGCGATCGCCGATCTGGAGGCGTTGGGAGAACGCATGATTACGGTAGACTGCGACGTGTTGGATGCCGACGGCGGGACACGGACGGCGAGTATTACTGGTGCGCTGGTGGCACTGGTAGACGCCATTCGTACTGTTCAAAAGGAATTACCCTACCCTGACCGTTATCCGTTACGTGACAGCGTGGCGGCGATTAGTGTAGGCATTGTGAATTCTAGGGCTGTACTCGATTTAGACTACGTAGAGGACCATGATGCTGCGGTAGATATGAATGTTGTCATGACCGGTAGCGGACAGTACATCGAAATTCAGGGGACGGGCGAAGAAGCAACCTTTGATGAAAAAGAGCTCAACTCGCTGGTCGGGTTAGCGCGTCGTGGTATTTCCGAATTGACTGCGTTGCAGAAGAAAACACTTGGCCGCCAGTGGCCCTTTTAGGGAGTCGATTTTTCAATCAATCGTGACTATGATGAGGACTCAGTGGGATGCTTGCGGTTCTTTCTCCCTCTAAGACGCTTGATTTCGAAAACCCAAGCCGGGCAAAAAGTCCGACCGTACCCGAGTTATTGGAGCAGTCCCAACAACTGGTGGTCAGGTTGGCGAAAATGTCTGCTTCCCAGTTGTCGGAGTTGATGGGTATCAGCGCCCGTCTGGCGGATGAAAACCGGGTGCGTTTCCGGGCATGGAAGACGCCTTTTGACACCTCGAATGCCAAGCCGTCTGTGCTGGCTTTTCGAGGCGATGTCTATGAAGGACTAGCGGCGGACGATTTTTCCTCACAAGACATGCGTTACGCCCAGCGGCACCTGCGAATTCTCTCCGGCCTGTATGGTGTCCTGAGACCGCTTGATTTGATTCAGCCTTACCGGCTGGAAATGGGGACCAAGCTGGCGAATCGACGTGGCAAGAATTTATATGCATTTTGGGGGGACCGGATCACGGATGTTTTAAATACTGCGTTGGCAACTCAGACGGGTGAGCCGGTGTTGCTTAACCTGGCATCCAATGAATATTTTAAAGCCGTGCGGTGTAACAACCTGCAGGCTCGCGTTGTGAACGCCAGTTTCAAAGAAAAGAAGGGTGACCAATATAAATTGATTTCGTTCTATGCTAAAAAAGCACGTGGATTGATGGCTTCGTTTGTCGTGAAGAATCAGCTCCATCAGGTTGATGATCTACGTAGTTTTCGGGAGGACGGTTATCGCTACAATAAAAAGTTGTCGGGCGAAGATCTGTACGTTTTTACACGAGGCAAGTAGGGGAGTGCATCAACGGGACCGCAAACAATTCTCTGGACGTTGCCCGAGTGAAAATCCGACTTTCTCATCACGAACCGTTGCTGGAAGCGCGTCGCATTAAGCGGCGGTCAAGAAATGACGATTCCTGGCTGTTGCGGGAAATGAGCTTGTGTTTGCAGCCGGCTGACCGTGTGGTGCTGACCGGCCCCTCGGGGGGTGGCAAAACCGTTTTGCTTCGTGCGTTGGCTTCGCTTGACCCGCTGGAGTCTGGGCAATTGTTGTGGCGTGGAGCACCGTTGCTAGGACCTGGTGTCCCAGAATTTCGTTGCCAGGTAATCTATCTACACCAAAAACCTGTCTTACTGGAGGGCTCGGTAGAGCACAATTTGCGTTTGCCGTATTCGTTGCAGATTCACCGTGAAGCTGCCTATGATCATTCGTTAATGGTCAAGCAGTTGTCGCAAATGGCACGCGGAGCTGATTTTCTTGATTTGCCGGTGCGTACTCTTTCAGGAGGGGAATCCCAGTTGGTGGCTGTGTTGCGGGCTGTCCAGTTAAAGCCGACGGTGTTGTTGTTGGATGAGCCAACCGCTGCACTTGATGAAAATGGGACGCGGGCTATCGAACAACTCATTCTGGATTGGTACGAGAAAATTCCTGACCAGCGTGCGTTTATCTGGGTTAGTCATGACAGGCAACAGGCAGAACGTGTTGCGACGCGGTTCTGGCATGTTGACCAGGGGGAAATAACGGAAAGGTCTTCACTGTCGTGAACGCTTCTTATATTGAGTTATCGTATGGACAGGTTGCTTGTGCAGCATTGTTAGTGCTGTTGAATGCTGCAATTTCCGTGATTCTCGATTTGGGGATGCTGCGCAGCTGGCTGTTCGCCGGACTGCGCACGGTGGGACAACTTACTTTGGTCGGAATTGTATTGGAGTGGGTGTTTCGCGTGGAACGTTGGTATGTTGTGTTGCTGATTATAGTCGTCATGACAATCGTGGCTGCCCATACTGCGGTCGGCAGGAGCGAGCGGAAATATGTGGGAATTTACGCGAACACGATTCTCTCGATTTGGGTGAGTGCCTGGGTGACCGCCGTCTTTGGTATGTTGGTGATTCTAGGATCCGAACATAGCTGGTATCAGCCCCAATATGCGATTCCACTGTTAGGAATGATTTTGGGTAATACGTTAAACGGAATTTCACTAGGGCTAAATACATTTACTGATGCACTGGTCCGGCGAAGAGAAGAGGTCGAGTCGCTGTTGGCGCTGGGGGCAACCCGCTGGGAAGCAGCCCGGGGTCCAACACAACATGCCGTACGTACCGGGTTAATTCCAATCATGAATTCTATGATGGTTGTCGGTATTGTCAGTCTTCCGGGCATGATGACGGGTCAGCTCTTGTCTGGGACTTCTCCGCTGCAAGCCGTGAAATATCAGATTGTGATCATGTTTTTGATTGCTTCGGCCACCGCCTTGGGAACTGTGGGAGTGGTCTTCCTTACCTACCGACGGCTATTTAACCACGCCCATCAGTTTTTGCACGAGCGTCTGGAGTAGTAGGGTCAGTGATGGGGGGTTGACTGGCGGGTTCGCAGGAAGGCGCGTATCGCGAGAAGAGGTAAGAGAATTGCTGCTGCCAAAGAAAGCCAGGCAGGCAGCATTCGTGCGTGGTCGACCACGGGGGCCGCTACCATTTTGCTCATGGAGATCCACCATTGGTCAAGGAGGAATCCCAGAGCAATGGAACATACACAGATGCCAGCCAGGTATGCGATTACGGCGCGTGTGCCAATTTCCCGACCGATGATACCGACAGATCCAAGATTGGTGGCTGGGCCTGCCAGTAGAAACACGAGGACTGTTCCTGGACTGACGCCGGCAGCCAGGAGACTGGCGGCGACGGGTGTCGACGCGGTAGCACAGATGTACATCGGAATTCCGATCAGAAGTATCGCCGACATCGCAGCGAAACCGCTTCCCCATTGGCCCAGGGCCTCGGGTGGTACCACGGTAGTGATGGCGGCGGCTGCGAGAATACCGACGACGGTCCAGGGTGTAATATCGACGAGCAAGTCGCTCATGGCATAGCGGAATCCCAGTCCTATCCGTTGTGGCAATGACAACGATTCCTTTTCGGGTGTACCGTGACAGGTTGATGCAGGGTTTGTCTGGGGTGCGCCCGGTTCTTGGAGATTGCCCGGTTCTTGGAGATTGCCCGGTTCTTGGAGATTGATTGTGTGACAGCAGGTTGGGTGTAGGTCAGAAGGTGTGCAATCGTCGAGGATTGGAGCGGCGGATTGGGGACCTACCATTTCGGCGAGTGTGCCGGTAACGACAGCACTGATCAACGCACCCACCAGCCGAGCGAGGGTCATCAATGGGCCCAGAAGCACGTACGATACGGCCAGGGAATCGGCACCATTTTCTGGAGTCGCGACGAGAAATGACACGGTGGCACCGCGCGAAGCTCCGTTGCGACGCAGGGCGACAGCCGCCGGCAAAACACTGCATGAGCAAAGCGGCAATGGTGTTCCCAGTAAAGCCGCCTTCCAAACCGGTCGCAGGCCACGCCCACCCAACCACTTCGATACTCGTGCTGGCGGCAAGAAAATCTGAATGAAACCCGCAGTCATCAGTCCGAGCAGTAGCCATGGGGCCACGTCAAGCCAGATTTGTACGACGTTCTGTAGGTAATCGAAGACGTATGGCATGACTTATAAAACCACGACTTGCTGAACCGGACTAGTTGTTATCATAGCACAGCTGCCAGATTTTCCCTACCATCATTGTTTTACTGCACGAGGCTGGTGATGGCATTATCGCATGTGCAAAGAGTCGTGATGATGTATCCCAACCATGGGTTTGCGAGACACCAGGTTGCATCGACCGACATCAAACAGGGGGAGCGAACGATTAGCTGATACTTGCTTGTTGTAGTAATTGGTAAGCGAAAGAATCTGGGACCTTGACATTGTCAAAGGTAATCATGTCGTCTTCCGGGATGTTGCGTAAAACCTTTGCGCCTTGGGTCAGTCCGATCGGAACAAGGTTTTCTTTTTGGACGATGTCCGCTCGTTCGATCAAGCCATACGTCGCGAAACCTCCTTCGCCGTCCAGTACGGTTCCCGGTTTCAGGGTTCGTTTTGCGGCAGCGACAACGTCAGCGGTTTTCGTTTTGGCAGTACCGCAGGGGTCACCCCAGGTCATCATTCGAGCGACTGTTAAGGGCATTTCATGGCCAATGAAATGTTGAGGACGGTAAATCATGGCGTAGTTACTTCGTTTTCCAACGATCATTCCGATGATTTCACCATATGATGCCAGTGAATCGATGGAAAAACCTTCGGGCGCGTCGATAATGGCATAAAGCCCACCCCGTAAATTGCGTTCGACAGGAATTTCTCCGGGGCCGATTGCGCTCACCGCTTCGACGACTCCTTCTTGTCGAAGAATGCCTCCTTTGGCCTGAGCACAGAGCACATCAGGAAGTTCTCGCAGATCGGCCGATGGAAAATGCATCCCACGTACGTCCGGCACCAGGCCTGTCGCATTGGCAAGCGCGACCATCTCGATTGCATGTTTCGTGCCGTCCAGAAACGAACCAAACATCTGAGCGTTGAAGTCGTCTCCGGTAAACCCATATTTCGACGGGACGTCGTCCGGATTGTATTTTCTGAACGAAGGCAGAAAGCGAGTACCCTTACCCGCGGCGATCACCCGAAATCCAAGCGATTGTGCCCAGTCCCACAGCTCATAGGCTAACGCCGGTTCGTCACCGTACGCCATGCTATAAAGTACGCCTGCCTCATCGGCTTTCTGCTTGAGGAGGTGGCCCACGACGATGTCCGCTTCCACGGTGACCATTACCACATGTTTGCGTGCCTCGATCGCCTGGTAGGCATGGATAACGCCAGCTTCGACGTTTCCTGTGGCCTCGATCACCACGTCAACTTCGCTGTGGAATACGGCGTCGGTTGCCGACGTGACAACAGGAACATCTCGGCAGATGGCATCATTCACGCCAGCGGCATTATTCACTTCGGTTACCATTTCAAGATCGGCCCCACCGAGCCGTAACGCTTCTCGTGCACGTTGGATATCCAGTTCGACGACTGCAGACACGCGCATGCCGTTCATTCGACATGATTGGGCGATGAGTTGTGTGCCAAATGTGCCGGCGCCGATGACCGCCACACGAATTGGATTGCCATCGGCTTCGCGCTGCTTTAAGTGATGACTGAGCATTGGTAGTACTACCAGGGAAGGAATTCAAAACCAGGAATTGTCAAAACATGTCAGCATTGTACCATTTTCCGGTTGGATGCAGTAAGACTCCGTTGGCCAGGGGGGGATCAAAGGTCGTCCACAGGAGAGAAAAGCGGCAGGTCAATAAACTTTCTGAACATGGAAAGCCGGGTTGCAAAGCGGTCTCGGTGCAGAGGAACCTCTGTGGCCGATGGAAGCTGTTGCCAGGTTTGCGAGAGCTCGACAGAAAATTCCACAGGGACCAGCTGGGACCACTAGCGATATTTCTGTTTAGTTCCGTCGAAGGAATCTGGACCAGCGCGGACGACGAACCGGCGCAGCAGGGGCTGGTTGGCGGCGTTGTAGTGGAAGCCTTTGGAATTGTTGACGTCTCTGCACTTGGTAGTGCCTTTCTACTTGTTGGCGCCTTTCTACTTGTTGGCGCCTTTCTACTTGTTGGTGTCTTTCTGCTTGTAGGCGTCTTTGCAGTGGCAAGGGGGGGCGGCTGATCAACTGCCGTCTGGAACGTAGTGGCGGGGCACTGTTGGCGGTGGGGGCGGAGCGGGACTTCGTGTTTTCCTCAAGCCGGGAACTTTGCTTGTCAAAATTTTGGATTGACCGTGTATAACGAGTCATGGCTTGCCGTTCTAGCTGTTCGGATTGTTGCAGTAGTTCCTGCTTGTTTCCTTTGAGTCCAAGTTGACGAATCGCTTCTGCCCGGGCAAGTTCGTCTTCGAGTTTTTTTGCAGCTGCCTGAAGCTCACTTTCATATCGGGCAATTCGGCCCAAAATGACTTGCTCGGTCTTTTGAGCTGTCTGGTGGATCGCTTTCGCGTTCTGCGGATTTGTCACCAAGGGTTCTTGTTCTAGGGTAACGTCCTGGTTTTGGGCCATGGCGGTGGAACCTATGACGACCATAAGGACGGTGCTGGTGGCCAGAGTCGCATTCGACATGATGTGCCTTTCTACTAAGGTCGCAGATACTTTCTTTCGGATCGGAGCGTTGATGCAGTGGACTTTGACCATTGCAACGAAAGACCACTGAAAGGGCCTAGTGAATCCGTAGGGGTCAGTCAAAGCCGGGCGACTGTTTCGGATGCGATAGAAATACGGTTTGGGATTTGTTCTGGCACAGTCACGACAAGGAACATCCGGAGATTCGGGACCGCCCGTTCCCCACCGGTGTTGATCCTGGTATGACAGATGAGATGGGGTCCGTAGAAAGGGAGTTCAGGGTGGTTCAAGGTATGTTTTTTCCTGTTTGCGGGGATAGCAAGGGGTGGCTGGCACTTGCATAAGCGTTGGTGTCGTGGCATACTGGCGGGCTTTCATGCAGCGATGAGTTAAGTTTAAGGAATGGGGGGAGCGACGCATGCAAATCTGGCCCGCAATCGACATTCGAGGCGGGAAGTGTGTACGTTTACGACAAGGGGACTATGCCCAGGAAACGGTGTATGACGACGAGCCCGCCTTGGCCGCTGAACGTTGGCTTGAGCAAGGTGCCCAGCAGTTGCATTTAGTAGATTTGGATGGGGCACGTGATGGACGTTCTGTGAACCGGGGCGCAATTCAATCCATTCTGAGTCGTGTTAATGTCCCCTGTGAACTAGGTGGGGGGATTCGTGACGAAACTACGATTGGTGAGTGGCTTGTTGACGGAGTGCAGCGTTTGGTGATCGGAACGAAGGCTATTCGAGATGCCGATTGGTTTCGTAGTATGTGTCAGCAATATCCGTCCCAGCTGGCATTGGGGATTGACGCCCGAGATGGGCAGGTAGCCGTTGAAGGCTGGTTGCAGACAAGCGATGTAGCCGCCGTTGAAATGGCACAAGAGTTTAATGACGAGCCGATTGCGGCCATTATTTATACAGATATTGCCAAGGATGGGATGTTGTCTGGTCCTAATTTGGATGCCATGCAACAGATGAAACAGGCTGTTGATGTTCCGGTCATTGCGTCCGGCGGGGTATCGACGGTAGACGACGTACGCCAACTTGCGGAGATAGGCGTGGATGGTTGTATAATTGGAAGATCTCTTTATGAAGGTACACTGACGTTGCCAGACGCCCTGGACGCGGCACAGTTGAATTCGAGATAGGAGTGATAACCGGTATGGCGAATCACAAGCCCGAAGATATTCGGAATATTGCTTTCTGTGGACATGGATCGAGTGGTAAAACGACCCTCACCGACAAGATATTAGTGACCACTGGTGCTCTCAGTGGTGCACCTAGTGTGGATGACGGCAACAGTATTTGCGATTTCGATCCGGAAGAACGGCAACATAAATATTCGATCGAAGCGACTGTGGTGCATTGTGAACACAAGGGGAAGCGACTCAATCTTATTGACACTCCAGGTTACCCCGATTTTATTGGCCAAGCGGTGGGTGCCATTCATGGTGTTGATTCCGTGGCGGTCGTGATCAATGCCCAGTCGGGAATTGAAGTTAACACGCGGCGAGTGTTTGACGAAGCGGGCAAAGTCGGCATAGGACGTCTCATTGTGGTTAACAAAATGGACGCCGAAAATATAAGTTTTGACTCCCTGGTAAGCGAGATCCAGGAGCTTTGGGGGCCAAAATGTGTGTTGCTTAATGTGCCTGTTGGACATGGCGCGGATTTTCGTGGTGTTGTCGAGACACTACAGGTTCCAGGCGATACAGAGGGGGCTTTAATGGATCCTGCGGCCATTAGTGAACCACTGATGGAGTCGATCATTGAAGTCGATGAAGAAGTGATGGAAAGGTATTTCGAAGGGACGCCACCTACGCCTGAGGAATTGTCAAAACTGGTTGTACGTGCCGTGACAGAAGGAAGCCTGATACCAATCCTGTGTTGTTCAGGCAGAACGGGAACGGGGCTCGCTGAATTACTCGATGCCTTTGTTAGTTGCTGTCCACCGCCGACCGCCGTTCGGCGAACGACTACAGATGATGAGGGTGGAGAAGTCGAGTTGGCAGTCGATCCGAATGCCCCACTTGCCGCTCTGGTATTCAAGACACGTATTGATCCTTTCGTCCAGAAGCTCAGTTTCATTCGCATGATTTCAGGTACCCTGAAAAAAGATGCTGTGGTGCCAGCCTCTACCGCGAGGAAAGGTGTAAAGCTGGGGCAACTACTTGAAGTCCAGGCGGGAGAAACAAGTAATGTGGACCAGGTGGGACCAGGTGATATTGTGGCGGTGGCGAAGATTGAAGAATTGCATACGGGTGCCAGTCTCGGTGAGTTGAAATTACCTGAAATTGTTTTCCCGACTCCCATGGTTGGTTTAGCGGTTACTCCCAAGAGTCGAGGTGACGAGACGAAATTGTCGGGCGCACTTGGAAAGGTGGTCGAAGAAGACACGACTTTTCGGCTTGATCGAGACGGGCAAACAAAAGAACTGGTGATGACCGGCATGAGTGAACTTCACCTGAAAATCATTCAGGAACGGCTGGTGCGCCGGGACAAGGTCGAAGTGGAGACCAAAGAACCTAAAATTCCGTACCGGGAAACTATTCAGACGAATGCGGACGGAATGTATCGTCACAAGAAACAAACGGGAGGGCGTGGGCAGTTTGGCGAAGTGCATATTCGCATGGTTCCGCTTCCGCGTGGTACGGATATCGAGGAATTTTGCAACAAGCAACGATTTCCACAGATGAAAACACACCATTACAATGAAATGAATAATTTTCTCTGGGTCGACTCGATTGTTGGTGGAGTGATTCCCGGAAATTTTATGCCGGCTATTGAAAAAGGATTTAAAGAACGGTTGGAGCGGGGAGTGATCGCCGGATACCAGGTTCAGGATGTTTGTGTCGAAGTTCATTTCGGAAAACATCACCCGGTTGACAGTTCGGAAACGGCTTTTAAAACGGCCGCTTCCATGGCATTTCGCAATGTGTTTCAAGATGCTAAACCGAGTTTGTTAGAGCCGGTGGTCCGCATGGATGTTACGGTCCCAGAAGCTAACGTGGGCGACGTGTACAGTGATATGTCCAGCCGCCGCGGGCGTGTTTTGGGGGCGGATTCTGCTGGGGGTAACCTGCAGACGGTCCACACCGAAGTTCCCCTCGCCGAAGTGACTACCTATGCCAGAACCCTGTCTAGCATGACGGGGGGCCAGGGTAGCTTTGTCATGGAATTTTCACATTATGATGTCGTTCCACCGAATGTTCAGCAGACGATTATCACAAAATCGAAAGTTCAGGAGGAGGAAGACGAGTAGCCGTGAATGGCTGCTGTGGAACGTATTCCATGACGGTACGTGTCATGAGGCGCTGACAGCTTGCTGGGGCCAGGTTACAAGTCGTGAAACTCTCCCACTAAACTTTTTTGTGAGTTTCCGCCGAAGAGCTATATGCAAGATGTTGCCTCAGCTCCCCAGTTCATCTAGTATGGTATTGATGTTGGCAACATGTGCGAGTCGGCTGGGGCGACTAGAACTAGGTTCAGCAAATCTTTGTAAGTAATCGAAGCAATGGTATACCTTCCCTTTGATGACCGCTGTCAATGCTGTAGTTCCTGTCTGGCGTGACCGGGCAGAGTCCGACCTGTCTGTTCATTTGCCGTTTCTTGCTCCTTCTTTCAGTCATCTTTTTCTGGCGTGACAACACGCTTCGCGAAATCCATTCGGAGATGGATGCCATGACCTCCGCTTTTCGTCGCAAGGAACAACTACCACAGTTGACTGCGCGGATTGTGCAGTCCTACTCCGACATTGGAACAATCAACTATTTGGGCCACAGCCCGTTGCCAAATTTTGATGAGGTCACTTCGGCCATTGACGATCTCAAGGATGTCATCTACCCCGGTTACCGAAGACGGGAAGGTCTTCACCTGGGGAATATTACTTATCATATTGGGCAATTGGTGGACGGGTTGCATGACAAATTAACACGCCAGATCGCTCGCGCGTTAAACCACGAAGAGCGTGTCAATGTGAAAGCGTCCAACTCGCGCAATCCGGATGAGTTGCCAGATTATGACGCGAAGGGAATGGCTATGGCGATTGCCTTTTTGGAACGCATTCCTGAATTACGCAGCGTGTTAGCGACTGATGTTCAGGCTGCTTTTCAGGGAGATCCTGCCTGTAAAAATCTTGACGAAGTTATCTTTTGTTACCCTGGGTTGGAAGCGGTTACGATTTATCGATTGGCACATGAGTTGTATCAATTGGGAGTTCCTTTTATTCCTCGCATGTTTACAGAATGGGCGCACCAAATGACCGGTATCGACATTCACCCGGGGGCGACCATTGGGACGCACTTTTTTATCGACCATGGAACCGGCGTCGTGATAGGTGAGACTTGCCAGATTGGTAACTATGTGAAGCTCTATCAAGGGGTGACGCTCGGGGCGTTGAGTTTTGACACTGACGCAGAAGGGAATGTCTTGCGGGGTGTTAAGCGACATCCGACTCTTGAAGATCGTGTGGTGATTTATGCCAATGCAACTGTTCTGGGGGGCGGCACGGTGGTAGGCCACGACTCCGTCATCGGATCCAGTGTTTGGCTGACACGCAGTATCGAACCACATACGACGGTACTTCTGGAGAAACCGGCATTGCGGATGCGTGATGATCGCCCGGAGGAATTTCGGCCCGAATCAAACTACCAGATCTGATCAGCCCTTTCGACGCATCCTGTTCCTTGGTCAATTGGTAGGCGGTGACGCATGTTGGGGCGAGTGTTCCCATCATGTATGAGGCTGGTTTTACGGGGATGTGCAGTCAGATCGTGGTGGCGGTAGTTCGTGTTGCCCTACTGTTGAGGGCCCATGGAGTGGTGTAAACAGGAAGGGTTCATGTCTTTTCTGGTTGTCGCCCAGGACTCGAGCCATTTCATGCGGCATGAGGGTGTAATTTTTGGACTGCGTGTGAAACAGCCATTATGGTTGCGGCTTGATATTGATTCATGACACAATGATAGCGCGCAGGGTGGGTGTTGGAGTCTGAACTTTCCGGTGAATGGAGGAAGTCATTTCAAATGGTTCTTTTTTTCCAGATGCAACTCGCTCCGTTGGATTACCTAACGATTGTTTTGTACGCCATCGTGGTGATTGGGTTGGGGCTATGGTTTTCGCGAGACCAACAGACGTCTTCAGATTATCTTTTGGCGGGGCGGTCGATGGGTTGGATCGTCGTCGGTATTTCGCAATTGGCTAGCCTCTTGTCGGCGATCAGTTACTTGGGAAATCCGGGTGAAGCTTACGCAAACAACGCCAGTTATTTGCTGTTGTCGATATGTGCTTATTGTTCGATACCGATTGTTATTATTTTATTTCTGAACTTCTTTTATCGTCTCAATGTTACGTCGATTTACGAATACCTGGAACTGCGTTTTAACTATGCGGTACGATTACTGGCCAGTTTGATCTTTATTGTGTCACGCTTGGCCTGGATGGCCACAATCGTCATAGCGGTCTCGGTAGCTATCGAGAAACTCACCGGGTTGGAACCGAGGTACTGTGTTCTAGGTACAACTGCCATTGCGATTTCTTATACCCTGGTGGGTGGTATGAAAGCCATTATTTGGACGGATGTCATTCAGTTCTTCTTGTTTACAATCGGGTTGGTTGGTTCGCTGTTGGTGATTATCTGGAAAGATGGTGCCGGACCAATTGTTGACCAGGTTGTTGCAGCGGACAAATTAGACATGCTGGACTTTAGCTTTGATCCGACGGTGCGGATAACCGTCTGGGTTTGTATTATGGCCGGAGTTGTTAATGGTATTGCCAACCTCACGGACCAGGTCAGTATGCAGCGTTATTTGTCGACGAACTCTTTGCGTGAAGCACAAAAGGCAGTGTGGCTGAAGCCTGTCTTGTCGATACCGCTCGTCGTGCTGACGTTTGGATTGGGTTTTGCTTTGTTTGGTCATTACCAACTTAACCCAGAGTTAGCAATCGGTATCGAAAAACCGGATCAGGCATTTCCACACTTTATTCTCCACGAGATGACGGGAGGCCTGGCCGGTTTGATCGTGGCGGCCATTTTTGCTGCAGCGATGTCCAGTATTGATTCGGGGGTGCATACGGTGAGTACGGTATGTGTTCAGGACTATTACCGTCGGCTCATTAACCCGCTAGCTACAGACGCTAAGTGCCTGCTTATTGCCAGGGTCTTGATTGTGGTTTGGGGAATAATCATTGCCGGGATCGCTTTATCGTTTGTCGATCGGGGTACGATTACGGAGACGATGGTTTCTGTGGTAACTCCGTTTTTTGGTTGCGCTGTCGCCATTTTTTGTTTAGGAACAGGGACTCGGCGTGTGACATCCTGGGGTGTGTTCTGTGGTGCATTGATTGGTTATTCGCTCGTCATGTGGGTGAAATTTGGATTGGTAAAAACCGTGGACGGTTGGTGTCCGACACCTTGGCTTCTCACAGAGGAAGTCCTTGCTTCGGCTAAGAAAATTTCGAAATTCTGGTTGGCGTTTATCAGCTTTGCGGGCACCGTTGTGTCGGCGTATCTGATCAGCTGTTGTTTACCACGACCTGATCCAAAAAAACTGGAAGGTCTTACGGTGTGGAACGAATAGTGGAACCGGTATGTTTGGCCTTTTCTCATATAAGATGCGTGGTGATTAACGAAAAACTTTCTTTCTGGGCCTGTGGCGGGATTTTTGATAGCAGGTTTGGCTTTTAAAATTGAGTATTTAGTCGTTGGGACTGCCACCATTGAAGCCACTGCTGTTACGTGCACACTGTTGTTGCTACGGCAGCTTCGGGGGTGTTTTGTCTGCTGTCCTGTGGTTGGCGACATAATCCATCGGCCCCTAAGGCGTTGCTGTCTGCCGGAAATAGAAATAGCAAAAAAAAACGGAGTAGGCTTCACCGGAGGGCCCGTTCTTCGTGATACGGACCAATGGGGGGCAGGTGCGGGGCGGGAAAATGGGTGCATTTTGCAATGGATGTTGATGCAAGCATGTTCGTGGTGAGCCATACACAGTTGTAGGTATTGGGTGCCAACCACGCCAGATTTTCGTATAAATATCAAGGGCATGGCCCGTAGTGACCGATGTCGAAGCAACACGTCTAGCGACAAAGTGCCAAATCAAAATGACTTTGGTGTTTGTCTCAAGTGCTCACTATTCTTTTTAGGATCGAGGTGGATGAACTTGGACAATTTTTCCACACGTCTGTCGATCGCCCTGCATCGCGTTCAAAATCCAGTGGTGGTTGGATTAGATCCAAGGGTGGAACTCTTGCCTGAACCAATACGACCACAGTCGCTGGAGCAGTCGGAGGTCGCCCGTTCGTATTCTGAATTTTGTCGAGGGATTATTGATGTCGTAGCACCTTTAGTGGCAGCCGTAAAGCCGCAGGCTGCATTCTTTGAACAGTGGGGACCAGCGGGATGCCAGGCACTGGCAGATGTCATTCGCTATGCGCGGAAGAAAGGGCTGTTAGTAATTCTCGACGCAAAACGCAACGATGTTGGTTCGACAGCGGTCGCCTACGCAAAAGCTTACCTGGGTGGAGAGACAGGTCCCTGGCAAGCCGACGCATTAACGGTGAGTCCTTACCTGGGGGATGACAGCTTGCAACCGTTTGTAGACGCTGCTACCGAATCTGGTAGTGGAATTTTTGTGCTGGTGAAAACATCAAACCCTGGTGGCCGTATGTTTCAGGATCTCGTTGCTGATGGACGACCTGTGTACCGTCACGTTGCGGAGCATGTGGCCCGTCTGGCCGAAGAGACGGCGGATAAATCCGGATACGGTGCCGTGGGAGCGGTTGTGGGGGCAACCTACCCGGAAGAACTGGCGGAACTTAGAGCGATCATGTCGCGGGCCTGGTTGCTGGTTCCTGGTTACGGTAGCCAGGGTGGAACTGCGGCCGACATTGCTATTTCTTTCGACAGCCAGGGACTGGGAGCTATTGTCAATAGTTCACGCGCAATCATTTTTGCACACGCGCGACCAGAATACCGGGATGCCTATGGGGATCAGCGCTGGCAGGCAGCTGTGGAAGCAGCGGCTTGTGATATGATCGATGAGATTCACAGTGTTATGTAGAAAAACGGTTGACCTCGGTTTCCTGTGCAACGTCGTAAATATCCTGCCGTTGGTTTTGAGTCGGTCGTGTTTTCCTGCTGTGGCTTGGTTGGCCCGTTGGTGACCTCTCAGGCCAGATGTTCTTCGCGGATAGATCTCAGTGCCTGGAGTGCTGGCTTGGCTTGGCCGGTGGAGCTAATCAATCCTCCATGTGGAAACTTGTGTGCTTGCCGATCGTCCCACTGGTTCCAAATAATGCCCTGCACAAACGGTTTCGTCAGTAACAAGGGGATCAATCGTTCTACCAGGCGATTTTGCGATTCCCACGTGATTTCATCGCTCAGGCAATGCTGGGCCTGGATACCGGACTGGGCATGCGGATCGACAGTCTGGCTGCTGGGAATTGTCAGATAGACTACCAGCGGCAAACCAAACAGACTCCAGCGATCAAGCTGACGACTGATCTCCAGCATGTCACGAGCATTACTTCCGAGGGGCCAATATCCCAGGTTGTATTCGAGTCCGAAACCGGAGAGCCCCAAGTCTGAACGTGCTAAAGCGTCAGCGAAATACAGGGGTGTAAAATCGAGAGGTGCCTGGGAAAGCTGTTCGCCCCACGGTTGGTCAAAACTGATAATGAGAGGCGCTTTTGGTTCCGAGCGTCTTACTTGTTCAATGATGCGTACGGTCAAATTCAAACGTTGTTCTTCGTCGATACGAATGACGCTGCTGGCACTGAGTCTCGCTGCACAATTCCAGAGACTGACTTTATCTCGATAGCGTTGTACCACTTTGCCAACATATTCCAAAATATAAGATTGCAATGCGTCGAAATCATCCTCCCAGAGGATGAGCCAATCTGGCATATGGGTGCCATCCATGTTGACTAGCGGTCCGCCGAGAACTCGCATCGACTGACGTGAACACCAATTCATTTGATCGTCCACGGCACTCCAGGAGAAACTTCCTGTCGAAGACTCCAGATGGCGCCATGTCATCGGTACAACGGCTGAATTAAAAGTTCCTGGCAGGTCATCGCTGTGGTCCCGTTGCAGGGGCTCATTTCCGAGGTTAACGCCAAGCAGGGTGCGCAACTGGGACGATTGTTGATGCCGCAGAAATAACGCATGTTGTACGTATTGTGCCACCACGAGGTCGACGACGCCTAAAGCTTTTTTGGTGGTGGTTTCAGCATTTCGGAGTCGCTGGTCGGTGCCCCAAGGACCCGTTACCGTGCGGGCGAGTGTTTCCACGGTTTCTGCAAGCCCCAGACGCACCTGTTCGTCGATTGCTAGCCCGGCTGTTGTCCAGGCTGCCATCTGGTTTCGCAGTCGGTTGGTAGTACCGCGCGCCAGTTCAACAGACAATTCATAAGGCTGTTTGCGTTCCATCAGGCTACCGGTGGAAAGCATCAGTTCGCCATAGCCACTGACGTGCCAGGGCGTATGGAAATTTCCCGATTCGGCCACTTCACGCGATAATACCAGGCAGCCGTCCATGAATTCTGTTTGACACGGCCAGGGAACGCCATCGAGACCAGACATGTAGGTGCGGTCCAACATCGACTCGAGAGGAGGTTCCCAGCGGGGGAGTTGAAATCGTATGACACCCATCTGCTGCAGGCTCTTTTGTTAGAGAACGAAGAAAAAATTTAGGACCACGCAATCTCAGGCAGGTTTTGAAACGACCGTGCCGGTTCCCTGTTGCAACAATACTAGGGGCAACGAACCAAGTCAGTGGGTAAGTTGCGCGGCTGGTTGTCACGCCGGGCAACTGGGAATACGGGCAACTGGGAATACGGGCAACTGGGAATAATTGTCAGGTCAGGTGGCGTTCGTAACTGACGGTGTCGAATAAGGTTTTTCAGTCGAATGGTCAGAAATATATTACCCAGTATGTCTCCTGGAGCTGAGTCTAACCAAGCGACGGCAGCTATTCAACCGGAACTGGGCCGGGGCCTTTCCACTCCACGTTGTACAGGTTCCCCAGTTGCAGGTGGGAGTGTGTAGTAGCGACTCCTTCACTTTTCACGAAGCGTCGACGGCCCGGTCGTCTAATAATTCAGCTCGAAGCGCGTTCCCGGCCTGTTGGGGAGAATCATCGGAACGGTAAATTTCCCGGGCGCGCTGAGGTTCGTTGAGCATTTCCCATGTTCTTGCCAGATTGTAGCGGGCACCGTGTGTCCAGAGCCCTTCGGGAGTAGCTTGCAGGGTTCGCTTGGCGAACCAGTCCCTTGCCGCTTCGTATTCGTTGGTGGCAAACGTGATAAGCCCCATCCAGTAGCTGGCGGATTGTTTGGCTTGGATGATGAGCTGAATTTGCCGGCTGTATTGATCCGTCTTCAGTTGTTGGAGATACGCATTAGGAGGGCGACAGTCGAGATACAAGGATTTAGCACCCCGCTGATTATCTTCTGAGTCAAAATGGCCCTGGAAGTGTAGGATTCTCGCCTGAAACAGTGGCAACAAGGTTTTGATGACCAGCAATTCGCGAACGATCGGGTTCGCTGTATTTTTGTCCTTTTTGATTTTTGCCTGGAGGTACTTGCGGTAACGCAATGCGGCGTAGGGAGCCTGCAGGATTTCGATTTTTTCGACGCCACGAAGCCGTTTTAATCGTCGGGCTAATTCGGACGGTCGTGAGGTCAGTACCATTTTGCGATCACCGGCTAACTGTTGCTCAATGCGTCGCATGCGTCGCGACAATGCCTGGGGAGATGCGTCTAATTGTATCGTTACTCGTTGTACGTCCGCTGTTTGTACTGGATAGGGTGCGCCGGAGGTACCTAGTTGACTTAAGATTTCGGGTTGTTCTTGAACGGCCGCCAAGGTTGCAATTCCGGTTCGGTTGGGCGTTGGAACCGGCAGTCCTAGCTGCATGTCAAACAAGTACAGTTGAGTGCCAATCATGGCTCCGCAGAGCCACGGTGTCGATTCGATAAACTGAGGTTCCTCGCGGGCTAGAATGACGACAGGAATTCCCCGCTGGCGAGCCAGTTGTATAAAAACTCTTGCTTTGTCCAGCATGTCACCGTGACCTTTTAGTAATGTTTCCGATACGTGAAACATTTGCCCGGGACCGATGCGAGACGGTGGTGGCTCGGAGGTTTCTTTCTTGTTTTGACCAGGCAACTGGGGCAGTGGTCCGACGGATGGTTTCGGACGACGAACTTCAGGTCGCGAATGTGAAAGCTGAATGGAGCGAACGGTCCAATCAAACATCCGAGCTGCCAACGACAGGTGAGCGCGTTGCTCGTCACTCAGGGTTGAGTCAGCAGCGATCCAGTGCGTGACCAAAGGATCCACCGAATCTGTTTCAGCAACGAAATTGGCAATTTCACGCAGAAAAATGTGGGCTTGCAGGTAGTCGATGTCCTCTGCCTGAAAGCGTAGTGCCCCGGGGCCTGTCTTACGCAGTATTTTGAACAAGTAGGCTGGTAGTTCCTCAGAGAGTGGATCCAAGGTCCAGTCATCCGTATCCGGCTGCCGAGCAATCCAACGATTCATGCCAAGAAATGCCTGTTTCTGGGCTACCAGTGGATCATACTGTCCAATTTCCTCCAATAATCCAAGCGATTTGCTCAACTCATTACGACGTGCCTGGGTAGTTGCCGTAACCATTGGTTTGACAGATTTGTAGGCTGAATTGGTATCCGGTCCACAACCGCCGAGGCAGATGCAGAACGCATGGAGAACGACTACCCTGGTTGTGATTGGTGAAACAGGCATTTTTATTATCTTGAGGTATGTGGTGTCACGATCTGTCTTCGCTGACGAGCCTAAGAAATCCGTTCGACTGCTTCACGGAGGACGAGCAAGCGGTCGAGTAGAGGAGGGAATTCATCAAGCGGTACCATGTTGGGACCGTCGCTGGGCGAAGTTTCTGGATCCGGATGCGTTTCGAAAAATAATCCATCGATGCCCATGGCTGTTGCGGCGCGCGCCAGTGGTTCGACCATCGTTCGATTGCCACCGGTGGTGCCACCCAATCCTCCTGGTTCCTGCACACTGTGCGTGGCGTCGAAAATGACTGGCACACCGAGTGCTTTCATTTGCGGTACCGATCGCATGTCATTCACCAGCCGGCCATATCCGAAAAAAGATCCTCGTTCGGTCAGCAGAATATTTTCACAGTTGGAACTGCGTAACTTGGTGACAACATGCGCCATGTCACCAGGAGACATAAATTGGGCCTTTTTGACATTGACTGCGCGTCCCGTTCCTGCCGCCGCCACTAAGAGGTCTGTTTGACGGGCCAGAAAAGCAGGAATTTGTAGTAAATCGCAAACTTCTGCGACGGGTTGTGCCTGGTGCGTTTCGTGGATGTCTGTAGTGACCGGTAACCCCAGCATCGATTTGACACGTTCCAGTATTCTCAAACCTTGGTCCATTCCCACGCCACGCTTACTGTCAATGCTGGTGCGATTTGCCTTGTCAAAAGACGCCTTGAAGATTAGCTGGATATTTTTGCCGTTTGTAGCACGTTGTAGGTGTTCTGCAATTTGCAGTGTCAATGTTTCCGTTTCGAGGACGCATGGACCGGCGATCAGCGTCAAGTCCTGGCCCGCGCCAGCTGTGACGTTTGCGATGTTTGCGAGTTGATTGGATTGTATGCTGCGTTTGGCCATGAGAGCGGTCGCTTGGAGAATTGAATTTAGAGAGTCATCTCTTGGAAGGCAAATCCGTTATCTTGCGCCCAAGATGAGGAAACGACACAGGTTACATGCGCGGGAAAAATTTCTATGTCCACAGGCAACACACCTCCTGGGTCTCCATCTATTTGATAAGGAACTTCGCTGTCGGCTGCAATGTGCAACCGCGAAGTCTGAAATGTTTGACAATCTGTCCATTGACGGTGCTGTCCAACCAGGACTCCTCCTAGATATCGCAAACTATTCCACCAATTGCCACCAAGGAACGCGCAAATATCTAACATGCCGTCTGTTCCGACCGCATCGGGCATTAGCTGTAGACCCCGAGCATATCGTGGTAAATTCACTACAAAGATCCAGCGACATTCGATCTCTTTTGGCAGGGGATGTAATTCCTCGTCGTGGCCCTCTACACGAATCGTCAGTTTCGGATACTTGTAAGTACGTAGTGATTCGAGGATTGGTTTGGCATAAGCGATATGAGTAATATTGCCGCGTCGCTGGGAGTGGACACGACGTACCACGTCCGCATCCAAACCACAACTTAACATGAGTAAGAACAAGCGTCCATTTGCTGAGCCGGCATCCAAATGTACGGTACAGCCCTGTTCGATGATCTCTGCCAAAGACGTTGTGTCAGCGGGAAGTTGTAAATATTTTGCCAATAAATTTTCAGTGCCTAAGGGAAGTACACACAAGGGAATCCCACTTGCCAGGCGATTCACCACGTGTCCGACCGTTCCGTCACCACCGGCCGCGACAACCGCTCTCAATGTCCCGGTATTCCAGCTTTGTTGACTTTGTTCGGCCAACTGATCGACATCACTCATCAACTTGACCTCGAAGTTTCGCGCTCGTAACTGGTCGGCTAGTTGTGATACGAGGTGGCCCTTTGTGCCAGAACCGGCTTTTGGATTCACCGCAATCCAAACTTGGCGAGCCTGCTGCGAAAGGGCAACTGCCGTGTTTCGTGAGATTTTGGCGAGGTCCATGTAATGCTTACCCGGTGACGGCGTCTACTTCGTTACAGACGGCGTCTACTTCGTTACAAATGAACAGGAACTACAGCGGAGACTGCCTTCTGCTTGTGATGTGGATTCGTTGTTCACAGAACCATAACCATAAACAATTTATAGAGTTATGTAAGTGCCAAAGTGGCCGTCCCAATTCGGGACAGCCAGAACGAGGAACCCCACTCTGACACTACAAATGGTGGGCAGGTGCGTCAAAGGGAGACAGTCAATCGGTGAATTTGTAGCAGATTGCGGAAACCAATGTTGGCAACTAGAGTATTGGCCAAGTCGGGATCAAGGAGAATTTTTTTGTCTAAAGTCTTATCGAGACATCAATTAGGTAGAGCAAGGGTGGACCGAGAGGAAAACTTCTTGGGAATTGGCGCGCTGAATGCTTTCTGTTTCACCCAGCAATCGGAGAAAACGATTGCTTTCAAGAAGCTGGCCCGCGGGGCCTCTGATGACACAACGCCTGATGGTTGCCTTGCCCCTGGCCATCCGGCAAGCCAAAATGTTTTGGCGCGTCAGAGGCCCCCGTTTTTTGCGCCCACTCTATGCGGTCGTGCTGCGTTTTCTAGGTTCCGTTTTTGGGTGTATGGGGTAAATGCAGGGAGTGAGTAGTATTTTGGGTGGCAGGTGTCATGTTACCTGACCTAAAAATGTTAGTTGGGTGGACGCCGCCTGGGGCATTCCGGCGAGAGTTTGGTATGCTGCGTCTATTGGCAGGTCGGCAAACATACTCACGGTGTTTGTGGCACGAGCTACCAGTCTCCCAAGTTTGGGTGCAGTGTGATGTTGGCCCGCGGTCTGGGGGCTTGTTTTTTGCAAGGAGGCTGGATGTACGACCCCAGTAGTTTCCAGCGGTCAAAAATTTTTACGGTGGAGAAAAGGAAGGGTGGAAAAAGTGTATAAAATGTTCGTGAATCCTGCCTTTCCGTTGCCAGTCTGGATGTTTAGCGGTGCCCTGTTGAGGAAAAGCATCGTATGAATGCTGAAATCTATTTTGACAAAGTGAAAGATGAAAGCCCTTTGCAAGCTTGAACCAAAACCCGGACTAAGTCTCGTCGACTTGCCGTCACCGCAGCCTGGAATCAACGATGTTCTGATCCGGGTCAAACGGACCGGCATCTGTGGAACGGACCTTCATATCTTTGAATGGAATGAATGGGCCTGCCGAACGGTGCCCGTACCGATGGTCATTGGTCATGAGTTTGTTGGAGAAATTGTTTCTGTCGGTAGTAATGTTGTCGATTTTCATCCGGGTGACATGGTGAGTGGAGAAGGGCATGTTGTGTGTGGCCGTTGCCGAAACTGTCTAGCGGGTCGTCGACATTTGTGTGCTGATACACAAGGTATCGGCGTGAATCGGCCGGGTGCCTTCGCGGAATTGTTGGTTCTTCCGATGACCAATGTGTGGCATCATGATGTGGCCGTACCACTGGATACAGCCGCGATTTTCGATCCTTTTGGTAACGCGGTCCATACTGCGCTCTCGTTTCCAGTGTTGGGCGAAGACATACTGATCACGGGTGCAGGACCGATCGGTATCATGGCGGCGGCTATTGTACGGCATGCAGGTGCCCGCTACGTGGTTGTGACAGATGTTAACGACTATCGGCTTGAACTTGCCAGTAAAATGGGTGCGACGATGACGTTGAATGTAAGGCGGCAACGGATCCGGGAAGCCCAGGAATTGTTAGGAATGGCCGAAGGATTTGATGTAGGCCTGGAAATGTCAGGCCACGCCAATGCTTTTCGGGAAATGCTGGATAATATGTGTCACGGCGGGAAAATAGCCATGTTGGGGATTCCGTCGGACGAGATGTCGATCAATTGGGACCAAGTCATCTTCAACATGCTTACGATTAAAGGGGTCTACGGACGTGAGATGTACGAAACGTGGTATAAAATGACGGTCATGTTACAGGGTGGGCTGGACATTCAACCGGTAATTACACATCGTTTTCATTACACTCAGTTTGAGCAGGCGTTCCAGTGTATGCAAAGTGGTGAGTGTGGCAAACTGATTCTCGATTGGGAAACAGTAGAATAGTATCCATTGTTTGGCTTGGATTGCTTTGCCGGATATCGTTCATCTTGGGGAGGAAAAATTGGATGTATGGTGCGATTCAGAAACATCTTTCTCAGCAACTTGATGAATTACAGGCTGCTGGTTTGTACAAATCCGAACGGATCATCACGACATCTCAGGATTCTCGCATCAGCGTACGTGGCGGAACGTCGGTCCTGAATCTATGTGCCAACAACTACCTTGGTCTAGCAAGCCATCCCACGGTGGTTGATGCAGCGCAAAAAGCCTTGGACCAATGGGGTTACGGCTTGTCTTCGGTACGGTTTATCTGTGGTACCCAAGAAATACACCGCGAATTGGAAGCAGAAATCAGCCAGTTTCTCGGCACAGAGGATACGATTTTATATTCGTCTTGTTTCGATGCGAATGGAGGACTTTTTGAAACCTTATTGACAGCCGATGATGCTGTTATTTCTGATGCACTGAATCATGCCAGTATTATTGATGGAATTCGACTTTGCAAAGCGCAAAGGTATCGCTATCGCAACAGCGATATGAACGAATTAGAAGCAAAATTGAAAGAATCCCAATCCGCTCGTTTCCGCTGGATTGCCACCGACGGGGTATTTTCCATGGATGGTTCCATTGCCAATTTGCCAGCAATCTGTGAATTGGCGGAGCAGTATGATGCGATGGTGATGGTTGATGACTCCCACGCGGTTGGATTTATGGGGGCTCAGGGCCGTGGAACGCACGAATATCATCGGGTGATGGGACGCGTGGACATCATGACGGGTACATTGGGCAAAGCCTTAGGCGGAGCCAGTGGTGGTTACACGAGTGGACGGCGCGAGGTGGTCGACATGTTGCGTCAACGGTCTCGTCCGTACTTGTTTTCGAATTCGGTGGCACCGGTGGTGGTGGCGGCCTCGATTGCAGCCGTTCGCATGTTGGGTCAATCGACCGAATTGCGGGACAAGTTGCATGCTAACACGCAGTTGTTCCGTCAGCGATTGGGCCAACTTGGGATGGAGATTCTTCGTGGAGAGCATCCTATCGTCCCCATTATGCTGGGAGATGCCGCTTTGGCCACGCGTTTCGCAGACCGGATGCTGGAAAAAGGGGTCTATGTGATTGGCTTTTCTTATCCAGTCGTTCCACAAGGTACTGCCCGGATCCGCACACAAATTTCCGCAGCACACAGTCCTGAAGATTTGGAGTTTGCTGTGGAGAAGTTTGCCGAAACAAAACGTGAGTTTGATTTGTAGGGTTGTCCAGGTGTGGTACAGCAATGCGACCAGGATTGACGAAAACCAGCCAGCCAGCTGTTTTCTGGGAGGTTTGTGTCCCGCTTATTTGTCGCACCGGGATGATTGTCCATTTCATGGGGTATCTATTGACAGGATGAGTTAACGGAGCCTGCTTGGTAAGTCACCGTTGACAGCGCGCGTTGGCTAGTTGTTCTAACGACGGATCCGGTTGATCTGGTAAAGTGGTGGCTATAGCCGCTGCCTGTAGCACTCAATCTTTTCAGTAGTGGAGTCATGACACATCCCCTTCTACGCCAGGTTCGCTCCATCGGTCAACAGGCTCGCCTGTGGATGGTTGGTAGTGTGTTTGCGTGGACCGTGGGGATGATCGTGACATCTGTATTGCTGGTTGGAGTGTTGGACTACGTGTTCGTCGTCCGGGACATCGGCGTTCGTCTGCTGGGAACGGTTGCCGTTTTAGTGAGCGCCAGCTTGGCCGTGTGGCGTTTCATGAAGGTGGCATGTCAGGAAAGGTACGACGATGTGACCCTGGCCCGGCGCATTGAGACACATTTGTCTGCGCCCGACGAGCAACTTTCCAGTGCGATCGCTTTTTTGCAGCAGGCGGAAGACGATCGGGCAGCCGGTTCGGTCGAATTGCGGCGGGTGGTCATCGCTGAAATGACCAGTTGTTGTGCTGATGTTGGTTTGCCACGACTTGTGGATAGGCGTCCCATGGTAGGGGCTGCCGTCTACCTCTGTGTCGTAGTGATTCTGATAGGATGCTTCTGGTGGCTGGATGGAAGTGCTCTGGCTCGCGCTGTACAACGCATGGTAATACCCTGGTCAGCGGTCACTTGGAATCGATTGGAATTGGTGGACGTGCCCATGCGAATTGCTGCAGGCGAGGACTTTCTGGTTCAGGTTGGCGATCTCGACGGACGTCTTCCCACTAAAATTCAAGTGGAATTCTGGTTGGAAGGTGATGTTGTCGGACAGATACGCCAGGCAAGTATTCAGCCAAAAGGTCGCTTCGCATCGTACCAAATGCCTGCTGTCGACCGGTCTTTCCGAGTACGTGCCAGTGGAGGTGATGATCATTCCATGCCCTGGCACGAGATCACCGTTGTGGATCCGCCCCAACTTCGAGAGTTAGTGATTACTTTGCATCCGCCTCCCTATACGGGATGGGCGCCATTTGTGGCAGAGGATCCACTGTTAGCCCTTGTTGGGACAAAGGTGTCATTGTGCGGGTCGGTGACCAAAGAAGTCTCTTCGGTGGTCGTACATGTGGAGACGCATGAAGAGAAGATAGAATTTTCACCCGTCCTGGCAGAGGATGGCATGCAGTTTGTGATGGAGGGGAATGCGGCTGGCACGTGGACCGTCGACAAATCCGCATTTGTCGATATTGACTTGCATGGCCGGAATGGTTTTTTCAGCCGTTCCGCACCTCGCCAGGAGATTCGTGCTATCGTCCACCGGGCCCCAGAGGTGTTGCTGAAGCAGCCCGCTGGTCAGCAATTTGTGACTCCACGAGCACAACTCCCGTTGGAGATTTCCGTGACGGAACAAATTTGCGTGGAACAAGTCCAGATTCGGCTGCGGCGTCTTGGCACAGCGACCGATTCTGAAACAAGCATCGAAATCTATACTCGTCCCGAACATGAGATCCCCTCGGTACCGGAGGGTTGGGCAAGCGATGATCCGATGACCAGGACTTACCGGGCGGAACTGGATTTGACGGCATTGTCACCGCTTCCGCCGGGAACGCGGTTGGAGATTCGGGCGTTGGCTGCGAATGGTCAACCACTGGTGGGACAAAGCGAATCGCGCCAGCTGCTGGTTGTTTCAGATGAGGAGTTGCTTGATCGTCTTGTCGGTTCGCAGCGTAGCGTTTTGCACCAACTTGCAGAGATGCTCGACCAGCAGCGTCAGGCACGACTGCGAACGGCCACCCTGGGCATCGGCTTGCAAGAGCGAGGCCGAATGCGGCCGGCAGACGAAAACGAATTACAAAATGCCGAATATGTTCAGCACCAGGTACGGCTTTACTTGCGAGAAAACAAAGACAGTGTGTTGCCACGGCTCGAGCGTATACTCGACCAATTGGAGCAAAATCGCCTGCAAAGTACTGACTTGCAACAGACTGTGCAGCGACTCTATGACGAGCTTGACAATTTGGATCGGGATGGATTGACCACGTTGGATCAGGAATTTGTGGTTTTGAGGCGCGCCGCGCGTGACCTGCGTTTCGGCCTGGAACTGTCGCTAGATCACCCCACGGCAAGTGCTGCTGGGACGGGATCCCTGGAAGACGTCAGGAACAAACTGCACGGCATTGGCGATTCCCAGGATTTGGTCATTGAGCGACTGGAGAGTTTACGTCGTGAATTTAACCAATGGGATAGTTATCATTCCTTGGTCGGCGAGTTTGTGAAAATGCGGCAGCAACAGGATTCCTTGTTACAACGCACAAAAAAATATCGCCTGGATACGATTTCGGATCCTTTGCCGGAGACGGAACAGCGAGCCATGCTGGGGTCATTGCTGCACGAGCAGTTTGAAATGGGGCGTTGTTTTGACGAGATTCAGAGGCGAATGGGGGATATGCGGGACGCGTTGTTAGAAAAGGATGCCATCGCTGCAGAAACAGTTGGTGACGCATTATATCGTGGTGTACGGCTAGGTGTACGCCGTAAAATGCAGCAAGCCCGTGAAGCGATTAAAAATACTCAAGTGGGACGTGCCGCTGGGACGCAGGCTCAACTCGTTGATGATCTACAAGAAATCATCGATGTATTAACGCATCGTGACCAAGGGCGGTCGGAACGGCGTCAGGTACAGCTAAAAGCTGCCGCAAAAGAATTGGAAGCACTCATTGTTCGCCTGAAAGAACCACGGGCTGTGCTGGAGTCAGCGAATGTGGAAAGTCGTTCTGCTGAGGCGGGATCATTGGAGGATGCGGCCAAAGCATTGGATGGGTTACGCAAGTTGGCACAACAGCTTGCGGGCCAGTTGGCGAGGTTGCAAGCTAGTCGGGCTGCGAGGGAAGTAGAGCATGCCGCAGCGAATTTAGGCCATTCGGCCGAGGCTGCGTCCCAGGGCAATGTGAACCAAGCACGGCCGCCGGCAGGTCAGGCTGAAACGGAGCTGGCAGCCGCCCGGCACCGGATTCAGCAGACGCTTCGTCAGGTGCAACGGTCCCTGGTTCGAGAGCAACTTGTGCAGTTGGAGCAACAATTGCTAGGTTGGATCGCTCGCCAAAAAATGGCCGCCGAGGAAATTGTTCGCCTGCATGAACTGCAAATAGGGCAGGGGGCTCCGATCCCGGATCAACCGGGGCGTTTGCACCGTGTCACGGTCGACGAATCGACGCTGGCAGAAGAAATTCAACAGCTTGCGGCGAAAATAAAACAAATGGCCATTGTTCGGCATGCGCTGCTTCGTGTCGCTGGGCAGATGCAACACGTTGTCGGTCGCCTCGAAGAAAACGAAACAGACCAGGCGACACAATTCAGTGCGCGGGCCGCGCAGGCTGGGTTGGTTCGTTTGCAAAAAGTACTTGGGGAAGAAACTCACCAAAAACGACAAACAGAAGCTGCAGCAACGTCTGGGTCGAGTGGCAGTCGCCCGTCTGCGGTCAATTCTCCTATCCATTTGGCTGAGCTTAAGCTGTTGAGAGCGTTGCAAGAGGATTTGTGGCAGCGGACAGAAAAGATGGAAAGAGAACGTACCGCGTCAAAACCACTCAGCGACGCGCAACAACGTGATCTGCGGCAGTTGGCTGAGGAGCAGAAGCAACTATCAGAATGGACGCTCCAGATGCTGGGCGTCCAGGAATCCAAGGTCGAAAGCGAGTGAGCATTGGCACATGTTTTGTGAGGAGGAAGTCACTAGTAGGATGCGCTATTGCATCGTCTTGCTGTTGTTGCTCGGCGTGACCTGGGGAGTCTATGCGCCAGTCACTCGGTTTGAATTTGTCGCTTTTGATGACGACGGTTATGTGTATGAAAACGATCGCGTCCAGCAAGGTTTGTCGTTGTTTACATTTCGATGGGCTTTTGTTTCGTGTGAAATGTCAAACTGGCACCCGGTGACTTGGATGTCGCACGCGTTGGATTGCCAATGGTATGGAACGGACCACCCTGGCCGACATCACCGGACGAATCTATGGCTGCACGTTGCCAACACGCTGTTGCTGGTTTTGTTGTTGTGGTACATGACGGGTGAGTTTTGGCCGACGATGTTTGTAGCTGCCTTGTTTGCGTTACATCCTTTGCATGTCGAATCGGTTGCCTGGGTCTCTGAACGCAAGGATGTTCTAAGTACTCTGTTTTGGTTGCTGAGTATCGGAGCTTATGCGTTCTATGTGCGTCATGCGAAATGGCAGTGGTATCTATGTTCTGCCCTCTTGTTGACTTTCGGATTGATGGCCAAGCCGATGCTGGTGACGGCTCCCTGCGTGTTGTTGTTATTGGACTATTGGCCACTAGGACGATTCAATGCGGAAATATGGCGGGATCCGGAAAGTCAAGGTCCTGGCCGAGCTGGAAACAAAGGTAATACAGGCCACCGTGTTTTCGCGTGGCGCGGGCTATGGCGATCTCCTGTATTAAGACTTGCGGTTGAGAAACTACCGTTGTTCGTGATTGTGGCTGTTTCGTCGATTGTGACCTATGTGGTGCAGAAAGCGGGCGGAGCGGTGACCGCAGCGCCGTGGTCTCAACGTCTGGAAACGGTGTTGACCGCGTATGTGCGGTACCTTGGCAAGATGGTTTATCCGGAAAATCTTTCGCCACTTTATCCTGTCCATCCTGGGATGTGGCAAACTTGGCAACTGGTTGGCAGCGCGGGTTTGCTGCTGGGACTCAGTGGCGCCGTGTGGTGGTTGCGTGAGCGGAAATATTTGTTGGTTGGTTGGCTTTGGTTTCTCGGTTTACTGGTACCTGTGATCGGATTCGTGTCGATTGGTGACCATTCGCTGGCTGATCGGTACACGTATTTACCGATGACTGGGTGTGCGATCATGGCTGCCTGGGGAGGGGCGGACATATATCGACACGTCCATGCTTTTCGTGGTCCGGTGGTTGGCTTGGCGCTGGTAGTCGTCGGATTGTGTCTCTGGCGAACACCCTTGGAACTAGCAAAATGGAAAGACAGCGTTACATTGTTTACGCATGCGATTGCGGTGACCGAGCGCAACTACGTGATGCACAATAATCTGGGTGCGGTGCTGGTTGGTCAGGGAGAGCAGGAACAGGCCTTGAGCCATTATCGTTCGTGTTTGGCAATTCGTGATGACTATGGTCGTGCCCACAATAATCTTGCCGTCCTCTATCAGCAGCAAGAAGACCATGACAAGGCATTTCACCATTTTCGGGAAGCGTTACGGGTTGGGCACCACACGCCACAGGTGTACAACAACCTGGGAATTGTTTTGCAAGGCCAGACGCGATGGCAAGACGCGTTGGTCTGTTTTCAAAAGGCCTTGGAAAAAGAACCCGACAACATCCAGTCGCTTTGCAATCTTGGGAACGCCTGCCGGGAATTGAAACGGTTCGAGGAAGCGGAGAAATATTACCAGAAATCACTGGAACGCAGGCCAAAAAATGTTGCGGCGCTCCACGGAATGGGCCTGTTACGGCAAGCCCAGGGGCGATTTCAGGAAGCGGCGCGAGAATTCCAAATGGCACTCCAATCAGATCAGGACTTGGCCTTGACGCACAGCAACCTGGGGATTGTTTTCTCGAAATTAGAGCAGTTTGATTTGGCGCGCGCTCAATATGACAGTGCATTACGGATCGAACCAGAAAACGTCGGCGCTCATTATAATCTAGGTAATCTATTGGTGAAGCAGCAACAGTTCCAAGCAGCGATCCGTCATTATCGCCTGGCTTTGAAGTACGATCCTGGTTTCCAGGTGGTGCACAACAACCTGGCCATTGTGTTGAATCGTGTGGGAGAAACGACTGCTGCAGTCGAACAGCTTCGGCTGGCGTTGCAAGCAACTCCCGAATCGGTTGATCTACACAGTAATCTTGGAGTTCTCCTGCATCAGCAACGCCAATTTAAAGAGGCGGTGCGTCATTTGAGCCGCGCACTGCAAATAGATCCTGCGTGTGCCACCGCCCACTACAATCTGGGAAACTCATTACGGGCGAGTGGGGCCGTGGACAAAGCGATTGAATCTTATGAAAAAGCGATTCGGTTACGACTTCGTTCAGCGGATCTGTACAATAATCTGGGCATAGCCTTGCGTGCACGAGACCAGGTAAAAGCTGCGCTGCAGCAGTTTCAGATTGCTTTGGAAATAGATCCCAATCATGGAAATGCGAGTCAAAACCTAAGGCAGTTGCAGGAACAGCATTAGTGATATTTTTCCAACAGCGAAGCATCTGCCGGCAAGGGTAGTAGGAAGAGCCTTGGTTTCGCCACAAGCTGGCTCGTGGGTGTGTCTGGTCAAGATTTCAGGGGATAGAGAGGCTGGCGGACAGTCGTTACGGTAGTGATGCGTCCAAGGTGACCTTAGTGCCAGTCGCAATCCACCCACCAGCGATCACCCGGCAACAGATACCCCCGCGCCATTCGGGTGTTAATAGATCGCAGAGACCGGCCATTTGTTCATTCATACGTTCGCACGGTTCCGTCTCTCCTGTGATTTTCAGGACAACACTGCCGATTCGCAGAATCGACGAAATGCTGTCGGCAAAAAAAAGTCCTTCGACGAACAAATTGGCCCGGCGGACCGTCCAGGGAAGTGGCTGATCCATTTCGGTACACACGGTTTTCCATACTTCGCTGGAAAGCACCGTGACTTGGCGACGGCCGGGCTTTCCCCGAAAATCTCCGACGATACCTTGTTCAGGGCTGACTTGGGCTTGGAGCAGTTCGGTCATCGGAGCGCGGGATTTGGGGCGGATGGCAATTCCGATGAGTTTACCTTGTCTCATGAGAAAAATTTCCCGAAGATAGCGTTATAGAGGTGCTGCTCGAAATCCGGCGCTGTTAATCTAGTCATGCCAGAAATACAGGGATCGGCAATTTGGTTTGGCGTCGTGAATGCATTGACTATACCACAGGTAGTCGAACCGTGGGCAGGAAGCCAATTGGATGGAACGGCCGACGACTTGGTTGTCCCGGGTGGTTTGCGTTGAAACGTGCCTGGACTGTCAGCAGTCCGGTGGCACGCCCATCGGTGAGTGACGGCGCGCAGTTTGACCATGTGAAATTGTTTGCCGGTAAGTAGAATAGGACCGGTATTGGCCAGTTAGCGTGCTCCTGCCTGCTGGAGGCCGAAGAGATTGGCAACGGTGGTTGCCAGACAATGATTTCGATGGGCAACAGGTGTAGCCAGAGCAGTTGACGAGGATGAATGGTGATGACAGCCGATCTTGGCGGACTGTCCCAGGCAGCTTAAACTGGTTGGTGGGAACGTTCGACCAGTCAAAAAAGGGTATTGCTGATGACTTCTCTCGTAATGACAATAATGGGTAGCGACCGACCCGGGCTTGTTGGGTCTGTAGCCCGGGTGGTAAGCGAGCATGGAGGTAATTGGCTTGAGAGCCGGATGGCACATCTGGCAGGCCAATTTGCCGGTATCTTGCGGATTAGTGTGACACCGGGACAAATGGATGGCTTGATGGCGGCGCTGCGTGAATTGGAATCGCAAGGCTTGCGGGTAGTGATCGAACAAAGCGATTCCGAACAGACGTCCGATGGACCGTTGTCGGCGGTGATGCAATTAACCAGCAGTGACCGTCCTGGCATTGTACGCCAGGTTTCACAAACGTTGGCAGAAAAAGGAGTCAACGTGGAGGAATTTCATACGGAATGTGTTAACGCGCCGATGTCGGGTGACAAGCTTTTTCGGGCACGTGCGAATTTAAGGTTACCCACGGGAGTGACGTTGGTTGATCTGCGTCAGGAATTGGAGAAGATTGCGCATGACTTGGTAGCAGACGTGACCTTACGGGAATCGGACGACACTCCTTAAGGGAATCATGCTGGTAAGCCAGTTGGCACTGTCCGGTTAACCAGCGAACCGTCTTGAAGGTCTTCGCGCCAGCCGACTTGGGTCGACAAATGACTTGTTCCTTGGGGCTGCTGTGTGTAGCCTGGAGGGTGGGGGTTATGGGTGTTGCCGCTTGGCAGGCAAGGTTGATTTTGTGCTGTCTTCGCTGGAACGGATGAGGCTCGGGACTTTATTTCATGTCGATTCAATTTGCATGCCCTGGTTGCAAAAAGCGATTTTCGGTGAAGCCTGAATTGGCAGGTAAAGTTGCCCAATGTTCAGATTGCGGAAAAAAGATTCGTGTTCCGCAAGTTCGTTCACCGCATGCGTCCAGTCGGAAGCCGGTTGCGACGAAGACTTCGGTGGTCGATATCCTGGATGATTACGAGCCTCCGGAATCAGACGAGCCAGTTTTCGTAATCCCGCCCGAAATTGCTGACCAGTTAGAGCTCGAAATCGAGGCAGAGAAAAAAAAGAATAGACGCAAGGGAGACAATCCCCTGTGTCCCTCGTGTGGAAAGAAATACATTGGGTCGACGGCAATTTGTGTCAGGTGTGGGTTCGATCCCAGCGCTGGTACAACCGTCAAGGTAAAAAAGAGTCAGATGGGAGAGATTCTTTTCTCCACTGAGGGTCGGATCCCTCGTAGCGAATTCTGGACGTATTCCATCCTGGTAGGCTTTGGATGGGGCGTGTATGGCATTGTGATGATAATCCTGGCTGGTATTTTTGCCGCGAGTGCGTGGAGTGGTGTGATCGAGGGCAGCTTGTTTCGTGGGGATGGGCTGACTCAGCGGGATATACCCGGTCTGGCGATTTTCTTTGGGCTGATGGTTCCCAATTTGGGTTTTCTCTGGATACAAATGGTGTTGCTGATCAAACGTTGGCACGATCGGAACAAACCGGGAGTTTGGGTATTATTGAGTTTTGTTCCTATTGTTGGACCAATCTGGTCCTTGGTCGAAGCGGGATGTATGCGTGGTACAGTAGGACTGAATCAATACGGTTCCGATCCGCTTGGCAAAAAAGCGATCCACAAAAGACGAGCTGCGACTGCGGAAAAGAAACCTACCTGATTTTGCTCGGACGGATAACGTGTTCTCTGGTAGGTGAAACGGGCCTGATGGAATAAGCGGCAGGCGGCTATCTCCGTCTGTCTGGATACAACGTGTCAAGTCCTCCGGCTGGTCGGTCGATCACATCGAAACGGAGGCCGCTGACAAAAAAACTAGTTCTGCAGTGTCTGCTAGCGATGTGCCAGGAACGTTGATCGTGGTGGATCGTATCAGGAGCTTGAGAGGCTTGGCGAGATGGTGATCATCCGAACCAGCTTTCTGTTGTTGTTTGCGGCCGTGGGGGCTTGGATCGATGGCCGGACCCGGCGGTTACCGAACTGGTTAACCATCTCCGGGGTGGCGACAGGGCTACTTTACCAGCTGACCAACGGTTTTTTTGAGTCGGGTTGGGGAGGAGCTGGCAAGCAGGTTCTGGTTTCGTTGGCGGGATTTTTGGTGGGTTTTGGAATGCTGTGGATGATCTGGCTGGCCCGTGGGGCGGGGGCTGGCGATATCAAATTTATGGGAGCGATTGGCGCTTGGCTGGGACCAAGAGGGATCTTTGTTGTGTTTTGTCTGGCCTGTCTCTTGGCCGCAGTTTTTGTGGCGGGAACGCTGTTGTACCGATTGTTGAGGCGTGTATTCCGCTGGTCAAGAACGGGGGACGAATCGTTAGAGCCGTTACAGAAACACCCATCGAATCTGTTGCCGTTTGGTGTCCCGGCAGGAGCTGCCACTTGGTGTTATGTTTTCTATGTCGATATCTTTCGACCTTGGATCGGGCTCTGAACACGCAATTGAGACTGGGGGATGTCTCCGAGGTACGGGAGATGTTCTGACGACACGTGGGCAATGTAATTGGGTGGATAAGTTTCGAATAACCCTTAAAGTGATAGCGAAATTCCCGCTCCGAATCCAATCTAGATGGGGCTCTACGATGAGCGTCAGGTCAAGGCGTCGGAGTTAGGAGCTTCATGTAACGCCGCGGCACTGTGGGTAGTTTGTTGGTCAGTGGGGGCTCCTTTAGTGGTTGAGGTGAGCCAATACCCACTCGACCATGCTTTTCTTGTAATGCTGGTCCTCGGGCCTGGCCCAGAGGCCGTGGCCTCCCCCGACGATCGCGATGAGATCACACTCAGCGCCGGCAAATCGCATCACCTGTTGCAACTGCACGGCTTGTTCGAAAGGGACCCCGAAGTCTCGCGTACCATGAATCAGCAAATAGGGTGGCATGTCCCTATGGACGTGAGTGACTGTTGAGGCATCGTTGAGGATTTTAAAATTTTCCGACGTTACTTTCTCGAAGCCCACAAACGCTCCCTCTCCACCCAGGATGTGGCCGTGACGAATAGTGAACTCCTTGCGAGAGAGGGTGCAGGGCTCTTCGGTCGACCGCAGCACGAGGTCGTGCACACCGGAAAATGGCACCACCGCGGCGACCTTGTTGCCAGGACGATAGTTCGCACCGGCGTAGGATGCCAGTCCACCCCCAGCAGACTCGCCCAAGAGCACAAGTTTGTCAGGATCGATACGTAGAGCCTTGGCGTTCTTCTTGACGTATGCAATCCCTGCCTGGATGTCATCTGGAGCTGCCGGAAAGATATGCTTGGGCGCCAGTCGATAATCGAGGCTGACCATCGAAAATCCGACGGCGATGAGCGGTTCCACGTAGGGTTTCGTCACACTACGCCGATCTCCGTGGACGTATCCGCCCCCATGTACGTAAACGACGGCGGGGTGCGGTCCGGCCCCTTTCTGCAAGTAGGCATCGAGTTTCATCGAGACGCCAGCCGGCTTTGCGAACTCAATGTCGGCCCGTTTCTCGAGCGTGTCGAGCGACTGGC
>CAYMUR010000006.1:61352-69013 GCA_964393615.1 uncultured Pirellulaceae bacterium
AGAGCGAAAAGCAACGTCAATAAGTCATGAACACGCACGTGGGACCTCCCGTGATAGGTATTGAAAACGGAGCGACTCAAATGATAGGAACTCGGCTTCTACGAGGAATCTAAGGAAAGAAGTGAGGGAACTGGGGAAAACCTCCCATGTAGCAGAGAATCACCAGTTGTTTTGCTTTGGGCGGGTCGTGCGAAGGGAGGGGGGCCCACACCCCAACGCTGTCTCACTTCGCCGTCACCGCCAGCGACTGCCGAAGCTCCAGCAGGCCGGGGGCCGCGCCCAAGTCGCAGGATTTCAGGAAACCGCGCCGGCTGGCAAAGATCGAGTCCTCGCCATGCGGAATGCGAGATGTGTTTTCGGTGGGACATGATGACGACAGACCCCGGCGACTTCCAACTCACGACCTCCTTGGACAAGAACGCAACGATTACGGTGTATAAACAAGTCAAGCCAAAATGTCAACTCGCCGGATGCTACGGACGGCTCTGGCAATGGCAGCGGACGAACTGATTCTGACGCGGTTGGTACAGCTTGAGCTGGTGGCTCTGTTCCCCTTTGCGGTTGTCTGGGGGTCGCGGCATACGCCATCTTTCTATCGACATTGCGTAACGTGACGTGAGCGCTGCCAATCTCATTCAGAAATGGAGTTTCTGACACTTGTTCCGTGTCATGCCACCTTTTGCAGCGAATTCAATCATTCAGCCGGCCACGATGTTAAAACGGAAAGGCAAGTAGGCTGGGCGCAGTTCTAGCTTTAACTCCGTTTCAATCCCCATGGGAATTTCCGGCATATGGAACTGTCATTCACCTCTGCATGGATCCAAGGAAGTTGATTTTTTCCAGCCATTCTGACGCTACTCCTTCGTGCGTTGTTATTTGGGCGGTTGCCATGATACACCAATCCCCCGCTTTTTTTGTCTGGTAGCCCAGGGTAGACTACCGATCGCTCCTCGAATTCTAAAAAACCAACGACCGGGTTTCACCGCAGAGGTTCTTATGACGATGGAACGCCTTGTATATTTCTACCTTGGCACCTTGTTGTTATTGAATCCCGAGTTTGCTTCTGGCACGGAAGAGACGTCTGCCAGCCATCCGTTTCAAACAGATCCATACACGGTTGCCCTGTTCCACTTCGACAAGGCGGAGGGCACCATCATCGATAACCTTGTCAAAGAAGAGCCCAACGGCCATCTGCACAACTCGGCCGTTTGGGAGCCCATTGATCATCCGGGCGAAAATAAAAGATTTGGCCAAGCACTGTTATTGATTGATCAAAATTCGTCGATGACCTGGAGTGACAGTCCAAAAGGCGACCTGCCAGGGACCTACACGGTCGAATTCTGGATTCGGCCTGCCAATCTGGCGTCGGGAGCAATCGTTGGCCAAACGTTTCCCCGCAATCCTTCACATCAGCGAATGTCACATGTGACCTATGCTGACAAGGGACGAATCGTGCATCGCAATGCCGCAGGACCGGGTGACGCTGGCATCGGCAGGACAGCTTGGGTCACTACGATCCTACCTGTTCTACGAGTTGGCCAATGGACTCATGTTGCCGTAGTAAACAATGTTCCACATCACCGGTTGGAGATATTTATTGACAACGTTTCGGTGCCCGTGACACGAGCTGACCACGGTCACGATCGCGACGCAGACCCTCATGATCCGAAAGACATTACCGGTGACTTTGCCATTGGAGCCGGAATGTTTGAAAATCAAGCAGCGTCGTTCATCGGCGTTCTAGATGAACTGAGAATTTCCAACATAGCACGTTACCCACAATCTCGGCCTCTTGCCATCAGTAAGAAACGGGTTCTCTTTCTCGACGAGTTGTACGTTGACAAAAAAGAGAACCTGGAGCGGATCCTCAATCCGCCACGCAAGCACCCAAATAACCCGATCTTTCCGCGGAAAAAACCGTGGGAAAAGTACGCCACTGGCCTCGGAAATGTGGTTTTCGATTCCCAAGCCGGCCTCTTTAAGTGCTGGTATCGTGGCATTGCCTCGACCAGTAGCAAGATGTACAGCGACGAAGGATCGCGGATGTACCATTGCTACGCAACCTCCCAGGATGGGTTGCAGTGGGAGAGGCCTAATCTGTCCCGCGTCGAGTTTGAAGGAAGCAAGGAAAACAACATTCTTCCGATGGCGTATCATGTGTTTCCTATCCGCCATGGTGCGGAGGCCGACAAGCAGTTCGCCGGGCTCCAGGGGCGCGGGGGTGAAAATCTGTTCTACTCCGACAATGGTCTGGACTGGGAACCTTACCCCGAAAATCCGGTAGCGGGTGGCGTGTCGTTTGGAATGAGCGGCATCGTGTACGACCCAGGACGGCAACTGTATGCTGCCTACGGCCAGGGGTGGAGTCGGCTACCCCGCCCCGGCGAACCGAATCGTGGCTCGCGGATTATCATCGGGCGGTTTTCCAAAGATCTCACCAGCTGGACCATCCCCACGCCGGTTCTCGTGCCCTTGCCCGATGATCCGCCGGGTCTCGAATTCTATGCGATGGGTTGTTTCCTCGACGGCGATATGTATATCGGGCTTCCCTGGACCTACTACTCATCGTACGGAGAGGGGAACGAGCCTCCCCATCCGCGCCAGTACGGGAAGATCAACACGGAGTTGGTCGTTAGCCGCGACGGGGTGCACTGGTCGCGTGTTGCAGCACGCGTCCCGTTCATCCCCCTGGGACAGGAGGGCGAATGGGACGATGGAATGGTCTTCGGGCTACGGCCGATGCGGATGGGAGATGAAATCTACTTTTACTATTCAGGTTACGACGGCCACCACGGTGGCAAAGATCGTGTGTCCGCTGGCGGGCTCGCGATTCTTCCTCGCGATCGCTATTTGTCGGTGACGCCGGGCCCGGTCGGAGGTTCCGGCCGCTGGACCGCCATCCGATTGAAGCCGGCATCCGGCAAGCTCTGGGTAAACGCAGATGCCAGTGCCGGTGAAATCAGGGTTGCGCTTCTGAGTGAGGAGGGACAGCCCCTGGCCGGATACACTAGTGATGAATGTGAACCGATCACCACCGATACACTCGAACACACCGTGCGCTGGAAACATCGCTCACGACTTCCTGGTGGGCGCCGGTTTCGGATCGAGTTCACCCTGGACGGTGCTGTCCATCTCTTCGGCTTCGGAGCCAGAGGCTGAGAAGACGAGTTAGCCTCTACCACTGGGCCTGCCGGCGACGATACGAAGTAACAGCCTTCGGCCGCTGGGGACGCACTGCACCAAGTGCAGTTCCGGTAAAAAAGAATCAAAAATGCTCTCACTGTCGAAACGGTGCTGCGTTGGTTCCGCTCTACGAAGATCCAAGCGATGGATCTTCCATCATTTTGTCGTCGAGATTCACCTCTGAAGATCGTAGCTGATCCCTTTTCCACGGATCAGCGTGGCTGCGGTACGACGAGCGAAAGTAACGGTCAACAAAGAGATGATCCGTGGTATTTTGTTTTACGTCCTCGTGTGGGCGGTCCACGTCGACGGGGCTGGTGTCGGCAAGGGACGTGCGTTCCGTGCCGAAAACCGTCAAGGCCCGTTCAGGGGTCGCTGCGGCAGTCACCGGCGGACCGGCAAAGCCGGCCATAGATAAAGCGTTGACGGGTGGATAACCCAGGGGAGAGAAATTGACTACCAACTGCAGAATGTCAGAAATGTCCACGTCGCCATCGCCGTCGAAGTTGCCCTGGCCCCATCCGTAAAAGGCGTTTTGAGCGAAGGTATCAAAATTGATGACCGCTTCGTTGAAATCGATGATGTCGACATCCTGGTCGAGATCGGCATCGCCAAATCGCCTGCCCAGGATGTTCTGCACCAGATGGTCGACATCTTGCCGGTCCACGTCTCCGTCGTCATCCATGTCATACGTGGGATCATCCGATCCCAGCTTGGCGAACAACAGGTCGATGTCCATGGTGTCCACCTGGCCATCGTGGTTCAAGTTGCCTTCTGGTTCTGGCCCCAACTCAACGTTGAGGGACCACTTCAGTAAAGCGCCCAGGTCTTTGTTCGGTACATCGTCTGTTATGTGCAGGGTCCACGTGCCATGAATGTTCTCTCCGGCGAAGTCGCGCAGCATTCCCGTCGGCCGGAACCAGCCAGTGAATGGCGCCGGCGCTGTTGTGATCGATTGGGATGCATCATCATCCAATCTGGTGGCCGTCAAGTTGTCGCCATGGGCACCTACGCCCGCCAGCAACTCAACCATTGTTCCCTCGGGAGATTCCAGGAAAATATCCAGGTCCCCGACTCGCGTGTGGGTGATGTCGAGGTTCACGTCGACATCGAGTAAACGACCGTTGTCAGCAACGTGGAGCTGATAGGTCGTCGTTTGGCCGTCGATCAACGAGCCGGAAACGGTGGTCAGTGGTCCTTCACCTCCGATCGCCAAATACGCAACGGTTTCGCCGGTATGCCCGGTCTCCTCGTCGACACTTGTGTCCTCTTCGAGCTTGACTTCGATGCTCCCCGAGTCCGCGTTGCGAACACGCAGATGGGAGTTGTCGGCACCGTTATAGCTGGCCAAGGACGCCAGAAAGCTCGGCACCACGTTGAACGCCGATTGCACATACGAGATCGTTCGAAAATCCTGCGTGACGTACGAGTGGATTCCGGCGACGATGGGTATTTCGTTCCACATGCCGGTGCCAGGATCGATCGCCAAGAAACCGATGGTTTCCTCAACATGTTCGGGGCCGAACTGTTCTTCGGGCTCCAACGCCACGTCGAAATTGCCCCTCGTTATTGAATCCTCTCGGGTGGACAGGAAAAGCTCGCCAACGTTAGTCTGCGGCTGGCTTAGTACAATCGGCGTGTTGGCGAATAACGACGTGAAATTGATGTTCTGAAAAGAGGGGGAGGTAATGTTGGCACCTACCGAGGCAGAGGTGTCGACGGTTCCTACTTCCAAATGCGTACCATCGGAAAGCCAGTGACTTCCTGCTTCGAGGACGATATAGCCGGCCGTTTCTCCCACACCGTGTAATCCGTTCTGGTTGGAAGGTTCGGCCAGGAACATTTCGAATTGGTTCGACTGCACATTAGTTACCCGTACAACGACCGGATCGGAGCCGTTGAAGGATGCGGGCTGCGCGAGGACGACCGGATTGTCGTACTCCTGGGAGAAAGCAATGGTTTTGATTTCGTGCGTCAGATCGGTTACAATTCCCACTTCGCCAATCACCGTCGCCCCGGTCGTGAATTCGAGAAACCGGTCATGGCGCAAACGCCCGGGAGTCGGATTCGAGCTGAACCAGCTGGCCGAGTCGTTGCCCCACAGGTCGCTACGCGTTCGCTGCAGGGAAGATCCCGTGCCGTCAGGATCGATCGGCCACGGGGCGGTGTCGTCGAAGTCGACTTGATCCTCGATGATTTGTGCGGTCGTCGATTGACCCGAAGCTGGATCTCCTACGACGCGACGCAGTGTCAGCGTCTCACCGCCGTTATCCAATTGGCCTGGATACGGTCCCAAAAAGCTGGACAAGTTCCCGGCGATGTCGACGCCGTACTCACTGTCAAAATCCGCGGCCAGCGCGGTAAGCGTCGGATCGAAGGGCAATAAGACCAAGATCTGTCCGGGATCGATGGTTGTTCCGGCGGGGAACTCGTAGCCGATGCCGCCCACCGTCCAACCGGTCAAATCAATTTTCAGCGGCGATGGATTGTAGATCTCGACAAATTCGAGCAGCTGGCTCGACGGATTGTACATAATCTCGCTGATGACTAATGGGCCGGTACGAGGCCCGCTGTTGGACGCTCCAAGCGTCGTAGAAATCATGGGATATAAGTCCCCCGTTCCGTCCGGCCAGCGGCCAGAGGACTCACCGGGCAAGGCGGGGCCGAAAGAAATATGAGTGATGAACAAGTCCGGGTTCCCTGCGGTGCCGGGATCGACCAGCACTACTTCATCACCCGTGGTACCGTTCAGTCCGAAACCGAAGCTATTTTGATCGAGGACCAGATAGTCTCCCGCTGGCACGGTGGTGTTTGTCGAAATCACGTATCGGTCCAAATTGGCGAGGCTATCACTCAGCCACATGCCACCGATGTCGATCGGGTTACCTGTGGGGTTGTAGAACTCAATCGCATCGACATCCAACCCGAGGGGGTTGGTAATAATTTCGTTGATGACCACGCTTGCCGTATTTCCGATCCCTGCGGAGCCTGGTGTCCCGCCACGTTCGACGCTGCTGTGCCAGCCGCTGGAACAACCGTCCGGGCTCATCGACAGCCCGGTCAGTTCCAGCGAACTGCCGCCGCCGTCGGCCCGCGCGGGCCATTTACCTGTGTCGTCGTATTCAAACGAATAGCGTGTAACTCCGTCTGGTCCCACCAGGGTAACCCGTTCACCAGCGTTGGAAAGTCGGCCACCGTATTCGCCACTCGCCCCTCCCTGCCCGTCGTCACCTGTTGCGATCGGAACGTTGATTCCGTAACGCGACTGAAAAGCGGCGACATTCTTGACCACGACAATACGCTCGTCTGGGGCGAGTGTCTGGGCCGCGAAGGTGAAGTCGATGCCCTGTGAAATCCCGGCGACGTCGACTTGGACAAACTTCATACCGTCTAAATCAAGAGGGTTGGTCCCCACGTTCATCAGCTCGATGTACTCAAAGTCATCGCTGTCCGTCGTGGAGAATTCACCAGCCTGCGCCACGTGGGGGTTATAGTTTAATTCCGTAACCACCAAGTCGGGCGCGGCCACGAAATCCTCCACTGTCTGTCCACTCCAACGCGTGAGAAATTGGCTGGTCGGCATGTAGGACCTTGCGGCAATCCTGGTTGGTTCCTGGATGACGATCGGTTGCCCCGTGAATTCGATAGCCTGCGGGTTGACGTCACCACCGGGCAGCCGGGGATCCGAGCCGTCGACGGTGTAATAGATCTTCGCGCTGGGAGAGGAGAGCGTCACTTGGGCACCCGCATCCACGTACCCTCCTGGACAACTCATCTCGACGGGTGCCATCAATTGTTGATTGACATAATCACGACGGCGGTCGAGGAACGTTGCGATCCTGGTAATATCGTCGTCCAGTCCGATTGGTCCCATGACATCCGCCAAGGTCGATTTGACGACATCCGATGTCAAAGCAACATTCGCAATATCCCATAACTGGGCACCATATTCAGGGAGCACGTCGACATGATTGACGAGCCGATTCAAGGCAGAAATACCAGTAAATCGCCGCAACGGTGCGCTGCTATTGATAAACATTTCATCCAGATCAAAGGGAACCATCTGGAATCGCGGGTCCAGCACGCCACGATACATCGCGTATTCATCGGCCACCGATTCGAATCCCAAGTGCAGGCCATCCGCTTCATCGTTGAGAAACTCGTGCATTGCGAGGGCGCGGAGCCACTGCTCGATATTCACCACTTGGCCGACGTCCTCGAGATATGTTTCGTTCGGGGAGTTATTAAGCTGGAACGTGAGGTTGATCACGTCGGACCAGTCTTGCTCGCTTTTGTTCGTTTCTTTTTCGTAGCTGACGTATGGTAACGGGTCGGTACCCCAATATCGCAGGCCTGCGCCTTTACCACCTGAGGGATATTCCGGGGGCGATTCCGACGGCCGGCGACCCTTATAGAGATTGCCACCGTCGTCCAAGGGAAAATGGTTCTCGGCGAATTCCGAGTTCAGCGTTTCAATT
>CAYMUR010000006.1:69023-102438 GCA_964393615.1 uncultured Pirellulaceae bacterium
CCATATGCCCCACCCGGAGACTTGACCCTGAGGTTCTGGCCGTTGCTATACATGATGATCGGTTGGGCTTCTTGAGACGCCATGCCACCCATGGCAAATAATGAATAGGCGGCGAACTGTTCCGCTAATTTCCACACGTTCAGGTCCAACGCCGTCAAACCTTGCCAAGGTCGGTCTGAAGGAATATTGATACGATTGTTCGGCGGATTCTGCCTTCTCGAGTAGTTGCCACGCAGGCGTATTCCCGTCGTATAGCGGACGTCGACATCGGTGTCCGTGAGCGCGATGAACGTGGCGTTCATCTCGGAATTGATCCTGGAGCCGTTTCTCGCGAGTGCCTCTAATGTTTCCAATGTGCCGCGTTCGGCGGTGGTCATGATCTGGTGATAGACGGGGACACTGCCCGGGTCGAGTCTCCCCTGCACTGCCTCGAGTTCCGGCAACAGAAGTGTTCGCGTGGCGACGGCGTCAAAGTTTAATAGTTGAACGGCCAGGATATTTTGTCCGTTGTTCAAGAGCCCGGAATCGTTGGCGATGAGGAACGGCTGTGCCGTGAGGGCATCGATGTCCGCGCGGTCTGAATCGGCTGTGGAGTTCCACTGCGGCGGCCCCGTCAAACCTGCCCGCGCGACCTCCGTCCCATTGATGTACGCCACGAATGCGTCGTCGTACTGCATTCGCAGTCTCAACAACTCGAGCGATGCCGGATCGCTGACTGAAAAAGGCACGCGAATCAGTGCGGACGTGTTTTGGCCTTGGAGAGCACCCTCTAGATCGAGTCCCACGTGTTGTTCGTAACTTACCAGTTGCAAGGGGGTGGCCCCGGCAGACAACGTAAAGACGTGCTGGGGGTCTAAGGCGGTGTCCCACACGGCGACGTCGTCGATCAGCCCTTGGAAATCACCCCATTCGTTCTGTCCAGGTCGGGACAAGCCGATGGTGAAGGGGGAGGTTCCACTATCCATCATCCACCCGCCGTACTCGCTATGTTCACTGACCAACGAGCCGTCGACATACAATTTGAGCTCGTTCGCATTGCCGTCGTCATAACTCATGACGAGATGATGCCAGGTGTTGCTTTGAATGGATGCGGGCTGGCTGACCGGCGGGATCGACCCTCCCAATTCGAGCGTGTCGAGGTAGACTTCGACCGTGTCCGCTGCGGTGCCGATTTCCAAGTTGTCGTTGGAACCACTGCTGGACTGAGCAATCAAGACGTTATTCACCTCGTGATTGGTTTCGTTGGCGCTGCCGACGTGGTCAACGGTGCGACGGAACCATAGCGAGATGGAAAACTTCGAGGGATTGACTAACTCCGAGATCACGCCTGGGAGCACGTAGTCACCATCTCCGTCAAAGGAGAGGGCTTCGCCAAACACCCCTTGCCCACCCGTGGTCAGCGTCGCGCCCGCCACCGCCCCGTCATAGCGGCCACGGATGTCAGGAGCCACCGTTCCGCCGGACGTCAGCTCGTCGAATGTCCAATAGGCAATCGGCGCCGCAACCGTCGGCCCTGCCTGGTCGGTCTCGTAGCCGACACCAATCGTACCGCTGGACCAGGCGGCATCGCTAAAGGGTTCATTGCCCCCCCTCCAGCTGGTACCCAGCGAATCGTCGCTGGGGACAATGGCCCGCGCCGCGGCACCTGCCTCAATGAGCGAAATCGTAGGGGCGGCCAAATCGTCAAGAACCTGGTAGAGTGCGTTCGCTTGATGCAGACTCGGGGTTGCCTCGAGCTGTGGCAGCACCAACGCGCGCGTGGCGGTATCTGCGTTGAGCATTTGAATTGCCAGGATGTTGTCTCCGTCGACCAGCATTCCCGGTAAATTGGTGATGGAAAAATCCACCGGCGTCAGCACCTCTCTGTCCAGGCGGTCCGCATCGGCGACGGAATTCCATTGCGGTGCACCGGTGACACCGGCCCGCGCTGCCTCGGTCCCGTTAATGTACGCCACGAATGCGTCGTCGTACTGCATGCTCAGACGCAACGCATCGAACGAATTCGATCCACTGACTGTGAAAGGCAGGCGCACGTAGGCGGAAGTTTTGTCTTGATTCTGGAAGGCATTTCCCAGGTCGAGCCCCAATAGCTCGTCGTAACCCGCCAGCAAAGAGGGAGATGTGCCGGAAAACAACGCGGAGACCTGTTGGGCGTCGATCGCAGTGTCCCACACGGCCAAGTCGTCGATCAGTCCTTCGAAATCACCCCATTCGTTCTGTCCAGGTCGGGACAAGCCGATGGTGAAGGGGGAGGTTCCACTGTCCACAACCGACCTGCCATACTCGCTGTGTTCACTGGCCAACGAGCCGTCGACATACAATTTGAGTTCGTTGGCAACGCTGCTGTCATAACTCACGACGAGATGATGCCAGGTCCCGTTTTGAATGGATGCGGGCTGGCTGACCGGTGGGATCGACCCTCCCAATTCGAGCGTGTCGAGGTAGACTTCGACCGCATCCGCTGCGGTGCCGATCTCCAAGTTGTCGTTGGAAGCACTGCTGGACTGAGCAATCAAGACGTTATTCACCTCGTGATTGGTTTCGTTGGCGCTGCCGACGTGGTCAACGGTGCGACGGAACCATAGCGAGATGGAAAACTTCGAGGGATTGACTAACTCCGAGATCACGCCTGGGAGCACGTAGTCACCATCTCCGTCAAAGGAGAGGGCTTCGCCAAATACCCCTTGCCCCCCCGTGGTCAGCGTCGCGCCCACAACCGTCCCGTCATAGCGGCCGCCGATATCAGGAGCCACCGTCCCGCTGGACGTCAGCTCGTCGAATGTCCAATGGGCAATCGGCGCCGCAGCCGTCGGCCCTGCCTGGTCGGTCTCGTAGCCGACACCAATCGTGCCGCTGGACCAGGCGGCATCGCTAAACGGTTCGTTGCCCCCCCTCCAGCTGGTACCCAGCGAATCGTCGCTGGGGACCATAGCTCGCACCGCGGCACCTGTCTCAATGAGCGGAATCTCTTGGCCGTCCGTGTCATCCTGGACAGGTGCCGGCCAGGTACGAACATGATTCGATGCATCGTTGGCATAAACATAGAATTCCACCACGGTATCGTTAGGTTGCGCGGGAATGGTGGCCCCATAGACGAAGTTGCCGGCCAGCCCGTCGCTATGCTGACCGTCATCGTGCATCGTCAACGCGCTGAAATTGGCATCAGTGTCAACACGCCAGAAGAGTGTGGCGGCAAGACCGTCAAGCGTCTGATCCACCAGTCGCGCCGTGACTGTCACGGGGTCGGATGACCGTGGTATCGTGGGGAAATGACTCACGTCCAAGATGACCGGCGCGGTGTCCGTGGCCGCCACCGAATTCATCGCGCCAGGTGTACCGCCGTCGGAAACACTGGCCGCCCAATTCTGCCCGAATTCATTGTTCATTTGCAGATTTACCAACTCCAGCGATTTTCCGCTGCCGTCAGGTTCCGCCAGCCAGGTCCACCCCGTGAATCCCTGGTGGTAGGGTCCCGCAGTACGAACCGCCCAATCACCCTCGTCGGCATACGTGAGCGAGTCGATGGTCAGGCCTAAATCGTCAACCAGACGGAGCTCTTCGCTGCGGTTGCTCAGCTTTCCTTCCCAACCCCCAATCACATTCATCACGGTGGGATAGTTGGTTTGAAACATGGGGACATCGGCCGCGACGACCAGGTATTCGCCTGCCCCTAAGGTGACCTGCGGAAAGATAAAGTTGATGCCCCGGTCGAAGCTCCAGCCTGCCAGATCGACCACCGTTTCGCCGACGTTGTAAATCTCGATGTATTCTTCCAACGTGTTTTCGCCGGGAGACGTGATAGGGACAGTCTCATGGTGGGGGTGATACATGAGCTCCGTGATCACGATTTGCCCTGCGAGGTCAGCAACCGGATCGACCAGGTTGGCAGCATCGGGTGTGGGATTGGGAAAGAAACCGACACGCGAGCCGTCGAGGGAGACACCGAACGACACGTCTGCCAACTGGGCTGGGAACTGTGGCGCGTACTCAGAGGCAATCGACGTCCCATCGGGATCGACCAACGCCAGGTACTCGCCACCACCACTGAGCCTGAAGTTGGTGTGTAACTCACTCCACGGATTGTCGCGATCCTTGTTGGAGGCGAAGACCAACAGCTGGTCGCCGGCGGGAATGGTAACGTCAGGAAATTGCCATTTTGTCAGACTTCCCGCGTCGTCGGTCGCATACCAACCGTTCAGGTTAACCGACGCGCCACCCGCATTACGCACTTCGAACCAATCGGAGAACTCACCGTCTTCATCCGCGAGAACGGAGTTATTGACGGCTAGCAATTCGCTGATGACCAGGTTCGTCGTCAGGAGGTGGCGGCATTCCAGCCGCTCAAAGGACAAAGACCTCCCCTGTCTAACAAGAGCACTGCGCGATCCTGGATTTCGGGAAGCGGCAGTGCGCACAGCCCTATCTGGACGGTTTGTTTTTCCCTGATCGTCAATTTTCATTTCACTACCTGATCGGTTGATTTGTTCACCACTACGGACCCTGTTGGTTGTTCTCTGCCGGTCGGTTGTGTCTTCTTACTATCATAACAGATTTGGCGATCACTGCCAAAAAATTCCGCTGCGGCTGTGTGGCCGGATTGCATGGTAGGGTCTCATTTTTGGGGCTCTAAAAATTTCCCGTAGGGGATACATATTTTGATGTCATATAGAGCATTGTTGTCGGTCGCGACGTGCGGGATTTTTGTGCGTGATTTCTTGTCACTTGAGGTGTGCACTCGCCGGATCAAGCGTTTGGTTCCGTCGGTGTACCGACAAGTCCCAGCGCCTCGAAGATGGCACCGGGTGCTCTGGTCGCGTTGTCGCCATTCTCAACGGGATGGGGTGAAAAATGGGGCCAGGGCCCGTTGCGCGTGTCATTCGTTCGTGCCGACGCGCAGTAGATCAGGAGGCCCTGGTCAAACGCTCCGAGAGATCGTTCTGACCGCCGACATCCGTTAGCCGGTGATCGCGCCCCTCAAAGAGATAAGTCAGCGCTTGCTGATCGAGTCCCAGCAACGAGAGCATCGTGGCGTGAAGATCGTTCACGTGCACTTTGTCTTCGACCGCAGAAAAACCAAAGTCGTCCGTCGCGCCGATGACCTTGCCGCCCCGGATTCCGCCACCGGCCATCCACATGCTGAATCCATACGGATGATGGTCCCGACCGTTGCCACCTTGTCGGATCGGTGTTCGCCCGAACTCACCGCCCCAGATCACCAGCGTCTCTTCCAGTAAACCACGCTGATCCAGGTCCTGGAGCAGAGCCGCAATCGGCTGATCCACCCTCCGGGCTTGCTTCTGGTGATTCTGTTTGCACCCGCTATGCGCGTCCCAGTCGCCGTCCACAAGGTGCATGTAACGCACACCCCGTTCGACCATCCGGCGCGCCATCAAACACATTTTTCCGAAGCCTGCCGTCGGTTCGGATCCGAGTCCATACATCTTGTGCGTTGCCACCGATTCCTGTGATAAGTCAATCAAGTCGGGAGCGGCTGATTGCATGCGGTAAGCCAGTTCGTAGTTGGCGATGCGGGCGTCGAGGCGCGAATCGCCGATCCGGCTTTCGCGGTGGGTCCTGTTCCACTTGCCCAGCTGGTCGAGCATCAGCCGCTGGTCCGCTGACGAAAGTCCGCTGGGCCGCTGCAGATTCTGGATCGGAGCGCCCCCGGTGCGCAAATAAGTTCCCTGGTAGATGGCGGGCAGGAAGCCGGAGCTGAAAGTAGCTGCTCCGTTGCGGAAGTTTGCATCGGTCATGGCGACATAGGCGGGCAGATCTTCATTTTCACTGCCCAGTCCATACGTCACCCAGGCGCCGGCGCTGGGATGCCCGAGAAGGCGCGTGCCGGAGTGCATCATCGTGAGCGCCGAACCGTGGATGAAAAGGTCGTGATGGCAGGAGCGGATGACGGCGAGCTTATCGGCATGCGTGGCCAACTCAGGGAACAGGCTGGAAATTTCAACGCCCGATTCGCCGTGCTGCTGAAATTCGAAAACCGGCGCCAGGATCTTCGCATCCGCCGTGTTAATCTGCGCCAGATCAAAGTCACGCAGTTCTTGCGGCAACAATTGTCCATCGAACTTCTTCATCTGTGGCTTGGGATCGAACGTTTCCAGCTGGCTAGGCCCGCCCTGCATGAACAGGAAGATCACGTGTCGGGCCCGGGAAGCGAATACAGGTTCTTTCACAGCCAGCAGATTGGGTGTTTGGTCGGCCCGAGCAAGGTTGTCTCGCAGCAAGAGATCACCGAGCGCAACAGACCCCATTCCAAGGGTGGAGTGAAACAGGAAATCGCGGCGGTGAGTCGGCTGTGGTTGTTTCGTCATCATTCAGCGCCATGGGTCAATCGATGAAGGTGAACTCGTTCAAGTTATACACCGTCAGGCAGAGTTTGATCAGTGCGGTAGCTTCTGCCTGGGGGATGGGCTTCAAGCTGTCAGGAATGCCCGTGAGTGCTTCGGCGTTGCCTTCTTCGGCAGCATGCATCAGGGTTTGTAGCAGCTGTTGCGCATCGAGTTGCTCCGTAATGCTGATCGGACGTCCCAGCGCGATCATCCACAGCCGTTCTGGCCACAGTTTTCGATCGTCGCCGACATCTTTCACGACGCGCCCGGCGAGATATTTGGCCTGGTTGAATACGGAGGAGCTATTGAGTGACCACAGGGCCTGCGGCGCCACGGTGGTGACATCTCGTTCGGGACAACTGACCGAATTGACCGGCGCGTCGAACACTTCGAACATCGGAAAGTGGAAATTGCGACGGACCAGAATGTACAGGCCACGGCGAGTGTGCTCGGCCTGGTCGCCCGAAATGGGCCATTGCCATTTTTCCCTGAGTGCGGCGATCTCGTCAGCGGCCAATGGTGGAACGACAGGCCGGCCACCCATTTTCAAGTTGATCGTGCCCGACGCGGCATGAATGTTGTCCCACAGGGCTTCCGCTTCCAGACGGCGTCGGTTCATCCGCCACAGATAGCGGTTATCCGGATCCACGTCCAAATGCTGTTGAGTGCCGAAGTGACTGCTCATCTGGTAAGCGCCTGACGCCATGATCAGCCGATGTATCTGTTTGACGCTCCAACCTTGCTCGACGAATTCCGTGGCCAGCCAATCGAGCAGTTCAGGATGCGACGGCGATACGCCCATGTTGCCAAAGTCATTGGGCGTTTGCACAATGCCGTGACCGAAATGCCAATGCCAGATCCGATTCACCATCACGCGGGCTGTCAGTGGATGATCGGGCTGGGTCAACCACAACGCGAAATCTTTGCGAGAACCGAACGGTCCCGTGACGTTGGGTTCGCGTTCGGTGACCTGCGCCAGGACGACAGGAATCGCGGGCTCCACCAGATGCTTTTTCTTGTACAGTTCGCCCCGTTCCAGGAAGTGGACGGATTTCAGCAATTCCGGACGGTCGTGAGCCAGCACCGTGGCCGTGGGAATCTGCATGAGGATGTCATACGGTTTCTGGGGAACCGACAAAAGGTTATCAGGAATTTCCATTAATCGATCCACGATGGCGTTTCGCAGATTCTCCTGTTCCTGCTTTTCGGTGTCCGTGAGTTCACTTTCTTTCGTCCGCTTACGGAAAACCTGCAGGGCGATCTTGGCTTCCTGGAGCGCGGTCAATCGTGGGTAGGTGTAATTCCAATTGCCAATTTCGTTCGGCGTGACGGTCGCTAGATCGACCTTGGTACTACTGACGAAGATGGCTTGCAGTCCGTAGTAATCCTGTTGCGTGATGGGGTCGAACTTGTGATTGTGACAGCGGGCGCATCCCATCGTTAGCCCCATGAATGCTGCGGCCGTCGTATCCGCCCAGTCGGTGAGCGTTTCATACTTCAGGCGTGTCGCGTCCAAAGTCGATTCGGACACCTGCGGGTGCAGGCAATAAAACCCGGTGCCGATCCGGGCCTGAAGGTGCGCAGCCTGGTCCTCTGTGATTTCATAAACCCGCTTGGGATCCAAATCCATATTGTCAGGCCACAGTTCATCCCCGGCGATCTGTTCCTGGACAAAAATATTGTACGGCTTGTCCTTGTTAAATGACTCGATCACGTAATCGCGATATCGCCACGCGTTTGGGATGCTGTCGTCGCCTTCGAACCCTTGAGAATCCGCATAGCGAGCCACATCCAGCCAGTGCCGGCCCCAGCGCTCGCCATATTGCTGCGACTCAAGTAGCTCGTCGATCAGGTTGCTCCACGCTTGCGGTGATTCGTCGCTGATGAATTTCTCGACTTGCTCCGGAGACGGCGGCAGGCCAATCAGGTCAAAATACGCGCGGCGGACGAGCGTGTGGCGATCGGCCGCGGGGGCCGGTTCGAGATCCTTTTGCTCCAACTTCTGCAGCAGAAAAGCGTCAATCGGATTTCGAACACGCTTGCCATGCTCGAGCGCGTCACTGTCGGGAACGGCCGGTCGCACAGGTTTCGAGAATGACCAAGGGACCTCAGCATGCTCTGAGCCAATCGCCTGACCCGTGGCGGTGAAGGAAAGAGCAAGGCAAATCAGCAGGAACGAGCAACGCACGTAAATCTTATCCTTGCGAAGGGGCGTCTGTTATGGTGCAACGGCACACAGTACATCAAGCCCGTTGATGCAGCGCGACAATCTGCCTGTAAATTATTTTGCCCGTCATTCATTCAACATACATGAATTCATTGGACGTCAACATCACCTGGGCATAGCTCGTCCAACTTTCGTATTCGACCTGATCCGCTGGTGCGTCGTCGCGACGTAGCTGTGCTTGATACGCCTTTAAATAATCCATCGCTTGTTTGATTTCGGCGGGCGTTGCAACTCTTCCCCACGCAGCTTGATGCGCCCATGCAATACGGTCTTCATCGTTACCAGCGGCCTCGATCAGCTGTTGGGCAAATCCGGTCGCTTGCTGGCCAACAAACGGGTTATTCATCAAGTACAACGCCTGTTGGGGTCGGAGTGAACGGGTGCGTTTGCCAGTCGAAAGATTTGGATCCGCGCCGTCGAAAATTGCCAGGTACGGATGTCGCAGGTTTCGCAGGGTCATCAGAAAGATGCTCCGATGGTTGGACGGATAGATTTCCTTGAAAGGTTTGTGCTGGCTGTAGCCCCATTCTTTCTGTGGGGGAAACGGATGGGGGCCGCTGCGGTTTCGATCCAGATTGCCACTCACGGCAAGCATCGCATCTCGAATCGCCTCGGCATCGAGGCGACGACGGTTGTAGCGCCACACCCAGGCGGCACTCGGATCCTTTGCATCGCAGTCGACATCATACTGACTCGACAGTCGATACGCCTGCGAGTGCACAATCAGACGATGCATTGTCTTGATTGACCAACCCTGGTCGACAAACTGTCCGGCCAACCATTCAAGTAACGCAGCGTTGGTCGGGAGCTTGCCGTTGAGGCCGAAGTTCGAAGGTGTGGTGACAAGTCCTTGGCCGAAATGATGTTGCCAGATCCGATTTGCCATGACCCGCGCCGAAAGTCCGCCGGCGACAGTTCCCTTCTCCGTAAGCCAGCGAGCCAGCTGTAAGCGGCCACTGGTTCCCTCGGGGATGTCGAGTGAACGATCGCCTGCAAGAAACTGTGGCACACCTCGCTTGACGATTTCCCCTGGATTTTCGTGGTCGCCCATCTGTTGTAGCGGGACGTCGGTGGGGGTTCCATCGTAAGCCGCAAAAGCAACTGTCTGCAAAAGTGGTGCGTATTGTTGTTCAATTTCGGCAAGTTGGGCCTTCGGTTCTTTGAGTTTTTCTGCCAGTTCCGCTCCCGCCTCATCACGTTCTTTGACAAGTTTCGCTAATTTCTCCCGGAGCTGGGTGACGTCTTCCCCATTGCCATCGCGCTGGTTGATTTGCTGCTCAAGGAGTGGGATCTCCTCCTTGCGCTCCTTGATGATGGTCGCCAAGGGGTTCTCTTCTTCGAGCTCCTTGATTTGTTCAACCAAGGCATCCGCTGACTTGTCGTATTCTTGCTTTCTATCGAGATACTCCTGCTGGGGATGGGCGAGCGAGACAAGATGCATTCGGTCCTTAGAGGCCTCTGAACCGCTAAAAGAATAATTCGTACTCTCGAAGATCCCGTAGAGTGCATAGTAATCTTCATTGGTCATCGGGTCGAACTTGTGATCGTGACAGCGGGCGCACGCCATCGTAATGCCCAAGAAGGCACGGCCTGTACAGTCGATCACATCTCCAATCTCCATATGACGGAAGGCATACGGTTTGTTGCCGAACCGTTTGCCAAGGGCGATATACCCGGTGGCGGTGACCAGTTCAGCAAGTCTTTCCTCAGGATTCTCTTTCGCCAGAATGTCACCGGCCAACTGCTCGTGAAGAAAAACGTCGTAGGGCTTATCGGCATTGAAAGCGTCGATGACGTAATCGCGATAGAGGTACATCTCTGGAACGGGACAGTCGGAGTTGTCCCCAGCCGTATCTGCATATCGGACCACATCCAGCCAATGTCGCCCCCAGCGTTCCCCGTAGTGCTCGCTGTCTAGCAAGCGATCGACAAGGTTCGAATACGCTTCGGGTGACGCATCGGCCAAAAATGCGTCGATCTGATCCGGAGTCGGTGGTAGTCCGATCAGGTCGAAGTAGAGGCGGCGGATAAGTGTTCGCTTGTCGGCCAGCTCGACCGGTTGCAGTTGCTCGTCATGGAGTTTTTGGATGATGAACTTGTCAATGCCCTGCATGGCCCAACCGGTCGGATCGTCGGGAGGTGTTACCTGCTGGAGAGGTTGAAATGCCCAGTGGTTCTTTTCAGAGGAGGACTCGGCGTGGACCGCAACTGCTGCCGTCTCAAACAAAAACGCCAAGACAAGAACAACTCGCCAGCAATACAAATTCCAGCAACACATCTCAAAGCCTCCATCCGGGCTAGCTCAGAATATCCGTCACGACGTTGCCGTAGACGTCCGTTAGTCGGAAGTCCCGGCCACCGTAACGGTAAGTTAGCTTTGTGTGGTCAATGCCTAGCAAATGCAAGATCGTCGCATGATAATCGTGGACATGGCATGGTTTATCGGCGACCTCCGATCCCCACTCGTTTGTTTCGCCATACGCTGTACCCCCCTTCACGCCTGCTCCCGCCAAGAGGCACGTAAAGGCCCGTTCCCAGTGGTTGCGGCCAGGTGTACTGGGGGGGTGCTGGTACCACGGTGTCCGTCCAAACTCGGTGCAGATCGCGATCAGGGTATCATCTAACAGGCCCCGTTGCCGCATGTCCCTTATCAATGCGGTTGTTGCCTGGTCGACGAATTTGGCATTGTTGCGATGATCAAGAATGTGGCCATGTGCATCCCAGTTCTTGTGACCGGAACCGCTATCGACCAATTCGACCACTCGTACGCCTTGTTCGACCAATCGCCGCGCGATCAAACACTGGTAGCCAAAGGAGGTCTTGTCGTTCTGTTCTACGCCATACAACTTGAGCGTTGACGCTGATTCATCTGAAACGTCAAACAGCGGTGGCGCGACACGCATCATCCCATTGGCCGTTGTAAAACTTTCGGTGCGCGCCATCAACTCAAGGTCATGTGGACGTAACTGGGCGTGCTCGCGATTCACGTCACGGAGCATCCTTTGCTGCAGTTGATGGAGGGTCACCGAGCGAGCTGGGGACTCGATGTCGGAGATCGGATTATCTCCTGGAATGATTCGGACACCTTGATGTTGTGGCGGCAGAAAGCCATTGTCCCAGCTCTTCGTTCCGCCGTACGGATTCCACTTGGCCAACACGATGTGTCCCGGCAAATTTTGATTGAAAGTCCCCAAGCCGTAGCTGAGCCAGGCCCCTATGCCGGGCAGCGTGAATTGTGGAGACCCAGTGTGCATCGCGAGCGTCGCCTCGGAATGCTGCTGGATGTCCGTGTGCAATGAGCGGATCACGCACAACTCGTCCATCACCGTACTGAGATGGGGAAACAAGTCGCTGACCAGCAAGCCCGATTCACCGGCCGGGGCGAACTTGAATGGCGATTTGAGCAACTTTGCGTCAAACCTCCACCAGAGGTCTTTTTTACTCAAATCAAGCGTGTCGTAGGCCGGAACCAATTTATGATGATTCTTTTGCAGCAGAGGCTTGTAATCGAAAGTGTCGACCTGCGAGACGCCCCCAGTGAAAAAGAGAATGATCAGATTTTTCGCTTTGGGCGGATCGTGCGAAAGGCGCGGTGCCAATAGTCCACCGCCGTCTAACTTTGCCGTCGCCGCCAGTGCCTGTCGTAGCCCCAGCACACTGGACGCCGCGCCCAAGCCGCTCGATTGAAGGAAACCCCGCCGGGTGGCAAGGCCGGAGTAATTGGAATGCGGAGTGTGTTTTCGAGGAAACATGATTCTGATGAACGGATAGAAAATAGTGATTCCCGAGCAAGCTGATTTTAACCGAAAAAGTGGGGAGAATCAAGTGAAGAGAAGGCGGGACGTCTCGGTTGAATTGGCCCGGCGCAAAGCTCGCACATCGCCGGTCGAATTGGACTTGCCAATTCTTGTCATGGAAGTCATTCAGCGGATTCGCGGGTCACTCAGGCAGGAAACACATCAAAGTGTTTGTTCTCAGAAGCTTGGCGTACAATTGCAACGTCAAAGAGAGACATCTCATGAGGCAAATGTGGTTGACAAGAGGCCATTCTGCGGCTAGTTTAAATGTGGTTAGATCCAACGCTATTTTCCAGACGCCACGCGGAGTCCGTTTCGCTAAATGCTCATCTGGGGACTTCGGGTGTCAAAAGAATAGGGCAAGAATCGTTGGCGAGCAGTCGTGCTGGCCAACAGTTGTTGAAGGAACCGACGTCCATGTACCCCCGTGGAGTAATGCCTGGATAATGCCCGGGAAATTACAAGAAAAATTCGTAGTTTTTGTAGGACTGGCCGTAGGTCTAACGGCGCTTCTGCGCATCGCTCCTGTTCCTGCGGCAGTGGTCGATCAAAAAGTTCTGGACGAACAGCACACCTTTTTTGAGGCAAATATACGCCCTGTGTTGTTCAATACCTGTTTCAAATGTCATGGTGGAGAGGAGCTCAACAACGGTTTGCGCGTCGATTCACGTGAGGCGTTGCTCAAGGGCGGTCATGGGGGGCCGGCAATTGTTCCGGGTCAGCCCGATGCAAGTTTATTGCTGGAGGCGATTCGCTACCACGATCTGGCCCCAATCCAGATGCCACCTGATGAGAAGCTCCCCGACCACATTGTGGCGAACTTTGAGGATTGGGTAAGAGACGGTGCCTTATGGCCGGCGGAGTTAGCATGGCAAGCAGAGGGGCAACCCACCACACCCCATTGGTCGTTTGTGCCGGTACAGCCGGTGGAACCTCCCGTCTGGGCGACTGCCTGGTCGGATCATCCGATTGATCGGTTCATCAGCGCGGGCCAGCGAGAACATGCATTATCTCCCAATCCGCCGGCAGACAAGCGTACGCTCATCCGGCGGGTTTACTTCGATCTCATCGGCTTGCCACCTGATCCCGAGGCGGTGGCAGCATTTGTGGATGACACGTCGCCCGACGCCTTTGGAAATTTTGTGGAGAGTTTGTTGGCCTCGCCCCGATATGGTGAACGGTGGGGGCGATATTGGATGGATGTAGTACGTTACGCAGATACTGCCGGTGACAACGCGGATTATCCGATACCCGAGATATACCTCTACAGGGACTATATTATCGATGCCTTCAATGCGGATAAACCGTACGATCAGTTTGTGCAAGAGCAACTTGCCGGTGATATCCTTGCGAAGCAAGGGACACCGGAACACTTTGCAGAACGAGTGACCGCCACCGGTTTCATTGCCTTGTCACGCCGGTATGGCACCAATGGCTACCAGCATCGCCACCTCATGATTGAGGATACCCTGGAGACGATGGGGCGTGCGTTCATGGGAGTGACTCTGCGGTGTGCCCGCTGTCACGACCATAAGTTCGATCCTGTGACAGTCGAAGATTACTACGCGTTGTATGGATTTTTCGACAGCACACGGTATCCCTATACGGGCTCGGAATTATTTAAGCACGAACGTACACACCGTCAGAATTTGGTACCGTTATTACCACCGGAGCAGGCTGAACCACGGGTCGCTTTACATCGAAAACAGCAGTCGGAAATTAAGGCTGAGATGGAACGATTCGACCGTGAAGGCTTAAAGGCAAAAAAAGTGGAAGTCAGTCAGCAACTTGCACGTTCGGACCTTCCGAGCGATTTGCCGCAAGCCTATGCCGTTCAGGATGGCGACGTTGCAGACTCCCACGTTCAGCCGCGGGGGGATCCGGACCCGGGCAATCAGGGGCCGGTAGTGAAGCGAAACACGCCCCGCTTTTTGAGCGGGGGCAAATCACTTGATATCGCCAGCGGACAGAGTGGCCGTTTGCAGTTGGCCCAGTGGCTGACCGACCCGGCAAACCCCCTCACGGCACGTGTGATGGTGAACCGCATTTGGCAACATCACTTTGGCAAGGGGCTTGTCTCAACGCCGTCCAATTTCGGACGTAGCGGTGCCTTGCCAACGCACCCCGAGCTTCTTGACTATCTAGCGGCACGTTTCGTTGAAAGTGGCTGGTCGATCAAGGCGATGCACCGGTTGATTCTGTCGTCAAAGACGTATCAACTCGCGAGCGATTCTAGTAGCCAGAATGCCTCCACAGACCCAACCAATATCTATTATTGGCGATTTAACCGCCGTCGACTGGAAGCCGAAGCGATTCGGGATGCGATGCTGGCGGTCAGCGGTAAGTTAAAGGTTAATCGGCCAGGCGGACATCCATTTCCGGACATGACGACCTGGCAATGGACGCAGCATTTTCCGTTCAAGCGGGCCTCCTATCCATCCAGTCATCGCAGCGTTTATCTGATGACACAGCGCCTTTTTCGTCATCCGTTCGTGGGCCTTTTTGATGGGCCGGACACGAACACGACCACAGGCAAACGGATGAACTCGACAGTCCCTCAACAATCTTTGTTTTTGAGAAATCATCCCTGGGTGCAGGAGCAGGCGCAGGCTTTTGCAGGCCGGCTGATCGAATCTTCCCAGGACCTGGACCAGCGTGTCAACCGCGCGCATCAGTTTGCTTATGCCCGTGAGGCACGCCTTGACGAAGAACAGCGGGCAGCGGAATATATCTTACAGGTGTCTGGTGAACTCGATGCTTACCAACTGTCGCCTGAACAACGTGAACGGGAAGCGTGGACCAGCTATGCACGCGTCGTGTTGACAGCCAACGAATTCCTTTACATGGATTAATTGTCATTAGACCCATTGGTGAAACCATGAACGAGAAATATCGAATCAACCGTCGTCAATCTCTGGGCTATACGTTCGCTGGGGGTGCCGCGACGATGCTTGGATCGGTTGCCAATCTGTCTCTTGCGGCAAAACTCCACCAGGGACATCCATTGGTGCCCCAGCGGACCCATCATCCGGCAAAAGCCAAAAATCTAATTTTTGTTTTTCTGACCGGTGGATTCTCACACGTTGATACCTTTGATCCTAAGCCGAAACTTAGCCGAGACGACGGTAAGTATATTCCATACGACCATCCTCTTAACGCTTATAAAAAACGACTGGAACTGCGTCCAAAGGATAAGATGTATGCGTCCCCGTTCACGTTTCAGCCATACGGGGACTCTGGGCTAATGATTAGCGAATTGTTTCCTCATTTGGGAAGCGTCGCAGATGATTTGTGCGTGATGCGTTCGATGTATACGGACCTGACGGAACACTTTCAAGCGACGACCGCCATGCACACGGGATCGGCATCGGTTCCAATGCCCAGCATTGGTGCATGGTTGAGTTATGGGCTCGGCACAAGGAATCTCGATTTGCCGTCCTACATCGTTTTGTGTGAGAGAATCCCCTACGCGGGCTCCCAGGTGTGGGATAACAATTTCTTGCCCCCGGTGCATCAAGGGGTGCGCGTCATTCCGGGTGACAAACCGGTAGCCAATTTGAAATCGCCTGCGCGGTCGGTGAAGCTGGCCGAACTTGAGCGAATCATGTTGCACGACATGAATCAACTTCACGTGGGGCAGCGGTCCGGGGATTTGGAACTGCTTGCCCGGATGAACGCTGACAACACCGCTGCGGGAATGATGCGAATCGCGCCTCCGATGTTCGACGTATCGAAAGAGAGCGAGGCGACGTTCAAGCAGTATGGACTACAGCGCGGCGATAATAAATCTTTCGCCTGGCAGTGTCTTGCCGCCCGACGGATGGTCGAGCGGGGTGTGCGCGTGGTGGAACTCATTGACACTGGCTCCAACAACAACTGGGATGCCCATGACAATATGGAGTTACATCGTCCAAAAGCCCGGCGGGTGGACCTGCCGCTGGCAGCACTGATTCAGGATTTGAAGCAACGTGGCATGTTGGATGAGACGCTCATCGCCATTTGCACCGAGTTCGGCCGCACGCCGTTTTCAGACGGCGTGGGGCGTAGCCATCATGGTGCGGCGTTTACCTGTTTGCTCGCGGGAGCGGGTGTTAAAGGCGGAGTCACCTACGGTGAAACAGATGATTATGGCGTAGAAATCGCCTCCCAGCCGTGCCATGTCCATGACTACCACGCCACTATTTTACACCTGATGGGCATTGACCACACAAAACTGACCTACCGTTATGCTGGTCGCGATTTCCGGCTAACGGATGTGCATGGCAATGTTGTCCACGAGGTTCTTACCTAATTCCCGTTTGGCTCCCTGGCGGCCCTCGGTGTGAGCTTTAGGTGCTGAGCTTTAGGTGCTGAGCTTTAGGTGCTGAGCTTTAGGTGCTTTTGTCACCTCGCTCCACATCCAGCCCACCGGCCCGCTCCATTCCGACCAGTTCCCACCATTTTGCACCGGTTGCTTTCTCCAGTACCAACGGTTTTAGAAAATGAACCGACTTTTCGAGCCCTTCGACCACGTTCATGAATTCACATTCCATTTCCAACGACAGCACGTGATCATACCCGACGAGACGAAGTGTCGTGATAAACTCCCTCCAGACTATTTCATCGTGGCCCCATCCCACGAGCGTGTAGTTCCACGATCTTTCGGCAGGCATTTCGATGCTCGTGTGGTCCATCAGCCCTTTCACGCGAATGTTATCTTCATGGAGCACGGTGTCCTTGACGTGCACATGCTGGATGATGTCGCCCAAGTACCGCACCGCCGCCATGGGATCGATCGACTGATAACAAAGGTGTCCAAAGTCCAAATTGCAGCATGCTACCGGTCCTAACTCTTCCCTCAGACGCATCATGGTGGCCGGATTAAAGATCATGTCCCCGCCGTGCATCTCGAAACAGAGCGTCACGCCATGGTCCGCGGCAATCTTTCCCTGTTCACGCCAGTAGGGAAGTAGCCGTTTTTCCCATTGCCATTCGAGCGTGTCGCGCAGATGAGGCCATTCGGCAAAGGTTACCCAATTGGGTGCCGTATCTCCTTCGGCGCCCTCGGGCAGTCCTGCCAGGAGGGTGAGTCGGCGGACTTTCGCCATTTCCATGAACTGGCAGATGGTACGGAAGTCTTGTTTGTACTTTGCCGCGGCCTCTTTGTTAGGCGTTAGCGGAGCGCCATGGGCACCCATGGCGCTCACTTCCAGGCCATATTTTTCAAATTGGTCCTGCCAGCGCTCGGCTTCGCCACGGTCCTTAACCAATTCGTCGACCTTGCAGAATCGCGTGTTCCATAATGCGGCTGCTCCCACTTCGATAGCGTCAAAACCAAGGTCCTGAGCATATTGCAGACTCTCGTCGACTGTTTCGAGATGCAAAAGGTTCTGTGAAATAACACCAAGCTTCATGGCAGTCTCCTTCTACTTCAACTAGATGGTATTTTAGAGTATATACGACGTTAGTACGGCGGGCCTTGTCGCCACTACGCTAGATTCAAGAAGGTATTAGAATAACATAACCAATTCGGAACGGGGAGCGAACGCGCATGGTAATTCAATCTGCTGAGAGTCTCAAGTCCCTGGTGTCCCAAATTCTTGTTGCTGCAGGAGCAAGTGCTGAGAATGCGCAATTGGTTTCGGAGCATCTAGTGCTGTCAAATCTCAGCGGTGTTGATTCCCATGGCGTTTGGCATATGGAGAAATATGTCAATGCCATCAAAGACGGTGAGCTCATGCCTGCTGCGTCGCCCGCCATTCTAGAGGAAACTGCCACAACGGCACTCGTCTCGGGAAACTGGACGTTTGGCCACGTGGCGGCGCGCCGCGCGATGCAGGTGGCCATAGAAAAGGCCAGCGACCAAAAGGTGTCTGTTGTGGGGCTGGTTCAAACGCACCACGTCGGCCGCCTCGGACATTTCACAGAAATGGCGGCCGCAGCAGGCATGCTTTCGATGGTATGGGGCGGTGGCTTGGCCAAGGAAACTCCCACGGCATTTCCGTTTGGCGGGCGAAGGCCTCTGCTGCACACCAATCCTATTGCCATGGGCGTGCCCGGTGACGGACATCCGTCCATGTCTTATGACTTTGCCACCAGCGCTACCTCGGGTGTGAAAATTGACAATGCATACCGACGTGGCGAGTTGGTTTCTCCTGGCTGTATCGTCGACAAGCACGGTACCCCGACAGACGATCCAAAGGAATTTTTTGACGACGGTGGCCACATCGCCTTTGGCGGACACAAAGGATGGGCGCAGATGTTGTCGGCCGAGTACCTGGGACGAATCTTCACAGGTTCCGATGCCTACGCCGATCCACAGAGGGGCGGGTCAGGTAACCGCTATCAAGGGGTCACCATGAACGTGATGAAAGCTGATACCTTCCAGCCCTGGAGCGACTTTCAAGAACGAGCCGCAGAACTAGCACAGCGTACTCGCGACATTCCGCCAGCGCGCGGATTTGACGAGGTTCTTGTGCCCGGCGATCCAGAAAAACGAGCCCGTGTGACCCGTTCCCGCGAAGGGATCCCGATCGAAGACGAAATTTGGGAGTCCGTGGTGCGAGCGGCCGAATCGGTGGGAGTCACTGTGTGATGGAAATTCAGATTTTGCCGTGTGAGTTTGGGAGATATTTTTTCCTGCTCAATCCTCGTGTCCGACGGTGTGAACACCTTTATTTCGTATCTCTTATCGCAATATCCTGTATCGAATTAACACTTTACGCATCTTGACCTGTCCTGGAGGGCACCTTGAAAGACCGACTTCAACAACTTCTTGATGAGCACGAAGTTCTGTACGGCGTGCTTTGTCGTGATCCAACGATCGTCCAGTTGGAACTCATGGCAATGACCGGATACCACGTAGTCTGGCTTGACTTGGAGCATTGCTCCCTCAGCAACGAACACGCGGCTCGGTTGGGACGCACGATCTCGCATCTTGGGATGGTGCCGCTGGTCCGCATCCCGGAATTGGCACGCACTCATGTTCAAGTGTTACTGGACAGTGGGATAGAGATCCTGGCTTTGCCCGATGTCCGAAATGTGAGCGAAGCCGCAAAATTTGTGCAGTTGGGAAAGTATCCGCCACTGGGCCAGCGCGGCGTGTCCTCGACGACCGTGAACCTGGACTACTCTCTCACAGATCCAGCAAATGCATTTCGAACGTCAAACGTCGCTACACGCTTGCTGGCGATGATCGAAAGCGATCAAGGCTTTGAGGCACTCGATGCAATTCTGGATATCAATGGGATCGACATGATTACCGTCGGACCGGCCGACTGGGCCGCCCAGTCGGGCCTTTATGGTGACGCCAGTAAAAAGCAGCTCGCACCGAAAATCGAGCATGTTTTTCGCGCCGCTGCGGCCGCGGGCAAGATCACGGTGCACAACGTTTCCGATGCCAGCGACGTGCGCCGTTGTCGAGATTTAGGTATCCGCATTATGATGGTTGGCGTGGACGTTAGTTTGCACCGAAAAGTGTTAGCGGAAACGTTGGGAAATTTGAAAGATGGGCCTGGGTAATTACGAGAACAGTTCTCGAAATCGCTCCATGGCTGCGTGATCATCGCCGGTTGGATAGGCTTCCATTCCAATGTGTCCGTCATAACCTATGTCGCGCAAGGCTTGGGCAATGCGTGGATAGTTGATTTCGCCAGTGCCCGGTTCGTGCCGTCCGGGGACATCCGCCACGTGGACGTAGCCAATATAGTCGGCGGACTCCTGGATGAGTTCGACCACGTTGCCCTCTTCGATTTGCGCGTGATAAACGTCGAACAGCAAGCGAACGCGTGGGCTGCCTACTGCGCGTACCAATTGAATGCCATCCTGAATCAGTGGCATGGGGTAGCCCGGGTGATCGACTTTGGTATTCATGATCTCGAACGCAAAAGTCACATCGTGCTGCTCCGCAATTTCAGCGACTCTTGACATGCATTGATAGGCCGTGATCCAAAGCGCACCAGGGTGGTCGGCAATCTCGTGAGCTACCTGAAGGTCTTTGTCGATTGCCCCGGTTCCAATTCCGAGATTGTGGACACCGAGTCGATTGGCAACGTCAACACAAGTTTGCACACCGTCGAGAAATTCAGCGACTCCATCCGGATGCACCATGCTGCCACCTTGCCAGCCAGGTATGCACGAAATCGTGATCTTCGGATCTGCGGCAATCTCGTCCAGGCTCGCCTCTTCCCAACCCCACAGGTCGACCATAAACCCGGCCCGGGCAATCTCGCGCAACCGTTCCAAAAAAGGAAGGTCTTGCAAGACAGTTCCGGCACAAACAGAAAGTTGGAACATCGTTTCAGTTTAACTCCGTGGGTTCATAGGCGGATGGCTCAAGTACAACAATTGTTGGGCGATCAGGAGCCAATTTGGGAAGAGGAAAGCTGACGGTGTGGTGTCGGACATGGATAACGGGATCTTGCGGATGCCGCTGCAGGAACGGTGCCAGTTTGATCATCGCGGCAGGGCCTAAGGGTGGCAGCCGATAGTGCATGGGTACAAGCCACGTCGGATTGAGGATCTCGATCATACGGTCCAGTGATTCAAGCGGCATGGTCAAATGTTCACCGGCGAGGGCCAATAAGATGTCGCAGTGGCCAGCAAAGGGAGCCAATTCTTTTTCACCCACCTCGTAACCAAGGTCACCCATGTGCATCAGCCAAAGACCATCGATTTTGTAGGCGTACATCGCATTGTCATCAGGCCCCTCAGGGTGCAAGGGCGACTCAGCTGCCTGCACGGCAATCACTGGCTCGCCGAAGAGCTTAGGCTGGATCTTGTTCTGTGCTATATCCAGGGCATTGATCACCTCAGGTTCGCCGTCCACTGCTGGAATGTAGCTATGCGCCTTATCGGTCAACGAGCTGGCAAGCAAGATGTCCCCCTGAACATGATAGTCCAGCAGGGCCCGGTCTGTTTTGGACGCGTCGGCGACGATCGTCGGGTCGTAAGGATCCATGACAATGACTGGACCCTCTTCGGGAATTAGTCGGAAACCTGCGAGGCCGATCCATTCTAATTTGAAAGGCATGATGGTTTTCTCCTTGCTTGCCCCGGCGCAGCCAATGAACCAAGAGCGCCCATCGGAAGCCAGGATTTGGCCTGTGAAACGTTAACGGAGGTTTCGTTCGCGCAACCCCTCGCGATTTGTGAGTGTAGCCGTGTGGGCAGCACACCGCAAGCGGTACGCAGAATGCGAGAAAACCTACGGCCACGGTGTTACCAGGCAACACCACGCGCGGAAGGGGAGCAGGTGAGGATTCAAACGTTTGGGCTGTCGGCCACGACGTCGTTTCATGACGACCAAGATCAAACGTTCTGTATAGCGTTCTTGCGTCATCGCAGAGGCATCTCCGCTGGGGGAGTTAGCGCTTTTGTTATCCCGCTTTGTGGCCCCGCACGAAAGGCTCGTGCGCGGTCAGGTGATTCGACAAGCGGTGAATGCATTGAGGCAATGCCAGGTTGGTAACGGAACTTGCTTTTCTAGGTGCGTTGTCGAAATTCAAGGGGTTTATCACGCCGCTCAAATCGCAGTGACTGCACCATCTTGCGTTCGTGAGTGTCGTGGGTAAAAATGCTTCCAATTGGTGTTTATTCTCTGGTACCAGAATTCAAAGGCTCAGGCAGCGGACTCCGCTGGAATGTAATGAAATATCGTTATCTTGGCAAAACGGGGTTGCCCGTTTCACGCGTGTGTCTGGGAACCTTGACTTTTGGCAGCGAGAAATTCGGCTGCGACGAAGCCGAATCGGCGCGAATGGTCCGTACTTTCTACGATCGTGGCGGTAACTTTGTCGATACCGCGGATGCCTATCATCAGGGTGTCTCCGAAACGATACTTGGCCAGGCGCTTCAACCGTTACAACGCGATGACCTTGTTATTGCCACCAAATGCTATTTTCCGATGGGGGCTCAGCCGACGGCGAAGGGACTCTCGCGAAAACACATTATCGAGGCGTGTGAAGGCAGTCTAAAACGACTGCAGACAGACTACATTGATTTGTATCAGATTCACGGTCCTGATCCGTTAACCGACTATGAAGACAGTTGTCGCGCCCTGGATGATCTGGTCCGACAAGGCAAGGTCCGCTACATCGGCTGCAGCAATTTGTATGCCTGGCAAGTCATGAAAATGAATGCCGTTTGCGATCGGTTGAATCTTAATCGCCTGGCATGTGGGCAATATCTGTACAATCTCGTAGTCAGAGATATCGAGCGGGAGATCATTCCCGCGTGTATGAACGAAAGCATGGGCATCATCTGTTGGAGTCCCCTGGCCTCTGGAGTCCTGACCGGAAAATTCACTCGGAGCAAGGCTCCCGAGCCTGGGCCGGCTATCTCGTACCGTCTTCAAACGGAGTTCGAACGTTTCTGGAACGAGCGAACGTTTGATATTATGGAAAAAGTGCAGGTCATTGCTGACCAGTCAGGTGTCCCGCCTGCTCAAATGGCAATGGGGTGGATCTTAAAGAAGCAAGGCATTACCTCGGTGATCTTCGGGGCCAAGAATCTGGACCAGCTGGATCAGAATATGGAAGCGGGAAGTTGGGAGATGCCCGACGACATGGAAACAGCATTAGACAACATTGCTTCTTTTGATGCCGGATATCCCTTCTTCTGGGTTAATCAATGGGAGACCGAGTTTTTTTCGGTGAACGAGAGACATTGTGAGGTGGAATCGGATCCGAATTCCTAGGGTGTACCGCCCCTGGCATTCGAGGGCGGTATGGGACGCCGTATGGGATAGCGTCTTCGCCATGCGCCTGATCACCAGTGACCATCGAGCGGGGACCCGCTGTCCAAACCGGCTCCGTCCAAACCGGGGCTGTCCAAACCGGGGGGATGGCGTCGCGATTTACAAAAGCTGACTGCAAGCAGGCTCGTCGGTCCGCTACACAACCCCTCCGCCACACAACATCGTGGTTACCCACGAGGGCCTAGGGTGGTTCACGGTTATAGGGGCGGACGATCGACGGAATGGGTGGGAGTTCACGCCCTGCGCAGCGAAACCCTTTGAACTTTCGGGTGTCCGACGTATTGTAGTTACGGCGGTGCGCCACAGTCACGTCGATCGGAAAATCGAACCAGGACCCGCCGCGCAAAACGCGATGCCCTACAACGCCTCTAACATTGTCATGCTGAAAGCCTCTCGGGCCCCCTGCCAACGGATTTTTCCCTGGGCTGATCGTATAGAAGCTGGACTGGTATTCGTCCAGGCACCACTCCCAGACGTTGCCTTCCATATCGTATAAGCCGTAGCCATTGGGAGAGAAGCTGCCAACAGGAGCGGTACGTGCGTAACCATCATCATACCCTTCAAAGATCTTCCAGCTGGGGAACTCTCTCTTGGCGGCTTCATCAGCCAGGTTCCCGACTCCCGCAGGAGGGGAAGACGAATCTCCCCACGCATAACGTTTCCCCACCAACCCCCCTCTGGCGGCTTTTTCCCACTCGGCTTCCGTGGGAAGCCGTTTGTTCGCCCATTGGCAGTACCGGGCGACATCATGCCAATTAACACCCACAACCGGTTGGTTGGGTTGGTTGTACGCTGCATCGTCCCAATGTTCTGGCGCCCGATGTCCTGTCGCCTCCATGAATTTTTTATAACGGGCGTTGCTCACTTCATAAATATCGATGTAGAAAGCGTCGAGGTAAACCGTGTGTATTGGCAGGTCGTCGTTGGGACCTTCCTTGAAATGGTCTCCCATCTCAAACTCGCCGGCAGGAATCAGGCGCATCAAAACGCCGTCGGTCGGAGAGGTTATCTCCTCCGACAGCTCCTGTCCATCGTCCTGCTTGGGGGGATTGCGGTTTAGGACTTCCGGCGGATAGTCGTCGATTTGAGCAATCGCCAGCCCAACGATAAATAGAATGTGTGTTGCCATGCTGTTACGGAACCGATCAATTTGCCGGTACGCACGCCCCGCTCCACCATCCGCTGGCCACCAGATATTGCCGACAAAGGAGTCCTGGTCCCCCTCACCGACGGCATATTGTTCAAGCGTCGTGGTCGATTCGCTGGCGATAATTACCGACTGAATGAAATTGGGTTGGAAATAGCTTTGCCATTGTAATATTAGAGGAAAAACCAATCAAGTGAAACAAACGGCCTCCAGCGGGACATGCCCAGTGGAGACGGGTCTGCTTGCCTGATGACGGTACCAAACGTATGTTGCCTAATGACTGTTCCGAACGTATCATGGGGACTTCAACAAAATCGTGAAGGTTGTTCGACGAGCGCTATTTCATCGGTTAGTCATTTTCCACCAGGGTGACCCATGAGTCAGGATGAGTCGCAGTCGCAAGAAAACGACACCGTCGCAGCAGGAATGCTTCCTCCGTGGACTGTTGGTAATTTGCCGAAGCCACCGAGTCTTGGTTGGCGTAGTTGGGCGGCACTGATCGGTCCAGGTGTCTTGATTGCCGGCGCTTCGATCGGGTCGGGCGAGTGGTTGGCCGGACCAGGGGTGACTGCCCAATATGGCGGGACGCTGCTGTGGGTGGCGACGTTGAGTATCGTGGCGCAGGTTTTCTGTAACCTGGAGTTTATGCGCTATGCGCTGTATTGCGGGGAACCAATTCTGGTGGGGGGCTTTCGCAGCTGGCCAGGACCAAAGTTCTGGGCACCCTTTTACGCGATTCTGGAATTCGGCCACATTTGGCCCTTCAACGTAGCCAGTGCGGCCGTGGCAGTCGCTGCAATCGTGCTCGGTCACCTGCCGCGCGCCGAGGACAGCGCATTTGTGCATGGACTCAGTTGCACGCTGTTTTTGCTCGCCTTCGTACCGCTCATCTTCGGAGGCACGGTCTACAAAACGCTCGAGCGGATGATGACCGCGAAACTTATATTTGTCTTGATTTTTCTCTGTTTCGTGGCGACGTTCTTCATTTCGGCAAGATCGGTACGCGAGGTGGTTACCGGGTTCGTCCGCTTCGGCCAGATCCCTCTGCGTGCGGATACGATTATCCACGGTCGGCACTTCACGGTTCATGAACAAGTGGATGGGGATTCGTACCGAGTGCAGGGTACCGTCGAAGAGACGGGCACCGTGATCACTGGTTTCCAGGCGGGGGAAGAGGTTTTTAAAATCGACGCCGAGTTGCCAGCCGCGTATCGGCAACGTCGGGACCAGATGGTGGCCAGCGCAGAGCAGCAGGTCCGGCCCAACCGATTCTTCATTAAGCAAGCCGACGGCGAGTTCAGATTGACTTGTGAGGGTACGATTGACCAGGACGATGGCGGTTGGCATCTTGAGCGGGTGACGGTTGGCGAGGACGGCGCCCAGGAAACTACTTACGATGGGATCGATGCGATTCCCGAGGAAGCATTGCAAGAACAAGTGCGCGAACTGATTGAGAATCAGGGACTCCGCCGAGTCCAATTTGTTGGTTTCATTCGCGAGCACGGCCGGCTACCCGACTTGGATTGGGCGATGATCGCCACGTTCGCGTCCATTGCAGGTGCGGGGGGGCTGACGAATGTATTGTTGTCGAATTACGCACGCGACAAAGGTTGGGGCATGGGGGCTCACGTCGGAGCCATTCCCAGTGCGGTTGGCGGTACCACCGTGACTCTTTCACACGTAGGCCAGGTGTTTCGTCCCACGGAGGAAAACATGGCCCGCTGGCGCGGTTGGATACGGCATATTGTTCGTGATCAAGCTGTCGTTTGGATGCTCTGCTGTTTCATTGGCATGGCCCTGCCTTGTATGATGTCCGTGGAGTTCATCCGGAATGCTCCGGTGTCAGGAATCCGTGTGGCAGGCATGACGGCGGAAGGAATCGACCACCGATATCCCGGTTACGGATTGTGGCTGCTGACGCTGGTGACCGGTTTTCTCATTTTGTACCCCGGCCAAATTATGCAGGGGGATACCGTCCCTAGACGATGGTGCGACATTATCTGGACCGCCAGTGCCCGCGCACGTCGCCTTGGCGAAGGACAGGTGAAACGCATTTACTACGGCATCATGGCGCTGATGGCCGTGTGGGGACTGCTGGTGCTATTCTTTCTGGAGCCATTGGATATCCTCAAGATAGGCGGCGTATTAATGAATGTGGGCCTCGGCGCGTCGGCCCTCCATGCGCTCTATGTGAACTGCACGCTTTTGCCGCCAGAAGTACGGCCCAACTGGTTCATACGCATCGGCGTCGTGTTTTGTGGATTATTCTTTTTCGGTATCAGCGGAATCGTTTTGGTGTCGCTGTTGTGAGACGTGAGCGGGAGAGAAATGCGGCATCCGGAGTGGTCCACTCAATTCTGCCTTCGACACTCACTTACGGGCTTATGAAATAATTCATTTCGCCCAGTCCGTAAAATTCCTTCGCATTGCCACCAAAGATCTTGGCGAAACGGTCAGGCGCAATCGGACGCAGTGCCTGAACCAAGACGGCATAAGTGTCGTGGTACGTTCCCGCCAGGAGACAAACTGGCCAGTCGCTGCCGAACATGATGCGGTCATCACCGAACAATTCCACAGCGGTCTCGAACAACGGCTTGAAATCAGCAGGCTCCCAATTGCGGTCAGGAGCCTCGGTAAGAATTCCTGACAGCTTGCAATAAATGGACGGGTAACGGGCGACGGCTGCCAAATCTTGGGACCATTGGTCAATCGTATCCGCATCGTGCGAAGGCTTGGCAAGGTGGTCTACAACCATGTGCAGGTCGGGTAGACGGTCGGCCAACGTGACCACGTGTTTCAAGTGGTGAGGTCGCACCAATAGGTCGTAGGTCAGACCTCGCTGGGAGACTTCTTCCAGGCCACGTATCACGTCATCCCGAACAAGCCAATCCGGATCCTGTTCCAATTCCACCAGATGACGCACTCCCCGCAATTGTGGATCGGCCGCCAGGTCGTCGAGGGTCCGCCCTACCTCCGGGCTGGTCAAATCGACCCAGCCGACAACGCCTGCAATGTAGGTGCTCTGCTTTGCCAATTGCAACAACCATTTTGTTTCGTCGACCGACGCAACCCCTTGAACCGCCACCGTCCGTTGCATCCCACAGCTATCCCGGACCGGTTTGATGTGTGCGGGCAAGAAATCCCGATTTAGAATGGATCCTTCCTCGAATTCCGGCCCGAACGAATGGCTGGTCTTCCAGAAGTGCTGGTGCGAGTCGATAACCATGGTACCTTCGTTCACTCCGAATTTACCTCCTCTACGATGCGGCGTATGGGGGACAAGGCCGCCTTCACATCACTTTTGGAAGGAATGCATTCGAGGCCCAGATAGCCCGAATATCCCGCTCTTTTCACCGCCAGCAGAACATTGCGAAAGTTGATTTCACCCGTCCCAGGCTCATGACGTCCCGGCACGTCGCCGAGATGGATGTGGCCGATGGAATCGATGTGCCGGGTCAAACTACTGATAATGTTGCCCTCGTTGATTTGGTGGTGGTAGACATCGAAGGTGAGACGGACGGTTGGACTATCAATTTCCTCGATGATCGAGACGCCCTCTTCCCATGAGGCGAGATAATGGTCTGCATGGTCCACGAGCGTATTCAGGCACTCGACCACAAGCAGCATGCCCTCTCCCTCCGCCACGGGGGCCGCCTTTTTTAAATTGTTGACGATGTGATCGCGCTGACGCTGGCGCGCGTCGCGCTGTTGCGATTCGCGTTGATATTCGTGCCACGACGGGCCAGGTGCCCAATTGACATCGTTGACCACGACCCCCAATCGTTGGCACCCGATTTGGTGGGCCATGTTGGCTGACTGCCGTACGCCCTCAATAAAAGTGTCGGTGTTTTCGTCGTCCGTCAGGTTGACGCGCGGATCGACGGCCAGGTTAGATTGAACAAGGCCGTATTGTTGAGTGCGCTCAATGATTGTCGGCATGTCGTGGGATAACCACTCGCCAAACTCATAGGAGGTTAATCCGATCTCTGCCACCGCGTCGATGCGGTCGACAAAGTCCCGATCGCCAAACATGAATTCGATGTTGGGTGATAGTGTCAACATGGGATTACTTGCCTCGTGACCAAATTCTCTCGTCTGTGCAATCTCCAGGAAATCCTTGCACGGAACCGTCGAGACCTTTGTGGGAACTTGGCCAGCACTGGCCGCCCATTACCCCGAATTCGTCGTGCCGTCCGCACAGCCAAAAGAACATTTCCGCGGCGTCATTACAATCTCGCATCGCAGGCCGTGTCGTGTAGCGGTCGAAAAACTCGTAGTTCGCTTTGCGCAGATCGAATTCCGGTTCCACCACCCAATCATGAACCGGTGGCGTGGTTCTCCAATAGTTATACCGAAACAAGTGGCGTTGTCCCTTGGCCGTGGACGGGGTGCGGCGGTGCCACAGGTTGTACGACATGATCAGAATCGAACCGGCTGGAGCGGCGGGAGGCGCGAAGTCCACGGCGCCTTTCAGACTGCCGTAATGGCCAACCGGCGCCGAAGCGAGATGGTGAGATCCGGGTAGAACGGCCGTGGGTCCCTTCTCGGTTGGCACGTCCTCAGGATGATAAAATACCTCCAAGTAGTTCAGTTTCTTGTCCAATACGTAGTTGCCATCGCGGTGCCAGCCCCCTGGTTTGGGCATCGGCGTCTCGGCCCGATGGTCGCTAATAATGATTGGCAGAGTGAAATCTTTTCCCAACAGCGAACGCACAGCAGCAGCCGCCTGATCGTTGAGCAGTACATGGTCGACGAACCACTCCTCCTCCACGAGAGGCAAGTGGAATTCAATTTCCTTGGATTTACGAGCCGCACGGTATTCAGGCCGTTGCTCAGCCACCTCATTGACGTAATTGATCACGCGTCGATTGATTTCTTCGGGAACGACGGCCGGTAAGATCATGAATCCTGTCTTGCAGAACTCGAGCACCTCCGAATCGGTTAAGCCCGGTTGAACATCGCTGACATGTTTCATTTCGCATTCCACTTTTCAAGCACGAATTCACCACCCACCTCGTAGGTGCGAGTCTCGTCCACCCAAAGGGCTAGTTCAGGAAATTTAATGATTCGCCACCCGTCTTGAACAGCGTCAATCACCGTTTGATAAGGCCATTCCTCTGGATCGGTCGGCCCTTCTTTGAGTTCACCATCTTCCAGCATGAGCATACCAACAACTTCCGAGCTGACCGTACTTGTACCCGTGCGAAGAAACAGCAGATCCTGTCGTGTCGTCTGGTGATCCACCGCGTCGAGAATCGCGTGCAGGCTGGATTCTGTGAGCTTTCCTTGTGCAAACTCCTGCAGGCACCGCTCGACTTGTCCCTTGATGTTGCCGGCTTTGGCCATCCTATAATCCTTTAGTGGATATCATAAATCCTTTACTGTCGCTCAAGTAGTTTCGTCCGTAGTCATCATACAGCACTGCAGGTGTGTCGTGAAGTATCGTCTCGATTCGCGCCAATTCGTCATCGCTGAACGTCACACCCGCAACGCCGAGATGCTCCCGAATCTGCTCGGGCTGCTTGGCGCCGACCAGGACGCAGGTCACCGAGGGCAGCCGGAGGAGCCAGGCGATAGACATCTGAATCAGGGTGATCCCTTTATCGGCAGCCAGCTGTTTCAGCTGATCAGCAACCTTGACGTAGTGGGCAAACGATTCTCCACGAAAACGTGGCAAGTGCGCCCGCTCGTCGTCATCCGCGAACTGATGGCCGACTCGGTAGCGTCCGGTCAGTAGCCCTTTCGCAAGCGGACTGTGAGCCATGATCCCGATCCCATGACGCTCGCAAAAGGGTAGTACTTCGGCTTCCACACGTCGGTCGAGCATGTTGTAACGCGGCTGATTGGTGTGGAAGTGAGTCGTCTTTAAGGCATCCTCCATATGTTCCGACCAAAAGTTGGAGACGCCAATATAGCGTGTCTTGCCCTGTTCGCGCAGCCGGTCGAGGGCCGCCATCGTCTCATCGAGAGGAAAGGACAGATCGGGGTGGTGGATCTGATAGAGGTCAACATAGTCGACATCCAGCTTACGCAAACTGTCGTCCATGGCAGCCCGGATTGACGCTGCTGAATAGTCGTTATCCTTCTCTTGCCATATTTTCGTGGCAAGGAAACAACGATCACGATAGCCGTCCTTCAACGCCTTGCCGAGTCGCTGCTCGCTGGCGTGATACGATTGAGCGGTGTCGATGAGATTGATGCCGCTATCAATGGCGGTTCGGGTAATAGCGGTAGCCGTCTGGTCATCCATGGTGCCCATGCCACCACCCAGCGGCCATGTGCCGAGCCCGAGAACCGACACCTGCGTTCCATCTCTTGTGAGTTGTCTGTATTCCATGACCTGTATTCCATGACCTGTATTTCATGAAGCGTATTTCATGAAATGTGTCCGCCCACGCGCTATGGACGGAACTATCGGAGCGGATTTGATTTCTGAGTAATCTGAGTCTAGTCAAGATAATTTTGAGAGTCAACGGGATGGGGTGAATGCTTGGTTCCAGTGACCACGGCCAGGGGGCGTGTTGGGGTCGTACCATAACGGATCGAAATGAAATCGACGGCAGCCGGTAAAGGACCGATTTCAAATGGTCAAACACGAAATCGTGACGCGTGGCATCCTGATGAATATGCCCGCGCTGTTTGGTGTTCGATACTAAAAGGGCGGTGCGATTTTGATCGAGACAGGATGGCGAGCGCCGCGTGAGAAGGAGGGACTCTGGGAAAACTCTGGACTGCCTGTTTCCTGTCTCCAGTGACGCCGACAGCGTGACACGACAATCGTTGACAGTGATCTGGATCGACCTTTTGTTGGGTCCAACTTGCGGGTTCGATTTTGGCATCATGCGCTCACCGAATACTAGTCGACTTCCGTAGATCAACATCAGTTTGAACCGGTGCAACCGGTGAAAACCAGAGGATCTCACCGAGCCGAAAGAAAGTGAGGCCCGTCAAGCTGTTCCCTGCGACGTCTTCCGCTGCCATTTTGTCGTCATTTTGCACGGGCTGTTCGCTTCGAGTGGCGTTGGCGCTGGTTGGATGCTGCGCACGACGCATCGATGGGTGCAAGCCACAGGCTCAACTTCCATGCCTCAGGCCACCACGTACAAGAGCTTCCCAGCTTCGCGCCGGTGAGGTTTTCAGGATGGTCGGCAGATTTGTCTTGAGATCGTCGATCAACCCTACCGCCTCGTCTTTCCGAAGACGGAGGTTGGCGAGTCGGTTCAACGCATCCATGGCAAAACCGACACAGAATACGTTCTTGTCGACACGAATCACCTCTTGCAGGGCAAGTAGAGTCGGCTCGAGGGCCGTGTCTAATATCGCCGGCCCGTGGGAACAGAGAATGACGATCGACCAGACCGCATTCTCCCGCACGGCAGAACGGACTGGCTCAAATCGCTCCAGGCCAAAATCAATACCACTGCCTTCGCACACGTCGGAGTCATCCGTGGGCCGCACGAACTTAATGCTCCGCTTTTGCACCAGGTCCATTGCCGGCCGATTCTGCTCGCGAGCCACACTTTGCACGAGCGCCTCAAGGGAGACCGGAATCAGCTTTTTACCTACTCCGGTGGCCACAGCCCGGCGGCCCAGGCATCCCAGGGTACCGGCAGCCGTTGAGCGGACATAGACGGATGGGTCGTCCTGTAGCCGATCCACAACGGCCTGTAAAACCACATCGTCCATGAGGCTGGCATCACCCAGCCCATACACACCCGCCTTGCGAACCCATTTACTGGCGGAGGTCGTGGCTTTTAGAAAAGCGTCTGTCGCATCTGGCCCGACCGCAATCAGGCCGTAGGTAGCGGCCCGCCGCACACTCTCTCTGTCGTTGTATAACGCCTTTTCTAGCAGCCGAACTGCCAGCGCCGTGTCGCCGATCGAGGCCAGTTTGTAGGCTGATCCGATCCGAACGGGCTCTGCCTGGTCATGTTTCGCGTGTAGTTGGGTGAACAAACGCTCGGCCTCTTTTTCCCGCTTTCCCACCGTTAAAGCCACCGCTTGAGGTCGTGACGGCGGCGTCTGTCCCGTCTGTATCCAGTGATGGTGATATCGCCAGAGAACCGTGACATCGTCGTTCGTCCCGTCCAGATCAATGGCGGTTAGCGGGTCGACTTCCGGATCGTTCCAGCGGACTTTGGCCAGTGAGTTGGGAGTCGGCGGATCAGTGGTGCGATACAGCCAAAAACGCCACATGAACCGCGGATTATCCTGCCAGGTACGCCAATCATCACGCCGGTGGTTCCCTCTGTGAAACGTATTGAGAGAATAGAGTACAACACTGCCGGCCCGCAGCGGAGCGATCTCGAAGGGCTGCACAAGAGGCCAGCGCAGGTTCCGTACCGCGTCCCGCATGCGATCATCGTGTGCCGTACGGCCCTGTATCATGTCCTCGTTCTTGTACTTGGAGTCAGGCCCGCTGACGGGCTCGCGCTGCATACCGCTCACGAAATAATCGAAATCAAGGTGCTCCGCACCCGAGAAATTGTCCTGATTGTCTTCGTGGTTCAGCGTCCAGTAGTGCGAATACGGCATCGTTACCGTAGGGCCCATCGCTTTGTGAACCGCCTGCGGGTAGTAGAGCAATTGGATTTGGACAGCCTGGTGGTGGCGTTGTTTTCGGCTGTTGTACGGAGCGTTTTCATCCTTGTGCCAGTGCTGAGCGGTGGCACCGCTGGTAAAAGACGAGTTGAGCGTGAAAGGCACAATCGCCCAGTTTTCACCTACAAGCTGATTGCAAGCTGCCACAACGCCGGGTGAATTGATCACGTCCAGCACTTCTGGAATGCTCGAGGGCGTAGGGCGCTCTGCCGATCCGAGTGCCTGTGTTTCCTGTTCATAAATCCTGTCGTGAACCGCAAGCGGAATACCGAGACTTTCTGGAGCCAGCACAACAAGCCCTCGGCTGACAAAATCCTGGACCAGCCGTTGCGGCGTGCTGTATGCCAGCGAAGCTTCGTTTTCATGCGTGCTCAATCGATGGTTCCTCCGCTAAATGAATCACACATTTCTTCTGCCTTGTTGTTTCACCAAAACGCTGTTGGACCTCGTCAATCGGGAACCATTGGTTCCACTTTTCTACTCGGCAGCTGACACGGTAGAAGTGACTTCGATTGCCTCGTATTTCCTGAGGCGCACATTATCAAATGCAGCAAATGTATCGTACGT
>CAYMUR010000007.1:0-95941 GCA_964393615.1 uncultured Pirellulaceae bacterium
ATTTACGGAACATCTTAAACGATCTTCTCGGCCAACCTTACGAGGAGCGCTTTGTGTGGATCAATGCCTGGAATGAATGGGCCGAAGGAAACCACCTCGAACCAGACGTACGGCAGGGATTCGGTTATCTACAAGCGGTTCAACGTGCCAATGTCATGCTGGACAACAATCAGAATGACTCAGTGATGCATCCCACAAAAACATGATTCTCTCAACCGACCGAATGTCTTTCTGAACGTTATGGACACAGGATCGTACAATGTGTTGTTCCGAGAGGATAAAAACGTGTCATGTGAGCTGAGCGTATGTGTCAGCCTCTACAACTACGCCAAGTTTATTGTCGCCGCGCTTGATTCGGTACAGCAGCAGACATTGGCCAATTTTAATCTGGTTGTCGTGGATGATGGCTCAAAGGATGGTTCAGAAGCCGTCGCGTGCCATTGGCTGCAAAACAATGCCGACCGCTTTTGCAGTGTGTTGTTGGCCCGGCATGTATGCAACCAAGGCTTGCCGATTACACGAAATACCGCGATCGATATTTCAACGACTGAATATTGTTTCTTTCTAGATGCAGACAATGTCCTCTATCCGCGTTGTCTGGAACAGTGTCTGACAGCGGCTACGGAAACGTCTGCTGCTGTTGTCTACCCGCTCTTGGAAGTCTTCGGGAACTGCCACAGGTTACTGAACACGGATCCCTGGAATCCGCAGCGATTTGCCAGACAAAACTACGTCGATGCCATGGCATTGGTTCGCCGCAAAGCGTTGTTTGCCGTAGACGGTTATTCCGTGATGTCAATGACTGGTTGGGAAGATTATGATCTTTGGTGTAAACTGATTGAAAGTGGGTTTCAGGGTACACGGATTCCAGAAATTCTCGCCCGCTATCGTTCTCATGGTGAGTCGATGCTGCACACCGTGACCAACCAGCCGCGCAATTACGAAAAAGTTATCCAAGAAATACAAAATAGGCATCCTTGGATATCCTATCAGTCTACCTCAAATGATTTTTCAGAGCGCCCCGCAAAACCTTCGTGGCTCCGACGACTCGTTCGCGCCTCTTGCAGTCCACAGCGTATCGTACAAGATCTGAGCTCTATCTGCAGAAAGTGGCTGGCGCAGCGTCGACAGCGACTTCCTATTAAAAAGTGTGTGGCAGCGGAACGCATGGTCCGCTTAGGCTGGTTTGACCCTGTCGTATATTTGAAAAATCATTCGGACAAATCACGTGCACAGGCCGCTCCTGAGCAACATTTTCTAGAAACAGGTTTTCGTGATGGATCATCTATTTTTTCAGCTGAGCAAGCCAACGATTTCCTCAGGACTGCCGGCCAAGATCCTGCAGGTTCAGGCGGAGCAGACTATTTGATTCACGACATCCGTGTCAAACGGGATGATGTGCCATTGTTAACCTTCGGTGTATACGCCAGCAGTCAATGCCACTTCTTTTTCCAGGAGATTCGCGATCTTCTCGTCGAGGGCCTACGACAATGTGGGCACACAGCCCATGCGTTAAACGAAATCATGGAGCGACCGTCAACGATTACACACGATTGGATCGTGGCACCCCATCAATTTTTTCGTTGCCCACAAAAACCAGCCTGGGTTGATCTGCGATTTCTACAAAATGCCACAATGCTCAATACCGAACCCCTGCACCAAATTATTCCGGCCCTGCCCTTACTCGAACAGGCCGCTATCACCCTGGACATGCACCCCCAGTCGACTGCTGCGCTGCGGCATCTGGGAATCCCCGCACATTTTTTTCCCCTGGGTCATATCAACCATTATCCTTCTCAGGATACGAAAGCAGACCTGTCAGGGCTCCGCGCATGGGTGACGCCGCAAACCCTGACCTGCGAAAATGATCCTGGCATAGAGACTCCGTTTGCTGAGCGTCCGGTGGACCTGTTTTTTACTGGTATGGTCTCAGACCGAAGTCAAACATTGCTCGCTGAACAAGCCGCTTGTTTCAGTCGTTATCACTGTTTCTTTCATATCTGTTCTCTCGACCCTTCGACGACAACACCCGAAGAAATGAACCTCGCAGCTACCATGCGGGTCAGCCGGTTCAGTAAAATCCTGCTGCATTTCCACAACGATGGGTCCTCCTACGTGGACTGGCGTAACATGGTCATGCATGGTTTTTGGCAAAAAACATTGGTTGTCACCGAACCATGTTATGAACTACCCGGAATGCAGCCCGGCATCCATTATCTTCATTGCACACCCCAAGAAATGCCGGAACTCATCGATTGGTTACTGAACACCAACGAAGGACAAACCGAAGCCGACAACATTCGGCGTCAGGGCCATGCTACATTTTCTACACGCTATGCACTTCAGAACATACTTGAGCATTTCATCGCTAACATCATTCTGAACAAATCCCCCCAAGCCGATCACTGAACAATTTCTTTTCCTTGCTGCACCATACTTCCCACGGCAGCTGGCCTAACGATGTCGTGTCATCCTGCGAACGACTGTGCCGCACAATGTACCGATGGCCCGGACACCGATCAGAAAGAGTTCCCGCAGACTACGGCAAGCTCGAAGCCGAATCATTAAGCGTTCAGCAAAAGATGGCATGACCGAGTGATCTGGTTGACCTGGTACCGCTGCCTTGTCATCCACGTACAAGAGACCGCTTGCCAATCCACCTTGAAAACATCTCAGGGTAGCACCTACCAGAGTAAGATCCTTTTGTTCCGGTTGGTGCATTACGACGCTTGCTGCAAGATAAAGCCTGTCCCGGGCACTGGGAGGGCTTATTTTTGTGAGAAACGCATATTCATCCCCTACGGGTATGCGGCTTCCAGGGCCAAAATTTTCAGGCCAGGGACAGGTCACACCATCCAAGGCACTGCGTCGTACGGCAATATTGGGTCCCCATGGATATTGATTGTAGGGATAGCGAAGATCCTCCAGTCCCAAGTCATGCTCAGCCGCTAAAAGATTCTTTAAATTGAAGGACTGCTCCAGCCATTGGGGCAGGTGACTTTTTTCAATACAGATCCGTCCGCCAAAAACATTAATGTCAGGGTGCTCAACCAGGGCCTGTTCCCAGACCGGCAACCAGTCTTCGCGTGGTGTAATGTCATCGTCGACAACAATCAGCAATTCTCCCTTGGCAGAAAAAACCCCCTTGTTCAGTGCCCGACTTTTTCCTGGGACTGGTTCACATAATAAGGTCACTGGAAGTTTATCTGTATAGCGTGCGACGATGTCTGGTGTATCATCACTACTCCCGTTATCAACAATGACGAGCTCCCACTGACGCGGGTGATCGATCGCCAACATTCTCTGCAGGAATCTGGCCAGCGTCGCGCTACGATTTCTGGTCGCTAACACTACGCTGATCGACTTGGCAGCTTGATTCATAAGCAGTAGCCCATTCGGGTTTCACTGTCGATCTCCATGTGTGCCATGTTTAGGAAGCACTTTCGGGTGTCGACATAGGTGCATCGTCAGGGTCATCGCCAATCGCTGCCAGAATAGATTTGGCCGCTCGCCATTCGCTCCACAAGCGGACTGCCTTTCTAGGACCCGGTCGTTTTATTAGTTGTGTGAAGTCAGGATAAATTAAAGATTTGCAAGCCTGCGAGTGCGGATCAAATGCTGAGAGACGTTGTTTCAAATAACGAGCACTTTGGATTAAACCATCCCGGAATGGATCCGTCGTTCCGTCGCGATACGGCTGACAGTGCCACACTAACATTTTTCGGACCGTGACTGTAAATGTCTCCCAACAAGGATTTGGTGGGACTGGTATATTCGCAAACACATCGTCGATTTCTGCAGAGATTCCACGAACGGCAGCCAGTGCAAAGCAGTCAGCACCCCACAAGAACTGTTTCTGCGCCAACGACTCAATAGGCAGACCCGTTGGAAAGTTGTCATCATGAACGCGTACATCCGGATGGTGTGCCCTACGTATTACCTCCAAACCAGCATCAAGCATATGCCGCGGTCGATTACTGGCTGAACTTGCCAGACGTCGATAGTGAAACACTACCTTATTAATGCCGTGGAAAGTGAGCCCGGCTCGGGCCAGTCGCATCAGAAAATCCCAATCGTCACAACCAGCAACGGCTTGATCCAATTTGCCAACTTTGTCAAATGCGCTCGTGGGAAACAATACTGCTCCCGGTGGCGTAAAATCTTGGCACGAGAGAAATTCAAAGGGGTGGGGTTTCAAAGATGCCAGCCTTGGTATTGCCAGTCGCCGAGTCATATCGTGATTCCAACCCTGAAACCGACCATAGACAACTCGCTGTTGTGACCCCTGCATCGCAGACAACAATTGGCATAGCGCATCCTGATTCAAACGGTCATCATTATCGAGCAGCAAAGCATAGGGTGCTTTTAACAAGTCAATGGCGACGTTACGGGCGCAGGCTATACCATGATTTGGCGTCCGTACGAGCTGTACTGCTGGCACATAGCGCTCGACGACTTCGGCAGAACGATCCGTTGACCCATCATCAACCACGATGACCTGGACCGTACACTTCTGTGACAACGCACTTTCAATAGCGTCTCCGACATAGCGCTCTGCATTGTAACAAGGTATAATAATAGAGACTTGCGGCAAATTCATCTGTTCACCTGACCATGCTGACAAATTGACAAAAGCCTCTTTTATTTTGACATCCGCAATGATCTTCATCAATAGAAGCGTCGGCCCGTGCGGCAAAAGCTGTTTTGCTCAAAATGGCATGCTGAATCTTTTCCAACAAGAGACTACGCTATAACAATCAGGATGGTCTTGTTTTGATGGTGAATCCAATGGTAAAGCAAAGCCTTGATTTATTATACTTTTGCTGCTCCATTCCATTTTATCAATCCTCGTGCAGATGACACAGCAGGTACCTATCAGTGTTTTTCTGGGAACAAAAGCCCAGCTGGTGAAAATGGCGCCGATTTTGTACGAATTGGATCGGCGACATTGGGATTATCAAATTATTGACACGGGTCAACATGCTGGATTGATCTCAGAGATACAAAAAACATTCGAGGTCCGCGCACCAGACATTCAGTTGTACGGTGACAGGCGACCAGGCGTCTCAACGATATGGGAAGGTTGTCATTGGATTGCCTCGTTGGCCAGTCAATATTTGCCACGTGCTAGGTTTGTAAAGTGCAAGCTGTTTCACGGAAAGACCGGGATCAGCCTCGTCCATGGGGACACGATGTCGACATTGCTGGCCACACTCATTGCCAGGCGTGGTGGTCAGAAAGTGGCCCACGTAGAAGCCGGACTGCGCAGTTTGCGATATTTCGACCCGTTTCCCGAAGAACTGGTACGCCTGTGCGTAATGCGTCTTGCCCATTATTTATTCGCCTCTTCTGCGGCGGCTCAGGACAACCTTGACAAGATGTCTCTATTGAAACGAACGTACACCTTACCAGGTAATACAGCCCTTGACATTCTACGACGTGACCTGCAGCGTACCCCGTCAAGTATTCCCGAGCTGCCAGCTGGCTATGCATTAGCAACAGTTCATCGCCTGGAAACTATTTACCGACGGCCGAATTTAATGCGCGTTATTGATATGCTACTTGAAGCGCATCAACGAAAGCCCTTAGTATTCGTTCAGCACGCGCCCACACTACAACGCCTGCGGGCATACAAACTGGATGATCGACTGGCTGCTGCTGGCGTGATTCAGATTCCTTTATTGGATCATGTGAGTTTTTTACACCTCATGCGCGGGGCCTCCATGATACTCACCGATGGTGGTAGCATTCAGGAAGAAGCTTCTTACTTGGGGGTCCCCTGCCTTCTGTTGCGGCACACCGTAGAACGGGATGAGGGAATCGGTAAAAACGTTTTACTTTCCAATATGAACATCGGTACCTGCATTGCGTTCTTCGATCAATACACTGCATACCGTCGGCCTGCCATCTCCGATAGCGTGCCAAGTCCCAGTGCCGTGTTTGTCGATCATCTAGCGGAGATCGGCGAGTCACTCCTGGCAGAAACAAAAACCCTGCGGTAATCTAGTAATGATATTTTGGGCTGGCAAATGGCCAGCGACTTCCCGCTGTTTACTCATCACTCATCATTCGGCAAGGACTATGAACTTAACCGTAAAAGATATTCAGCGCATCTGGGTAAATCTCCCTTTTCGTGAAGTGCCCCAAAGGAATATGATCCGGGAATTACCCCATTGGACCATTGTGCAACTCTGCCAGGTCACACTCGAAAATGGCGTGACAGGTATTGGCGAAACAATACCATTTTACACGTGGGGCGAAGTCACTGATAAAACCGTCGCGCGGGCGATGGGCGAGACCGCCAGCGAAATCATGTGGGATGATTCGCTTGGAGCGGGTTTGCAGATGGCCCTGTTTGATGCGGTCGCTAAAACCAACGATGTTCCCGTTCACCATTTCCTGGGAAAACGAGTGCGCAATGACGCAGCGTTGTCATGGTGGTCTATTGAGATGTCTGAGGAAGACTGGCTGTCGGAGTGCCACACCGCAGTCGCACAAGGATACACCAGTTACAAGTACAAAGCGCGACCATGGTATGACCTGGAAGCACAGCTCGCTTCGGTTTCCAACGAAATGCCTGAGTACTTTGATATTGATCTCGACTTCAACACCATGTGCTGTGACTCAGCCCATGCCGTTCGTATTCTGCGTCGCTTAGAACAATTCAAACGTGTCAAAATCTTTGAATCGCCAATTCCACAGGGCGACGTCGCTGGCAACAAGTACCTGCGCAGTCAGACAGGTGTTCCCCTTGCCATGCACGTAGGAAATCCGCCATTGACTACTGCGCTTCAGGAAGATGTCTGTGATGGGTTTGTTGTCAACGGCGGCGCCAGCCAGTTACTACACGAAGCTCACAACATTGCCCAGGCAAACAAAGTCTTTTGGTATCAACTGACTGGCAGTGATATCACTGCCGTGTGGTCGATTCATTTTGCTGCCGTGTCGACCCATGCACGCTGGCCAGCCGTTTGCTGCCAAAATCTCTATGAACATAGTTTGCTCAAGCAGCCCTTGCAAGTGAAAGGTGGCCTGGCTGCAATTCCCACCGCACCAGGATTAGGAGTCGAGATTAACTGGGAAATGGTGGAACGTTTCCGTATCGAACCTATTGCCAAACCATATCCCTATCCTAATCTATTGATACGTGTTTCCTGGCCCAGTGGAGCCGAAGACTACTACGCTCATGGACTACAATACTGGGAGGATTTTCATAATGGTCGGCGACCCATTTTTGCCCCCGGAGTTAACATGGAAGTTATCCCCGATGATGGATCCAAATCCTGGCAGCAAGAGTATGCAACCGCTTGTCAAAAACCAAGCTGGGTGATGAAAGATAATTGACAGTAACCTAACTGGTAATCTTTGTCCTGCAGCAAGGATAAAACATGCCGAGTGGTTTCATTGACATCAGGCAGCCGGCGGGAAACGGCTATATTATTTCTAAACCATCCTTTTATACCTCGTAGATCCGGTGAGCTTCCAGATTGACTGGGGTTTTTCACAGCTTATCTAATCCACACTGAATGAGATGCTAGAATTACTCAGCTCACGTATGTTTGAGGTTGGTGCACTCACGCTCTACCTGACAATCCTGTTGTGGATCGGTATTCGTTCGGCAAAGCAAGTGAAAACATCCGCCGAATATACGTTGGCCGGCCGCAATGTGCCCTGGATCATCGTCATGGCAACTACTGCGGCTACCATGATTGGCGGTGGTGCATCGGTCGGCATGGTATCGCGCGTTGCCGAGGTAGGTATCGCTGCAGCTCTGGTCACCTGTGGCTGGCATCTGCAGTTGATTTTTACGGGGCTATTTGTAGCGCCCCGTTTACGGGGACTCAACTTGACGACGGTCGGTGAATATTTCGAACTGAAGTTTGGCTTGTTGGCGCGAAAACTGGCCGTTGTTAACTGTGCCATATTTCTCATTGGCGCCTTGGCTGCGCAAATGGCGGCGATGGGCATGGTAACGAATGCAGTGCTCGGTATTCGTTACGACATTGCACTGTTGATTGGCGCTACAATTACCATCTTTTATTCCACCGTGGGTGGTATCCGGGCTGTTGTCAAAACAGACGTGTTGCAATTCACCGTTTTAATCGTGGGCATCGGGTCCGCTGCTGGAATCCTGCTCGCCAAACATGGTGGTTTTGCCGCGCTGGCCGCTACTGCGTCGACAGGCCATTTTAATATGACCAGTCACTGGTCCAAGATGGAATTTATCAGCTTGTTTGTTGCCTATTTTCTGGGAGAAACTCTGGTGCCCCCTTATACAGTGCGCTGTTTCATTGCTCGCGATAGCCGTCAGGCACAATGGGGTGTGGCAGGTGCTGGTATTTTTCTTATGCTATTTTTGCCCATCGCCACCTTGGTGCTTGGTACTTCTGCCCAGGTCAGTCCCGACGTTCAACAGGCCTTGGAAAGAGAAGCGGATCGGATCATGGCATTCTCGAACGTACCAGAAAAAGAAGCTCGAAAAACTGCTATACAAATCACATTTCCTGCTCTTGTGAGGACCACTTTGCCTCCGCTTCTCTCAGGTATCGTCGTGGCTGCAATCATCGCCGCTGTCATGTCCACGGCTGACAGCTGTCTTTCCTGTCTCGCAACTGTGGTAATGGAAGATATTTTTCGCCGTCATATTCGCCAGGATGCTTACGATCACCAGTTATTACGGGTGGCACAATGGACGACACTGGTAGCTGGCATCGCCGCAACGATATGTGCCTGGCGATTCACGAACATTGCTGATATTCTCGTGTTTGTCTATGACTTTTGGGCACCTGCTATGATTTTACCTTTTTTGGTGGCATTATTCTGGTACCGGTCCGATCGTATTTACGCCGTCGTGGCTTCGATGGTGGCAGGTATGATTGCCACCAGCGTCTGGCGATTTGGGTTGCAGACACCTTATGATATTGGGCCAGCATTGTTCGGCTTTGCTGTCGCGATCGTCATTTTTTTTGTGGCGCTTCGCTTTACCCAAAATTGGTCGCTCACTCGCAATTTTTTACCCGCCACCCAGTCCCTTGATGATTCCCAATGACACGTCGAATGTGTTCTCGTTTCCGCCTGGTACTCCTCCCAACAGACAGTGAATTCAGCTTGGAACATTTTATTCAGAACGCGTTAACGCAACACGATTTTTTATGGTGTCCGATATTCACCACATCCTTTTGACCTGACGATAACATGATACCCTTTTGGCTGCTGACTGTTTGGCATTATGCTTCTCTTCTGTCGGGTTGTTTTGCCCTGATCTTGTTGACATGGCACGGAATACGCATGATATCAACCCCTTCACAATCCAAACCGATTTCCGATCCCCTATCAACACCTGCGACAAATGAGGTGTTGAACACCGGACCTCGCAAAAAGGATCATTCTCACCACCAATGATTACCCGTTGGTGCTGTACCAAGCAGGTACCACAAGGTGCCCACGTCTGTCTTGGCCATGTCTCACGATTCAGCGTTTTAACTGTTTCCATGCTCTTCCGTCTGTTGTCTTTTGGACCATAGGACGGCAACTTGCTGCCCATTGCAGTGTTGCATTGGCCGATAGCGATGTCCGATGACAGCGGTCCTGTTGTGTAGAATTGTTATCCATATCCATGCGATTATTACACCCATGTTTCGGTGGCATCGGGATTCGAGAGAGGTGCCACCAGCAATGCGTCGTCGGTGGTTGGCGACCGGTCTTGTCACAGTCGTGACAGTGTTTGCAGAAGACCGGACAGGTGGCCGAAGCAAAAAAACATCTCTGGATTTACTCTCGTTGAATCCATGGAAGAGCCAAGCCTATTACGATCTTGGCTTTTTGGAAACTTCGTAGGATAATTTAGACTAGGCGCTACGCCACGATCCGAAATCGCTGGACTTCGATCCTCTCAACTCGCAGGCGTATTACAGCAGCAGTATCACGTTGCGCCACTTTTGTGAGTCCCCACCGCTTGATCCTGAATACCTCGAGGCCCACGACAACCTCGCTTTCACAATCTAACAGACGGTTTCTTATGCGGGCGCCGCACATTTTGATCGAGCGACTCGAACAGCTCAGGCGGCGTGGGCCGTCATTCGAAACGGTCAAGATGGGGCCAGGGCGAAACGGCTCCAGGAAAATCTGAACCGACACCAACCGGGTCAGCCTTAACCATTGACCATGACGAGCGCTTTGTCAAAGAAGCACTCGCTGGATCAGCGACGCTCCCGGTTTGCGGCGACTAGAAACAGGTGGCTGTCCTTGTTGAAAACAAAAATGCTGCCATCTTTCACAGTTGGCACTTCATTTAGGCGTTGTATTTTTCGTTTTTTAGTACTGGGCACCATCTTTTCTACGTCATAACTTTAGCTGAAGTAACAGCCGCTTTGCCTTGATTGTGTGGAATATTTTAAGTCGTAAGAACCAAGCCGACGATAGATCCCCCGTCCGCTGGAACCCGATTCGTTGATAAGGACGCTAGCACCGCTCTGCCATGTCGTACCGACTTAAAATAGCAATCTGTTTCTACACGATACTAACTGGTTGTGCCCTTGGCAGCTCATCCCGCGTTGCAAATTTGGGGGCTAGTAGTAAACTCGCCCATCGAAAACAAGCGGATTCGATCCATGTTACCTACCGCACCAATTCTGACCGATTAAATGTCGCCTCGGCCAGTTCGGTAAACACACTGCCAAATGTTACCGTCAGCCAGCTGCATCTCCAATATCCACACCCTAGTGGAAACCCTGATTTGGCGCGAGCCACACTTATTATTGCACCGGATCAGCCAGAATCCCATTGGTTTACTTATCGACGCAAAACGGGTACCACCAACGACCAAGTACTTGATCAACGTACTCTCGATTTGTCAGCAACCAACATTCATGCCATCGTTGGCAAGCTACAGCATGACAAATTCTTCCGCCGATCCAAGCCTCTCGTCAGCAAGTCACGTTTAGGGGTCGTGATAGATGGTATTCGTTTTGAAAAAGATTATCAATCCGTGTCGGAACTGGATGCTTTGATTCTCAAAGTCTATCAGCAAGGCCATGCCAGCCGCCTTGTATCACACCATGCTAAAACGAATCCCGTCGCTGTACTACGCCGTCTGCCTGCGACCAACAGGTCATTGAAGCGTTGACTTACTCTGAATCGCCGATTGTGCGAGTTCCGTCTGTCTGAAATCCTCTCCACCGTACGGGTGCTAGCGAATCATATGACGTGGTCCTCTTTGGCTGCGATCCCTGGTATCCGGTGAATACAACAAACCCGTGGACTTTGCGGTATGCATGGATTCTCTGACCTGTGCCGCTTGTGATGAGGGCTGGATAAAAGTTTCTCGCGTCACAGGCGGACAAGCCATTTGAACCAACGAATAGTTTCGATATTAAAACTATGCAAGTCGACGGTGACAGGAATCTTCCACGAATCCGATTGCACCGTTTTTATCTCAATATTTCAATGAGCCATCCAAAAAGCTTTTTCTTCGCTACACCTAGGAGGTAGTTACCATGGGACGTATTGCGATCGCTGCCATTTTTTCAGTTCTGGGTTTTGTGAACAACGGAACCGCTATGGCAGAATCTTTTTTGCAGTTTTCGGAAAACAAGTTTGTTAATCCGAGTGCTGAAATTCAACTTTGTGGTGGCGATGCAGAAGGCAGCTGTGACGGTTGTAAGCGTTGTTGCAATGGATCGATCGTTTTTGGTGTTGACATTCTATTCATGAAATATCACCAGGCAGGTGGCGTAAAGACTGTGGACGCCGCCAATATTGTAGGCAATGGTGACAGTGCCGAATTCGACTTTGAGTTTTCTCCCCGGTTTTCGCTAGGGTATGAACTTTCGAGCGGGCTCGGTTACCGCATCAACTATTGGCACTTCGACGAATCGGCTGCAACCAACAATGGTGGAATTGTCTCAATTGACACGTCTACTCTTGACCTGGAAATCTATCGGCGGATTGATATCGCTGCATGCACCAGCGTCGAAGTTTCTGGTGGCTATCGCTACTTGGATTTCGAGCAGCGTGACAGCTCGGGAATTTCCGACACAGCAGGCACAACAGGATCCGACCGTACGGGCGTGGATTGGGGTTTAAATAATTGGGGCGGCACGCTTGGTACCGAACTCAGCCACCAGGTCTGCAATAATCGTCGTGTTTTTGCCGCCACTCGTTTCTCGATTTTGATGGGCGACACCGGTCTCAGTAATGCCGGCTCCTTGGCCGACACTACCGGTAGCGGCATCGATCACGAAACAACAATGATCGAACTCGCGTTGGGCTGGGAGTCCACACGCTGCTTGTGCAATGGCCTGACATTGGTCTACGGATTTAGTGGCCACTGGTGGCAGTGGAGTGATACGGCCATCACTGCTGACAGTTCTGGTAATGCCGAATTGGCTGATGTTGGTTTTGGTGGATTTGCACTGCGCATGGGCCTTGAATATTAATCTGCGTGTCGCCAAACGGTACCTTGTAGCGACTGATCTTTTTGGAATCTCATGGGCGGCCAGCCATTTTTAGCTGGCCGCCTTTTTTTTCTTGAGGCATTGCTGCCATGCGGATTTCCAATGCTCGCGATAGAAAACTGCTGCTGCTGGATCTAGAACCGTGCCAACCAACCGCCATCCACATAGACCATCTGTCCTGTTACAAAGTTAGAGGCGGGGGACGCCAGAAAAACAGCCGCGCCGGCCAAATCTCCCGGTGTTCCCCAACGTCCCGCTGGGCAGCGGTCTGCGACCCACTCGTTGAATTCCGGGTCGTCCACCAACGGCTTGGTCATGGGTGTGTTGATAAAACCAGGCCCAATCGCATTTACCAAAATTTGATGGGGCGCCCAATCCACCGCTAATGCTTTGGTCAACAATAAAATACCACCCTTGGACGCAGCATAGGGTGCATTGTCTTTTCGGGTTGTACTGCTCATCAGGGAACCGATATTGATGATCTTGCCTGGTTTTTTGGCGGTAATCCGGGACCTAGCAAATGCCTGACTCATCCCGAATGCTGCGGTCAGATTGACGTCCAACACAATCTGCCAATCCTCCAGCGACAATTCGTGGGCTGGTGCCCTTCTTGTCGTACCAGCATTGTTGACCAGAATATCAACTGCGCCATGTTCCCGTTCTGTGTCTGCAAAACAGGCTGCCATTTGATCTGCTTGAGACAGATCGCATGCCATGATGCCGATCGATTGTCCTGTGTTCCTTAATTCATCCCGGGTTTGTTCCAGTTCTCGTTGTCCTCGCGCCACCAGAATGATATCTGCTCCCGCTTCGGCCAACCCTCTGGCTATTCCGGCCCCGATTCCTTTACTACCCCCGGTTACCAAGGCTCGTTGACCATCCAATCGAAATGCATCCATCTCAACCTACCTTCCGGCTATTGCCAACCTGACTGACTCGTAACAAACACTCGACATTCTTCACCTACCAGAATTGTATGCAAACACTTGAACCATAACCTTCCAGCCATGGCCCTTCAAGCGGGTGGTGACCAATCAGTAGAATCCAATAAATGTTCCGGCAAACTCGATTCATTGAGAAAAGGTTTCCTTCCTACGGAGCTCGTACCGACGTCTCGGCAGTTCGCGCACTTCGCAAGGAGCTACCGTCGTCGCCTGTCGACTTCTTTTCTTCTCCCCCTACATCAAAACACCGTTCCCATGTGCTACAGTGACGGGGTGTTGGCAACATTCGCTGCGTTTTCCGGAGAAATAGAATGCGACAAATCCGTTGTGGTGTGATTGGATTGGGTTGGTTCGGCGAGAAGCATTGTGAGATTTTATACGATTTGCCGTTTGCAAATCTGCACTCCGTCTGTACTCGACGGCCAAGCCGTGTCCAGGAAGTAGCTGACCGATTTGGTATTGCCAAAACACACACTGATTACCATGAACTGTTGGCTGATCCCGAGGTCGAAGTCGTCAGTGTGGTCACCATGTGGGACCAGCATGTCGAGCCAGCCGTAGCAGCACTGGAAGCTGGTAAACACGTCTTTCTAGAAAAACCTATGGCTTCCACCCTGGCAGACTGTGATCGAATTCTGGAGGCGGCGGACAAGGCATCGGGAAAACTGATGGTTGGCCACATCTGCCGATTCAGTCCTCGTTATGCGGCAGCCAAAGCGGAAATTGAAGCAGGCAATATTGGTGAAATTGTTTCAATTTATGCTCGCCGCAACCTGCCGGCCTGGGTCACCGAAGGAGTCTTGGACAAAATTGGACCCATTATCGGTGACGCAATCCACGACACGGATTTGATGCTGTGGTACACAGGTGCCCGAGTCAAAACAGCCTATGCCCAAACTCACCGCGTGCGCGACTTCAAACATCCGGATATCGGCTGGACCATGTATCGTTTTGACAATGGGGCGATTGGCGTGTGTGAGGTCGTTTGGTGCTTGCCCGGCAAGACACCCTTTCAGATCGACGAACGAATGCAGATTGTTGGCACCACAGGGTCTATTCAAATCAACGACACGACACCGTCTTTTGCAGTGGTTGACCAAGCATCAACACGTTTTCCCGATACCACGTATTGGCCTTTTTTACACGGGCAACGAACCGGTGTCTTGAGGACCGAGTGGGAATATTTTCTACAGTGTATCCATGATGACGTTGATCCAGCTATTGTTCCACCTAGCGACTCTCGGGCTGCAGTTGCCGTATGTCTGGCTGCAGAACAATCAGCCGCTACAGGACAAATTGTTGAATTACCTACTGCTGACTGACACTTTCCCTCTTGATCGATGGCACAAACACAAGCCATCTCTAGGATCATCAAATGCAGTATCACCAACGGGTGTTGTCACCGAACAGGTCCAACCTGATGAAGTGTATATCGCCGAGACAAAAGTCTGGGTCACCAACCCGGTAAATCATCCCTACCGAATCGAATTCTTGCGCTACGAACCAGACTCGCCTGTCACCCCGCCTGTTCGCAACCATTGTCACATCGCGTATACCGTTAGCGACCTGGATCTTGCCTTGGTGGGAAAACGTACCTTACTCGGCCCATTCGATGCCCTGGACGGACTGCGCGTCGTGTTTATCGAGGAACATGGCGCAGTGATCGAGTACATGCACTTTGGCCAAGGTCGCCGCGAGATTTCTTAGTCACAATATTCGTGTCGGGTGCCGGGGCATTTCTTTGCCTCCCCATTTGCAAATTAACGCTTCTTGCTTGTTTTGCCCGTGAACCAACAAGGGGTGTAGCGACAGGAATATCATCACCCCTGTTTATCACCTACATTTTCCCAGCTACCGCTTTCCAAGCTACGCAGGGACGCCAGGTTGACATGGAGCGTCTGAATGGCTTCTTGTAGCGAACAGAGTGGTTTGTCCGTACCGTTTATATAATTAAGAAAGTTGCTTGCTTGTGCCACATACAGCGCGTCTCGTTCCGGCAGTTCCACGGTTTCGTGTTGCCAATCTGTACCCGGTTGTAGCATCCACGACCAACGACGTCTGGCATAATCGATACGGCAGGTTCCCTGTTCACAGACAATCGTGACCGTTGTCTCATTAGGTGCTTGATGCTGGTTCAAAGCAAAACTACCCATTACATCACCGTGACGGGTTAGTGTGTGAACTGTATCTTCGACCGTCACATCTGGCAATGCCTGGTGACCGGCATCGGTAAACACTCGCTCAACAGGACCTACCAGCCACTCCGCCAAGTTGATGACATGGGTCATCGCATCCTGGATAGCACCACCTCCTGTTTCCCTGTTTACATAATAAATTTCTCGATACGCGGGTCGGTGTGTTGGGAAATGTTGACCGCTGACAACGGTAATCTGCAATGGTTTACCAAACCGTTTTTCCTCCATAGCACGCTTGGTGGCCTGCACAGCCGGATGGGCTCGGTGCGTATACCCCACCGCCACTGCTATCGACTTTTCTTCGACGGCTTGTATTAGTTGTTCAATACCGGCAGACGATGTACTTAGCGGTTTTTCGATCAGCAACTGAATACCCGCCTTGGCCAATCGTTGGGCAATGGATACGTGAAGCTGTGCCGGTGTAGCAATCACCGCCAGATCATATGTTTCTGCTTGTAAAGCGTCATCGAGATCAGCTGCTGCATGCAATACATCGTACTGCGCAGAAATTGCAGATCGCAGATTTTCATTCGGCTCACAGATGCCAACTCGGCAACATTCTGTTTTTTGAAAACAGCGTAAATGTCGTTCACCTATAGAACCAACGCCGACAATCAGTACCTGATATTTATCCACAACAATACCTCATTGGTGTCCGCATTCATTACGATAACATCTATTTGTTTATGGTAAATATACGTCCAGTAAAACACTTTGTTCAAGCGGCTGAATACTAACAGCGCCAAGCTCGGCCGGTACTAACATGGTACCACCCTTTGACAAGGGCGATTGCACAGGATCATTTTCTACTCTCACGCTTCCAGAAAGAACTGCCAGTAGATGACATCGTGAATCATTCTTGAGTCGTTGGATCTGGTCAAATTCCCAGCGGTCGATGATAAACTTGTCACACGCTACCAACCGTGAAATATGTGGTCGGTCGGATTTCATCGGTGGCTGTGGATTGACAGGCCCCGCATCGTAACAAATGACCTCCAGAGCCTGTTCCACGTGAACCTGACGCGGTTTTCCATCCGCCCCCAAACGTTCCCAATCGAAAAGCCGATAGGTTGTGTCACTCGTTTGTTGAATCTCCGCTACCATCAGCCCCGCTCCTATGGCATGGACCGTTCCAGCTGGCAGGAAAACACAATCGCCTACCTTTGGTTCGAAGTAATGCAAGCAGGATTCCACATCGCCTTGCCTGATCCGGTGCTCTACTTTATCCCGATCCACTCCACGGGCTAAGCCCGCATAGACCTTACTCCCTGGCCGAGCATCGAGCACGACCCAGGCCTCTGTCTTTCCCAGGCTCGGTGGATCCAAATTGGCCGCCTGCTGGTCATTTGGATGCACCTGAACAGAAAGGTTTTGCCGGGCATCTAAAAACTTAAAGAGCAGCGGAAACTGTGACTGGGGACTATGGCAGCCCAATAATGGTTCTGCAAAGCGTGTTACCAGTTCGTGCAACGTGACACCCTTGAAGGGGCCGTGAGCAACAACGCTTTGGTACTCCCCATGGTCAACCGTTTCCCAGCTTTCTGCATAATCCTCACCTGCGCCGATGGATTTTCCCAGCACGCTTTGCAGACGACGACCACCCCATAGGTAACGACGAAACAAAGGTTTAAATCGAAATGGGTACAACATCTCGAGGTTCGTTGGCCAATGAACGTTCCACTATCGCCGGGTACTGGGCATCAAGTTTGTTGGGCAGAATTCGTGCTTGCTACCTATGATGTACCTGTTCGCTTGTCACACATCCAGGTTGCGTACATCCAGGGAATGTTTTTCTATGAATTCTCGCCGCGGCTCTACTTTATCACCCATCAAAACCCGAAACATATGATCCGCCGCACTGGCATCCCTCATCGTTACCTTGAGAAGCGTACGATTAGTCGGATCAAGCGTCGTTTCGCGCAGTTCCTCGGCATTCATTTCCCCCAGCCCCTTGAAGCGTGTTATCGTCAAACCTTTTTCACCTGCCGCCCGGACAGCCGGCAGCAATCCACGTAAGTCTTCCAGTCCTATTTCTGTTTCGCCCCGGCATAATTTGTAGCGGGCACCCTCTATGCCTGTACGATCCTGCGGTATTAAAGACTGGACGTCAAAACCCAGTTCTGCCAGGTTCTGCAGCTGTGCATTGATCGTGCGCACTTCATGCAATTCCGTCACATGTAATTTCGAGGCGATCGAAGAGCCGGTTTGCCCATTCCCATTCGCACCCGCTTCAGGTGTTTCAGTGACATTCAATTCCTGGCCTGTAGCTTCTTCTTGTGACTTGAGAAACTCTTCCATCTGCTGACGCGAACAGAACCAGTGTTCGTCGCGACCCAGAAACACATGATAGATTGGTAATTTACCTGATTCTGTTTCTTGCAACTGCGCGTGGCCCTTTAGTGAAATACCACGCTTCTCCAGTGCCAAAATAGCTTCTTCCATCGCCGCCAGGGTTCTGCAAAGTTGTTCTACCTGCTTGCCAGATATCTCTTTTCCGTCGCCGGAGTCCAGCGTCGAATCACCGAGCCCATTTTCCAATAACTGCAACTTCATTTCCTCTTCACTTTGCACATAATAGGTCCGCTTTTTCTGTTTCACACGAAATAGTGGTGGCTGAGCCAGGTATACGTGCCCCTTCTCCACCAAGCTGTACATCTGTCGATAGAAGAAACAAAGCAATAAGGTGCGAATGTGTGATCCATCTACATCTGCATCGGTCATGACAATTACCTTGTCATAGCGGCGTTTTTCCAGGTCTTGATCATCACCAATCCCCGCACCGATGGCGTGAATCATGCTGCGGACTTCTTCATTCGCCAGCACCTTGTCTTCGCGCGACTTATAGGCATTTATGATTTTTCCTCGAAGTGGCAAAATGGCCTGGTATTCTCGCAGTCGACCACCTTCGGCACTACCACCCGCCGAATCACCTTCTACAAGATATAGCTCGCACTTCTCTACTTCTTTGCTTGAACAATCTCGCAGCTTACCTGGCAAGCCACCACCGGAGAGCGCCCCCTTTCGTTCTCTTAACAGTTCTTTCGCCTTCCGGGCAGCCACTCTCGCTTCGGCAGCCAATATTCCTTTGCTCACAATAGCTTTTGCTACCTTGGGGTTCTCTTCAAGATGCTTTCCCAGGCTGTCCCCTACTGCAGACGTCACAATGCCTTCTACCTCGCCGTTTCCCAATTTTGTTTTTGTTTGGCCTTCGAACTGTGGATGGGGGACTCGCATTGAAATGACCGCTGTGATGCCCTCTCGAAAGTCATCACCAGTTGGCACAATGTCTTTGAAGAGGCCTGACTTTTTGCCATAGCTATTCATCGTACGCGTCAACGCTGCGCGAAAGCCTGTCACGTGCGTTCCGCCTTCAGTCGTATGTATATTGTTTACATAGGAAAGCACATTTTCTGTAAATTCAGTGGAGTATTGCAGTGCGATTTCATATCCTACTCCCTCCGATTCTCCTTGTATGAAAATGACCTCTCCATGGATCGGCTCACTGGCTCTGTTTAAGAACTCGACAAACTCTACGATTCCTCGTTCATAGTAGAATTCTACGCTTTTATCGGTCCTTTCATCCTCATAAACGATGCGCACACCTCTGTTGAGAAACGCTAGTTCTTGCAGACGTTTTTGTAGCACGTCATCTACAAACTTTATCGTTTTAAAAATCTGTGAGTCTGGTTTAAATGTTGTCTTGGTGCCTACCTTGGGGCTGGCGCCTACTGTTCTTACTTCGCCCTGAGGCAAGCCGCGCTCATATTCTTGCTGATAGACATGGCCGTCTCTATATACCTGGACTTCACACCATTCCGACAGAAAATTGACTACCGTAACCCCTACGCCGTGTAAGCCTCCTGATGTCTGATAGGCGCCTTTTTGGAACTTACCACCAAACTTCAACACCGTCATGACGCCTTCGAGCGTAGAAACCTTTTTACCAAGCTCTTCTGTTAGTTGTTCATGTTGGGCTACCGGTATACCCCGTCCGTCATCTTCTACAGTTACCGAACCATCACTGTGAATTGAAATGGTCACGGTGGTTGCAAAACCTGCCATTGCTTCATCGATCGAATTGTCCACTACCTCATAGACAAGGTGGTGTAATCCGCGCGACCCCGTATCGCCAATGTACATGCTTGGTCGCTCTCTGACGTGCTCTAAATCAGAGAGGTGTTCCAGGTCCTTAGCACCGTAATTTGCATCTGCTACAGGCTGTTTACTACCCTCGCCCTGTGGCTGATCTTTGTCCGCTTGTTTCGTCTTACTCATAGTTTACATATCATTTCTTGGAATTTAGCTGGTTAACTCTTTACCCCAACTGTCCAATTCTAAATTTTAAATCAGACACTTTGTTTTCCGATAACTCATTTGTCAGTTTCCGTACTAATTGTGCTTTGCGAAAGGTTAATTCTTGCAATATGGCTGAATTTCGCACGATTACTTCCATGACCCCTCCCCTAATCCGGCCTACACGAGTGTGCTTGGAAAATGTGCCACCGGCAGCTGTGTGCCAAGCTTTTTCCAGTGCATTACTTTGTTGCTGCTCTGCGTAACCTCGACGTGCCATCAACTGGGGTAGAATCTCACCTATTTTTTTTACACCCTTTGGCTTACGCTTCCGTGGCATCCTCTTTCATCTCCTAAGCCCTGTCTTTGGCTAACGGCATGACAACATACCCGTATCCATCTTCTGTCATACTGTACGTGGCGCTTTCTGCATCTCTCATCTGGAATTTAATATTTTTCTCTGGGTCTAGCACCTTTAGAAAGTCTGCAACAAACCTGTGATCAAGCGTTATTGTTATCGATGGTCCTGCATAAGTTATCGGCATTTCTACTCGTGCGTCACCTACATCCGCTGTTGATCCTGACAATACCAAGGCCCCCTCCGCAAAGGTGAAATCAATACCTCTACTTTCATCGCGTGATACTATCGCTGCTTGGCGTAATGCCGACAGCAACGGGCCGACCGTCAATTCAACGGTTTGACCATCTGACCAAGTCGGTATAACGTCTCTCCATTTTGGATAACGACCCTCCACAAGTCTGGAAAAAATCGTCGCCCTCTGACTTTTTACTAAGATATCGTTTGTTCTCGCTGCTATTTTTATTTCTGCGTCCGTAGCAGAGATTGCTCTTTCTAATAATTGCATCGTTCGCGTCGGCACGATCGTTTGTGCTTCGACTGTTTGATGGCCACCTACAGCCAAAGCCGGGCCTTCCATTTTTGCCAGTCGCCTGCCATCCGTACCTACGGCTGTTACCTTATTTTCTTCCATCTCCAACATGACGCCACCCAGGGCATAACGAGTGCTTTCTATATCCGTTGCAAATACTGTCCGTCTTACTAATTCCCTCAACAACAAGGCAGGTACTTCGTGGTACTTTTCCTCTTCAAACAAAGCGACATCAGGATATTCTTCTGGATTCTCACTCGGTAAATTAAACTTACTCCTATCGCCATAGACGGTAGTTCCTGATTCCGCCGATTCTATACTTAAGAATTCATCAGAGCTTTCTCGCAATATTGCCCCAAACTGTCCTGCAGGCAACATGACTGTACCGGATTGTTTCACCTCAATACCTGGCACTTCTAGCCTAATACCTACTTCCATATCTGTTGCGATTAATGTTGCTTCACTATCGCTTACTTCGAGTTTGATGTTTTGTAATATGGGCTTGGGGCTGCGTGTGGGGGCTACTGCAGCGGTAGTTTGAAAGGCTGACAAAAGTTTTTCTCGTTCGGCTTTAATTTTCATGTTGAGGGCTTTCTCTGAGCAATAATCAAAAGTGTTTTTGTGCAGGGGCGAAATGTTGGGCAAACAAAACGCAGCACGGCACTCTTTTAATATTTAGAACCTTATAAGAATAGTAGTAATAATGAATGGAAAAAAATGGCGACAAAATTTAAATAACGCCCTAAAGACAGTGTAGTGGTCGTTTTAAGAAAACACCACAAGCAGGAAAACGTGTTACCAAACCGTTGCCAAACCGTTGGTAGTTTGTGCTTAAAATAGTGGACATGAGCGAGCCGAAACAAAAGAACAAAAAGAGCAACAGGTATCAACAGATTATCGACGGGATATAAAGGGCCAGGTGTTTTAGGAAAATTGAATTTCGAGGTTCAGTTTAACGGGCGCTGAGCTGCCTCTGGAGTTGTTGAATGGACCAAGACCAGTCAGTATCTTCGTTTAATTTTATGCAGCATTTTTTAAAAGCATGGGAAACAGTGGTTTCGTTGCGCCCGCCAAGAAAAGTAGCAATGTCAACATACGTAGCGTGTACCGCAGTACGAGCAAAAAAAATAAAAAAACTGCGGGCACGAACATAACATTTTTGACGAGACTTACTTTTCAATTCCTTCATGGATATCATGCAGTGCTGGCATACAAGCTGAGCGAGCTGTCGTAAAGATGATGGTATGGACAAGGAGTCAAGATAAAGATCAACGTCAGGCTGAGTGATATTGGTGGACGGTGCAATTTGCTGCTCGAGTTTCATGACAGCATTACGTAATTGCGTAAACCCTACCGGCAGACAGTCGGCTAGTTGGCTGGCAACAGGCGGCGTCAGCGTTAACTGACGAGAAGCAGCAATCTTTGCCAACAAGACCGCCCGGGATTTTACTTTTGGTTGCTGGACAGCTAAAACCAACCCGGCTGCCAAGCGGCTTTGCAGGTTAGGTTCCAGAGAAAGATCGCTAGGCGGGCGGCGGCTAGTCGCGACAAATCGACCTTGAATCGAGTCCAGGTGGTCTAGAACAAGACAAAGATAGCGCTGGGCCACAGAGCGGCCTTTGAGCTCCTCAAGATTATCTACAAAGAGCAACAATTCTTGGTTAATGCTGGTATTTGATTGGATCTGGCCGGGTAACCGATTGTTGGTCTGAGAAAAATTTAGGCCTGCAGCTGATTCAGTTGACCATGGCATCGCATCCGCACCCAATCGATTGGATGAAAAACGAGCAAAATCTTTACCGGTGCAACAGACCAAATGGCGAGAATGATCTTCGGCAGCCCAGCGATTCAACAAACTATGCAACAAAACCGTTTTGCCTGTGCCGGAAGGACCATGTAGGAGCAAAGGAAAACCGATTCTATCACCATGAAGAATGTGTGTGGGTAAATCTTTCAAGAGACAGTTTTCTGGCCCAATGACATACTGGCGCAGCGATAAATCGGCAGTATTTTCATGCTTTGAAGGTGCACAGGATGTTTTATCCTGGCGGTGAAGTGGAATGCAAACTATGCCGGCAACCAAGAGCAGCTCCCAGGGCACAAGAGGTTGGAGGGGATATGTAAAATGGAATTAATCAAGTCCCCAGAATTATAGCCGTTTTGGGGCTGCGTCGCGAGACAGAGAAAACGATTTTCCAATTCTTGTGCCATTACACAAGTCTTTGGCAACATTACAGATGCGGGAGGTAGCCCAATCTACCTCGTGGGCCCTGCTAGTCATTCCTAGGCTAAACCGCAATGAACTCCGAATCAGGTCCTCACGGCAGCCCATGGCGGTCAACACGGGGGACGGCTCAGAAGATCCGCTGGCACAAGCAGATCCAGTCGAACAGGCAATACCGACTTGGTCCAAAGCCATCAATAAAACCTGCCGGTCGATACCGGGAAAGGAAATGTTGCTCGTATGGGGCAAACGGGGTTGATCCATACCATGTACCACAATCCAGGGCAATTGATTGAGCAGCTGGGATTCGAAGCGATTGCGTAGGTCTTTTAGTTGTTTGATATTACCAGCCGGATTGGCATGCCAAATCTCTAGGGCCTTGCACATACCAACAGCCAGGGCAATGGGTTCCGTACCGGGCCGTAGGCCCATTTGTTGTACACCACCGTGTAGCAACGGCGTAAGGTGTACGCCGTGACGAACCAACAGCCCACCAATGCCCATAGGGCCATGAAATTTGTGGGCAGAGAACGAGAGGGATGCCACACCTAATTCGTGGAAATGTACCTTCTGTTTGCCGACGACCTGGACAGCGTCGCTGTGAACGGGGATACCGGCACCACAACTTTCCACTATTTCACGAATTGGCTGTAAAATGCCAGTTTCGTTGTTGCCCAGCATGACACTAACCAAGCGAGTATCGCTTGTGCACAGGGGTCTTAAAGCATCAGGATTAACGGATCCTGACCGGTTGACGGGAAGCCACACAACGTCGGTATCTTTTTGAGACAATTGATTGGCCATCAACCGCACGCTCGGGTGTTCGATGGCCGAGACAATGAAGCGACCGCCTGACAGACTAGCCATACCTGCTAGGGCGAGATTGTTGGCTTCTGTCCCACCACTAGTAAATATCAATTGATCTGGTTTGTTACCGGTTAACTGGGCTCCTAGTAACTCTGCAATCTTCTCGCGAGCCCCTTCAAGTACCGCCTTTGATTGTCGGCCGAATGAGTGCGGACTAGCAGCGTTACGCAAATTTGATTCATAGCAAATTTGCATGGACTCCAAAACTTCTGGGTAAATTGGAGTGGTTGCATTGTGGTCGAGATAGATAGAATCAATCATAAATCAATGCAGTGTTGGTGGAAAATGCGGCACCTGGTAAAGGTTAAAAAAAATCATTATAAGCTAGCTCGTTGTCAAATCAGACCCTTGTAATCTACCTTTTCGCAAGTCCTAGCTAACGGTACGATACTGTAAACTAAAACCAGTACTTATCAGGCACAAAGTAGCATGCTGGCGGCCTGATTCGCCGAGCGAATCAGGTCTTGGGCACAGACTAAAAAAATACAGTGATCCTGAAAAATAAGGCAATTATCAAATGCTAACAATCGCGCGATCTGTCGGTCACCTATTGTTGCCATTGAAAATCTCGACTAGACACACTTTATGAAGCGAGTTTATCGTATTTTGCAGCATGAAAGCTAACCGACTAAACAGCAGTATTTCCCAGCCCGCACGAAGCCTCCATAGTATTTGCGGGCGTTACCGACACCCATTAGCCAGTCAGAATATCCTTAAATCAAGATATTTTCGGCCATCCAGGACGGGGCCGATGGATTGGCATGGCGTTCGAGACAACCGTTTGCGGCGGTTAGAGGCGGTCCTGTTTCTGGCTCGAGAGCCGTTGTCAACACGTAAATTGAGTAAAATTGCACATCTGGCAGACGGCACCGAAGCTCGTACTTTAATTCGCCGCTTGAATCAGTTGTACGACCATGAGGACAGGGCGTTCCGAGTGGAAGATCTGGCAGGTGGCTTGCAACTACTCACCCGACCACGATTTGCGCCATGGTTGCGTCGAGTGCCCAGTATGCCCGGTGAAGAGCGTCTTTCTACTCCCGCGCTGGAGACACTGGCCGTGGTGGCCTATCGCCAGCCCGTGTTACGGGCGGAAATCGAGTCGATTCGAGGTGTGGGATGTGGCGAGGTATTGCGACAATTGATAGAACGAGATTTGGTAAGGATTGGTGGACGTAGCGAAGAATTGGGCAGGCCCTACCTTTACAGTACGTCAAAACGTTTTTTACAACTATTTGGTCTGCAAAGCCTTGAAGATCTTCCACGTCGTGAGTTCTTGCGAATCCAACCGGTGATGGCTCTTGCAGAAACGGTATTGAAGGAACAAGAATTGGAAAAAGCCAACCCTAATCCGTCTCAATCAGGAAAACGAGAGTACGAGGAGGAGTCCGCAGTGAGAATTTCAGAACGCAGCGAGCCAGGGTGTGAACCATTGGACGACACCAACATAGCCGTATCACAAGAAATCCAACCCGTCGCTGCTGCTGACGAGTATGACGATGACAAGGATGACGAGTACGACGATGACAAAGATGACGAGTACGACGATGACAAAGATGACAAGGACGACAAGGACGACGAGTACGACGACGAATATGACGACGAATATGACGACGACGACGCCGACGATGATGATGACGACGAGTATGCCGAAGATGAATGGGAAGAAGTAGATGCTGAAGATGACGACGCCGATGATCCTGACGACGACTTTGACGATGACTGGGGAGAAGCGGGAGAAGCGGGAGAAGCGGGAGAAGCCTCTGAGGCCGAAGAAGATGAATGGGATTAACCTATTACATCAACATTGACTGGCCTTTGCTGGCAGACCGCAAGAAGTTGGACGACGTAGAGAAAATAGCCGCATGAAAATAAATGTTTTTTGTGCGGCATGTTTGTAAACAAAATGCGAAGCAAGGGTTGGGTGAACTACTCTCCGCGTGAACACGAGTACAATCAAAAATCTTTGATGGTGGCGATGTTTGTCATGTCGACAATGTTTTTTTTAGACAACCATTAACAACAGATAGAGTTTCACCGATTGTTTCGTGGATCACTAGATCCGCTACTTTGTCCAAGGGAGTAGTGTCTCGATTGATAATAACGAGTTGTCCTCCATACCGTGTGGTCAATAAGGGTAAGTCAGCGGCAGGTGAAACCACCAGTGAGGAACCGATCGCCAGCAGCAAGCGAGATTTTTCACACCAGTCTACGGCCATATTCAAAATTTGAGCTGGTAATTCCTGGCCGAACGAAATAGTGGCGTGTTTTAGGCGACCTTCCGTACACTTCGTGCAACGTGGCACTTGGTTAGTTTGTCGAAATTGAAGAACCATCGGTTCAGCATCATAATATGTATTGCAGTCCAGGCAGGAAACCTTCCTGGCTGACCCATGAAGCTCCAGCACATTTTTGTTGCCAGCTATCTGGTGCAATCCATCGATGTTTTGTGTGATAACACCATGAATAAAACCACGCGCTTCCCAGTCAGCAATAACATGATGCCCAATATTTGGTATTGCGACGGCAAGATCACGGTGGATGATAGATTTTTGTCGCCAGTATTCGCGTCGTGCATCAGCAGACTGAAGAAACTCATCAAAATAAACGGTTTTGTATTTTGACCAGACGCCGCCTGGTGAACGAAAGTCCGGAATTCCACTTTCGGTACTCACTCCTGCTCCAGTGAATACGATGGGTTTCTCGGCAGTTGTTAGCCAATGGGCGATCTTTTCTTTAGAGTCTTGCTGCATACGTATCCTTTAAGGGCAGTCATTCACGAGCGATTATTAAGGTCACATGGCGCTACCTGCCAAGCGAATCGCAATCATGATTCAGTCGGTAATCTGAAACAGCCTGCGAAGAGCATCGAGTAAACGATGCGATGAACCACTCTTAGCTTCGTCGCGGAGCGACTCTAGGGGCGGGTGAAGTAATTTGTTGACGAGTCGTTCAAAGCTGCGAGCAATTTCAAGTTGACTGCTTTGATCGACGTTTTCCAGTTTGTTGAACAGTCGTCGCAACTCTTCTTCCTGAATTTCATCAGCACGAGCTTTGAGGCGTTTGATTGTCGGGCCCGTAGCTCGGTGATGCAGGTCAGCCATAAAATTGGCGGTTTCTTGAGCCAGAATTTTTTCTGCTAAGGGCCATTCGCGTGCGCGGGCCTTTCGATTTGCATCGCAGGCCTGTTTAAGGTCATCAATCGAATACAGATACACTCCCAAACAATCACCAATCGCAGGATCAATGTCGCGTGGAACGGCAAGATCAAGGATAAATAATGGTCGTTGACTGCGCCGCCGCTGAATTGTTTCAAATTCGGATAAAGTAACGACAGGATCTCCACGGCCGGTAGTACTGATAACCAGGTCGGCATCCACCAGGAAATCAAAGCGATCTTCAAAAGATGCTGCCGAACCGCCGAATTGTGCGGCCAACTGCTTTCCACGATCGGCATGGCGATTGACGACAGTAATTTTTTGAGCACCAGCATCAACGACATAGTGCAAGGTTTCTTCTGCCATTTCGCCGGCACCGATTACCAAAACCTGCTTATTATCAAATCTCTCAAAGATTTGCGTCGCAAAATCGGCGATTGCTATGCTGGGGATGCTAACACGGCGACGATGGATTGTTGTTTCGTTAGCAACTCGTTTAGCCAAGCGAACAGCAGCCTGAAAAGCGGCATGCGTCAAAGGTCCATCGCTATGTCCGCTAATAGCCAGTTCATACGCCCGTTTGACTTGCGACAGGATTTGCGGCTCGCCGACTACCATGCTATCAAGGCTGGCGGCAACCGTGAACAGATGGCGTATAGCGTCTTCGCCGGTACGTTCGAAAATCCAGTCCATAATCTCTACCGCGTCCAGCCCGTGAAAATCCGCCAGGAAATCAACGACATCGCGGTGGGTAGGGTTGTCCGTCGGTAACTCATTAGCCACAAAGATTTCCACACGATTGCAAGTCGACAACAAGACCGCTTCGGATTGCGGAAACCGATCTCGCCATTGGTGAAGTGCGACTGGTACTTGATCCGGCCGGAATGCCAGACGTTCCCGGATTTCCAAGGGAGCCGTGTGATGGCTACAGCCGATAATTTGCAGCTTCAAGGTGTCCTCCCTCTGCCACGATGGACCGTTTTTATGCAGAGACAGGCCGACACGCTGTTCAAGCTTAACCAAAGCTGCGCCTGGTTGTTGCCCGTTGATACGGCCGAGAGGTGTTGCCTGGGCACAGAAGGGATTGCTTCACGGGTGCTGGGTGTACTGGCGTGTCGAGCAAACAAAGCCATCCCCACCGCCAGGAGAACAAAAAGGAAACTGGCCATTGTCAAATAGGCAACTTTTTGACCTTGACGGGCAGGTTTGTAAAGTCGATTAAAAAGTAATGCCACTACCAGCCAAAGCAGTAAAAAACCAGATCCCCACACAACAGGATCAGACCAGGGAGTATATTGGGACTGACTGGCAGATTTAACAAGGTTAAGAATAATTCCCGAAACAAGTCCCAGCACGAGAAAGCACGAGGAAATTACCAGACAACAAGTATTGGCGGACTGCAGCCATTCCAGACTAGGTAATTCCAAGCCATGGTACAGGGGAAGTTTGTGTTTTAGGCGTCTTGACTGAATCAAGTACATCAGGCCCGCAACAAACCCCATGGCAACAACTACGGTGCCTAATAGTAGTGCAGAGCCGTGAAATATTCCCCACCCACGCCTGGCCTCGTCCACGGTAAACGGAGGTAAATCCTGCAGCAACCAGGCAAGGCCGATCAGTGACAATACTAAAGGTAGCACAAACAGACCAAGTGCCATTCGCGGTCGGTAGCAAACCCACAACAGATAACCAGCGACCAATATCCATGACACAACAAGGCACCAATCGAACCAGCTTGATAACGGCAAGCCATCAGCCAGTTCGTAGCGTGCGTGCATACCCAGAAAAATTGTATGCGTGATAAGCCCCGCAGTCGCAAATCCCAACATTAACACAAACTGAAAACCCACCCGAAAGAAGAGACGCGTCATCTCTAGAACCAATGACACAATATAACTAACCGTGAAACATAACAGGGATATTCCGGAAAACATAATGTGCTGGGATCTCTATGGAGTTTATTTTGGTGCAGCAGCGCCAAGTATATTGATATTGTTTGACGTACAGCAGAACCAGTTTTGATTTCCTGAATGTATTATTTTCCCATGTCAAACAAATGTGCAGTCAACTTACAGCTCTAAGCTATAGTCCTTTAGTTTTTTGTACAAAGTATTACGGTTAATCCCCAATCTGGCGGCAGCTTTGGTCTGTACATTATTGCATGCCAGCATGACTTGAGCGATCAGTTCACGTTCGACTCGATTGACCACTTTTTTGTACAGGCTATCTTCACTTGGGCTGGTATCAGCGAGGCCGCGCTGCACAACCTGTTGGGTCAGTGTTTCCAGATCGGCGGCGGGAAGGTGCATAGGGTGACTCATCCGGCCCAAAACTTGATCTGGTAACAAGTCACAAGTTAATTCATCTGTTTCAGAAAGAACTACAGCGCGTTCGATATAATTTTGCAGCTCGCGGACATTTCCAGGCCAGCTGTAGGCTTGCAGTGATTCCAACGCTTCTTTTTGGATGTGTACAACATAACGATCGTTAGCTTCATTGTATACGTTAAGAAAATGAATTACTAACTCGGGGATGTCTTCAAATCTTTCCCGTAATGGCGGTAGGTTGATGGGGACAACATTGAGACGGTAATACAAGTCTTCGCGGAATAGCTCATTACCAACCTCTTCCATTAAATTGCGGTTACTTGCAGCAATGACCCTTGTGTCAACATGGATTGTTTGGGTGTCGCCGACGCGCTCAAATTCGCGTTCCTGTAGGACACGCAACAATTTGACCTGTAGATGCAGCGATGTCGAATTAATTTCGTCCAGAAAAATCGTACCACCGTGAGCGGCTTCAAAGCGGCCGGTTCGATTGTTGACAGCCCCGGTAAAGGCCCCGCGGACATGACCAAAAAGTTCACTTTCCAGTAAGCTTTCCGGTAGAGCGCCACAGTTCACTTTCACAAAAGGACCGCCACGACGGTCGCTTAATTGGTGAATCGCGTTGGCAATCAACTCTTTGCCGGTACCGGTTTCTCCCTGCAGTAAAACGGATGCTTTGTTTCGAGCAACCCGCCGTGTCACTTGGTAGACTAGCTCCATGGCCGGGCTATTTCCTATAAGCCCGGCGACAGGGGGGCCGACTTGATGGAGGCTGGAATCAAAAGGAGGCATGGGAAAAGCTAAAGTTGTCGGCATCCAGTGAACGGGAACGGTGTAATCATATTTTGGCACGAAGTCGATGAGATTCTAAAATGTCTAACACGGATGCTAAAACATCCTGCGTTTCTTTTCCTAAGTTACGACTCGCATTGTACCGGTTATATTGCGCAACAATTTCATTGGTTCTCAGTAAAATTCCACGACGGTCGACTGCCTGTTGGAAAGCATGGGCGGCAGCCTGCCGTTGTTCAATCGGGAGCGCATGTTCGTTTACCATAGCGATCAGCGCACGTTGGGCTGTTGGTGATCCAAGCAACCCTAATAAGCGGGTAACATCCAGACTCAGTGCGGGCACATAAAGGGCACGTTCCAATTGGGATTCCCAGGAAAGTATCTCGTAAAAACCGTATCGCTCCTTATTTTCGGCCAGACCAACCAGCCAGGACATCGCTAGTTTCGCGTGTTGCAACCGCTCCCCAGGAGGCACGTAGTGACGACCCTGCCTCTCGATTAAATTATGAACGTGCAGCCTCATCGCTTCTACGGAGAATGGTTCGACAATAGCGATTGTCAGTGGGTCCTGTGCAGTAATACGTTTAACTGTTTCCTGTTTACCCCAGTGGTCCATAACGGCTACCGGCAGATCTGCGCTACGGTGATCCAAGCGCAGCGACTGAAGCAACTGGTGAACATTGGGCCAACGAGTTGTATCGCTTAGAAAAGCCAGATCGTAATCGGATGACTGGGTTGCCAAGCGAAAAAACTGCTTGCTATCGGTAACCAAATCGGTGGTATAACCGAGCTCTTCGAGCAAACCGGCTATCTCGCTGCCACGTTCCAGACGGGGAAACCCGATCAGTGCCCGCCGCTCCCCAGTGGAGAGCCCCAAGTGAAGCAAAGTCGTAACAAAGCGGCTGGAACCAGGATAAGATGCATGGGGGTCGATTTGCATGATCGCCTTGGCTGCGGCAAAACGAACGCGACGATGGGGATCGTCCAGGGCACGTACTATAGGGTGTCGTTTTAAAGGCGAACTCGTTAGCAGCCCGCTAGTACCGCAGGTCTCCAGAACTTCCAGGGCGGCAATGGCCTGGGCCGGTTGGGCGTGGCGAAGTGATTGCTGCAAGACCGCTTCCAGCATGGCAATGTCATGGTCCAGAGCCCAACGGATGACCTTGGTCGGTAGTGGTTTGTGGAGGCCTGTTTCGAGCTTAGCTACTGCCAATTGGGCCGAGAGGAACTGCAGCCGATATTGGTCACGGTGTGGTCTGATAAGGCTTAACGCTTCTGTCAGCTGGGCCATTACCTGAGCCCTTGCGACGTCCACATCGACGTGCTCTACGATCAGCGACTCATCTTCTTGCCGCCATCGCCAGCGGGAAACTTGTTGATTTAAGTCTACTGTCCAAGGTAACTGCTTCGACTGAAATTGCTTGATTTCGTGTTGCAGCACACGTTCTGCTTCCCACAGCTGTGGCTCTACACCGACAATATGGCCTAGTGCTATTCGTGCGGCCTTTTGTACATCGGGATTCTCCGAAGACGAAAAGGCTGGACCAATCAAATGTGTGACCGCCCGTTGATCCTGTAGCTGACCTAACAACTGCATCGCTTTCAGTCGGATCAATGGGGTATTAGCTGCCAGTACGGCCACCAACGGATCGACGGCAGCAGGACCCAACGCCAACATGGCTCTGCCAGTGACCTGATGGGATGCTGCCAGCTGGCTGTCGGTGAGAACTGCTAAAAGGGGTGCGACGGCAGCAGGTCCAGCCCGCTGTAGTTTGGCCATTGCATGGAATCGAGTTTCTTCCGTTTCACTGGTAAGGTCGTTAATCGATTTTTTGACGCGCCGTAAATCCCGTGTCATTTTACGGGCAGCTTCCATGACAAGACGTGACAGTTTGGCTCCACTAGGCTGTAAGTCAGAGTCAATTGCCATGCGCGTAAAGAGAGCAGAACCAAAACGATCATGGAGTGATGCCCAGGCGCCCGTACTCAGTTGCTGGCCAATCACCTGTTGCAGATATTCTTTTGCCAAATCGTAACGCTGGAGATTAATAAGAACTTTAGCAGCTTGAATTTTTTCGGCAGGTGACTGTGGGCTTGCCTCAATAATAGCCAATACGGCTGGATCTGTTTCACTTGCCAAAACTGACTGGATGAGTGGTGTTGTAACAAGTGCCAGTGCCACCACCAGTCGTAAATAAATGACCGTTTTTCTGTTTCGTAGGAGAATGGGATACCTGCTCATTTGTTAAATCCAGTAGGGCTGGAGGGCGAATCATTCTGGATTCGGGAGTTCCAGTGTGAAGTGCTGACTATCTATGAACCTGCAGGAGCATGTCCATAGACTTAGTGTTTGACCCGACTCGTCTCAAAACTCTTTTCAATCACAATACGGTAAATTAACTGTCTTGAAGTTTTGTTTTCCATTGCTTAATCTGTTGCGCCACTTCCTGTGGTGCGGTGGATCCATAGCTCACAAAAGCCTGAACCGCATTCTCCACTCCCAGCACGGTGTAAACGTTTTTGTCCATAAGCGGGTGTGCTGCGAGGAAATCTTCCAGTGGCAGCTGGCCCAATGGCAAACCGCGTTCCACGGCCTGGCGCACCAATGTGCCAACCAATTCGTGAGCTGTCCGCTGCGCAATTCCCTGCTTGATCATATATTCCATCAATGTTGTTGCATCAAGAAAACCCTTGTCCAGCTGCGCTTTGATGGCTTCACGATTCAAATTAGCCGCGAGAACCAATGGCACTGCCAACTCCAAACAACTCTCGACGGTGTCCACCGAATCAAATAGAGGCAGTTTGTCTTCTTGCAAGTCTCGATTATAAGCCAACGGCAATCCCTTAACTAATGTCAGTAGAGAAGTCAGGTTACCAATAACGCGACCTGTTTTACCGCGAATTAATTCCAGAACATCAGGGTTGATTTTCTGTGGCATGATAGAGGACCCGGTACAAAATTTGTCTGGCAGCTTGAGAAAACCGAACTCGACAGTCGACCAAAGAATCCAATCTTCGGCCCAACCACTAAGATGTTCGGAGATCATCGCTAAAGCGAACGCCAATTCAATGACGAAATCGCGGTCACTGGAGACGTCCAGGCTGTTGGCGGCTACTCCATCAAAATCCAATGACTTGGCTACTAGATCACGATCAATTGACAGGCTGGTCCCTGCAACTGCTGCCGTGCCAAGGCTACAAATGTTGCAGCGACGTCGACAATCTGCTAACCGACCTCTATCACGTTCCAGTTTTTCACAATGTGCTAACCAATTGTGAGCCGCAAGGACCGGTTGTGCACGTTGCATGTGTGTATAAGCCGGAATAATTATTCCGGCATCTTTGTCGCAACGATCGACCCAAGCCTGTTGTAAATCAAGCAGACGCTGATCAATTCGATCCATTGCATCCCGACACCAGAGACGCAGATCAGTAGAAACCTGGTCGTTCCGACTACGAGCGGTATGCAATTTGCGACCGACATCACCGAGTCGTTCTGTCAGGGCAGCTTCAATGTTCATATGGACATCTTCGCGGTCGTCGGAAAACGAAAATTGTCCGGTTTGAATTTCTTGTTCGATTTCGTGTAAGGTGGATTCGATCTGTTGCAACTCCTCGGCGGTCAATAGTTGCACAGATGTTAGCATGCGCGCGTGCGCGATCGAAGCAGCAATATCGTGGGCATACAATCGCTGGTCGAAGCTAATGCTTTCGGTAAATTTGATAACGCGGCGGTCGGTCGCTTCGCTGAAGACTCCACCGCGGGCAGGACTTGTCACCAGTGCCTCATTTCTATCGAAATCTGGTCATGGCGGAGGTATTGAAACAACATATTTATACTAAAAGGTTTACGACGAGTGGTCAACTAATGCAGAGGCATTGATGCCCATTTTTTAGGCATCCGGTGAGGATCATAACAATTGGAAAAGTTATTTTGGATTTGTCGGGTCTTGAACAGGAGGTCTTCTCCCTGTTAGCATCGAGAAGTTTTTGTCTGCAGCAGGGGGTTCTTCTGCCGCTCAGACACCCATTAGGGTTACGTCCTCTAGCGATAAACGGAAAGGGACAACGTGCCGCGACGTGACGATTTGGAAACTATTTTACTGATTGGTTCTGGTCCCATTGTGATTGGCCAGGCCTGTGAGTTTGACTATTCGGGCACCCAGGCCTGCAAAGCCCTACGTGAGGAAGGTTTTCGGGTGATTCTTGTCAATTCAAACCCCGCAACGATTATGACTGATCCCGATATGGCGGATCGGACATATATCGAGCCGCTGACGTGGCAGGTGGTTACCAAGGTTATCGAGCAGGAACGACCTGACGCCTTGCTTCCCACGTTGGGTGGACAAACGGGCCTCAATCTGGCCATGGAATTGTCGCAACACGGGGTACTGGAAAAGTATGGCGTTGAAATGATTGGGGCCAACACCAAAGTCATAGCCAAGGCGGAAGAACGAGACCAATTTAAGACCGCGATGGAGCATATTGGTTTGGAAGTTTGCCAAGGTGAGACGGTACATAATTTGGAAGAAGCGCGACGTGTCGCATCGACGGTTGGCATGCCATGTGTGGTTCGTCCTAGCTTTACGATGGGGGGTAGTGGTTCATCGATAGCCTACAATAAAGAAGAATTTGAAACGTTGGTTCGTCGCGGTTTAGATCTGTCTCCTATCACCGAAGTGCTCATTGAGGAATCTGTGCTAGGCTGGAAAGAGTACGAGATGGAAGTGATGCGTGATATGGATGACAACGTGGTAATTATTTGCTCGATTGAAAACTTTGACCCCATGGGAGTGCACACGGGAGATTCGATTACTGTTGCGCCGGCGCAGACATTAACAGACAAAGAATACCAGCGAATGCGTGACGCAAGTTTGGCAGTGATTCGGGAAATAGGTGTCGAGACGGGAGGTTCCAATATCCAATTCGCTATACATCCGCACACAGGCAGAATGATTGTGATCGAGATGAATCCCCGTGTCAGCCGTTCTAGTGCCTTGGCCTCGAAGGCAACGGGTTTTCCGATCGCAAAAATAGCGGCCAAGTTGGCAGTTGGATACCGGTTGCACGAATTGCCGAATGATATAACGCGTGAGACGATGGCCTGTTTTGAACCGACGATTGATTATGTCGTGACCAAAATACCACGTTTTGCATTTGAAAAATTTCCAGAAGCTGACACAACCTTAACAACGCAAATGAAAAGTGTGGGGGAAACCATGGCGATTGGGAGGACGTTCAAAGAGTCTTTCCAGAAAGCATTGCGTGGCCTTGAAATTGGTAGCTTTGGTTTTGGGTGTGACAAGCAAGATCTTTGGGGGACGGACGAGCAGCCTGGGGAAGATGAAATCCGATCGAAATTGTCGACACCTGTGCCGGAACGGGTGTGGTTTTTACGATATGCCCTCAAAAGTGGTATGTCGGTCGAGAAGATCCATGACCTGACGGCAATAGACCCGTGGTTTCTTGATCACCTCGCTGAGATTGTCGATTTGGAAAATCAGCTAAGGTCGATCGGTTCAATAGATCAGGCCGATGATGACCTTTTGCGACGCGCGAAACAATTTGGTTTTTCGGATCGGCAGTTAGCAACCTTGTGGGACATGGCCGAAATGGAGGTCCGTGATCAACGTAAACAGCGGGGTATCGTGGCAACGTTTAAGTCGGTAGACACATGTGCCGCTGAGTTTGAAGCATATACGCCCTATTACTATTCGACTTATGAAGACGAAGACGAGACGCCTGCGAAAACACCCGACAAACAACGAATTATGATTTTGGGGGGTGGTCCCAATCGTATTGGACAAGGAATTGAATTTGACTATTGTTGTGTTCATGCCAGCTTGGCACTACGTGAAATGGCGATTGAATCGGGGATGGTTAATTCAAATCCTGAGACGGTCAGTACCGATTACGACACGAGTGATTTGTTATTCTTTGAACCCTTGACGGCCGAAGATGTCCTCAATGTTTACGATCGGATACAGCCTGATGGTGTGATCGTACAGTTTGGCGGTCAGACGCCTCTCAATCTGGCCCGCGCACTAGCGACAGCTGGAGTACCGATCATCGGTACCAGCGTGGATACGATTGAGGCCGCCGAGGACCGAGAAAAGTTTCAACAGTTATTGCAGCGGTTGGATTTAAAACAGCCGTCCAATGCGATCGTGCGCACTATGAATGAGGCGCGGGCCAAAGCCAAAGAGGTGGGCTTTCCAGCATTGGTCCGCCCTAGTTTCGTTTTGGGCGGCCGGGCGATGGAGATTTGCTACGACCAGTCACAGCTGGAGCAATTTGTTTCTGAGGCATTTCGTGTGGGACAAGGTCAACCTGTTCTCCTTGATCGTTTTCTGGAAGATGCTACCGAAGTCGATGTAGATGCCATTTCTGATGGGCATCAAGTAGTTGTGGCAGGTATCATGGAACACATCGAGGAAGCAGGTGTTCACTCGGGTGATTCAGCTTGTGCCATACCGCCTTATAGTCTACCTGGCCCCGTGATCGACGATATCCGCAGGGCAACCCATGCCCTGGCCCAAGAACTTCGTGTCGTCGGCTTGATGAACGTGCAATACGCGGTCAAGCGAGAAGATGGCAAAACGAATGTCTATGTGTTAGAGGTTAATCCTCGGGCGAGTCGGACTGTACCTTTTGTTGCCAAAGCGACAGGAATGCCAGTTGCAAAAATTGCTGCCAAAGTGATGGCTGGTAGTCGGATGGAAGAACTAGGGATCGATTCCGAACCTGTACCCGCCGATGTGTCTGTCAAGGAAAGCGTTTTTCCGTTCCGCAAGTTTGTCGGCGTTGACATTGTACTTGGACCAGAAATGAAAAGTACAGGCGAAGTGATGGGGGTCAGTAGCCGGTTCTCCATCGCATTTGCTAAAAGCCAACTGGCTGCGGACGTTGTCTTGCCCACGGACGGCACGATTTTTATCAGTGTTACTTCACGTTACAAAGAGCAGTTTGTACAACTTGCAAGACGGCTTACCGAAATGGGCTTCCAATTGTTGGCAACCGACGGAACAGCCCGCTGTTTTCAGGAAAACCAGATACCAGTACAAAGGGTCAAGAAACTGAAAGAAGGACGGCCGAATCTGCTTGACTTTTTAAATGATGGCGAAGTCGTTTTGGTGATGAACACACCCAGTGGTAAGGGAGCTCGGACGGACGAAGGCCATATCCGAGCCGCAGCGGTACAACATGGTGTACCTTGTGTTACGACGTTGCAGGCTGCTGAGGCGGTCGTTAAGGCGATGGAAGCGCTGCGAGACGACGAAATGGCTGTGAAACCATTACAGGTACGCTTTGGCATCGAAAACGCAAGTTCTATAGCACTTGGGGAGAATTAGCAGCAAGATAGATTGTGAGGTCAGGAGACTCATTCTCAGCTTCCCACCAATAAGTTGCGACCAGCCATGAGTGAATGCGTCCTGGTATTCCCCATGTTCTGTGAAAGCATCCAAAAACTGCAATCAGGAAGCACCTATTTAATTCGGTCAACCCTGAATCGCTCGGCCGGTTGTTCGATTCAACGCCTGGCTTTTTCAGGCGCTTGGAATCCATTTTCTGTAAAAATAATAACACCAATGCCCGAACTGATTGCAGGTTCATCTTGCTGGAGCATGCCCCAGTCCACCACAGGCCTGCGAGCGATCTCCAGGACCAAGCAGGCTGTGATCAATGTGTTCAGGAGCGAGATTAGCTTTGTGGTCGGCATCTCATAGAACAGGCTCGCGCGAGTGTTGTACCCCTGCAGATCATTTGATAGCGGGCAGCTACCCACAAAGATTGTTTTGATCAGGTTGATATTCCCAAGGAAGCAAATTCCCATTCGTCCGGAGACTGGCGTGCATTCATGTCGGGTTCGACATCGAAACCAAAGCCAATGCACTGTAACGACGAGAGGTTGAATTTCCCAGCAACGATTCGTGGACTGATGATACCGTGTTGTGCATTATAAAAATCACCATGTGCGCTTAAAGCCGCCTGTTGTTCTGCTATAGGCAGATAAGATAAACCACGATGATAATGATGTCCGTTGCGCTCCACATGATCCAATCCCAGAGTAGCTGCCAGGCACAAATCTGCCTGTACCGGCACAATACCCACGCTGCAAAGGTCTTCTGCGGTCATGAGATACTGATGATCCGTTCCCCGGTTATTGTGTAACCAAGTCAGTGCAGCATTCAATAAACTCTTGGTGGGGCCTTTGCAGTTTTTGCTACTGATACCGCGGTAACCAAGTTCGATCGCTTGGCCATACGCATCAAGAGTTCCATCGGATTCGTCAATGATTACCGGCTTGGAACGGCTGAGTTCACGAATTCCACCCGTGTGGGTTGATTCCAAAGCGATTGCCCGTTCTAGCGGTTGCTCAATTGCCAAAGTGTTGTCGAACAAGCCTCGAAGCTGCGGTCGATATTGTAATGCGTCGATCAATTCCTCAAATTGGTCCGCACTGCCGTACTGTTCATTACCATCCAAGGTAATGCGATAATTGTCGTCCCATTGGCGTTCAACGAGTGTCTTGATCACATGAAGCCGTTCGATGTCGTGGTCCAGTTGGCCAGAGACTTTGATTTTTAAGTACCGTACACCGGTTTGTTGTAGGTATTCCTCCAGCGATTGTGGAAAACCATCATTGAGGCGTTCATCATCGGGAATGTCTGCTGTAGTAAGAGGGTCGCCTAATCCTGTTGTATGTCGGACGGAAACGGATGAAATCGGATCTGAGGGTAACACGTCGGCCAGGAAGATTCCGGCCAGCTCTGGGTAGACTCGACCTGGGACAATGTGAAACAGATTGCGGCGAACGGCAGTGGCAAAACAACAGCCTGCCGCCCGACAAATTGCGTCCATGACAGCCCGTTCGACGATACTCACCCCGAAACTGGCCAATAGTGGCTCTATTTGTTGTTCCTTGGCCAGGGCGTGCAAGTCATGATTGACATCCAGCCAAGCAGTAAAAAATTCGCACGGCTGCTGCCAGCGTTCCAGGAATAATTTTTGCGCCAAGGCAATGACAGCCAACATATCGTCAATTTGCTGTTCATAATTTTTCTCAGGAGACTTGTCGAACCAGCCAGGTGGCAGACAGTCACCGCTATAACCAGTATGTTGCTGACCATCGACTTCAATGCAGGCTTGAAGCACGGCTTGAGGGCAGCTTGTGAGGCAGGCTTTGCCGTACCGAAATGGCAACCTTGTCGTCGAATTGAGCAAACCAAGTTGTGTTGACTGTAATGTTATCTTCACGGATTGACTCGATGATTAGAGAGATGATCTTAGGCGGTGCGAAAATGGGAAAACGGTACTTTTTGAAATGGTTGTTTATCCAGAACTACGTTTTTCAGGTACTATGGTTTTTATTGGAAAGGAGCGACGGAAAGACAGGATCCCATGGGGACTGCAATGATTTGCACAGAACCTGTATTGAAAACAATCCAACTTCTTTACACCTTGGTTGATTAAAAAGGGATTTGCATTATGACAAAAGTAAGAACGCAAGTCACGGGACACAGGTGCACACGTCGGGGACATTATAATTTCCGAATGTCATAACAAAGAATACGGTCTTGTTCGCGCAGGTATAAACGACCGCCCGCGACGACAGGATGAGCCCAACTATTATCTTTTTGGTACCCTGGCATAAAACTACCGCGGAGGCGATATTCTTTCTCATTAGCATCAATCAGGGCCACGATTCCATTCTGGTATCGAAAAATCAGCTTACCATCCACAAAAGTGATGGCTGCCGATCCGCTGCCGGGACCACGTTGGTTTCCGCCCCAGGCAACTTTCCCCGTTTTCAACTCGATGCAAATCGGAAAGCCTTCGTTGTGTTGTGCACCAGCATAAATATAATCACCGACGAGAATCATACCACCGTGGTGATTTTGAAATGTCTTGGCCTTTAAAAAATAGACTTCTTCTACCAGGATCTCGTCTCGGTCACGCGTCAAATGAAGCAAGGCGGCACCAGTGCCATAACCGGTGGAACAGAATACATAGTCACCTGAAACGATCGATGTTGGAATATTGGCAGTGTTGTTGGCCACGTCGTTGTAACCCCACAAGAAGTGGCCGTCACGGGCCCGTATTCCAATCACTCCCTGACCGGTTAGCTGGACGTATTGTTTGACTCCTGCCGCTTCTGAAATCACGACCGATGAATACCCAGCACCATTTGAGCCTCGGTCACCATAATCCGGTACGGCGGCGCGCCATCGTTCCGCGCCGGTCTCTTTGTCGAGCGACACGAGCATAGCATTTCGTGCACCAGGAGAACAGATTAACTGTTGTCCATCGATCAGCGGTGATTCGCTGTAACCCCATCCCGACATCATTTCACCACCGAAATCCTGAGAGAAATTCTTTTGCCAGATAATTTCACCGCTGCTGGTGTCGGCACAGACTAAGTTTCCTTGCAGACCGATTGCATAGACTCTATTCCCGTCGACAGTCGGTGTGCCGTTGGAATGACTTCCGTTACCCACATCAACGGACCAGATCTCTTGGCCTGTGGCAGTGTGGATTGCAATCAATTGTTCCATGTCTCCGCGTCGGCCCAGGGTATAAATGATGCCATTGGCTACCGCGACGCTGGAATACCCGCTGCCCAAACCGACCACTTCCCATAACAGAGGTGGACCCGTTCCAGTGAACTCATCCACGATGTCAGTTTCTGTAGATTTCCCGTCTCGGTTTGGACCGCGCCATTGTGGCCAATCCTGTTGGCCTTGCACGATGGAACACCAAAGCAATGAAAATGTTATGACAGCCGATAACCAATGAAAGGTAAACAAGGCAATACTCCAATTCTTGAGGAGGCAAAAATAAACAGAAATGTGCCGTTAGGCTGGTCATGAAACAATCGCTACTTTACTTGTATTAAACAGAAAAACTATCTCTTGCGGAATATGTCTACATCCCACGACCGTGTTTGCCCCCCATTGAAAAAATCACACTTGGAAAAGAGAGGCAGATCGCAATGAATCGCACTCATTTTAACAACTGCTCAATCTGATCCATGGAAATAAAGTTCATTACCAGTGGCTGAGAATGATCAGGCTGTGATTGTTGCCAAGTAGCAAACACTCCTCTGTCGGTAGTAAGAATATCGACATATCGACTGCAGCCAGTGCCCCAGGGACTAATGAATAAAGGTTGGTATTTTGAAAGCCTTTGAATATGACTGAAATCGTCGTCGACGAAGTAGGCCAATCCACCTATTTCCTCACACGAATAACCGCGGGGTCGTTGAATCGCTGCAGCATGTTCCGAAAGATTGCGGACTGATTCACCTCCATCATAAAACAAGAGCGTGATACGACGATTAGAGAATCTTCCTCGCCGGGGAACGTTCCAGGCACAGGTGGCGCGAGTCATGGCCACGTCCCAGGTAAAACCTCTGGGAAAAAAATCAAATACTGTTGTGTCCGGTGCGATGGCCCCATCTTCTAAAATGGCATAACCTGTGTTAGAGCTGGTCCAACAATAGGGATGACTGCAAAACAAAAGCATTAATTCACCTTGAGAGGTTTCATAAAGAAAGGGATCTTTTAAGTGAATGTATTGTGGGTCGGACGACTCGAGAATGGTGTGAATGGAAGCATTGTATAATCCATCCAGAGAATCTGCTTGTATGCATTCAATTGTCCAGACGCCAGTTCCTGGCTTGAGAAATCCTTTCACTGATTCAGGATAACAAAGACTCGCTTTTTCACTGGAGACAAACAATTCTATATTGCCTTGCGGCGTAAATCGCAACGCTGTGCCTTCAATGGATAACACCTTTCGGTTGTCTACCTCCAAGTCGTTTTTGTCGAGAGTCAAAATCGGCTCAAACGGACTACCTGCCTTGTTGCAACGCAACACAGACAGTTGTAATCCACGTTCACCAGCAGTGATCCCTCGACGTGAATCCCCGGCATTGCGGTAGCGACCTACAAGGAATAGTGGTCCATCGGGGGCTTGAACCATATTGCCTCCACCAAACCAAAAACCGGCAGCATCTTGTTGCGGCGCCACGACGGTCTTGGCACATTGCTGATTCACCAGGGCTGTGGCGAGACGAATCAACGCAGCTTCGTCTGCCGTGCAAAGATTGGACATGGTATTAATTCGTTTGTGAAGTCAGGTAATGGTCACTTCCTGAATGCGACTTTGATCAGTGTGCAACTACTTTGGTCCGGTAGTCGTTTTTGATAGGTGTCTTATGCTCCGCCATAAAATCGAGAGGTGGAGCTGGCCTTATCCCTTGATTATTAAAGTGCATAGACAGCCATGCGTTGGACAGCCCGGGTCTCCACAGGATGAAAATGCTCTCGATGACGACAGGCGCACGGTGTTACGGATCCTGGAAGATATTCTATATCAAGTTCCGCTGGGGTGACGAGTCGATCGGATTGGGTCACTGCAAATTACTACGGTGTTCGTCACGGTAATGGAGGTAATAGGTTCTGTTGGATAAGCTGTCCAGAATGGTGTGTGGGTAAAATACCTAAACCATGCGGGTGGAAGGCAAGAACGATAGAAGGTCAGTTCAGCGCCCATTTTCAGTACAAATACACATCCCCAATGGTCTCCGATAGTATAATAAACGATCACCCACAGAGGGGTCCCGGCGCAGAAAACAAGTAAATAGTATGTATGACCACCCAATCCAATGTGTTTCGAAGAACGACCCATGTATTAACCAATGATTCACACCATCGCGTTGAAGCACAAATCGACCAAAAAAAGTCTGTTCGTTCAAACGGCCCTACGGGGCCCTTGCCGCAGCAATGCCAGCGGAGGAATTTTTTAAAATGAAAAACATGATTCTCCAATGCGGACGACATCAGATTCGAAATACGATGATGCTTGCCATGTTGATAGGGCTGCAGCTGGGATTTACACAAAGGTTGTTTGCGGTGTCGGTTGGGCAAGTGGATCTCTTCAATGATTTGACGACACAAAATTGGCAACACGGCATTGACGGTCTTAATGCACCAGCCAATATATCCAGTGGAGGACCAGCTGGCGCAGAGGATGCCTACTTAAGAATCCTTTCGACAGGAATCTCAGGTGTCGGCAGCCGTTTTGCTGCTTTTAATAGAGCACAGTGGACCGGCAACTATATGGACGAAGGTATCCTTGGGCTAACGGCAGATGTCAACAATCTCGGTACGACTTCACTGGATCTGCGGCTGGCAATCAATGGACCGGGAGGCGGGTTTGCTTCGACCGCACCCGTTGCGCTAGGTCCGGACAGTGGATGGCAGAGCGTCTCTTTTTCGCTGGCAGCAGATGATATGACAGCTGTCGCTGGAAATGGCGTACCCTTCGGCACGGATTTCCATAGAACATTTGCCGGAGTCACTGAGTTGAGGGTGTTGAGCAGTGACAATCCCAGTTGGCGTGGAAAACGTACTCAGGCCCATTTAGGTCTCGACAATATTACGGCGGCGGCCGCCAATTCAGCAGGCGATTTTAATACAGACACGCTATTTGACTTGCAAGACCTGCAATTACTCTATCAACAGGGCAACTTAGTAACAGGCATTGAAACGGCAGCTGGTGACCCTTTTGATTTGGATGGGAATTTACGAATTAACAATGCTGATTTAATTGCATGGTTGGAATTAGCGGGATTGCAAAATGGTTATGCTTCTCCTTATTTGCAAGGCGACACGGACAATCTGGGGTCCGTCTCACCGGCGGTGCGTACGGTCGACATCACTGACTTTAATGTACTGGCAACTCATTTCGATCCTCTGGGTAACAGCAGCGCACCAAATACCTGGGATCGCGCTAATTTTGACGGCGATACAGATGTCGATATTACTGACTTTAATGCCTTGGCCACGAATTTTTCACCCTTAGGATACGGGGCATCGTCCATCAGCGTGCCGGAGCCGTGCTGCTTGTCTTGGTGGGCACTGGCAGGGTTGGTTGCTGTAGTGTTTCAGCGCGCGCCACGCTATGGTGGTAAGCAAAAGGTGGCTGTCTAACATCAGGCCTTATGAAAATGTTTATAGTGGCAACCTCAGCGTTAGCGCTGCCGGTGTAATCTATCTTCGCAGGAACCTGCCGTACGCATCTGGGGGTTGTCGAATCGTTTCCCGTACTAAATTCGATACCTTGGATGTTTGCAGGCCAGCCAAAACGCCTGTCGCCCTGAATGTTCCAAAAATAATAAGGCTACAACATGAAACTTTCACTTTCCGTGCGGATAGTGGAGTCGTCGTGCAAAACGAAACTCCTATTGCCATTTGAAGAGTTTGTTACGATTGCAAAAGAGACAGGCTACGATGCGGTTTGTATGCGTGCCAGTGCCGGCGGTGTTGATACAAAGTCTTCTAAATTGGCGCACATGAAACAAGTGGTACATGACAACGGGCTGCAGGTTTCGATGGTGACAGCGGATTTTGATGTACCGCTGAACAATGCCAAGGGTCCACAAAGTCTGCGACAGATTGGTCCTAGCCTGGACGTAGCCCAAGCGCTGAACTGTGATTTAATTCGAGTATGTCTCAAACAAACGGCGGATATTGTGAAGGCTCAGCAAGCGGCTGATGAGGCAGCCAAACGTGGTATTCGCTTAGCGCACCAGTGCCACACCAGTTCATTGTTTGAGCAGGTTGCACCAATGCTAGAAGTGTTGGCCAAGATTGGACGCCCAAATTTTGGATTGATTTATGAACCCGCCAATCTGATGCTGTGTGGCGAGCCGTATGGACGTGAAGTCTTGTCGCAACTGGCGCCCCATCTAATGAACGCGTATGTACAAAATCACCGGCTCGATACAGAGGGACCAGAAATGTTGCCAACCTATTGTAAGGGTAAAGTGCGGTATCATCATCTAAATCCCTGGGAAAGCGGTGGCATTGATCTTGGGGAAGTGTTTTCAGGGTTGCACCACGCTGGATACAACAGCTACTTTACGATCCACCAGGCACAAACAATTGAAACAGCCACAACAGCCCGAAACTTTGCAACCCGTTGTGCCCAGCTTATGCGGCGCTGGATGTAGGGACTTATTTTGCCAAAGATTTCCGGAGATCGGATGCGGCATGAATCGAAGCAGTCGTTGATGAGTGTGGATAAAATGAACGCCAGCGACGTGTTTATCCGAGGAGCAATTCCTGCAGGTGCACCGCAACACACTCGGCAAGTGCCTGCGTATGGTATCCACCCTCTAGTACGCTAACCAGCTTGCCTTCTGCATATTCATCGGCAATTTGTTTCACCTTTTTGGTTAACAGTATAAAATCTTCGGCTTCCAGGCCAAGTGATCCGATCGGATCCAGATGATGGCTGTCAAATCCAGCGCTGATAAGAACCAATTGAGGTCGAATGCGAGCGGCAAACTTTTCCAAAGAAATAGAAAAGTTATCCAAATACTTTTGCCGCGAGGTCCCGATGGTTGTCGGCAAATTCAGCACGGTACCGATCGCAGAGCCAGCACCTGTTTCGTCAGCAGCACCAGTGCCCGGATAAAAGGGCCAACGATGGATTGAAAAATAACCAACCTGTTCATCTTCCCAGAATATGGCTTGTGTGCCATTACCATGGTGGACATCCCAGTCAACGATAAGAACACGATCGATGTCGAACTCGATGGTCGCCACGCGAGCCGCGATAGCAATATGATTCAACAGGCAAAAACCCATGGCGTTTGTCCGCAACGCGTGATGTCCAGGTGGACGAACGAGACATAGGGCGCGCGGATCATGATCGTGAATAACTCTGGACACTGCATCAACAGCGGCCCCTGTGGCCTGCAATGCGACACGATACGATTGGGCAGATACCATTGTATCGGATTCAATTCTACCACCGCCACGGCGGCAAAAGTCTTCAATAAATTGTGAATATTCAGGTGGGTGTACGAAAGCCAAGCGTTTACTGGAAATCTGTAAACATGGCATCGGGGTGCACTGTTTGTCTAATCCATCTGCCTGTAGCTGTATGGTGATTTGTCTCAACCGTTCAGCGCACTCTGGATGGTGCCCCGTCTCATGTTCGAGATAAACGGGATCAGAATAGAGCAGGGTCATGATAAAAAAAGCAGTTGGTGTGGCGATCATTTGGAAGCATGATCACTGCCGGTCATGGGTTGATGATTGACTGCTGATGGCAATAGTTTTTCGATGCAGGCCTTGAGGTGACTGAGTTTGATCGGCATCGTAACAACAATACGGTGCGCGTTTGTCTTGGCATCACCTATCCAGTCCGCATGTTCTTCGTCTAGAAGGAGAATTGCCGGAATGGTGCGGGTTCGCTTCAATTCACCAAACATATTGAACCCGTTTAAGGCTTCTTTGCCCAATTCTCTGGTACTGAATATGACGCATTCTGCTGGGGAAACATCGGAAGTTTCGAATCGGCCTAAAGCGCGTGTAGGATCGCTGGTTACAAGCACTCGAAAGCCACGTTTTTTCATTTTGTCCCGTACCAGATCTTGTAATCCACTATCGGATTCCACCAGCATGATGCTGTGTGTAGGTGTGGGCAATGAACTTGCCGCTGTCAGGTCAAGACTGGAAATATCTGTATCACTCGATGATACGGTGGTTGTTTTGTGTTTGAGTTTTTGAGCAGCGATTTTAAGATCTTCTCGTATTTCCCCAGGCGATTGATATCGGCTATTGGGATTCAACTGCATCGCTTTTTTAACAACCATGACCATATGTTGTGACAGCTGTGGCTCATGGTGAGTGATGGGCATGACTTCTTGAAACCTGCTGACACTTAACCGCTGGATGCGATGTTTTGTTTCGTGCAATGGGGCACGACCTGTTAGCATGTGATAGAGCATACAGCCTAAAAAGTAGATATCACTCCGTTTGTCATCTTTGCGGACTCCCGTGGCTCTTTCCAGACCAGCGTAGTCAATAGCTCTTGGGTTCGGATGTTCTTCGACTTTTGTCGTTTGTTTACTCGAAGCGGCGGCCAATCCGAAATCAACCAGTTGTGCGATACCTGTACTAGAAACGAGGACGTTGGAAAGTTTCATATCACGGTGTGTGACACCGCGCTGAAAAGCGTAATCCAGGCCATCGGAGATTTGAATGGCCAAATTGAGAGCTTCTTTGGGCGGCAATTTGTTGCGAACTTTGACAAATTCGCGTAGATTTCTGCCCTCAATAAAATCCATTACCAGATAAAAAGATTTCCCGATGGTGTTTACTTCATGGATTGGCACGATATGCGGATGACGCATGGCCTTTCCCATGCGCCCCTCTCGAAGAAAACTTTTTGTTTCTTCCGGATCTGTGCTATAGCGGCGGCGTAGAACCTTGAGGGCAACAATGGCTCTCGTATCGCGCTGGACGGCCCGATAAACACGGGCAAACGTGCCTGTACCGACCAGATAAAGCGTTTGATAATTGCCATAAAAAAAACCTGAACGGTCGCCGCGGATTAATTTCTCGACCTGATAATTTGTCAAAAGTTCCCGCCGCATGGCAAGCTGCTTGAACGCATCCACCGATGCTTCGCGACTACCCAAGTCACTCCATATCGACTCTAATTGCCGTTCGTCAAGTAGATTGGCATCCATGACGCGCTGAGCGAATTGTTCGGCTGATAGAGTTAGCATATTCACTAGTAGTTCATCTTGCGATGTTTGGAGTGTCTTTCGGCTATTGGACTGAAAGTCTCTAGCCAGATTCTACCGGCCATAACTCATCAAACATTGCCTGAACAGATACTAGACCTGTCGATTATGTACCCGAATAGTGTCCAGAGAGGAGAGTTGGCAGCGAAAATATACCCATCAGCTGCCACTCCTGGTGCTTTACGGTAACAGGAGAGAATCTTTGGCAGCCAATGTTTTTCTTTATGATACTGCTTTTTGAACCTCCAAACAATTGTCCTTTCTGTGCAGGATTCCAGGCGCATTGATTTTGTAGGGGCGTAGACGTAAATCACTTGTGCAAAGGGCCTTGAGGAGAGTGAGCGATGGTCATCCTCCGGCTCAAAAGCCCGTCGCGTAAATATCGCATAGACATAAGGTGCCGCCGGTACTATCCACCATCTATCAGACGGGATGAACGTTTTGCTGTATCTCGATGTTCCATTGACAAACGGTATTGCCAATTACCGATCAAACTTATCTGGATACGATGAGTGCTTGTGAATTAGTGGGGCGAAGCAGCAGGATCAATCTTCTGGGTCCAATCCCTCATCGCTTTCGCCGTCGTATTCGCACTCATCCTGTTCTTCCTGGTCAAGTTCAACCTCAAAAGCGTCTCGTTCACGGCGAGTTGCTTCTAGATCGAACATAAGATATTTCATGTCGAGACGAAGTTGACTGAGGGCTTCCTGGACAAGTGTCAGAATTCGTCGTCTCCGCCAGGTACTTTCCATTGCTCGGTTCATCAGGGGAGCGATTTTTGCCTGATGTTCTGCGGGCAGCTGGGTGATAGCTCTTTCCAGATCAACAATATCTTTTGGTAGTAATTCATTTTTGGAGGCAGATAATCGTGCTGCAGTCCTCATAGTGACTCCCCTGGATGTATGGGCAACGAGAAATGTGTATTTCCTCTAGGTGCAGACAGCGTGCCAGAAAGAGCTGGCAATGACAGTATTTGCACAAATAACCAGACCACAAGGCTTTACGCAAAGTGCAGGTATGAGACATTTTTTGCCAGATGGTCAGGAATACCACACCTGATCTGGCCACGTGACACAAATCCCTGTAAAAGCTTGTCTTACGTCGACGACAGAAGAGGGTTGATCTTGTTGACGATTTGCCACAGTTACACTGTTTAATGCTATGGAATTGCCTGCGTGTCGATTTTTTGTAACGCCGCCAGAATTCGATAGCAGGTTGCGTCGGAAGGCCCGACTTGTTTCTTGCTCGATGTTAGCAAACCGACAATACCAGTTCCTGTTTGTATCTTGGATGCTGGTGTTCAGTCTTCCAGCGGTATCGCTGCATCAGTCGAATGGCGCTGAGATCATTCTGGACGACTTTGAGTCGCCTGATCTATCTTGGGCTGCAGCAGGTGCTGATTGTCATGTGCGTCCCCTGCGCCATGAGCGCGTTACAGCAGAAGCACATTCTGGACAAAGGAGTGAATGGATTCAGGTCCAAGCAGATCCAGGCACTTATGTGTACTACAGTCATCCGATTGGATCGGCCCGCATCATACCGGAACTAGAATTATCTGTATGGGTGAAGGCGAACCGACCGGGATTACAGCTGTTGGCCCGAGTAGTCTTTCCCCGGAACGTTGATCCACGTACCGGGCAGCCACTGACAACATGGATTCGCGGGTCGAGTTATAGCCAGGTAGGGCAATGGGAGCAATTGACTCTAAAAAACGTAACGATTCTGATGAACCGTGTCACGCAGATGAAACGTTCAGAAATTGGACCAGAGGTTGATCCTCGTGAAGCTTTCCTTGATCTGGCTGTTTTGAATGTATATGGAGGCTTCGGAGTAACGAGTGTGTGGATTGACGATCTTGCTACACAGCATCAGGTTGACACCAGCAATTTTGCAGCGGGAAGCACTGCACCGCAAGTCGTCGTAACAAGAGCAACAAGCCCAGCAACAGACACAACGGAAGAGCACCCCAGCGAATCTCAACAACCGGGTACCATTGATCCCGTTCAGTTGGAAGGTTCAGTCTTAGTGGCAGAAGGTCGCCCAGTGTTTCCTCGCCTGATGCAGTACCAGGGCGATTCTTTTGAATTGATCCACACACTGGGGCTGAATGGTATTGTGTTACCGACGGTGCCGACACCTGACCAGTTGAAATCGGCAAATCAGCTCGGGTTGTGGCTCGTTGCGCCACCACCTGATCTTGACCAGATCGATCAAATTGGTCCGGAGTTTAATACCGTTTTGGCATGGGATCTGGGTCACCGCCTATCTGCACCTGATCTGGATACGACCCGCCGGTTGGCTGATGCAGTTCGTCGTGCTGATCCAATTGCAGCTCGCCCTGTTTTGTGTAACGTTCGATCTGAACATCTTCGCTTCAGCCGTTACGTAGATTTGTTGCTGATAGGACGTGATACGCTTCACACGTCGTTTGATCTTCGCGAATACGGACCTTGGCTGTATGAGCAACGTGAACTGGCTCGCCCTTTAACTCCTGTATGGGCTGCCATGCAAACAGATGTTCATCCGGACCTGGCCGCTCAGTGGAAGCGCATGGGAGTACCAGATGCAGACCAGATCGGCGTCGAATTCGAACAAATGAGACTTCTTGCCTATACATTAATAGCCTCTGGGGCGCGAGGACTTTGTTTCGCATCCCATCGACCGATCTCTCCTGATCCAGCTGAAAGTTCGCGTGCAGCGGCACTCGGGCTATTGAACCACGAACTGGAATTGCTGGCACCCTGGGTAGCAGCTGGCAAACCGGTTGCTTCGGTACGTAGTAACGATCCACAAGTCCACATCACGGTTCTAGGATTAGAACGCTCCCGCTTAGTGCTTCCAATCCGGTATGTACCTGACAGTCAATATGCCGCTGGTACACTCCATGCGAAAGCAGTTTCATTTGTGGTCCCCGGTGTCCCGAGTTCAACCGAAGCTTTTCTAATAACTCCTTCACGACTAAAACCACTGCGCCAAAAACGTGTCACAGGAGGAATGAGAATTTCTTTGGAGAAATTTGGTTTAACGAGCGCCATCGTGATGACCCAGGATCCACTGGTCGTTGGCCGTCTGACAAGACAATTAGCGGTCCAGCGTGTTCGACACAGCCGGTTTGCACACGATGTAGCTCTGCAGCTGGCGACTGACACGGAGACAACCGTGTCGCAGCTCGCTGGTTTTGGAGCGCTCGCGTTAAACAACAACCATTTACTTTCACGCGCAAGGCAATCGTTAGGCGAATGTCAACAGCGATTCCATTTGGGTGAGTATGAATCAGCAACGAAATATGCCACAGAAGTCATGGACCGGTTGAACCAAGTTCGACGGGGTACTTGGGAACAAGCTTCTGGCCGTTTTCGTTGGCCGGTAGCAAGTCCCGTTTTGATGCATTTCAGTACGCTGCCTATGCACTGGGAGCTGGCACATCGTTTGGCTGAGGTTGGTGAGGGAGCTAATCAGTTGGCAGCAGGTGATTTTGAAAGCTTGTCTCACATGCTTCAGCATGGTTGGGAACAAAAAGTGGAAACACAATCCAACCTACACGTAGATGTCGAGTTGACTCCCCACGAGCACAAAACGGGCAACTATTCGCTACATCTGCGCGCCTGGTCCAATGACCCTAGTCAGGGGAATCTGATCGTAGCCCTACCACCAGTTACTGTACACAGTGCTATGGTGACTGTGGAACCAGGGCAATTTTTAAAAATACAAGGCTGGCTCAAAATCCCTCAGCCAATTACTGGCAGTCGAGATGGATTGATTATTGCCGAATCAGTGGGAGGAAAAAGCATGGGAATCCACATGCAACAAACGGACGACTGGCAACAATTTGTTTTGTATCGCATGGCTGACGAAACAGGAAAAGTACGGGTTATGTTTTCCCTGAGTGGATTGGGAGAAGCGTTTGTCGATGCGGTGTCTGTACATCCTATACCTTACTCACCCTCCACGAACCCGTTGAACCAACAGGCGAACCGACTACGACAAATGGCCCCACTGTCGCGGTAGTCATGGTGGAAGTTTGCCATTATCCATAGTCCTGTTCCATTCCGCAGCTGGAAACTATGGACATTCTTGTTATTCACGCAGTATCATTGTACCTGTCATGTGTTCCTATTTACAAGAACTTCGTCGCGATGCACTAGCCATTTGGCAAGCCGGTGTGGATGCTGTCCGAGCAGACCGGCTGGTGCGAAATAATGTGCGCGTGGAAGGCACGTGGTTGGAGATTTCCGGCCAGACGATCGACTTGAAACAGGTGCGTCGGATTGTTGTTGTGGGAGCCGGAAAAGCGGGGGCCGGCATGGCGGCCGGGCTGGAACAGGCGTTAGGACCAGAAGTGTTGGCTAACAAAAAGGTTTCTGGATGGGTCAATGTCCCTGAAAACTGTATACGAAATCTGAGTCATATTCATTTGCATGCGGCACGACCTGCGGGAATGAATGAACCGACTCCGGCGGGAGTGAATGGTACACAACAGATCTTGCGCTTGGCAGATTCTTTGACAAAAGAAGATCTCTGTATTTGCTTGATTTCTGGTGGTGGCTCAGCATTGATGCCCGCGCCGGCAGCTGGAATTCAGTTGTCCGACAAACAGGCTCTCACGACGAGCTTGAGTGCGGCCGGAGCTAATATTGAGCAGCTCAATATTGTGCGAAAACAGTTGAGCGATATTAAAGGAGGTGGATTGGCAAAGGCCTGCGGTTCAGCCCAACTGATCTCGTTGGTGATCTCCGATGTCCTTGGCGATCCACTGGACTTGATTGCTTCGGGCCCGACGGCCGAGGATACTTCGACTCCCCAGTTGGCATTGGATGTACTGCAACAATTTGCAGACAAAGGTGTCATAATGTCTGACAACGTGGTTGATTTCTTGCGCAACAAACAAGCAACAAGAGAAATGTCACCGTTACAGAATGTAGTTTCCAATACCACCAATATCATTCTGGGAAACAATGCGGTAGCGGTTGATGCTGCCGGGATTTACGCTGAACAATTGGGATACCGGCATGCGATGGTGGCGACTAATCAATTGGAGGGAGAAGCAGAGGTAGTGGGGCGGCAGCACGCCAGAATGGCTCTTGAAATGCTCCATGGAAAGGGACCGAACTGTTTCATCACAGGCGGGGAACCAGTCGTCCAATTGATTAGTGAATCGCAACGTGGACGAGGTGGGCGGAATCAACAACTTGTCTTGGCAGCACTTGATGAACTCGTGAAGGATGTGCAAGCAAAGTACAAATCGGCGGTAGAACAAGACCATGTAGCGTGTAGCTTGAGCCTCCTCTCTGGCGGGACAGATGGTGAAGATGGTCCGACAGATGCAGCAGGAGCGATTATTGACAGTGAAATAATCCAACAGACAATCCAACGAGGTCTCGACACCAATGATTTTTTAAGACGAAATGATGCTTATCATTTTTTTGACCCACTGAACGCTTTGATCCGTTCGGGACCGACCCATACCAACGTTTGTGATTTGCGCGTTGTTCTTGTTCAACAAACACAGGAGTGAAAGATTGCTGGATTTGACAGACGTTGTTGCTTTCAGGCAGTGCTAGGCAGTGCTAGGCAATGCCCTTAGGAGCAAACAATTGACGGCAAAGACCATTGATAGGCGCCACGTTCTGGCAGTGTATGGCGTACTGGCGTGGTTACCCTTGGCGGTGATCCGGTGAGATCGTAGGATGGATAGCCAACTTCTGATTGGCAAGCCTGTGACTGGTATAGTCGTAATGTTGAGAGAAAGGACGAACAATCGTGGCGACCTTTGCGGTGATCTTGCCGGCGGCTGGAAAAAGCAGTCGGTTTCATGACAAGTATTACAAAAAACCTTTTGCGATATTGAATGAGCGCGCAGTCTGGTTGCACGCGGCGGAGAAATTCCTCAATCGCGACGATGTCCAGCAGGTGCTGGTTGTTGTGGCGCCCGAGGACCGTGATGATTTCCAGACGAAATTCGGTGCCAATGTGGCTATTCTCGGTATAGATGTAATTAATGGAGGCGCGCAGCGTGTAGATTCGATTGCCAATGCCTTAGAGCGTGTGAGACCTGAAATTGACTATGTGGCCATCCACGATGCAGCCCGACCATGTATCGTGGATGAATGGATCACAAAGATTTTTTCAGCAGCCGAAAAAAATGGCGCAGCCATTTATGCTGTTCCAGTTGCCGGGACGCTCAAACGGGTTGGTTCGAACCAAACGGTCTCCGAAACGGTTGATCGCAAGGGACTCTGGGAAGCTCAAACTCCCCAGGTTTTTCGACGGGATCTTATCGTACGGGCCTACGCGGAACGTGGTGACTTGCAGGCGACTGACGACGCACAACTCGTGGAAAATATTGGCCAGCAGGTGACCATTGTGCCAGGGTCATCGATCAACTTTAAAATTACTACCAAGGAAGATCTACACTTGGCAAAACAGGCCCTTCGGGCACTTCCAAAACCGACATTAAAAGGACCAGGGCATCCCTTTGCGGATGGTGATATGTGGCGTTAATGAACATTTACGCAGAACTTGAATGGCGAGGACTTGTTTATCAAACAACGGACGACCAGCATCTACCAGGCTGGTTACAGGACGGTGTGCGCACGTTTTACGTTGGTTTTGATCCGACAGCCGATAGCCTGCATGTCGGTAGTTTGTTGCAATTGGCAACCATGCGACGTTTTCAACGAGCTGGGCACAAGCCAATAGCCCTCGTCGGGGGTGCTACGGGTATGATTGGTGACCCCAGTGGCAAGAGTGAAGAACGCAACTTGCTGTCCGAGGATGCGTTACAACAAAATATTGCCGGTATTGAATTACAATTAAGGCGCATCCTTGATTTTGATGCAGGCCCGAATTCGGCGATATTGGTTAACAATTTTGATTGGATGAAAACGGTCAGCTATCTTGATTTCCTGCGTGATGTCGGTAAATGTTTTCCGGTGAACGTGATGCTTGGCAAGGACTCGGTCAAAAGCCGATTGCAACGTGATGACGGTGGAATCAGTTATACCGAGTTCAGTTATATGTTGTTGCAAGCTTTTGACTTTGTACATCTTTATGACAACTACAAATGTGAACTTCAGGTAGGTGGCAGTGACCAGTGGGGCAATATTGCTGCTGGAATCGATCTGGGACGTCGCATGCGAGGTATGTCGCTGTACGGAATGACTTCACCCCTGTTGACCAAATCTGATGGTTCAAAAATGGGAAAAACCGAAAGTGGTACCGTATGGCTTTCTTCTGATCGAACCAGCCCTTATGCCTTCTATCAGTATTGGATAAATATCGATGATGCAGATGTTGCTAACTGTTTGCGCATGCTTACGGACCTGGACCGTGATGAGATTGAGGCTTTGGATGCATCACGCGAATCCCAGCCACATTTACGAGCAAGTCAAAAGCAATTGGCCGAATCACTTACCTGTCTGGTCCATGGTGATGACGGGCTGGCGTCTGCTATGCGGGCTACAGCAATTTTCTTTGGCGCTGAGATCGACAAAGAGAATTCAGACCTTGGGCTGAATGAGATCTTTTCCGATGTCCCCAGTCATACCTTTTCCCATGCATGTTTAATGGGTGACGGCCTTACGGTTATCGATGCGCTGGTCGATGCCGGACTGGCAAAAAGTAAAGGGGAATCTCGGAGAATGATCGAGCAAGGAGGAGCCTACGTCAATAACGTACGTGTTGCAAGTATTGATGCGCATCTCACGAATACGGATTTGGTTGATCAATCGATGATTGTACTGCGAACAGGTAAAAAGAAATACGCGCTTCTGCAATTTGCTGATTAATTTACCAATTGGCAGGCTAGTGCTAGACGCCGCGGAGCAGTATGGAATCGCGATCACTATTTTCCAAGAGCAAGAGATGGAGCATCCAGGCACCCAAGAAAATGGCAATGCTAGGCAGCCTCTGCGCCGTCCAGTTCGATGGATCGCCCTTTTTTTAGTATGTCTTGCTGTGGTTATCGGGGTGTTACTGATGGTGGCCCAGTTTGCATCGCAACAGGAACCCGAGTTTTATCGCCAGGCGATGGAAATCCAGCCAGCATTGCAGGCGGAGGAGGGAGATTGTTTGGAGCGAGAGGTGCTGGAATTTAAAAACAGCACCCGCCATGAAGGAATGTGGGAGGCGACGTTCACAGCGCAACAGATTAATGGATGGTTGGCCACTGATCTGGAAGAAAAGTTTCCTGGAGTCGTTCCACCACAGTTTCAGAATCCTCGGATAGCTATTGCTCCAGACTTTATTTGTTTGGCGTGTTGGTACAAAGATCCACCGACGAATACAATTCTTTCTCTAGATGTGGATGTTCATATGACAGAGACTCCCAATGTGGTGGCAATTCGTATTCATGCAGCACGTGCCGGGGTGATTCCTGTTCCGCTAGGCCAAGTACTGAATACCATCAGCTATTTTGCCGGACGAGCTGAGATTGAATTGAGTTGGGCTAACATGAAGGCTGATCCAGTTGCCCTGATGACGATTCCTGGACACCGTAAAGATCTAGAGCACCTGCTTCATTTAGAAATATTGGAATTGCGTGAAGGCGAAATCTATCTATCGGGTCGTACTGTAGCCGATGAGAAAGAAAGGATATCACCTGCCTCATGATGCATGGCAGACAAGCGTGTTACATGTTGTCGAATCAGACGATGACATTACTAACAAAAATGAAAGAAGGTTTATCTTTCATGCTTATCAAAATCAATTTGCCACGACGCTTGCTCAATATGTAAACACGTGATGTGGTATTGCGAACGTTGTCCGGCAAGCACAACGACGATCCGATCCTCGTCCCACTGACAAATGTCGTAGGACCCGTAGTCCCATTGGGTTACTTTTCCGCGCCCATTAGAAACAGGTCCTTCATACACCAGGTACTCCAGACGATGGTCAGCAAGTAGCGTTGCAGGGATCGATGTTGCCGAGGCTGGCTCGGCGTCTAAGGCCCATGTTTTCAACCCGCTATCAGTTTCCAGCATCAAGTCCCAATGGAGACCGCGGCCGTCTTGGGCCGGGAGATCATGTCTCAAGATGACATAACGGGGCATGCTTTTAATCGGACAGTATCGACCAAGAAAGATGGACGGCAGTGATCAACGTGACTGTAACGCAAACGGAGTCGAAATGAGAGTGACCTATTTGGCCAAAATGGTTGTTTCTTCTTTGACCAATATGGGAGTTTGGGTTCCTGAACTTTCCAGCGTGACTAGAAGATTTGACTGTCCCGCTTGGGCGGCGGTAACTTCCAGACGAAGTAGGATATCATCACCTGGCCGTAGTTCGGTGACCGGTTCCGTTGCGTAGAGGCTGGTACCAGCGACCGATTCGAGCCGATGCAACGGCAAATTTGCCTTTTCCAGGTTAAGATTTGCGGGGAACTGCAATCGCAGTTGTACGTTTTGGTCGCAGGTATTGGTCTGGTTGACAACATGTACGAGGTAGAGCATTCGCCGGTCTTGTCGTATGGGATCATTCAGGTCGGTAACGGTCAGTTGGAGACCTGTCACATTCCTCAATGCAGGGCGATCTGGTTGGTGCAATTCAGGCAATAAAGGAGGTGGTTGCGGAAGGTCAAGGGGCGCAGCAATTATTGTTGAGGGTTTACGTAGTTTGGAATCTGCGGATGACAAAGAGTCCTTTACCAAATGTTTGCTAATATCCAGCGTCAGAGGCACCAGTTTGTCCTGAGGATCTTTGTCACCCACGCTGTATAACTCCAAGCATACTTCGTCCGTTACCGTGATCGACGGTTCAGTACAAGTTACCGTCACCTGGGTGCAGACAGATTTTCCAGGAGAGTTGCAACGGTACCGTACCGTGCGGGTTGTGTACTGGCCTGGTTCGAGTCGGTCGATCGGCCAGGTCAAAAATCCTTGTTGTCGTTGGAAGCCGTCGCTTGCTTGGACGGCTTGCAGGTTTGTGGGAAACTGATCCATGACACGGATATCGACCAGCGGGACATTGCCGTTATTTTCGATCTGCACCACGAACTCGCCTTCCTGACCGACCTGCAATGACTGGGGACCGGCTTTTGTGACGAGCAGCGCATGACCAGAGGCTTTGCGTCCTGGATCTTGTTGTGGATTACCCACTACATTCAGGCAAATTCGTTTGGCGGTTGCGTGGCCTCCAGCGGCCTTCAGTTCTAGTTGGTGGCAGATAGTTCCAGGCTGGGTAACAGTGAGCGTGACGGCAAATGGGATTTCACCGCCTGGCTCCAGGTTTCCCAGTTCACGAACAATAGGGCTTTCTGCTTCAGCATGAACAAAACCTGTATCCAAGACGTCACGTACAATGACATTCGTCAGAGGCTGGCTACCAACGTTGCGAGCGATGATCCGAAACTGAACCTGATCGCCAACACGGGCAGATTCCGGGCCACTAATCTGAAGCTCAAGAGCGGTTGGCATCACCCGAGCGACAAGGTGTTCTTTGGCGGCAGCACCATTACTGGCTCGGGCCTGTAAGTGATGTTGATATTTGCCCGTACGGTCTGCACGGCAGTTAAACTCGATGACCTGGCTTCTGCCGCTAGGTAGTGCACCCAAGGTCCATTGAACACGGTCTCCGAAAACCTGTGCTGGGGGATCACTGTTAAGAAAGCTCACTCCAGTGGGAATGATATCGCTAACAATGACACCGTTGGCGACAGAATTACCAGTATTTGTGACATCCACACGTATTGTCATTGTGGAGTCGACGTCAAATTGGTCTGGACCAGTAACTCGAAGCGCGAGCGCTGGCATATCCCATCGGACTAACGTCTCTCCCTGGCCAAGTAAAACGCGCGAATTCTTCCACTGGGTCGATGTTGGCTGGATGACTTGCACGGCAACTTGCGTTTCTCCCGGCTCCCGGTTTTGTGAGATGATCTGGACGCGTGCAACACCTTGCCGGTCGGTGGGTATTTCAACGATGCGCTGCTTTGTCAGATCGAAGTGGGCAGCTGCACCGGAAATGATTTCATAACGGACGATCTTTCCGGCAGCCGGCGTGTTATCGGAGGCGCGCCATACTGTAGTCGACAATTCAACTGATTTTTCAGGATGACTGGTCATCGCTGCCGGAAACGCCCACTGGGCATCGACCCATTGGATGGTGGCAGTTTGTTGGACCGTGGTTTCAGCATTTGTCCCATTTGCGGACGCGATGACTTGGCTTAGCCCTTCTTGGCGTGAAGTAAGCGAAAGCCAGGCCTCCCCGGCTCGCAGATTACGGTTCGCCGAAGGTTGGGCCACGCTAGCAGTACGGCCTAGTGCATAACAATGGGTCAAGTGGCGTGACTTTTTTGGAAACGACAGGCGTCGATCGAAGTGCCCTTCTTCGTTGACGGCGACAAATCGTCCAACGCTGTCTTTGGAAAGGATCCATTCAATAGGTTGCCCGGCAAGTCGTGCACGGTCCGTGTCATGGAGGCTTGCATGTAACCAAACTGGTTTGCCGACTAGGGCGATGATGTGATCGGGCGTAAGCACCAATTCTGCCGGCGTGACACGGGATGCTCGTGATGGTAGCTTGGGTTGAAAAAATCTGGTCGGCGCTGTTGCCAAAGGACTGAAGGAAATGGGTGTTGTCGAAGTTGTTGGTAACGGTATTGTTTTGCTGGCTGGCGCATTCGCAAGTACCCCTGGTGGACAAAGGGCAGGGTCAGGTGGCGTGCGATAGGCCGGACCGGAAGACCGCGAAAATCTCTTCCAAGATAAGCTGGGCTCGAGCGTGGTGTGGGCTGGCGCTGGCAGAAAAAAACGTTGGCCGCTGGGATCGATGCGGGGTAACCGGAATCCTGTACAGCCAGAGAGAACCACGGTCCCCAATAACGCCAGCAACAGCCAACGAAGATTATTCGTTATGCCAAAGTTTTGCTGCATGACGACCGTGCCTTGCATTTCTGTGGGGTTCACGGCGTCCTTCTTGGCCCGCCCCATGGCAAACCTTAGTAGAAGCCGCCGTGATTCCATTTGTACCGAGATACCTATCCGACGCCAGAATAGAATCTATGTCAACATCAAGAACGTACCATGTAAACATAGGTGGCGTTGCATTTTTGCATCGTGGGATGGTGAAAAAAATAACCAAACTCTTAAGTTTGCACCAAATTTAACACTTGCATGGCCTGTAAGGTTACGCGAAGATGAGGGAGTATCCCATGCTAGCAGTGATCTTATGGCGCCGGCTTGACGCCTGTGTGAGGCAAATTCACTTGACCTGACAAGGGTCCTCGTTTCCACAGGTGGCCAGAGGGTGACAAAAGATTTTCTCCCCAGATCAAAAAAGAAACAAATTGAAGTATTATATTCGTTTGTAATGCCAGGAGTTTGATACTTTTCAGAAGGATCAAGGACCATTCAGTATGACAGGATTGATAAGGGTCAAGCTATTCTTTGTCTTGGGGCTGATAACCGTGGTCAGCTGGCTGCCAGCCGATACGGTTTTGACAGATTCGGGCGACCAGGTGGAAGCTGCGCTGGATGTCATGAAGCAGTGGCTTGGTGAGAATGAATCAGGCGAAGCATTGCATGGATCCTTACGGATTGAAGCATTGGAACAGCAATTGCAAAAAGGCGATAACGCCGATGCGGCTGTCGTGAGGGCCATTCTCAATTTATTTTCCAGTGATGAATCCATACCACAAAGCGCCCCCTTCGTGACAGTGCGTCATGCCTTGGAACAATGGCTACCGACTCTTTCTTATCCAAAACGGGATGAGTTACCCAATTTGCTGCGCGCAGCCAAATCTGACTTTAGTCCGGTTGATCCGGCGCAGTTGGGTAAGACGCGCCAACAGCTTGAGACGAATTTAACCAAACTGGACCGATTTTTACGTGCTGCTGGTAAAAACAAAGCAGAAGGTTGGAACCGATATCTAACCCGTGATGAACTACAGGCGGAATTAAAAAGCGACAAAGAACCGGACTTCAAGGTTCTAGAACGTGTTCAATCTCGCCTGGAGCGCAAACATGCGGGCTTGCAATTACCAGCTTTTGTGGGGGTGCGCCGATCATTGCGGGCCTATGGAGAAACACTCGTTCGTTCCAGAGAACAGTTTCAGGCGCAATTTGAGGCTACGCTTGATGGATTAGCCGATGCCCTGGAAGGGTATGAACTGGAACCGACGCATGACAATGCGACGAAGGTTGCAATGCGATTAGGTATGTTGCACCGATCGAATCAGGTACCTGATCTTGTAAAAGCGATCCAACACTATTATGTCCGGCCAAACATGTATGTGCAATTCTCTGCAGCACTTGTCAACTTGGGATTTGAGGACACATTAGAGAAAACATCGCCCTTTGCAGAACGCTCAGCAGGAAAGCGCGTGTCGGGTCAGGCGACTACTTCCGGGCAAACATCCAGTAGACTGGTTCCCAATGCGGATTCCGGTGAAGTTCGCATCATGTTCAGCGGATCTGTTATGGCCAAAAGTCGTACGGTAAGCGGTCCAGCGACGGTTCTTGGTTCGGGCGAGACAAAAATTGATGCATACAAACAAGTATTTTTGAATGACGGTGGATTTCGCACGGCGGCGGCAATCACAAGTTGTGTTACCAACAACACGATCGAAAATATTTTGGGCAGCCCGTCGGTTATCAACCAGGCATTGCCCCGCGCCCGTGCCGCGCTACCTCGATCTGAAACGAGAACTGCGCGACGGACGGAGGAGCGGATTTCACAGCGCTTAGATGAACAGGTCAACGAAGGGGTTGAGGAAGTCAATCGTCGTTACGATCAGCTATACCAAAGGCCACTAATGCGCCGAGATGATAGTCCAGCCCGACTCTATTTTCGTTCGGATGAGCATTATTTGTTTGCACGGACGGCCCAAGCAGGCGACTTTCAAATAGCTGCTAATGATCATCCACCTGAGCTGAGCAGGGACCACGATTTGGCACTCCGCATGCATCAAAGTTTTCTCAATAACTATGTGGAAGCAGTATTTGGCGGGACGACATTGGTTGATACGGATGCGGCCAATTTAGCAGAAGAACTTATTGAACGAATTCCAAAAAGACTGCGGATCACCAAAGAGTCAGAGCGTTGGTCTATCAAGTTTGCCCGTCGAAAACCGTTAACAGTCGTTTTTAACAATAATGGATATATGGTAACGGTACGGGGCAGGCAGTTTACGGCAGCGAAGCGGCGAATTGGTGCCATGCATGTCACGGCAAAATATCAATATGAGGTAACTCCAGACGGCCCGCGAAGAAAACGAATAGGATCCTTAGAAGTGACACCGGCCAACTTCGCTACACGACAAAAAAAGATACTTTCGACTGTGGAAACAGCGGGAAAAGCTGTCCTTGAACGGCGATTTGAGGAATTGTTTCCGGCCGTCATCGAGCCCGAAGGATTGCAATTGCCGGGTCGCTGGGAAAAAGCAGGCAAGCTTGTGATGCAGGAGTTATCCTCTCAAAATGGCTGGCTTGTGACTGGCTGGCGGCTGGCAAGCCCCGTGGCTGGCGAGTCCGCCTCTGAGTCACCCGACAACAAATCCGTTACACGGAACACAAGTCCTCGAGAAAAATTGACGATGCATCCCTTGAGGACGGACCTTATCATTCAATAAACGATTTGTTGTTTTACACACCCTCTCTTACAAACCTATCGATATTTTGGTTCCAAGAAGAATGGCCAACTACGTGGACGTGACTTTTGATTGTCTTCCTTTAAGAAGTATCAACCGGTTGGATATTCCACTGGACGCTTCTCCGAAGTATCGGCAACGATGCTTGCGCATAAAATCTGCGATGGAGAAGCACGGCTCACACAACAGCTATTTTCTGTACAATGCGAGTTGTGTTTTCCATCTGACCAATGATCTTAACTGCGGCACGATTCAGTTTATTTTCGAGGGCACTCTTTTGACCGACGCGGAAGATCGCCATCCGGCAAGTTGCGATTTGGTGCTTATCGAGTTAGGCCATGAAACGTGTGAATGGCTGACTGAGCCGGTAGCGCAATGGCTTACCGATACGGTGCCCCGTAGTGTAATGGTAGAATTTGATCGCTATATTGAGGTGGGTGATTTAGATCAGACCAAGCAGCGAGTCGATACAATCAATGCGGCAAGTGATGAGTCAGGTGGATTTGTGGGGATGTATCTTTGATGAGAATGGAAAGTTGCCCTGAGTTGCGGTCTTGGAGTTTGGCACTTTAGCACCGGTAAGTTGTGCCGGTCACACGCAGGAGCCAGAAAATTGTCTTTATTGCACCATTCAGGTGGCCAAGATAGCAAGCGGTTACTTGATTCTACCTTTTTGTTTCATTTTTCCGTGCCCTGTCTGTACATATCGCAAACCTGGAGCGATCGTGGTATTCAGTTGCCGGAGGCTTGTCGAGTACCTTGTTTTAGTGATTTGGAAGAGGGTCCGTTGTTTGCAGACTTGCGCGCTGCCTGGAACCATGAGGGAGTCTATTTCACCGTGCGAGTCGAAGGCAAACGACAAACTCCCTGGTGCCGTGAGACACAACTCGATGAAAGCGATGGGTTGCATGTATGGATCGACACGCGCAATACCCACAATGTACACCGGGCGAGCCGTTTCTGTCATCGTTTTGCCTTTTTGCCAGCGGGCAGTGGACGCTTGTTAGATCTTCCCGTGGCGGACCAAATGTTGATTAACAGGGCACGCGAAAATGCCAAGCCTATTCGGCCAGACATTATGGGTGTTCGGAGCGAGAAGCGAGTGGATGGTTATATTTTAGAGTGTTGTGTTCCAAAGGCTGCCTTGACAGGTTATGAGCCCGACGATCATTCCAGGCTAGGATTCACTTATGCAGTGATTGATCGAGAACTCGGATGGCAAACATTTACCGTCAGCGACCAATTTCGTTTTCAAGAAGACCCAAGCTTGTGGGGATCGCTAGAACTTGTTCGTGAATAGAGAAGCAACACGGCGCCGAATGGATTTGCTACCTCTTTTCTCGCAGTATCAACTGTAAATAGTTGGTTTGAAAGCTAGCATGCTTCCGGTATTGTCGCCAGCTATTTTGGCGACTACGATAGGCAGCCTTGGTACCCAAAAATAAGTGCCGAATAGGTGTGCATTCCAATGAACCTTAATCCGTTTTTGGATTGCTCAAGAAAACGGCGATAAGAAATTGCTCAATACCAGGAAGCGAACTGTGACAACCTCAATAATACGGTTTGTGACATTGAGGCATCTAACAGCGCGACTGATAAGTTTTCGGAAAGGAATCCAGTACCATGCAGAAAACGCTTGCTGAGCTGGCCGAGTGTGTGCAGGGAGAATTGCACGGCGATCCAATGATTACCATCTCAGGCGTCGCGACGATCCCTTGTGCTCGCAATGGTGATATCACGTTTGCCGAAAACGAACAATATCTTGACCATCTGAATCGTTCTCAGGCTGGTGCTGCGATTGTTCCCTCGAACATTCGTCCATCAAGCATTGCCCATATTGTTGTTGACGATGTTCGTGCCAGTATGGATCAGGTGGCAACGCTGTTTCGTGCTCCGCCGGAACGATCTCCTGTCGGGATCAGTAGCGCATCCCATGTCAGTTCAAATGCCCGTATCGCTGAACAAGTCGACATTCATCCAGGTGCAGTCATTGACGATGACGTTGAAATCGGTCGTGGATCAATCGTTCATTCTGGTGTGCATGTTTTTTCGGGTAGTCGCGTGGCAGAAGATGTGATCTTAATGCCGAATGTTATTATTTATGAGCACACCGTGATTGGCCCACGCGTGGTGATTCATAGTGGATCCGTTATCGGTGCTTATGGCTTCGGCTACGATCTCGTTAACGGCAAGCATATACGGGCCGCCCAATTTGGTTACGTTGAGATCGAAGCAGATGTTGAAATCGGTGCCTGTACCACGATTGACCGCGGATCCTATGATGCGACAGTTATTGGTACAGGGACAAAAATAGATAATCAAGTAATGATTGCGCACAATTGCCGAATCGGTCGACACAATATCATTTGTTCACAAGTCGGCTTGGCGGGCAGCGTTACCACGGGTGATTACTGTGTCTTCGCAGGACAAGTTGGCGTCCGAGATCATGTTAGCATTGGCCACCGAGCGACGTTAGCTGCGAAAGCGGGTGTCATCTCTGATGTTCCGGATGATGCGGTTTTCATTGGTATTCCTGCGTCTCATGCCAAGGAGCAGCGTCAGATTGTAGTGACACAGACTCGGCTCCCAGCGATGCGAAAGCAATTGAAACAACTTCAACGTGATGTCGACGCTATCCAGAGCCAGCTTGGCGCAGAATCGTGCAGTGATGCAGCATAAGAGCACGGGATAGTAAACAATCAGAATGGTTACCAAAGGGGACAGCGTCCAGACCGATGAGTAATGTAGCAGGATCTACCACGGGATTGTTGCCAAAAATTGGATTAGTGGCTGGTTGGGGTCGCTTTCCGGTAGTCATTGCGGCAGCGCTGAAACAACGTGGCTATCACGTTTGCTGCTTGGGGATCAAAGATCATGCCGATCCCGCGCTGCGACAGATAGTCGATGACTATTGTGAACTCGGTCTGGCAAAAATCGGTTCGCATTTGAAATATTTTAAACAGCATGCCATCCGAAAAATAACGATGGCTGGTAAGATCGACAAAGTTCGTCTCATCGGCCGGTTTGCCTGGATAAAACATCTCCCAGACCTGACAGCAATCAGGACTTTTTATCACCATTTTTATTCTCATCGACGGGACCGATGTGATGACACGTTGCTGAGAACACTCGTTGAATTAGCAGCTCGGCATGGACTGGAAGCCGTGCCGGCCACCGATTTTGCGCCCGAGCTCCTTGTCGAAGCGGGCCGTTTGGCAGGTCCGCGATTGAACCAGGCGCAACGCCGGGACATCCAATTTGCCTGGTCGATCGCCAAGGACATTGGCCGTTTGGACATTGGGCAAACGGTTGCTGTTAATGGCCAGGCTGCTCTTGCCATTGAGGCTATCGAAGGGACCGACGAATGTATACGTCGTGCGGGAAAGCTTTGTCCTTCGGGAGGGTTTACGGTCGTCAAAGTGGCGAAGCCGCAACAGGATATGCGGTTTGATGTGCCAACCGTTGGGATGGGCACATTACAAACCGTCGTCGAAGCGGGTGGTCGGGTGCTGGCCTTGGAGGCGGGTAAAACCATTCTTATCGATCATAAAGACGCCGTGAGATTTGCACGGCGCCACAATATCAGTCTTGTTGCCGTCCATCGCACAGAAATGGTCCGATCTTCTAAAGCAGCGTGACCTGGGTATATATCGCTGCGTACCGTTCCACGCTGGTCTAGTCTTGTTGTTTCGCGTGGCGCATACTTAGTGTTTCCAGGAAACCGAGATATTACCTGTGAGGCTAGCGGCATGGCATCAAACATGACACGATTTTTGCTGACAGTCCTTCTGACTGTTCTTGTGGGGTTGATCCAACACACTACGAGTGCGCAGGACAATGTTGATCTGCCCTTGCCGCGCACAACTTACCTGGGACGCACGATAGCGCCAACCATGAGTTATCTCGGTGCCGATTGGCTGTTGCGCAAAGAACGGCAAGAAGAAGAAAATTGTAGTTTTATGCTGCAGAATCTGGGTGCGAAACCAGGGATGACAGTCTGTGACATGGGCTGTGGAAATGGTTTCTATGCAATCCAGTTGGCTCATCTTGTTGGGGAGCAGGGGAAAGTTCTAGCGGTTGATATTCAGCCAGAAATGTTGACGTTGTTGCGGGCACGCACTGAGAAGGAAAACATCAATAATGTCAGGCCCGTGTTAGGTACTGTGGTGGATCCGGGTTTACCCGCTAATCAAGTAGACCTCATCTTGTGTGTTGATGTTTATCACGAATTTTCGCATCCGGAATACATGCTGCGAAGGATGCGCAAGGCTCTTTCTCCTCAAGGACTGATCGTGTTGGTCGAATTTCGTGAAGAGGATCCCTTGGTGCCAATTAAAAGACTTCACAAAATGAGTCACCAGCAAATTGTGAAAGAGTTGCGTGCCAATGGGTTTCAACTATCACGGCAGTTCGATGGTTTACCCTGGCAGCACATGTTATTTTTTGAACGCAACGACAAATGGCAACCAGCTGCCGAAGACATTCAGGACACAAACAGCAACCAGGCGAGACAGAAATAAAATAAATGGTGCCCTACGGGCAGCGATGATTCAATCCCTGGCCAAATATTCATTCATTGAAAACTCCAGCCATGCTAACGAATGTATCCTTGCCAACACCGTCTGAACGGCCAGACGCTGTTGTCCTGATTTATGATGGCAAGTGCCGTTTCTGTGTGAAACAGGTCGCACGGATCAATCGTTGGGATAGTGGTGGCCGAATCGCTTATCTTTCTTTACATGATGCGAAAGTGGCAGATTGCTATCCTGATCTTACCCATGCGCAATTGATGCAGCAGATGTATGTAATCGACCAAGCCGGAAATCGCTACGGCGGTGCTGAGGCTTTTCGTTACCTGTCTCGACTTTTGCCAACCCTTTGGTTTTTGGCACCCTGGATACATCTTCCGTTTAGTATGCCACTTTGGCAGTGGCTGTACCGTCAATTTGCTCAGCGTCGTTACCGAAATAATCCCTGCAAACATGAAACATGCCATGGTTCTGGCAGATAGAGACCAGGGCGGCAAAATAATTAAGAGCATCGTGGACAGGTATACCACACACCACAGGGGGTAAAAGCCGACAGAAGAATAGAAACACATGTAGATATGGGAAGATTGTCATGTCAAATATCAATGTTTTTGGCCAAGCCCTGCAAGCGATTCGTGTTCATCGGCGAGAAATACAAAATTTCAACGGGTCGTTGGTGCCTGTGCCGCGTGACCATCGCGAACTATTTGCAGGCTGGCAGATAGAGATTAATCAGAAAAAAGTGGGCGTGACCGTGTCCCGCCCACGTTTCAACGCTGTCCTTTGGAATCGTCGTACCAACGTAAGAGAATATCTTTCCGGTTTCGCTAGTCAACAAGCTGCCTTGGAAGCGGTCCATGTCAAAATCCAGGAATTAAACAATTCCCAGCAATCGGTGGCAGCGACGCACAAAGTATGCGGTGTGCTCCGCCGTAAATAGTCCAGCGCGATACGACTGTGTGCGTTGGTAGGGACATGTCGAACTACTTTCATTTACCAAAAGCTCTGGCCTAGTTGGTGGCGCGTGCGGCTTGGTTCGACAAAGCTTCTTGTAATTGTTCTTCGGCATAATGCTGGCGAGGCAAGTGGCGAAACCATAGCAGTACGGCCAAGGCCATGACAAAGGTAATAACGACTACCGGCCACCGATAGATGATGTCTGCTTCGTCCCCAGCGAGTAACCAGTGGCTGCCGGACAACGGCCCCACGTGTTTCTCTAGAAAGGTGGGGAGCACCACGGGGAGTGAATTGTGGGTAACGTGAAACAGAATACAAACGAATATACTGCCCGACTGAACAGCCAGATAGCCGATAAAGATACCGATGATGGTTGCGGTGAATGATTGTTGGACGACACCATGTGCGATGCCGAAAAAGATACTGGTCAGTACAATTGCCCACCAACGGTGGCCCAGGTGGCGCAATCCGGACAAAATGAATCCACGAAATGCAAGTTCTTCACATACAGCTGGTGTGACGGCAACGACCATGATTAACATCCACAGGCTGGGTGCTCCGCTCACTAATGTTCGTGAAATGGTCTCGATCTGTTCTGGAAGTGGATAGGTGTGCTGCACAAAAATGCCAAGGGTGATGGATGCAGGATGTAACAGTAGGGCCAATAACATGGCTGCAGGAAGAGAGGGCCAGCACGGCAGACGAAGTAGCAGGGTGTCACGAGGCTGGCGGGTGAGGAGCAAGGACAACAGGAGTGCCGGTACCGCAAAAAAAGTTATTTGTGTTAGTACGGTCATGGTTGCCATACCGGTCCAGTCTTTTGGCAGTGTGAACTGAAAACTGGCAAAAAACCTTAACAGCAGAATAAACAGTGCGCAAAACACAGCCTGGCCCACCGTTGGTGTATTGCCCCGGTTACGTATCATGTGCTTCAACCATGCCTTTGCATTGAAACGTTCACTTTCGCTGAATAACACGGACTCATTGTTGAACTGGTCCACCGCCCAGCGAACGGCAAGCAGACAACACGCGCCGGTGATACTCAATACTGGTAAGACGTAAATGACCGCCGATCTGTAATCCGATTCCATCAGTGCCCGAAGTAAAAGTATCAATCCGGTGACAGGGATCAAACAGGTCCCCGGGTCAAGTTGAATGGATGGTAACGAAGGGAGAATCATCAAGGGCATGGTCACCATAAGCAGTGGCATCAGGTAATATTGTCCCTCTTTGGCGCTACGTGCTAAAGCGGCCAAAGCAAGCGAAAGGGCACTAAATAAGGCAGAAACTGGAATGAGTGCAATCAACAACCAGGTCAGTGACAGTAGCGGAGGCAGTCCAAGTGGCAGTTCACCTACAAGATGTTGGATGACCAGGGCTTGCTGTAACATCATGGCTGCGGTCAGCCCCATGCTGACAAGATTTAAAAGTGCAGTCACCATACTGAAGAGTGTGATGGTTAGCAGCTTGCCCCACACGATTTCACGGCGTTGGGCTGGGCTAGATAATAATGTCTCCAGGGTTCCTCGTTCTTTTTCACCAGCACATAAATCGATAGCGGGATAAAATGCACCGGTAAGTGCCCAAATTAATACAAAAAACGGTAGCACCTTGGACCAAAGAGCAGCCCGTTTTTTTGATTCTACTGCGACATCTGTTTCTTCTAGTTCAAAAGGCCGTGATATGGTTACCGGTATTTGGCTCTCGGTAAGGTAGGTTCGTCCAACCTTTTCGCGCCACAATCGCAACACACGGGACAGACGGTCGCGCGCTACGCGTGATTTGTCACGTGTCTGGTCATAAACGATTTTTGGGACTGGAATTTCTTCAAACACATGCTCCGTTGGTGCATCTCTTGGTCTTGAAATCTCCGACAGTTTGCTGCGAAAGTCTGCAAGCAGGCCGCCGAAATTTGTGGGAATGATTAAAACAGCGTCCCACTCACCAGCGCGTACTGATTGCTCGACTGCGGCGGAAAACGTGTCATGGTCACGGTCGTTGAACCTTCCATCGAAGATTTCCAGCAGGTTTGACTCGTCGGCATAGTCAAATAACTTGGCAGAGAACCGATCGCCGTCTAATAATCGAGGAGATTCTGGCAGATATTCAGCGCCGATAATGCGTATTTTTGCCGGGTACTGACGGGTAAACTGAGAGACTTGAATAAAAATCATACCCAACAACGGGTACAGGAAGATCGGTAACACAGCGATTGTGAACAGCGTTCGACGATCGCGCAATTGGTCACGCACTTCGCGCAAAAAGATCAGCTGGACATTGGACCACTTCATAGCGAGCTGTTTTCCAATTCATGCGGTGTGTCGCCAGCGGAAATTAATCGAAAAAATAGTTCTTCCATATCGTGTTCGCCATGCATTTCAACCAGTTCTTCTAACGTTCCCGAAGACAATATGTGGCCACGATGCATAATAGTAATTCGGTCACACAAACGCTCCACTTCGCGCATGATATGCGTTGAAAAGATGATGCATTTACCCTGATCGCGTAGTTTCCCGATTGTGTCCAAAAGTGCTCGAGCCGCGAGTACGTCTAGCCCTGCTGTGGCTTCGTCAAAAATGACAACGGGTGGGTCATGCACAAGAGCGCGTGCGATAGACACTTTTTGCTTCATTCCGGTCGACATTTTTGCCCCTAGCAAGTGGCGAAAGTCGTTCATTTGCAGTCGTTGAAACAAATGTTCCATCCGTTCCCGCAATTGCGTACTTTCGATGTCGTATAACCTCCCGAAATACTCAACGAATTCCCAGGCAGTCATTCGGTCGTAGACTGCTGTATTGGCGGAGACAAAGCCGATCTGCCGGCGCACCAATGCTGGTTCCGTCAGCACATCGTAACCGTTGATGGTTGCCTGGCCGGCGCTGGGGCTCAGAATGGTACTCAGGATTCGCAGGACGGTTGTTTTTCCAGCACCGTTTGGACCCAGTAAACCAAAAATTTCTCCCTCCAAGGCACAAAAACTAATGCCATCTACGGCTACAAACGGACCGCGCGTTAAATCGGGATAAGTTTTTGTGAGCTCAGATACTTGGATCATGGTAACGGTTGTGAGGCAGTAAGGGGTGAAATCAAGTGACTTCAGATAGGTAGACTCTCCCCTATTTTCCTAGATGGCTTAATAGCGATACCATTTTGAATACAGCCATGGGTGTTAAAAGAATGGATGAGACGATCATCGGGCCAAAAATCATGTCTCTGGAGTCGGACCAGCGGGAGTGGTGTCCGTGACAGGGAGTACAGTTAACGGTGCAGCGACTTGTCGATTAGCTTGAATGGCCATTTGTTCTTGTGTTTCGTTGGTCAATTCGTAGAACACATTACGCTGTCGTGGCACGTATCCTAGTTCGCTGATCGCATTGCGAATTTGCTGCAGATTGAGGTAGTGGACAGTTCCTGCTTCGGCGACGACGTTTTCTTCAATCATCAAACTACCCATATCATTGGCACCGAACAACAGCGCCAGCTGACCAATCTTACGGCCTTGTGTTACCCAGCTGGACTGAATATTGGGGAAGTTGTCAAGAAAAAGTCGACTCACTGCCTGTGTCTTCAGGTATTCGAACGAACCAGCAGGAGGAATATCTGCCATATCGGTGTTGTCTGGTTGAAATGTCCAGCAGATAAACGCGGTAAAGCCACCTGTTTCATCTTGCAACTGCCGTAGACAATCAAAATGATCAATTCTTTCAGCCAGGGTCTCCACGTGTCCGAACATCATGGTAGCTGTGCTGCGACCTCCGAGTTCATGCCAGACACGCATTACGTTCAGCCAATCGTCGGTGAGTACCTTACCTCGAGTAATTTGTTTTCGCACACGATCGACCAGTATCTCAGCACCTCCACCTGGCACGCTTCCTAATCCGGCGCGCTGTAGTCGCTGCAGAACCGTCCGAATTGGCAGTTTGTTTACTTTTGTAAAATGGTGTAGTTCAGGTGGACTGAATCCATGGATATTGACCTGCGGAAAACGACTCTTGATGTCATGCAGCAGTTCTTCATACCAATCCAGTTTGAAATCCGGATGCAGGCCACCCTGCATGAGAATTTGATCACCTCCCAAATCGACCGTTTCTTTGACCTTTTGTAGTAACTCTTCGCGTGGTAACACGTATCCTTGTTGCTTATCCTGGGGAGTACGATAAAAAGCACAAAAATCGCAGACTGCCGTGCAGACGTTGGTATAGTTAATGTTCCGGTCAATGTTGTAGGTTCGATACGACTCAGGGTGCTGTCGGCGCGTTACGATATCGGCTGCCCTGCCAATTTCTGCCAGATTGTGTGACTCTAGCAAGGACAGCCCTTCTGCAGGTGTCAATCTCCCACCCTGGATAGCTTTTTCGAGAATCTTTGTTACGGCTGAGGCAATCATGATCTTCGTCCGCAGGCAGTGTCGCTAACAGGCAGCGCCCATTCTAGTCCTGGAGGAGCCATGCCGAGGTCAACAGAATGTTGATAAAATATTTCTAATCCGCGCAATTCTTGAGGGCCCAGATAAAAATACAGGTTGTCGCGGAGATAAGCCAGGCATTGATCCACTGCAAGACCGACCGCACCTGCTTCGCGCTGGGCGACCTCTTTCAAATGCTGCATTCCGGCATCACGGGCAGCAGACAGTGCCCTATCAATTTCTTCCAGGTGGGTATCCGGACGGGCGACCCACATGGCAAAGACAAACGGTAGATCTGCCCATTGACACCACTCCTCTCCGAGATCCCACACCGCATAAAATTGTCCCAACGGTGTATGAATCGCTCGATCACCAATCACCAACACCGCATCAGCTTGGCTATCGTCGACATCCGCACCGAGTGGCAACGACTCCAATTGTGGCGAGATACCAAAACGCTGCTGGAGCAAAATTTGAACCAAGGCCACACTGGTACGAGAACCTTCGTCGAGTGCCAGGGTTTTGACCTGGTCTGGCGCTTTGCGGCTGAACAATTTGACACTGAGAACGGGACCACGGCAGGCAATGCAAGCGTTGGAAACGATGGTGTAGGCAGGGTCTTGAAAGAATTCAATCGAAGGAATCAATGCCACATCGAGATGGCCATCTGCCAAATCGTCTGCCAAGCGACTGGGCACATCATAAATGACCTCAGCGTTGGGGGCAAATTGATGCAGTTGATAGACGAGTGGCTTGGTGTTGAGATAGTTGACTGCACCGATTTTCATGTGCCGCTGATCCATGGTTTTTTGCTATCTGAAAAAATGTTGTGCGAAGTTCAGAAAAACGTCGCCATGAATAATTATAGAAATGCTATTGCCAAACGACTAGAGGTCCGTCTGTGGAGTGGTTTTTCGGCTTGGCGTCAGGAAAAATGGTGTTAGTGAGACGCGTTTCCGCTGTCAACAGCATCTGGGGTGACAGCGGAGGATTGAATCGTTCCTGTTCCGATACATCGAACGTTTACCGTTTGGAGCAAGGCGTAGGACAAAATGTGGCTGTCCATTGATGGATCAAATTAAGGGAAAACCAGGGGTTTTCACTGGAAGCTTCTCCTGAGCTGCCCTGTGATCGACGGTGCAATCCTGCCATACGTCTAACGGGTAGGCTGGTAAAAACCGATTCCAGACAGCCAGCAGAAGCCTGGTGTAGGTCGACGATATCGTGTTGTGTCGGTTGGGAGCAAATAGGGTCGAATTTGTCGTCACGAGTAAGAAGTAGGTCAGGGCCTGAAATGAGCCAAGGGATCCGTTTCCGTCTTTTGTGGTGTGAAATGTGAAACCGGTTGACCACGGTTCGATAGGGCATACGTCGACGAGCTTCCCCTTGGATAGATTTGGAACTTATGCAATAATCTGGGGGAAGGTTGGACATGCTGGCAGATGATTCCAAGGGCCTGGAGGATCGTCCAGCAATCATCAGTTTAAGTTTGCCAGCATTGGCTGCTAAATACCTGTTGCTACGTAAATGCGGTGCTTGTAATGTCACTCGCTAGTTGCCATGCGGCTAGGCTTCTGGTGTCTATATGAGTGGCTTCGCAGAAGAAAAATCGGACTGGGAGGTGAATGGATGTATTTAAATTTAAACGCTACAGCATTGGGAATTTCAGGTCGTCAGAGCGAGTTGATTGAACTGGCTTTGACCTATGGCTTTAAAGGTATGGACCTGGATGTGGCCCACCTGGCGCGACAGTCAGAATTACATGGCTTTGAGTATGCCACGCGCTTTCTGTCAAGTGCTAACCTTCAAATCGGAGGTTTTGATTTGCCTGTACGCTGGCAGGGTGATGAAAATTTGTTTGAAGAGGATCTGCAATGGCTGTCAACGATGGCTGAGGTTGCCAATCGGATTGGGGTTAGTGGCTGCCGAACCGTGGTGATGCCTGCTTCTGACGAGCGACCTTACCACGAGAATTTTGAATTTCATCGTCAGCGATTTACAAAGATAGCGGAAATTCTTGCGGATCACTCGATTCACTTGGGACTCGATTTTTTAGCTGCTACCCAGCACCGCGAAAATTTACAGCATCAGTTCATCCATTCTCCGGATGCGTTGGTTACACTTGCCAAGACAGTTGGCATGGATAACGTGGGAATAGCAGTTGACTTGTGGCAGTGGCACGTTGCTGGTGCCAGTTGGGATCCTTTGCGGGAGCTCTCTGCCAACGAAGTGGTGTCAGTACGGGTAGCGGATGTTCCTGAAGGTTTTGATCAGGCGACCATTTCTGATGATGAACGGTTGTTACCATCAGCAGATGGCAACGTCGATGTATCGACGGTCATTCAGATATTGAATGATATCCATTATGAGGGCCCTGTAACGCCCTATCCCAATGCTGACAAGTTTAGTGGCATAACACGGGATTCGCTTGTTCGTCAAGCGAGCGAGTCAGTCGTACTTGTGCCCCAGGAAGACGGTCCTGCCACGGATGATCCGGAAATCGTTGGTGCCGATACGAAGAATCTGAGTTTAAGTGGACAATGACACCTGGACCGACACCTGGACCGACACCTGGACACCTGGACCGACACCTGGGCGATATCCGCCGCCGGGATGTACCAGGAAGCAGCAACAGAGAAGTCTCTAAATTCATCTACAAACCGCTGTTATGTCAATCCCAGGACGCTGAGTAGGCAGTGGCCAGTGTGACTTGTTTCCACCTTGGCTATTTCCTCGGGTGTTCCCATGGCGATGATTTGTCCGCCACCATCTCCCCCGTCAGGACCAAGATCCACAATCCAGTCTGTTGACTTGATGATTTCTAAATTGTGTTCGATAACAATGACAGTGTTTCCCTGGTCGACCAATTTGTGCAGGATCTGCAGTAACTGCTGAATGTCGAAAAAATGCAAGCCCGTTGTGGGTTCATCCAAGACATACAATGTATTTCCGGTCTCAACACGGGCTAATTGTGTGGCCAATTTAATGCGTTGGGCTTCGCCACCTGAAAGAGTTGTGGACGGTTGGCCAAGAGGTAAATATCCAAGTCCAACCTGCTGTAGACTGGCCAAAGTTCGTTGCATAGTGGAAAAATTCTTAAAATAATCAAGGGCTTCGTCTACGGACATTTCTAGCACATCGGAGATCGTCTTGCCGCGATACTTCACCCGTAATGTTTGGCGGTTAAAACGGGTTCCATGACAGACGCTACAAGTGACCTGTAAATCTGGCAAGAAGTTCATTGCAATCTTTTGGATACCGTGTCCTTCACATGCTTCGCAGCGGCCACCAGGGACGTTGAAACTGAATCTGCCTACGCCATAGCCGCGCTGACGAGCTTCGCGAGTATTTTTAAATACTTTACGGACTTCGCTATACAGCCCTGTATAAGTTGCCGCGCTGCTACGGGTGGACCGACCGATCGGAGATTGGTCAACGGCGACGAGTTTATCAATGTGGTGAGCACCCCGAAGATTTTTGTAAGGTCCTGGACGGGCGGAACGGAATCCCAATTGTTGGGCGACTGCTGGAGCCAATGTGCCGTTGACGAGGGAACTTTTTCCTGAACCACTAACACCAGTCACACCGATGAGCACTCCCAGTGGAAACCGTGATTCTACCTCGCACAGATTGTGCAGGCTGGCACCACTGAGTACCAGTGATCGGGAACGCGTTGTGGGACGGCGTTGGGTGGGAATCTCAATCCCTACCACACCCGACATGTAACGACCAGTTGGCGACTTTTCGTTGGCCATGATGTCAGTAGGGGTACCTAGGGCAACGACGTTACCGCCTAAATGGCCAGCACCTGGACCCATGTCAATGAGGAAGTCGGCGGCGCGCATCATAGATTCATCGTGTTCGACGACCAGTACTGTATTGCCTTGGAGTTGTAATCCACGGAGCGATTCAATTAGGCGATCGTTGTCACGAGGGTGAAGTCCGACCGACGGCTCATCCAGTATATAACAGACACCGACAAGTCCTGAACCAATGCTGGTAGCCAACCGGACCCTTTGCATTTCTCCACCACTCAAAGTATCAGCCGAACGGTCAAGCGTCAGATAGTCAACACCGACTTGTTCTAGGAAACGCAAGCGGCTTGTTATTTCATGGATTAGCGGGTCGGCGATGGGTCGATCATCAGTCGGTATGGCAATCTGTTCAAAAAATTCTCGGGCAAAACCGATAGAGAGTCGTGTGATTTCATGGATCGCCAGACCTCCCAAGAAAACCTGTCGTGACTCGAGACGCAGCCTGGAACCGTCACACGCTTCGCATTGAAGTGGAAAACGGAACGACTCAAGTTGTTCCAGCCGTTTGGGGTTGGTCGTTGTCACGAATTCTTTTTCCAAGAGCAATAGGGCTCCGGGGAAATTCTGTCCATCACCCTCCATCAACAATTCAACTTGTCCGGTCTCCCAATCGGCAAGGGGCGTGTCTTCGTCCAGCCCCTGCTCATCTAAAAACGGCTTGAGCGCTTTGTTGCGCCGTCGACGCTGGGCTGCCGCACTCGATTTCCAAGGTGCTATTGCGCCTTCGGCAAGAGAAAGTTGCAAATCAGGAAGTACAAACTCACGATCAAACGACCAGTGTGTACCCAAACCATCACAGGCAGGACAGGCGCCATGTGGGCTGTTAAAACTGAATGTCTGGGGTTCGACCGAGTGATAACTAATTTCACACGTCGGACATGCGTAACGAGTGCTGAAAAGACGGTCGGACCATGCCGCGTCTCCCGTCGACGTCGACAAGGTACCATCCACATCAAACCTCTGGTGACAGGCGATCACCGTACCTGCCCCATGTTTCACTGCGAGTTGGACAGATTCGGCCAGCCGTCGATCAGTCCCAGTGCGAATGACAATGCGGTCGACAATGACATCGATGTTATGGTTTTTGTTGGCCAATAAATTTGGCAGATGGTCAATATCGTGGATTGCGCCGTCGATACGTACTCTTACAAAGCCAGCTTTACGGATCATTGCCAGTGTTTCACGGTGCTCTCCTTTCTTGTGATGCACCCAAGGCGCCAGCAACATCACTTTGGTTCCCTCGGGCATTCGTAACAAACTTTCAACGATTTGCGAAATAGTCTGTTGTTGAATAGGTTGGCCACATTGATGACAGTGGACAACTCCCACTCGGGCCATGATCAGCCGTAAATAGTCGTAGATATCAGTGATAGTGGCTACCGTGCTGCGAGGGTTCTGGGTGCCGGCTCGCTGTTCCAGGCACACCGTTGGCTGTAACCCTTCGATGCTGTCGACTTCGCAATGTTCCAGCTGGTCGAAAAATTGTCGCGCATAGACAGACAGACTTTCGATATATTGTCGCTGACCTTCGGCGTGCAATGTATCAAAGGCAAGTGAACTTTTTCCAGAACCGCTGATCCCCGTCACAACGATTAACTGATTGTGTGGAATGTCAAGGTTTACCTGGCGCAAATTGTGAACGCATGCACCGCGGATCTGGATGAACGACTTAGTGATTGCTGAATGGGGTTTCGTTACCATGCTTGCGTTCTATGCCAGACAGTACATGATGACAAGTGGCGTTGGAGTGCAGAATGCAATTTGGGAAAATGTTTGTTAGAAATGGGACCTTTGCAATGAGAATTACCCTTAAGTTTAACGAGCATAATTACCGCGAACTTCAATAAACCAATGGCCGGGTGGGCTACCAATGCCGTATGATGGACATAGGCCGAGTGATGTTGCCTCTTGTCTTTTGCCGTCAGCCGCCGTTATAGTTCCTGCAGGAAACAATATGGATCAAGGTGAGATACAATGAGCACCCTCCCCCATCAGGCATCATGGAACATGTTACAAACGTATCTTGAGCGAGAGGACAGTTTGTTGGCACCGTTTGCCATGCACAGCTGTAATTCGCGCGGACGAAAATATCCAGAAAAATCGCATGCGTATCGTGGTCCATATCAACGAGACCGGGATCGAGTGCTTCACAGCGCAGCGTATCGGCGGCTGGCTGATAAGACACAAGTATTTACGGGAGAAATGGGAGATTATCATCGAACAAGATTGACCCACACGCTGGAAGTGGCGTCCATTGCACGTACCATCGGAAGATCTTTGAGGCTGAACGAGGACCTCATCGAGGCACTTGCCCTGTTGCATGACATCGGACACCCTCCCTATGGCCATGCTGGTGAAGATGCATTGAACGAATGCCTTGATGCATGGGGAGGCTTTTCGCACAACCAGTATGCACTCTGCTTGGTGGAAGAACTCGAAGTTCGTTACCACGAGTTCCCCGGCTTAAATCTTACACATGAAGTATTACAAGGTCAGACGTCGCGCATTGATAAAGAAAGTGGACAATGCCCACTCCTGGAGGTTCAAGTTGTCGATTTGGCCGACAGCATGACATATGATGCGCACGACACGGATGATGCGCTGGCGCTCGGCCTGTTGACGATCGAAGAACTGCAGGAGACCGAATTGATTCTGGAAACAGTGCAGCGCGTCCAGGATCGTGCTGGCGAATTGTCGGGCGAACTATTACGAAAGCTTGTGGTACATGAATTGATCGATTTACAGGTAGGCGATGTATTGTCACAGGGCAGTCAATGGCTCAATAACCATAGGCCAGCCAGTGCAGCGGAACTCTGCGAGTCAGGATTTCGTCTAGGTCCGGGCGCAGCAATGGAGAAAAAAAAGAAAGAACTAGAAGCATTTCTATACGATCGTGTTTACCGGCATCCAAAACTTGTCCAGGAAAGATCACATGGCCAAGCGCAGTTAAAAACAATGTTTAAAGGTTATCAGAAACGGCCAGAATTGATGCGAACCCGTTTCCAGGAGCGTGTTGAGACGGTAGGATTGCAGCGTAGCGTGGCGGAGTATCTGGCTGGTATGACTGATCGCTATTGTAGTCAACAGTTCCACCTTCATTTTATGGATGAATAGTTCCAATAGGGTTCCAGCTAAAAGCTACCATGTTAGAATGCAACATATATCACAAAATTTCTGATGCTGGGCACACCAAACCATGGCTCTGTTGATCTTACGTTGTATTTTCGTGTTGGTTTCTGTGGGTGCTACGGTTTCGTATATCAATTCAGGTTTGCCGCCCGAGGGCAATTCACAGTTTCCTGGCGTTTTGGTAGCGAGCGTCATTGTCGTAGCGGCCGTTGTTATTTCTCTGGATGTCTTGGTTCCCAAGAAACGAATAGAAATGATATCGACTGTCTATTTTGGTACCTTGGTCGGTTTCTTTCTGACGTACATTGTTGGCTTGGCGCTGACACCTCTGATTGCGCAAAACAGTTTGCTTGGTGAGTATCGCGATGGTATCCAAGTCGGGATTGGCATTGTGTTGTGTTACCTCTGCATCAGTCTTTTGATGCAAACCAAGGATGATTTTCGATTTATTATCCCTTATGTTGAGTTTGCCAAGGAAATCAAAGGTCTCAAACCTTTTATTTTGGACACCAGCGTGATTATTGATGGCCGCATCGCAGATGTGCTCGAAACTCGGTTCACTGATAACCAGATCGTCATCCCCCGCTTTGTCCTGGGTGAATTGCAGGCCATTGCCGATAGCAGTGATAAACTTCGTCGAAGCCGTGGGCGGCGCGGTTTGGATATTCTTAATCGTTTGCGTGCTAACAGTGAAATAGACCTCCATATTCACGAACATGAATTACATGAAATGGCTGATCAGCCGGTCGATATGAAACTCGTGCTTCTGGCCCGGCAATTAAATGGAAAAATTGTGACAGGAGATTTTAATCTTAATAAAATAGCCAAACTCAACAGTGTGGGGGTCATCAATCTGAACGATTTGTCGAATGCGTTGAAGCCAGTATTTCTGCCGGGTGAACATATTAATACCCTTATTGTTAAATCTGGCGAGGAGGCAAAGCAGGGTGTGGGTTATTTGGACGACGGAACGATGATTGTCATCGAAGGGGGCCGCGATCACATTAACGAAGAGGTCCAAGTGACGGTGACAAGTGTGCTACAAACCAGTGCCGGTCGGATGGTGTTCGGACGGTATGATGCCCCAGCTGTTCAGAATTCCTGATACGTAGCTACACCAGGATTCTTCATGGTGGTAATCTCAGACAGCTATCTTGGTTGCCTGATTACTTCCCGGTTTCTAGTAATGGCGATGTTTCGCCCAGCCGCTGTCTAGCCATCTGGCAATATGCTTGAACGCAATCGATGCCAATAAATTTTCGGCCCAATTTCCGGGCTACAACTGCCGTTGTACCACTGCCAAGGAATGGTTCCAAAACCACTCCCTCCGGTGGGCAGGCGGCGAGAATCGCTGTTTCTACCAGTTTTTCGGGAAAGACAGCAAAGTGAGCATCACGGAACTTGGATAAGGGGATGGACCACACGGTTCGCTTGTTCCGACCGAGAGGATGAAAAGCCTGATCCCAGCGGGCGTCGTGCAGGTTGTTGTTGCCACCGTTCTTACCGTTTTCTGGTGTACCGTCCCGCTTAAAAAAATGTCCACGGCCTCCTCGCATGCGACTCTTTTCCGTAAACGTCACATGTGGCTCACGAATCGCATCTGCGTTGTAATAGTAATCATTTTGTTTGGTTAACATGAAGACATATTCATGGTCGGTTGTAGGACGTGTTTTGACAGGGGATGGCATGGCATTCGGTTTGTGCCAAATAATGTCACTTCTCAAAATCCATCCGTCGTCACAAAGTGCCAACGCGAACCTCCATGGCATACCAAGTAGTCCACCCCGGGAATACTTATCACCAAGCACGACCCATATGGAACCAGTATCATGCAACACGCGACGAGCTTCGCCAAAAATTTTGACTAATCGGTCAATGTATGCCTGGGGAGTTGATTCCTGGCCAAGTTGCGTCCGGTCTGGGTAGTTTCTCTGCCGATAGTAGGGCGGACTGGTGACGATGATGTCGACCAACTGATCGGGGAATTGTGCAAGTTGTGTTAGAGCGTCCGCGCAGTAGATCTGGTCGATGTAAGTGGACTTGCTTTTGGTGGTCATGTTCATCCGTGACGGTGGTTTTTGGAAGCTATTTTTTTAACCTGCAGGTCGCCGTTTCAGACACGTACGCGATCCGGGAAGACTTGACGCTATGAAAGGTTCTCTGGGAAAGTCGGGTTGGCTAAGTACGATATGATTGGCCATCATCTGGGTTAGCGAATCATGATACAGGACGGGTTGGGAATCGATAGTGCTTCGCCAACTGGTGTCAAGCCGCCTGTATCCTGATCAATCTGAAACGCAACGACGTTGTTACCTGGCATGTTGGCACACACTAATCGAGTGCCATCAGGAGTGATCGCCAGGTTTTGTGGTCCTTTTCCCAGACTTGGCACAATTTCCAACAGTGTCAATCGTCCGTTCTCGGCAATACGAAACGCGGCCAAACTGTCGTGACCACGGTTTGTACCATACAGGAAATGACCGTTTGGTGTGATCTTTAAATCCGCACAATAACTTGTATCACCAAAGCCATCTGGTAATGTTGAGATGGTCTGCTGTTCAACGAGCATGCCTGATTTTAGATCATGGTCGTACATGGTGACCGAGTTAGTAAGTTCATTAATGATGTAAACATGTTGGCCATTTGGGTGAAAGGTTAAATGTCGGGGACCGGCACCCGGCACCGTTCGTACGAAGGGCTGCTGGCTAATCCGTAATTGGGCTGACGAAACATCGAGTTGGTAGGCAAGAATCTTGTCCAGTCCCAAGTCAGCTGTATAAACAAACCGATTATTGGGGCTGACGACAATGCAATGGGCATGGGGGCCTTCTTGTCGTGACGTATTGACACTGGAACCTGCATGCTGGTGGGACGATGTGGCTTTGCCCAGCGATCCATCTGGATTAATTGGTAGCGCCGCAACGTTACCCGTCACGTAGTTAGCCACCACCATTACCTTGCCGGTCGCATCGACATCCAAATAGCATGCGGCAGAACCAAGTGCTGATTGGCGGTTCAATAAAGTCAACCTGCCCTCATCGTTGGCGATTTTGTAAGCGGCAATTTGCTCATGTTTTTCCTCTCCAAAACCACCTGCTGCATGAATGGAATACAAAAACTGTTTGTCGAGGGACAATGCCATGAAAAATGGATATTCCACGTCGGCAGTCCGTTCGGCCAGTGTCCATTGCCCTGTTTCCGTTTCAAAATGGTAGGCATGAATTGCCCCATTATCGCCAGGCGCAAACGCGGAAATAAAAATTAAAAGCTGTTGTGAGAGGGGCATGTAACGGTTCCTTGAGAGTTTAATAGATTTTGAGGGAGGGACATGGATGCCATGCAGGTCATCAGAAATCACCGATAATGATCGAGTTGGCCAGAGAATTCCAGGCCCAGCACTTCACGAGTACGGGCTACGTTGCATGTCTTTTCCGCGTTGGCTGTGCCAACCACATGGAGTACTTCAAAATCGATCCCTTGTTTCTCGATAGCTAGTCGACATGCTGCGGCTAGATCGTGACGACAGACCCAGCCAGCTTGCAGTTGATCGTTGTCCTCTCCGAGGGGATCACGAAAACGACCGATCCCTAACCGTGAGTCAACAATATAGTCTGGTCGAAACACAACAATACTTAAACCATGTGCCTCATAAAATTGTCGACACATTTCTTCCTGGAGTCTTTTGCAAACGGCATACAAATGACCATCCGGCCGGCGTACATCTGCAGAATAGAAAATCCCCATCGGGTGAGCGACGTGACAAGATCCCATGTGTACCACACGTTGGACTTGGTGTCGCCGAGATGCTTCCAGGACGTTCCAGAGCCCCTTGAGATTCACCAGGAACGGGGCATCATCCCGCGCCGCCTGGTGGGCATTTTTGTCCGGAAAGTAAACCGCCAAATGAATGACGGCGTCCACACCCTCCATAGCACGGTCCACGCTGTCAAAATCGGCGATATCCCCGTACACAATCTCCACGCCAACTGGTACGGGCCCGTCAATGTCTTCCCATGACTGCCATGTTTTATCATTCCGTTCGAAGGCACGAATCGAATGTTGTCCTTGACCTTGCAGATCGGATAAAACGGCCCGTCCTGTCCAACCTGCTGCACCAAACACCAATATTTTCATGACGGTTCTCGATTTTCTGTGTACCACTCATTTCGCAGACGCCATATTGGCCGGGGTTACCGCCAATGCAAGTCCGTTGTGTGCCACATGTATTATTTGAATAATTCAAGCTGTGAATGGGATAACATGGATGCGGCAGCCTGTCAAACGAAGAGGTCACTGACGATTCGCCCGTGTACATCCGTCAAACGATAATCACGACCTTGAAATTTGTAGGTGAGACGTTTGTGATGGATACCTAACAAATAAAGGATGGTAGCGTTCAGATCATGGACGTGCATCCCCTGGGACTCGCGGTCAACGATATTGTAACCCCAGTCATCTGTTTTACCGTAGGTCATCCCGCCCTGAATTCCGCCGCCTGCCATCCAGATTGAAAAACAACGAGGATGGTGATCACGTCCATAATTCGCATTCAAACCTTGCTTGTAGACGGTACGTCCAAATTCACCACCCCAAACAATCAACGTGTCGTCGAGCAAGCCATGCCGTTTTAAATCAAGCACGAGTGCTGCAGAACCACGATCGACTTCTTTGGCAAGTAAGCGATGTCGGATGGGTAGGTGACTGTGATGGTCCCAGCCACGATGGTATACCTGGATAAATCGAACTCCGCGCTGCGCCATTTTTCTGGCCAGCAAACAATTTGCCGCATGAGTGCCAGGAATGAGTGCATCCGGTCCATATAAATCAAATGTACTCTGCGGTTCGTGTGAAATATCTGTCAACTCGGGAATTGACATCTGCATGCGAAATGCCATTTCGTAGGCTGCCATGCGAGTGTCAATTTCTGGGTCACCATTTTGCTCACGGCGCAGAGAATTCAATTTAGATAACCGATCCAGCAGGTCCCGCTTGTCGTTGCGGCTTGCACGGGTCGGGTCCGACAGGTAAAGCACCGGATCACCACTAGAGCGCAACTTAATCCCTTGGTGGTTCGATGGTAAAAAACCGCTTCCCCACAAACGGGCATACAGTGGTTGAGCGCGTAAATCAGTGTTCTTGTCCAGTAACACAACAAAAGCCGGTAAATCAGCGCTTTCGCTGCCAATGCCATAACTGACCCAAGCACCCAGGCTTGGCCGACCAGGTTGTTGATGTCCTGTTTGAAAAAATGTAATCGCGGGATCGTGATTGATAGCCTCGGTGTACATAGAATTGATGATACAAATCTCATCGGCAATTTTTCCATGATATGGAAGGAGGTCGCTAATCCATTGTCCTGACGCTCCGTGTTGTTTAAAAGGAACAAATGACTTGGTGACAGGAAGTTCTTTTTGATCGGCTGTCATTCCAGTGAGGCGTTGGTTCCTCCGTACCGATGCGGGCAGTTCCTGGCCGTCCCATTTTTCCAGCAGTGGCTTAAAATCAAAGGTATCAATTTGCGACGGAGCACCTGCTTGACAGAGATATATTACCCGCTTGACTCGCGGTGGAAAATCGAGCGGTCCTGTCTGACCTGGCGTATAGCCAGGGCCATTACCGGCAGCCAATCCGCTTGCTGCCGTCGCCTCTTCTGGATTTAAAAGAGAAGCAAGCGCCACGCTGCCCATCGCGGTTGCAGTCCGCGAGAAAAAATGACGGCGAGTGATTCCCAAATGGTATTCTATGAGTGGGTGCATTGGAGAGGAGTGTCTATTCTTTTGTGATAAACTCACTAAGGTTCAGTAAAATACGAGCGACCGTGGTATATGCAGCATGTTCGGCAGCGTCCAGCGAAGTATCTCGAGGTGAAAATCCGACAGACAGTATGTGTTCTGCCATGATGGGATGACTGTGGTATTGCTGTTGCCTCGTGGCAAGTGTTTGTTCCAACATATTCATTTCCTGGCTGGTTGCATGACGAGTCATACAGCAACGAAAACCATGCATCAGGCGATCACGGGATGTTGTTCCACCTTTCAGAATCATTTGAGCGGCCAGTTGGCGTGCTGCTTCGAGGAATTGTGGATCATGCAGCAGGACAAATGCTTGTAACGGCGTATTCGTACTGGAACGCCTTACGACGCAGTATTCGCGTTCTGGTGCATCAAACATCGCCAATGCTGGAGGAGGAACCGTTCGTTTCCAGTAAGTGTACAGGCTACGACGATATAGGCCCGCGCCTTGATCTTGCTGATAGACTTCTGAGAGACCTGGACGATTATTGATCTCTTGCCACAATCCGGGAGGCTGGTAGGGGAAAACGCTCGGTCCGCCAAGTTGATCGATCAACATGCCACTTACAAACAAGGCACTATCACGAATCATTTCTGCGTCCAGGCGCCGTCGCGGTCCGCGAGCTAACAGACGGTTTTCAGGATCTAGAATAAAAGATAATGTGCCATTTGCGGCTGTCTTTGATTGGGTCGAAACGTTGGTGTTGGATGACTGGCAGTAGGTTGCGGACATGACGACCTGTTTGTGCCACTGTTTCATATTCCAACCTGATTCAACAAATTCCACAGCTAACCAGTCGAGCAAATCAGGATGACTGGGCCATTCACCTTGCGTACCAAAATCTTCGGTTGTTTTAACAAGTCCCGTACCGAAGATTCTTTGCCAGAAACGATTCACCGTCACGCGTGCCGTCAGCGGGTGACGGGGCATGACTAACCACTGTGCCAGGCCAAGGCGGTTCCGCGAGATATTTTCTGGCTGAGAAGGAAGGGCTTGTGGTGTACCGGCTGTAACAACGGCGCCAGGTTTGTCATACTGGCCACGATCTAAAATATGGGTAATACGTGGCTGATCCATTTCGGCCATGACCATGGTTATTGGCACGTTTTCCAATGTTGTGCGCCGTTCCTGCAGGCGAGTGACTTCTGCTCCCAACGCACGCAACTCAGCAGGTCCGTAGCGTGAAATCAAGAAATCTTGTAAGGACGCTTGCTGCTCTGTAGAACGTTGTTCCACAGGTACGGCGATTATCTTTTGCATGGCCAGTGGTGGTGGATTCTGTTCACCGATTGCCAAGGCTAACCGAAAACGTCCGATAAGATGTGCTTTGCCATGGTGCTGCACCATGCGGATCCGTAATTCGGTACCTTCTGTAAACCCCACAGGTGCGCCTAGTTCAAAGACAGCCGTACTAGGTGTCCGCCGTTGACTCCCGTCCACTGCCCAACCCGCTTTTTCCAGGTTACTATCAATGGCGAACGTGATCTCATAATTATTCTGAGAATAATCTGCTTCTGCTGAATCAAATTGCAACGTATTAAACTGATCCAATCGGCCAGCTGGCGCACCGGCCAACTGCAACTCACTCAGTACGAAATTTCCACCGGACTCGCGGCCGACACGACCACCGAAAGAGTCATCGGTGAGTGTTTCCAACCGAATAGCGCGCAATTGGGTGGTTTGAATTGAGAGAAGCAGTTCGTAAGTATCGCGATCTGGTTTGGGTCCACCTACTAGAACACTGTGATCTGGCTGGACCGTGAACAATGCGTTACCTAAGGAGGTTATCGTTTCAGGGATCACGACAGACCAACAGGACTCAGCGTCAGTTAGTACGTTAGCTTCCCAATCATGCCAAGGCAAAACAGACTCAGCTATGATCTTTTGATATCGTTGCTGCGCTGCCTTGAGTTGTACGTCGCATCGTGCTAATTGCCTGGCACGCAGTGGTGACGTCAACTTTGCCTTGGGGTCAAAGGCCGCGATTCCTTTTTCAGGCACATTATTAAAGAAAGCGAGCAGTTGATAAAACTCACGCTGTGAAATGGGATCATATTTGTGGTCATGGCAACGGGCACAGAGCATTGTCAGGCCTAACCAGACTGTCGAGGTGGTAACAACCCGATCAACCACATATTCTGTGCGATACTCTTCTTCGATCACTCCTCCTTCAATGGTGATTGGATGATTACGATTAAACGCTGTGGCTAACCGTTGTTGGTCGGAGGCATTCGGTAGCAAATCACCTGCCAATTGTTCAATGGTGAACTGATCAAATGGCATATTAGAGTTCAGTGCGTGGATTACCCAGTCACGCCACGCCCATTGGTCCCGGTTTAAATCATATTGAAATCCATTTGTATCAGCGTAGCGGGCGGCATCGAGCCAGTAACGAGCCAGATGTTCTCCATAGCGATCCGACTGGAGTAATTGGTCGACAACTTTCTCATATGCCGAAGAAGATGGATCATTCAGGAAAGCATTGACTTCTGCCAAGGTCGGTGGCAAACCGGTCAAGTCCAGTGTAACCCGGCGAATGAGTGTTTCACGATCGGCCGGTGGAGAGGGATGAAGGCCTTCTTGTTGCAGTCGTGCCAGCACAAAAGCGTCGATTGGATGGGACAACCAATGGGTACCAGCTGCACCGAGTTCTTGAGGAGCGATCGGCCGAGGAACTTCTGGACGGACGGGTGGCACGAATGCCCAATGAGGTTCGTAGACTGCCCCTTCGTCAATCCACTGTCGAAGGAGCTCTATTTGCTGATCATTCAATGGTGCCTTGTGCGATTCGGGCGGCGGCATCCGCTCGGATATATCCTCGGCCCGCACCCGGGCCAATAGTTCACTCTGGCTGGCGTTGCCTGGTACGATGGATGATGCAATGGCATCTTCTTGTCGGTCGAGGCGTAAATTGGCCTGCCGATTGGCTTTATCACGACCGTGACACTTGAAGCAGCGGTCAGCCAGAATGGGCCGTATATGGTGGTTGTAGCTAATGCGTTGCGCGGACCCCTGCGAAGCGTTCAGCGCGAGGCTCATGGTAAAACAGACAATCGATAAACTCAAGGTGCGGCGCATGGGACCCGAAAAAAAACGGTTTTAGGAAAGGGGAATATAGTGGTAGAAAGCACATTCATTTTAATCATGTGGTGTTAGAGTCTCAAGCGCACCAGCTGACAAGAGACTACGTTTCTCGGGCCACTAACCAAGGAAAAAAAGGTATGGGTTAATCATTCAAGTACCTGACTCACTGACCAGGTGGCTTTTGACAAAGTCCTCGTTGAGTGTGATTCCCAGGCCAGGTTCATCCGGTACGGTAATCATTCCGTTTTGGGCTTGCATTGTTTCTGCCGTTAATTCATGTCTCAGCGGCGAGTCATCTACACAATCCTCAAATAGAAAAGCATTCTTGCAAGTGCTTAACCAATGCAAACATGCTGCTACACTGACAGGAGTCTTATAGCAGTGGTTACACAGCTGTGCTCCGATTTCTTCTACTCTCTGGCGGATATAACTGGCCTCTGTAAATCCGTTTCGGGCCAAGTCGACCTGGTAGATGTCAAGCGCATGGCGGTCAATCCAAGGCCGATAAGCGGCTCGACCACATTCTCCTTCTCCAGACGCAATGGGGACAGGTGATCGATCTCGGAGCCAGATGTATCCTTCGATGTCGTCCTGTTCCAGGGGTTCTTCGAGCCAACCAATGCTGTATTCATGAAAGGCCTGCGCACGCTTAAGGGCAGTCCGCGCATCCCAGACACAGCCCGCATCTATCAGCAATGTATTTTCGTCATTCATTCCCTGGCGGGCACCTTCTACCAATTGGATGTCCAACGCTTCGCTTTCTCCCATGGGTTCCCAGCCAAACTTGATAGCTTGGTATCCGGCATCGCACCAGCGCTGGGCGATGTCTCGCGTCTCCGATCCGTCCTGGCCAAATAGAATGGACGCGTACGCCGGGATTTGATCATGGTGACGACCTCCCAATAATCTCCAGATTGGCTGGTTGTAGACTTTGCCCTTGATATCCCACAGTGCCAGATCCACGCCGGCCATCGCAGCAATCCCTACTGCCCGCCGTCCAAAGTACATCGTGCGACGATACATCTTGGACCATAGACGGTGAGTGTCCAACGGATTTTCGCCGACCAAAAGTTCGCGCAGGCCACAAGCGATATTATGACTGTACGGCGCATCGACAATGGCTTTTAACACTTCGGGACTGGCGTCCGATTCTCCGATTCCTTCCAACCCGTCATCAGTTCGAACGCGGATCAGTAACGTATCCTGTGTGCCAGCTGTTTTGGCCTCGACGTTATCGACGCGCAGGATCTGACAAATAACATGTGTAATTTTCAAGGTATCGGCTCCGAAAATTTAGTCATATAACGAGAAACGATAGAAGTCTTTCTGTGATCAAGCGTGCCTCCGTTTCCCCACAAAACATTGGATGCAATGACCGCTTTGTCAGCAATGTTGCTGCAATTGACTGGTTTCAATTGTTACCATGAATCTCACTGACCTGCACATCACGGAATCATGGTCAGTGTATTTAATATATTATGTTGTCCGGGAAAAGTAACTGGCTGATTCAAGGCAACTATCACGACATCGACTTGAATGTCAATCACTCTTGTTTGACATTCCCCAAAACATTGAATTTGGGCCATTTTACAGTGCTGCCAAAGACTCTTGTCCTATTTTGGCGATCGCTGGAAACCAGGTATACCAATAACTCACCGTATGGCTCTCATTGTGTGCACCAGAACAAAACGCGGGCGACTGGTTTTTCTAGGTTCCAAAGGAAAATGACTCGACGGGTGGGGTTTCCGCCGTTACACTGGCGAGAAGGTACCCTGTCTCGAATCCCGAAGTGTGGTCTTCCTGTAAGTACTATGGTGGTCATTATACAATGACTGATCACGTTCGTTGGACACAAATCTTTCCATGCTCGCAGGCTGTGTTGCACAGTATGAAGCATTGCCCTTGCTGGACTTGATGGAGTGCAAGGTGACTGACAGTGCCTGGAATCGAGTTTTGTACGATTAAGGCGACTCCCTGGCGAGACGATGCAACAAGCAGAGGCCCGCATATGTCGCTGAACTAAAATGGCAAGGAACATGAGACCCCAGAGGAAAGTTACCTATTCATGCAAAACAACTATTCTGAGCAGCCCCCTTTGCGAAAAAGACTTGGCGCTATGCTGACGTTGGTCTTCCTGGTTACGGTCGTGGTGCAAGTGGGTGTCTTGCCCTTACTGGCTGATGACCCGGTAGTACCTGAAATAGAATTTACCGTCCCAGAAGGTTTCACGATTGAATTGGTGGCAGGTCCGCCACTCGTGGAACGGCCCATCACGGCTGCTTTTGACGATCAGGGTCGCTTGTATGTAAGCGATTCTTCTGGTTCCAACGACCCGATCCAGCAGCAACTCGAAGAAAAGACGCATCGTATCATCCGTTTGGACGATACGGATCATGATGGCATTTTTGATCGATCGCAAGTGTTCGCGGCTGGGATGATGTTCCCAGAAGGAACCATGTTTTACGACGGTTCTTTGTACGTGTCTGCACCGCCCAGCATTTGGAAACTGACGGATGAGGACGGGGATGGCGTCGCAGATAAACGGGAAGAGTGGTTTCAAGGTAAAACGCTTACCGGCTGTGCTAATGACTTACATGGACCGTACCTCGGCCCGGATGGTTTTATTTACTGGTGTAAAGGGGCCTTTGCCGAACAAGCCCATGACGTCAATGGAAACGAATGGACAACACGTGCGGCGTATATTGCGCGCTGCCGACCGGATGGTACAGGGTTTGAACCAGTGATGACGGGTGGTATGGACAATCCTGTTGACGTGGTATTCACACCAACGGGCGATCGTATATTCCGTTCTACATTTCTTGTCCATCCGGGCGGCGGCCACCGTGACGGACTTGCTCGAGCCCTGTACGGTAGTGTTCACGGCAAGCGCCACGGCGTTTTGGATGGATTGCCGCTTACCGGTGAATTGATGCCCGTGTTGGTACACTTGGGGGCGGCGGCGCCATGTGGTCTGGAACGGTATGATTTCGATTTGTGGGGGTCTGAGTATCGTGACAATATTTTCACTTGCCAGTTTAATTTACGCCGCGTATCCCGACACGTTCTACGGCCTGATGGAGCTTCCTTCACCACCGAGGATCACGAGTTTGTCTCGACTGACAATGTCGATTTCCATCCGACCGATGTCTTGGCAGATGCTGATGGAAGTTTGCTGATTGTTAACACAGGGGGTTGGTATAAGCTGTGCTGCCCCACTTCACAATTGTGGAAACCCGATGTGTTGGGTGGAATCTATCGGGTTCGTAAGGTGGGCACTACCGCATGGAACGACCCACGAGGGAAGTGCTTGGATTGGAGTCATTTAACGCCAGCCAAACTGTGGAAGCTTCAAGAAGATCCACGTCCAGCTATCCGAGAACATGCGACACGAGAATTTGCAGCGCGACGGGAAACTATCGAGATGGAGCGATTTCTGATTGCTATGCAGGAGCTGCCCATTGCCAATGTGGGCGAATCTCGCCAAGCAGCCTTGGCCCATGTGTGGGCACTAGGACAAATTAATAACACGCTATCCCAATCCATCATTCGAGGGCTGTTGCAACATTCGAACCAAGAGGTACGCCAAGTTGCTGTCCAGGTTGTTAGTTTGCACCGTGACCGACGAGCGTTTGGCCAGTTGACAGTAATGTTGACCGATGATTCCCCAGCGAATCGTCGCATGGCTGCCGAAGCGCTGGGGCGCCTTGGTGATACGGGTGCGATCCCGCATCTCTTGGACGCGGCGGCAAAAGCGACGGACCGAGCACAGCAACATTCGCTTACCTATGCCTTGATTGAGTTAGCGGATGCGCAGCGTGTCCAACCAGGTTTGGCCAGTCATGAGCCCCAAACACGGGCTGTGGCATTGGTTGCATTGGATCAAATACCAGGATCCGTGGTACAACCGAAACAGGTTATCCCATTTCTCGATTCATCGGATCCTGTCTTGAAGCAGACTGCCGACTGGTTGATAGTGCGTCACCCAGAGTGGGGTGCTGAGTTGGCGGGTTGGTTAGGTCATCGTTTGGCGACGACGGCAACAACCGAAAACTCAAATAGTGAGTCTCCTGCTTGGCAATCGATGGAACACTTGTTAGCCACCTTTGCCGGGCATCCTTCGGTTCAATCACAAATGGCCCATGACCTGGGCCAGTCGGATCACCCGGTTGCGATCCGGGAATTGGTGTTACGGGCCATGGCCCGAGCCAAGCCAAGCCCGACACCTTCTCCATGGCTAGAGGCAATGACTCGTTTGATCGACCAGCGCGATCCTGATTTGTTGGCCGCGACCATATCGACCGTTCTGGCACACTCTCCCCTGAAAGAGCCACCGGCCGATTTGGATCGTGCGTTATTAGCCGTAGCGGAAAATGCTCAACTACCACAGGAAACGCGTATTCAAGCATTGTCAATCATCTCAGCACGGATCCCCGATCTTTCGCCGGCGCTGTTTGAGCTGCTTCGGAAAAGTTTTTCGGACGACGTGTCAGTTGGTTTGCGATCTGCTGCGGCCCATGCAATTTCAACAGCCCACCTTTCGTCCGAACAACTGACTCAAGTCTGTGAGTTGACCAAAACGGCCGGTCCGCTGGAGTTAAACGAGTTGTTCGGTCCATTTGTTCATACGAACAACGATGCATTGGGGCTGGAACTGATTGCGGCGCTGACACAGTCCCAAGCATTGCCAGCATTGCGTGTGGAGATTCTGCGCGAAAAGCTTGACAAGTATGGTCCGACGGTAAAGCAGGCAGTGGACGAGCTACATGCCTTGGTCAATCTTGATCTGGAATCGCAACGAGCGCGCATTACTCAACTGTTACCATTCATGGAAAATGGCGACGTGCGACGTGGCCATGCTGTATTTTACAGTTCCAAAGCGGCCTGTTCAGCCTGTCATCGGTTGGGGTATGCAGGAGGAATCACTGGACCAGACCTGAGCCGTATCGGAGACATCCGCACCAAGCAAGATCTGCTCGAGTCCATCCTGTTTCCCAGTTTAAGCTTTGTGCGCAGTTATGAGTCAGTCGTTGTGGCAACCCTGGATGGTCGGGTTGTCAACGGCTTGGTGCGAGATGAAACGTCAACCGACATGGTGTTGTTTACAGGGCCGAATAAAGAAATCCGTCTACGAAAAGATGACATTGAAGAAATTCTTCCAAGTAAGGTATCCGTGATGCCCGCCGGGCTGGATAAACAACTCACCGTCCAAGAGTTGGCCGATTTAGTGGTGTTCCTCAAGGACAAAGGTAAGAAATAAAGAGAATCCTGTTTTGTTGTTCAGAGGCTTGTCCTCCATGGAATTAAGATGACAAGGAAATCGAAATGGAACATGTTTCGCGGCGAGAAGCAATGACACAATCACTGGCATCAGGAGCTTTAGCGGCCGGATTGACAGCCACTGCCCAGGCCCAAGCTGATGAGTTGGAGCACCAGAAGCCACAATCCAAAAAGCGGGATTGGTGGGATAAAGAGTTTTGCAAGCTGGTCACGTTGGGTGAAAGTACGACCGCTGGTGGTTGGGCCAGTTATCGTGAACGATGTTGGGCCCACCAGTTAGCGAGAACCATTAATGAATTCCAGCGGATTCCTGTGCAGCTGGTCAATGTGGGCATTGGTGCCAATGTCATTTCTACCCAGAGCCCTTGTTACGAACATAGTGGCAAGCCAGCAGCGCTGGAGCGAATCGAACCGCACGTATGGAGCCACGAGCCCGATTTGTTGATTGTTTCCTACGGACTGAACGATGCACGAGGTGGCACGTCAGAAAGCCTGTTTGCCCAAGAGATGCATAAGCTTATCGATCAGGTGCGGGCCAAGATTCAACCACTGATTGTTCTACTTGGTCCCTATTTTATGACCGGATTCAATCAGTTTGGGCCACATTGGAACCACTCCAGCCTGGATGGATTCCACCAGTTTAATCGCACCACTGCGGCGATTGCTGATGAGAAAGACTGTCTCTTTGTCGATCTTCTGGCGACCTACGACAATGCTTTTTGGTTGGTGCACCACGACAGTGTGCATGCCAACGATCTGGGGCATCGCCTGGTAGCCAATCAGATATTCAGTGTACTTGCTTCCAATTGTTCTGGACTGGCACGGGAAACACAGGAACTAGAACAACATATTCCACCCTGGCGCGACGAATCCGTTCTCCGAGACATAGGAAATAAGGAATAAGCAACGTCACATCGTGAAGATGTTGGGGAACACCGGCCTTGATTTCAGATGCTACAATGGTCGTTCCGACTTGCTCTAAATTCAGCTCACCGGTAATGTTGCTGTTGCCCCCTGCAAAAAATCCGAAACCTCGAGATCAGTGCTTCGATTCTCTTGGCGGCCGAGCGATTCGTCCAGGACTCGCTGCGGTACCCGTGGCTTGTGGAGGCTGGGCCGGGTGTGACCTGGGAGCTGCTTACACTTCCAACAAATGGACGGCGTTGTTATAGAAGATGTCCTCCACCTGTGAATCGGTCAGTCGCTCGGACCAGCATGCCCATTTCAATGACCGCAAATGCTCCAGGCCAACCAGAAGGGGCTTGATTTGCGTATGTTTTTCTCCCCACACGGGAGTGTCTCTATACAGCCAGATAAACGAGTCGGCGGCAGGTACGCTCCGTCCACGTAGGTGACAAACCGGCAAGTCACTGCCGTACATCAGCTTGTCATGGCCGATGATGCGGATGATTGACTGGTGAGCCATGGCATCGCAATTGGCTGAGGTGTCGAAATAGAGGTTGTCGAGCCCGGTGAGTTGCGGCAGCCCTTCCAGATTATGTGCTGGCTGAAACCCACGTGCCGAATGGGCCAGGATCAGTTTCATGTTCGGATAGGTTTCACAGTAGTAACGGATCCAATGGATATTACTGGGATCGGCACAGGCTCGGCTGCGCACCATGTGCAAGGTAATCACCCAACCCTCGTCGTCGGCAACCTGGAGAAAGGATTCCGGCAAATAGTCAGGAATCTGCGCCTCCCAAGTCGGTTTGACCTGGGCGGCAGTGTGGTAGCACTTAAGGCCGTTGAGTCCCAGTTGTCGCACCTGGTCGCGCACCCATTCAGCGTCATTTTCCGGTTTGACGAACAAGAGGCCTCGAAAGTCTGGATCCGCCCCGCACGCCTGAGCGGTCCATGCGTTTGCCGCCGCCATCATCGAGTCTTCCACGTTGCTTGGACTTGGAATAAACATGGCACCGGTTTGGCGTCCACCATGAATGTCCTTCATCATTTCCAAATATTCAGCATGGCCGACGATCGGCGGGATTCCTGCCGGCTTGATCGCATGGTCGCGGTGCCACACGTGACAGTGCGCGTCGTAGATCTTATCGGGCAGAAATGATTCCAATTCATGTTCGAAGAAGGCAACATCCTGGGGTTCAGTCAGGCGCAAAGCACTGGTTGTGGGCAGGTTCATGAATCGGTGAGCTCCTTCTATGGGACCTACTTAAGAAAAGTACTGCTGTTAGTCGGAATTGGTGGTACAATCGTCCTGGTCATCGACTCTGCTGTGGCGAGGCAAGAGGGATCTTTGCTTGCCTACCAAGGCATCCTCTGACTATCTGCTGTGCAGGCTCTTTTCAACCGAAGCGACTGCCGGAAGGGAAGTAAGTCGACGAATCGCCTTCTCGATCCTTAGCATTGTGTTGTCACGTACAAAGTACCTGTAAAACCAGGCAGCCCATGTCTAAGCGCCATGGATGGGAACCAACACGAGCCATGTCCTATTCCCCACACCGAAACAACGATATCATAAAAAAATGTATTTCAGCTTGGTTGGATGATCCATTCCCCAACAGGTGACCGGGTTTTCAGTGAAAACCGAGGCTCCACCGACGCACGACAAGCATCACAACGCAAGCATCACAACGCAAGCATCACAACGATCGTGGCGCGGA
>CAYMUR010000007.1:96041-101447 GCA_964393615.1 uncultured Pirellulaceae bacterium
CAAGCATCACAACGCAAGCATCACAACGCAAGCATCACAACGATCGTGGCGCGGAACGCACAAGCATAACCTAATCCCATGTGCACGATAAGGAGTGACCGGTTGAACCCTCTTCAAGCGAGCATGGTTGGCTTTGACATTACACCCCGCTTCCACCCTGAGCACGGGGCTTGGGGCACGACACCCTCGGTGTGCGAGCTGGACATGCCCTTGCTGTCGCGCTGTTTGGTCATGCAGCAGGAAGAGCAGCGCGTGATCTGGTTTGGGTCTGATCTTTGTGGCGAACCGGTACCGTTCACTCAGGCACTACGGGCGGAGGTGGCCGAGGCGCTGCAAGTCGACGACAACCAGATTATCTGGTCGACCAGTCAGACCCACTCGACGGGTGCGATTCCCGGATCGGTGATGAGCGGCAGCGCCATTAATGTACGAGTAGCGAGCGACACAACGTTCATTGAAGCGGAACGCCAACGATTTATCAGCGCATTTGTGGCGGCGGCACGTCAGGCGATTGATCAGTTGCAGCCGGTCCGTGTCTGGGCTGGACGGGGGTACTGTGATTCAATCGGTTATAACAGCCGCTTTCCCATGCCAAATGGCGGTTCGAAGTTCAGCCGTCACTACGCCGAAGGTCTACAAAGCGGCAAATTCTATGATCCTACCATCGGCCTGATTCGGTTCGAGGCCAACGATGGAAAACCAATTGGCGTCCTCTTCAATTTTTGTTGCCACCCTGCGGTGCTCATTCGAAACTCGCATTGTTCGCCCGACTGGGTCGGTACTGCCCGGCAGTGCATCGAAGAAGCCGTCGACGGCGCCCCCGCGATGTTCCTCCAGGGTTTCTGTGGAGATGTGCATCCGCGTCACATGTTCGGCACGCCTCAACAAGCGGCCGCACTCGGGCGACGTCTTGGTGATGCGGCTGTTAAGGCATTGCCAACGTTGATCCCGGCGCGGACCGATCCCTTGACTCACGCATGGAGAACAATCGAACTGCCGTGTCAACCGATGCCCTCGCGAAGCGAATGTGAGCAGCAGATGGCCGCCTGTGAAGATTTTATGGAAGAAGTTACACAGCGCGATCCAGAAGCGACCTGGGTCCTGGGTTACAACCACCCTGAATCCTGCTGGTTCACGCCCGAGGAACGCGCCGCAGGAACTCAGTTATCGATTGACTACTTTCGTGAATTGATCCGGATGATCGACGCGGGCCAAGAACTTTCACGAACATTAATGTTGACCCTGGGAGCGGTGCGATTCGGTGACGTGGCGGCCGCGCTGTCCCCCGGAGAGAACTTTGCGATCACGGGCTTTCGAGTTCGAGTTCGCTCCCCATACGTCCACACGTTAATCGGCGGTGACACCAACGGGTTGTTCGGTTATATCGGCACGGACGAGGAAATCGATCGCGGTGGAGCCGAAACCAGGGCCTCGTGGAGACTGACCGCCATGGGAGGATTCCGACTGCCACTCGCCAAAGGGTCCGCCCAGCGCGTGACCGACACGCTCGTTGACTTGCTGCGGGAAAGGTAGGCGAAAAGAGGTTCTTGCGAGTGACGCTGGATGCCCGATCCGGCTACCATAATAGACATGTGAATATAAATCTCGTAAACTTTGCACCTAAACACTTTGCCCCAGTGGCGGAATTGACGGAACAGGTTTCCAGCCCGTCAATCATGATTCCGCGCCTGACGTTTCGTACTGTATTACGACTTTAATGGCAAATGGCAGCTGATAGGCTGTCTACCTTTCTCGTGGGAGCTACCTCTGATGCCACTCATTTTCGACGGACATGGCGATATCGCGATATTTGGGCTGGCGTACAATCGAGACCAAACGGAACGAGTTGCCGCGATCAACGCAAGGGAAACGGGTATGACCGACTCTTACGGTCGAGCATGCGCAGCGAATAGTCTTCCTGAAATGAGGCACGGTCGAGTGGCGGTATGCGTTTCAAGTCTTGCCGCCCGAGTACGCCGCGACTGCAAATCAACGCTTAGAACAGATCTCGATTTTGCCACCCACCGCATGGCCTACGCCTCCGCCCATGGGCAGCTTGCATATTATCGAGTGCTCGCAGAAGAAAACGAAATCCGTCTGATTCGCACGCAGGATGAACTGAATGAGCATTGGACCCGTTGGGATTCTTTGGAGAGCGACCAGTCAGATCTGCCGATCGGGATCATTGTGTCCATGGAGTGTGCCGATCCGATTGTCAGGCCTAAGCAAGTGGAGCAATGGTGGAAGGAGGGATTGCGAACCGTCATGCTGACTCACTTTGGACACAGCCAATATGCCGCGGGGACGGGAGTGACCGGTCCGCTCACAGCGGCCGGCCGCGAGCTGCTCGACGAGATGGATCAGCTGGGAATGATCCTCGATCTGTCACACGCCTGCGACGAAAGTTTTTTTGAGTCCATCGAACGTTTCACAGGACCGGTGATTGCCAGTCACAACAACTGCCGAGCACTTGTTCCCGGTGATCGCCAGTTGTCAGATTCACAAATCAAACTGCTTTTGAGTCGAGGTGGTGTGATTGGTTCGGTGCTTGACGCGTGGATGCTTGTTCCTGGTTGGATACACGGAAAATCCAAGCCCGAAGAAGTACAACTAACGGCCGTTGCTGATCATATTAATCACGTTTGTCAGCTTGCCGGCAATTCCCTGCACGCGTCCATCGGCAGTGACAGTGGTGGCACCAATCACATGCCAAGCGATTTTCGTACCACCGCCGATTTGCAGAAGCTGGACGAAATTCTCGCCAGCCGTGGGTATTCGTCAGAAGACATCAACAATATCTTCCATGGCAACTGGCTGCGTTTTTTTCAACGGTCGTTGCCGTGATCCTTGGCCATATCGTCGCCGCTCATTTTACTAATGCTATCTTCGTTGCATCCCTTTTGCCTGAGAGAACTTGGCCGGTGACAATAATCTCGAAAGGCACGTGGGAACCGAGTTTATTCCAGGGTCGAATCCTATGAGCAGAGTTTCACGGAAAACCGCAAGCAGCTGGCGACGATCCTGGGGGCCGTCGAGGTAGCAGGGGCACCGGTTACGGCCGGTGCACGCGCCGGTGAGGCTGAACTGTAAACCCAAACCCCGAGAGACCAGGTACTACCATGAAACGACTGTTTGTCTGCCTGCTGCTGGCCGGTGGTGTGGGATGTGTAAACAGGCAGGAGCGTTTCAGCGACGCTGGGGAGTCGAACGAACAGTTTTCCCCAGTTGCGCAAACCGTTCACCAGCAAGGCGAGGAGCGTGCCGAAGAAAATCCGTCACGACCCTGGAAGATTGATATCGACATCCTACACAGTGCAGAATACGAAGGACGTTACGGTACCTTCAGCAAGGGACATCTCCAGGTCGATGACAAAGACCAGTTGTGGATGCCGCTAAGCATTTTCTTTCCGGGAGATGAAACAACGACGGATGCCTGGAGTCCACTGGCCAGAGAGGTGATGCTGCTTTCGCACGACCGCGGGCGATCCTGGAAGATTACCGAACGAAATACTCCGGCACCGGTCTATAACCGCGTCACGATGTCTGACCAAACGGTTATCGAGGTCAGCGGGAGTGGCTACATCCGGTTTCCCCGAACAGAGATCCAGCGGCTCGAGCAGGAAGGTTACCATGTCTGGGATCTTGGCCCAGAGGAGGACTACTGCGCTGTGATCTACGACCTGTTGATGAAACGTTCGACCGATGGTGGCAAGACCTGGCAGCAAGAGGCGATCCACAAGCAGTTGCCCTTCTTTGCGCATTTTGTAGGGCGGGGGCCACTACGCCTTTTAGACGACGGCTCGCTTATCTATTTTGCCTACGGATCGACGCCGGAGGAACGCGTTCCAGTGGACGATGATCCCACGTCAACGCGCGAGAATCGTCTGCATAGTTATGGCCATGGTCGCTGGAGTGTCTATTGCCTGCGTTCGGAGGACAGCGGGGACTCGTGGCAGGCAATCCGTGCTGCCGATGGAAAATGGTCACCCTTGGTGCATGGCTTTAGTGAGACCTTCCCGGTGATCACCGGGGATGGAAACCTGTTTGTCCTGCTGCGGACGGGGCTGGGAAGTCACGCTTACTCGGTGTTCTCGTCAGATGGTGGTCGCAGCTGGACCAGGGCAGTGCAAACACCGATCCAGGCCAAGCATCCGCTGCCAACTTTACTCGGTGACGGCAGCATTGTCTGTTCGTACCAGCGCCGTTTTGCGCCCCCCTTCGGTGTCCGTGCCCGGTTCACCCGGGATTTCGGCAAGAGCTGGACCGAGGAGATCGTGCTCCGCGACGATCTTCCCCTCTCCGATGGTCTGGCCGAACCGACCACGGTGGAGCTTCTGGATGGAACCTTGTTTACTACCTTTCAGGGCAAGAAGCTTGATGAGCAGGGACGTCCCTGGGACTTTGTCGGAGGTTGTCACTGGTCACGTGACTATCGGGGTCCCTATTCACCCAAGTTGGAGGTGCCCACGCAGACAAGAAAAATGAACTCCCGAGAGTCAGGCGACGAACAGAATAATTAATTTTCCCAGATGTCCTGGATTCCTGGCTGCTTGGCGAAGAACAGAATCGTCACCGCACCGTTTACCGGTAAGTTTCCTTCCCAGGGCCAGCTGCCAAGTTTTGTCGGCGACAGCATCACGGGCCCCTGGAAACTCCACGTTAGCGACGATACAGCCAACGGTGAAGACGGATCCCTGGTTCCTTGGTCGCTGAACGTCGATCTGGCATCTGATCCAAGGCAACCTGAATCACGACAGCCACCTAGACAGCAACGACATCGTTCTCTTGCAGGTCAGCCTGGGCACCGCAACCCAGACCACCCTCGTTTCAACGGAGTCGGTAGAGTAAGTCGTTCAGACGGGTCGGCGATCTGCCAGTTCGGAATCGGATTACCGCCAACAGCGATTCTAAAACCGGCACGATGTTCAACGGGTTCTATGGCAGCGGACGCCACCGCACAGCCTGCATCAGGCCTTCTCGGTCAACACCCACCGAGCGCGGCCGGTCACCCAGCACGCTGAGAATCATCCCCGGTTTGCCGTCGGCCAACTCTGGAGGCAGGACGCAGTTCGTGGAGTACTCCGGGTAGGTCAGTACGGTACTGAGATAATAGGTTTCTTTGTCCCAGGTATTCCCGCCGTCACGGCTGACCCGGGCCCGCTCCCCACCATGCAGCCAGGGCACCCGATGGACGTGCATCAGAACGATCCGGCCGTCGGGCAACTGAACGGCAGAGCCGTGCATTTCTCCAAGTACTTGACTGCCCTGTCGAACATTGTTCCAGGTCACGCCGCCATCATCCGAATCTGCCAACAAGACATTCTTTTGTACAGATTCGAGCGGGTTAGACATGTAAGTATTGGCCTTTGGTCGGTATGCCATACCGTACTGCAGCATCCATAAACG
>CAYMUR010000008.1:0-52733 GCA_964393615.1 uncultured Pirellulaceae bacterium
GGTACGTTCGAAAGCGCACCTGACTGTCGTGTTGTTTTCTCGCGGAGCACTGACGGAGGACACACGTGGTCACCGCTGCAAGTCATGGCAGATCCCTTGGGGCCGCTACTTTGTCCGGGACTAGGATTTCCACTGATCAGCCGTAGCGGTCGCCTGTACTGCCTCTACAGTCAACACAAAGGATTTACAGACCAAGGCCTGTGGAGCGGACCTTTGCACGTTCAGCATTCCGACGATGACGGGCACACGTGGATCGACAGTGGTGTCGAAATACCTTGGCGCCGAACCCATTTTGATCACCCAGACCCCACGGTCTCTCCAGAGTGCATTGTCTGGCAACAGACGATTCGAGATTCGAAAGATCGCATGATTGTCGGGATGAGCCGCTGGAGCAGCAAGATGGTTTTTCCTCGCCCCCTGGGCGGCACTCGCAATCATAGTGACACACAATGTGAACTGATGCGATTTGACAACATCGATGAAGGCCCTGATCCACAGGACATCCAGATCACCTGGTTGCCTGATGAAGAAGGAACGATCCGTGTCTCCTGTGGCATCGAACCTGATGCCTCCAATGGATACAGCCTGGCCGAGGAGCCAGCGGTGACATTATTACCTGATGGACGACTGTGGATGAACATGCGAACGGTCACCGGTAGTATCTGGTATACGGTTTCCGATGATGACGGACACAGCTGGCGCAAAACCGAACCACTCCTTTACCAGGATGGCGGTGAACAAGTACTGCACCCCAAATCCCCGGATCCCATCTATCGCCTTCAGGACGGCCGTTACCTGCTGTTCTATCACAACCGCGACGGACATGATGGTGACACGGGACCTTGGGACATGGAAGCGCGACGCCCAGCCTGGATTTCTGTGGGAGCGTTTCGGCCTGACGCTCATCAGCCACTTTGGTTCAGTCAACCCAAACTATTGATGGACACGCAACGTGTCAAAGTCGGAGTGCAAGGCTTGACGTGGCTGGCCATGTACGCCAGCCTGACTGAACGGGACGGTCGCCGTATCTTCTGGTATGCTGACCGCAAGCATTTTGTCGTGGGCAAGAACATCCGTGACGAAATGCTGGCTGACATGCACGTACCGACATAACGGTACCCCAAAACAAATCCTCCGATCACTTTTGGTAACCATTCGCTACTTGACTTCCGCAGGTTTCTCCGGCACCCCTACTGAATAATCAGGCAATAGGATTTTGGCTTCATGGACCACCCCATTATCAAGGTGAACCGTTCCAGCCAACAATAACAGCCAATAATGCTGCTGGCCATGCAACACTCACCCGTGTAGAGCGACACCGCGCACAGAAAGAATCCATTCATGCTGCAACTCTTAGCCACTGACCTCGTCTACCAAAACCCACATCCTCACCGCCGCTCCGTCCATGCCTGGCACCCGACGCTGGTCGTGCTGGGTAACGGCCAATACTTGTGCGCGTTTGACTTGGGCGAGGCAGTTGAAAGCGTCGACTACCGGACCTATCTTTCCCGTTCATCCGATGATGGACAAACCTGGAGTTCTCCCCAACGGTTACTTCCGGACGAGGACGAGCGCTTGCAACGACACAGTATCCGCATAAGTCGCTTGGGCAATGGTGATATCGTTGGTGTAGGCATGCGTCGCTTTTTAACACACCCCGACGAAGATGCTTTTAACCGCGACACCATGGGTGCCAAGTTGTCAGAATTGTTCCTATTGCGCAGTTCAGACGTTGGCGACACGTGGCAAGGTCCTCTGGTCGTTGAATCTCCCTTAGCTTGCCCATTAGAACTGTGCCACACGGCCGTTGAGTTAGCGGATGGACGTTGGTTGTGGCCCACATCCATTTTACGTCATTGGAATGGTGACGCACCTCTAGGTCTCAAAGCGGTAGCCCTGGTCTCCCAGGACCAGGGACAATCATGGCCCCAGTATATGCAAGTATTGGACAGCCACGACCAGGGAATCATCCATTTCGAATCAAGTCTCGTTCAACTTCCAGATGATCGCCTCTTGGCTTCCAGCTGGGCGTTCAACCACCAATCTGGCCAAAGTCACCCGCTTCCCTATGCCCTCTCCGAGGACGGCAAAACGTTTAGTCCTGCGAAACCCACCGGACTTAACGGTGAAACAAGCAAGCTATTGAGCCTGGGTGATGGCCGTGTATTCTGTGTCTACCGACGGTTTGACAAACCAGGATTGTGGGCCAACATCGCCCGGATTCACGGGGACCAATGGGAGAATCTCGAAGAACTGCCACTCTGGCAAGGCGCCCACTCGAAGATGGATGGCACACGGTCGTCTGCCGACGAATTGTCGGCCCTGGCGTTTGGTTTTCCACAACCACACTTGTTACCCGACGGCAATGTGATGATCGTTTTTTGGTGCCGCGAAAACTGTCTGTACAGCATCCGTTGGTTACGTGTCGGGGTCAACGGTTAGTTCGCAAATCGTGACAACCACTTGCTGTACCGTCTCTGCGCAAAGCATTCTCTGCGCAAGCCATTGTTACCAGTACGTTTCCCAAAGCGTCCTGCCGCCCCAGTCGTCGCACAGGAGCCTGCAGCCAGGACCACAATCACGGCAGCGTGTCATGGGCGCAACACGCAGCCATTCCTACCTACCGAAACTCACTCAGGCACCCTTCTTGTCTGAAAGACGCTTCCATTGGCCCCTGGAAAATTTCCACCGCCTGAAAATAGTACCAGCGGGTGGTCTCCGATTGCCTCGCAGCCTATAATAATATCGCCAATCAACTTTCCGCCACAATTCTTCGTTTATTTCTGACTGCGCATGATCATTTCTCGCCTGACCCGGCAGCAAAGCCGTCATCAACGCGTTCTGGTGTCATTTTTCCACCTCCTGCTGGCAATCCTGCTACCTACCTCTTTCCCCTATTCTCCAGCGACCATCTCTGCCGAAGACCAACCGCTCGACCCGTCATTACGCGTCGGACCGCAGGACCTGATCAACGCTGCAAAAAGCTTTCGTACACGCCATGGTTTTCACTTGCAATTAGTGGCGGCCGAACCTTTGGTCCGTGACCCGGTGGCTGTCGACTTCGATTCGCAAGGCCGGATGTACGTCATTGAATTACCGGAGTACAACCAATACGAATCGCGACAACCGTCTGTTAAATCCGGCTGTGTCAAAATACTGGAAGATTTAGACAACGACGGCTACTTTGATCGCGCCACAGTCTTCATGGACGAGCTAAATTATCCAACCGCAATTGCCTGTTATGAGAACGGCGTGTTCATCGGTGCCGCACCGGATATCCTCTTCTGTCAAGATACCGATGGAGACCGGCGGGCTGACACTCGGGAAATCATTTTCACCGGATTTGGCAAAGACAATGCCGGAGAGCGACATTTAAATTCCATGCGTTGGGGATTGGACAACCGTTTTTATCTTTCGACGAGTGGAGGCGGTGGCAACGTCACGGCGGTGCAAGCAGAAAACAAAACACCAGTCTCGGTCAATGGTCGCTGCTTTGTATTTGATCCTCGTGACTTAACCAGTTTCGAACTCACGAGTGGCGGTGGGCAACATGGGATGTGCCTGGACGACTGGGGACGAAGGTACGTCTGTTCCAATGGCGTTCCCATGGATCTACTCATATTCGACGATCGGTACTTGCAACGCAATCCTTACCTGGCCGCCCCGTCACCAATGGTGGGAATTGCACCGGACGGAAAACACACTAAATTATTCCGGATCAGCCCCCCCGAACCGTGGCGGGTTGCTCGCACACGACTGCGAGCTGCATCGGATAAAGGAGATTATGAGGGAGGTCAGCCCTTCGGATTTTTCACTGCCGCGACAGGTGTCACCGTCTATCGAGGTGACGCTTGGCCGAAGGATTTTCGCGGCGACATCCTGGTGGGTGAACCAGCCAACAACCTGGTCTACCGTGCTCGACCACAGGCGGACGGATTATCGTTGGCCGCACAACGCGCTGACGATGGGAGTGAGTTTGTGGCATCGACCGATATCTGGTTTCGTCCAGTTCAATTTGCCAATACCCCCGACGGCACGCTTTTCGTGCTTGACATGTACCGCGAGTTGATCGAGGGTGCACAATTTCTTCCGACCGAGATCCTTCAACACCTGGACGCCGTCAGTGGCGCTGATCGGGGACGCATCTATCGCATCGCGCCAGATGATTTTCGTCCCCGGACAATATCGGACCTGGCAAACCATGCCTCGACGGAACTCGTCACATTACTGGAACATCCTAATGGCTGGCACCGTGACACGGCGGCCCGACTCTTATACCAGCGACAGGATCGGACAGTGATCGCAAACCTGGAACAACTTGCGGACCGTTCCACCCTGCCACAAGGACGCCTGCAGGCAATGTATACGTTGCACGGACTGCATGCCTTAACAGCAGACGTCGTGCTCCTGAGGCTCAGTGATGCGCATCCCCAGGTACGGCGACACGCCATCCAACTGGCAGAACCCTTGGCACTCACGTCACCCATCGTGGCATCGAAATTGGCGACAATGATCGACGACCCCGAAGCGATAGTGCGATATCAATTGGCATTTAGCCTGGGCGAATTGTCCGTTCCCGGCAAAACACCAGTATTAACTGAACTGGCTCGACGTTATCCCGGGGTGGAATGGATAGAATTCGCCATCCGAAGCTCGCTCCATGTCGGGACGGGCGCTGTGTTGGCAAATTTAGCAGGTGACAAAGCTTACACTGCCAGCGATGGTGGTCTACCATTTTTGAACAGCCTGGCAACCCAGATTGGCCAGCAACAACGGGCCGATGACTTAGCCGTCGTTTTTCATCTGATCAAGGATCTGCCCGAATCCGCCAGCCAAGAGTTAACGACAATTATCACCGGATTGGCAGCCAAAGAAGGCAGTACATTAGCAGCCCAATTATCAGCATCGACAGCCGGCCGTGTTGACGAAGTCACGCACAAACTATTGGAAGACGCCCTTGTCACGATCCGGGATGCTGCACAATCTATTGACCAGCGCGTCGCCGCCGTTCAGCTTTTGGCTCTCGGTTCCGCCGAACATTTTTCCGAAGTATTATCATCTTTGCTTGGCCCCGAACAACCCCCGGCTATTCAATCTGCCGCTATCGCAACGCTAGGCACCTGGCAGGAAAACACGACGCCACGATTACTGATAGAGCACTGGCCGACACTGAGCCCCTCCCTGCGCCAACAGACCAGCGAGATCTTGTTTTCACGTCCCCACTGGATTCCGTTTGTACTGGACGCGATCGAGTCGAACACTATTTCCCCCAGTGACTTGCAGCCTTCGCGTTTACAACAACTGGCCAATCATCCCAACGTGGATATTCGCACCCGTGCTGCAACACTCCAAGAAAATTTATCGTTAAGCGATCGACGTCAAGTATTGCAATCCTACGATGCGGCATTAAATCTGGAGGCAAATGGCACACGCGGAAAAGCCATTTTTAAAAAACACTGTGCTGCCTGCCACCAACTAGAAGGTATCGGTCATGATTTAGGGCCCAGCCTGTTAACGGTACGCAACCGTGCCGCCCAAACCATCCTCCTGCACATCCTAGCCCCTAACCGGGAAGTGGACCCAAAGTACCTGAACTATTTCGTTTATACGAAAGAGGGAAGAACCTTCACGGGAATCGTAGCGGTGGAAACGGCAACCAGTATTACTTTGAAAAGAGCCAGCCAGGAAAGCAACATTATTTTACGCAAAGACATTGATGCATTACAAAGTACCGGCCTGTCCTTAATGCCCGAAGGTTTTGAAAAACAGATCGATCAGCAAGGCATGGCAGATCTCATTGAATATGTTTCTCGGGTGACAAATTAACCGCCACTGGAACACACCTTGGTGGTATCATTTCCATTTTCAGCATTGCACACAAGATAACACGCTGGGCGCATCTACAGTCCAGGAACCACTGTCACCCGAAAATCCATTCACCACGTAACTGCCCAACCGTTGATCCACCCCAGGACTGCCATGGCACTGTTGCAATTGGCCATCGACACAACATCCACCAACGAAGCATTGCAACTCGTTGAAGGGGCGCACCCCTATTTCGACATCGCAGAAATCGGGACACCACTTGTCATCGAAGAAGGGATGGCTGCCTTAGAATCCATCCGCAACCGTTATCCAGACAAACAGTTCCTTGCCGATACGAAAATTGCAGATGCTGGTCACTTGGAAGCGTCCAGCGCCTTTCGGCGAGGTGCCGATATCGTCACCGTCCTCGGTATCTCCGATGATGCCACCGTCCAGGGAGCATTGCAAGCCGCACAAGAACACGGCGGACAGGTGATGATCGATATGATTCACGTCACCGACCTGGTGGGTCGAGCTCAACAACTGGAACAGTTGGGAGAATCTATCATCTGCCTGCATACGGCCTATGACATACAGAGTACCGGTATCGACCCGTTGTTCCATTTGCAAGACGTACGGTCAGCAGTAGAATGTCGCCTGGCAATAGCCGGCGGCATCGGTTTAAACAACGTGCAGTCCGCACTGGACAGGGGAGCAGACATCATCGTCGTTGGTGGCGGTATTGCCAAAGCTTCCGATGTGCGGCAGGCTGCGAAACAAATCAAAAACATCATTGACGCCACTCCGAGCCATGCCGACACCACGTGACATCATTACCGGCGTCTCTGCCGAGGTTTCTACCTGCCTGGCACAGATATCCGATGACCAGATTGGACATGCCTTAGAATTACTAAAACGCGCGCCACGAGTCTTCGTGGCAGCTGCGGGACGTAGCGCCCTCGGCGCGCGAGGGTTTGCCATGAGATTGATGCATCTGGGAAAAACCGTCCATGTGGTTGGTGAGACCACAACACCAGGCATCGCGGCAAGCGATTTACTGGTCGTCGCTTCGGGATCAGGCAAAACCCAAAGCCTGGTGGCAATGTCAACTCGCGCCAGACAACTCGAAGCCGATATCTTGTTATTTACCCTGGCAAAAACCTCACCGATCGCCGAGTTGGCCGATCAAATGGTACTAATCCCAGCCCCATCTCCCAAGGCACCCGATGCAGAAAACCGGGCCACTTCGATACAACCGATGGGCAGCCTTTTTGAACAGTCACTGTTTATTTTACTGGACTGCATAACACTCTCTCTCATGCACCAGCAAGGCGTCACCGCCGAAACAATGTTTTCTCGGCACGCCAATCTCGAATAACGTTTCTCGCGATCCTACCTGGCTGTCCCTGTCTCCCAATCCAAGGGATATTGGACGGAACGCACATAAATGGTAAACATCACCATCAACCATACTAATTCCAGACGCATGCCAAGCAACGTGTGAAACATACCATGTGTCGTCAAACGTTCATCCTCTTCACGTTATTCTTACTAGCCGCGTCCTGCTGTGTGCCTTCATTCGGCCAGGCCGTCGACAATCTGGACGATGCGGTACGCTGGCTCGAAAATGAGTCGCAGCGAATGATCCGTGCCTGCCGCCGTGAGATGCACAGTGGCACCGCAGCATTTCCACCTCAAGTCGGAAAAGGTTACGCCGCTTTTTGGTTACGCGACTATGCCTACATGCTCGAAGGCTACCGCCAAGGATTTAGCGACCAAGAGCTGCGCGATGCCTGCCTGCTTTTTATCAACGCGCAACGTGAGGATGGGGCATGTGTCGACTGTGTAAAATTTGACAACACGCCAATCTATAAACCTGGCTACGGAAGCATGGGTGACAACCCGGTCAGTGATGGTTCCCCATTTACGATCGATGTTTCTTGGCACACCTATCAACGACTCCAGGACAAGCAGTTACTTGCCCAGGTCATCGATCGTTTGATCAAAGGGATGCTGGCGGTGCCGCGCAATCCGAAGTCAGGACTGGTACATATCGATCCTGGCCTGGCCTGGGACCGTTGCCCCTACGGATTTACAGATACGGTGCGCAAACAGGGTGACGTGTTATTCTCATCACTGTTGTTCGTCCAAGCCAGTCGGCAATTGGCTGATCTACTCGAAACGCTTGGCCGGAACGATGATTCGCACCATTGGAATCGCACGGCACTCCAAGTTTCAGCTACCCTCCGAGAAGTCTTTTGGGACAAAAACCTGGGGCTGTTTCGCGCCGCAACAGACCAATGTCGGGAACCCGATATTTGGGGCTCCGCGTTCGCCGTTTACTTGGAAATCGCAACGCCGGAGCAAGCTCTCGCTGTCGCCAAATATTTCAAGAGTCACTACGGTGAGATTGTGCAACAGGGACAAATCCGTCATTTACCAGGAGGTCTTTACTGGGAAAAAGCAGGACCGCGCGACCAGTATCAAAATGGAGGCTATTGGTCGACCCCGACAGGCTGGTTTGTCTACACGCTGGACCTGACGGATAGCCAACTTGCCGATCAAACCATCGTCGATATGGTCAATGATTTTCAACAGCGTGGTTGCGTCGAATGGTGTTTCGGGACCATTGCACAGCTGCCAGATTACGTGGCAAGTAGCACCAGTCCCTTGGCCGGCATTCGAAAAATGAAAGTGCGACGCGCCAAGGATTAAAGTCGCGGGCCCTCCAGCAATGGCCGCAGGTCTCGTGAAATAATCACTACCTCCTGGCTCTACCGCACGTCACCCCTTGAAGCTGGAACGGAGATTCTGCTGATGGGCCGCGTTGGAAATCGAACACCACATGAACCCGTGGCTTGGACGTTTATTCATCGAGGCGGTGGGCGTTCGTTCTATACATCGCTGGGTCACCCTGATGATTTTAATACTCCCATGTTTCAACAACTGTTGTCAAACGCCGTTTACTGGGCACTCGATTTACCCATTCCGGAAACAGCAACACTGTCACAAACAGACTAACGCTGACGTTTACCGACCAGCGGACGCCGGTGTAAAACAGGTCCCGGCCTACGACGCATGTTCGATTTGTTCTCTTTTGCCTCGAAGCCAAGCAGCACAACGAAGACAAGTCCGACCTCGCGCCGAATACTTTACGGACAACCGTCCCGCTCCGGCATCGTCAACCAGCAATCGCCACATCTGCGAATCCGTTTACCATTTCCCACGCGCTGGACAACTGCCAAATAAATGTCGAGAATAGTCATTGCGTCGCTGTAGCGATTCGTGAACCGAAGTCTCCTATCCTGCGAAACGATTTTCCCATGTCCACCACGAGCGTATCATGAAACAATTCATTGTTTTTGCGGTCCTTGTTTTGACAAACCTTCTGTTTTGGCAGAACACGACAGCTTTTGCCCAAAACTCACCCTTTGACATCATTGATTGTCACACACACTTCTACGATCCTTCGCGCCCGGAAGGAGTTCCCTGGCCGGCCAAAGGATCCTCACTGTATCGTACGGTGCTCCCCGAGCATCTGCGCCGTTTGAAGCAATTTCGACCAGTCACCGGAACCGTCATTGTTGAAGCTAGTTCGCGTATCGAAGACAATGCCTGGCTACTCAACCTGGCTGTAGACGATCCGTTCATTGTGGGCATTGTAGGTCGGCTGCCTCTTGGTGACCCCGATTTTGCAAAACACCTGAAACGGTTTTCGGCCCATCCTCTCTTCCGCGGTATTCGCGTCGGTGTCGCCTTATTAGAAAAAAAGCTCGCTGAAAACCAACTCACTGATTTTGAGTTGCTGGCAAAACATGACCTGGCACTAGACGTCAATGGGGGACCAGAAACACCAGCCATGGTTGCTCGACTCGCTCCCTTGGTTCCCACGCTGCGGATTGTCCAAAATCACATTGGTAATATTCGCATCACGGCCGACGCACCGCCGGAGGAATGGAAAAAGGGAATCCGTGCTGCTGCAAAATATCCAAACGTCTTTTGCAAAATCTCTGCCTTGGTAGAAGGTGCCGCGCGTGATCACGACACGGCACCGCAGGACCTGGAATTCTACCGGCCTTACATCGACATTGTCTGGAACGCTTTCGGTGACGACCGTGTAATTTATGGGAGTAACTGGCCTGTCTCGGAACGCGCTGCCGATTACGAAACACTGCAACGAATTGCCCTGGAATACGCATTCCAACGAGGCCCCACGGCGACCCGCAAATTCTGTGCGCTGAATGCCAAGCAGGCCTACAAATGGGTCGACCGTTCGAGTGCCTTTCCTGACTGAGGTTCCCAAGATCATTGCCCTCGACAGTCGTCGGCAGTCAAATCACAAATCACCTGGTGCCAATCACGTTGAAAAACGGAACAAGCCAAATCGCTACGGCCAACGCGCTAAGCTTGCCGGCGTTCCAACGGCAAATTCAGCCACATCCTCAGCAAGCGCCGTGGACGCAGAGGGTCATCCACATAGGCGGTGCGGTCGTGAGCGACTGTCCAGTTATCCAGCCACAACATCTCGCCCCGCTGCAGTGAAAACGTCGACACGGCGCTCCGCGATTCCAATGCTTGTTCTAACGCATCGAGTGCTTCGACTTGTACGGGAGTAAGGGGAAGTCCAGCCCGTTGCTGCCCCGTTTCAATCCAATAGCGCATGTAGCGAAAATTAAGACCATGCCCTGGATGATGACGAAACACGGGAAACCGATTTTCCAGCCGTCGCTGCATGGTAGGCTCCACCCCCGGGGTCACGATATCACGGATAAAGTCACCGTACAGCCATTTCAACAAGTGCGGACAGTTTTGTCGTAGACGTTCGTGAGCCGTCAAGGCACTGGTAATTCGTGATTCGCCTCCCTGCTGGGCTGGTTGAAGACACAAAAGTCCCACCAGGTCAGGCTGGACATGCACCGCTGAACTATCCGTATGCAAACTGGTAGACGCAGAAGTCTGGCTCACCGGAACCCGCTTCTGCCGATGGTCGAATCCGCGGTCCTTGACCTCGTAAAGCTTCCCATAAGAATCGATAGGCCTTCCCATCAGCACGCCGAACACCCAATATAACTGCCGCAACGATGATTCGTCCCAATCTTCACCCGGGGTGGCAATGCGAACAACGCCCGTCCCCCGGGTCAATTCAAGTTGAATATCCCGAGCAAATTGACTCAGCCTCGGCAACTGCAGAGGAAGATGGCCAGACACTTCTTCTTTTTTGCCGTCGGGATGGCTCGTATACCACTTCACAAATTCATCCACAATGGGCCCAGGCCACTGTCGCCACGATTTCGTTGGTTGCCAGATGGTCTCGGCATTCCACAAGGGGCGTGAGTGCTCCCCCCATCGCAAATCGTTCCGGGTTAACGGCTGGTCAAGTTGTATCATGACTTGTGCACTTTGATCGCAAGGTGAAGTGGTTTATCATACAATGGAGCAAAAAATTCTGGATCGATGTGCAGATGCTCGTCTGTGACTCCTAGTTCGACGATCTCTGGCATGGACTGAAAACCGGCGTCAGAAATAGCCCCCAGTAAATCCTGCAGTGTCTTGTGCACACAACGCACGGGAACCTCAATGCCATCGCGACGCGCGATCGTCCCTTCAAACGTGAGATTCCTCGCACTGAAATATCCTCCCACAGGTTTGAAACCGAAGCGGTGTTCCGGCATCTCCAGGTACGGAAGCAGTGGGTGCGGAACTGACATGATCAGTGCGCCTCCATCACTCAAACGATGATGAATTTCGGACAAAATTTGTGCCGTGTCAGGTAGATCGAGATAATTAAAAAGAAACACCGCGAGCACCATGTCGTAGCGTGACCTACCCAAAACAGAAAGGTCACGAGCATCACCCACCCGGTAGTCAATGCCTAGCGGACTCTCCTTTTCACGACCCCGGGCTCGCGCAATCATTTCGACGCTTTGATCGATACCACATAAATCCTGACAACCCCGGCGCGCCAGGTTTCGGGACACGTATCCTTCGCCACAACCCAGGTCAAGTATCCGGCCTTGTAAAAAGGGCTCGCTCCACTTCAATAGAAATGGCCTTGCGGTATAGTCGGAGAGCAACATTGGCTCGTCCCGGCTCCAGTGGGGTGCTGCGCGATTATAGATTTCCTGCGTGGCAAGTGTTTTCATTTTGTCGTTCCCATGGCGAGTGCACGTCGGTACATGGCATCCCAAAAGGTAGCTCGCAAAACCAACGACTGGTGCATCCCCAACCGCAGACTCTGCCTTCCTGCTTCCGACTGGGCCAGGTCACATGCAATCGAGCGAAGCGCTGCGGCATGATCGTCATCAACAAGACAATGCAATTCAAAGAACACGGCGTCTTTTCGACGAAGATGCGGATAACAACGGCAAGCAGCGGCCAACGGTTGGTAGAGCTGGCGAACCACCCCTTCGGTTCCCAGGCCAATCGCACCCACGGCTCGTGCGGCGTCCGCATTGCATAAAAGATCAATAAAAGTCGCCCGCCAGATTTCTGCTTCCATGCAATAATTTGCGTCCTGTTTCACACCGATCGCATCCTGAAATCGCCGGTAGAGCTCATGGTGGGGAACACCGACTATCCACCCCAGTTCGATACCCTCAGCCCTCAGGATCTCTTGTTTCTCTTCCTCCACCATGCCCGATTCTTCCAGAAAATTTTCCGCCAGGAGTGCCTGGTGAGAAGCGTTTTCCAAGCGGGCGATTGTCAGGCAAAGGTAACGTGTGAATCCTCGACTGTAACAACCGTATTGAAAAGCAAAATCACGAAGCGCGGCTTGGGGATGCGGTAAATCGCCTGTTGACAAAGCGCTCAAATAAGGATGATGCACCGCTCGATGCGATTGAGCCTCGATTTCCAAATCGTCCAGAAATGTTTCGACAGGGTCAGCATTGTCAATGGAAATCGGAATCGTTGCCGGGGAAAGCGAATGGCAACGGTTTACAGCGGGTAGTGCCAAAGACGTCATGGGTTCTGTCTTGTTGTCCAACATGTTCAATCCTTGATAAAATACTCGGCGGGAGGGGATTGGCCACTGGAGCTGGGATCATCAGGAACTCAAAACAGGCGTCCGCACCAGGCCATTCGACAGTGGCATCTCGTTCTGGACAAAACCAAGAAAGGACCCAAAGGTTCCGACGCATACCGTAAGGGGCCGAGGTGTCATCCAACAACGAACTGCATGCCGATATCCATACAATGCAATTGCCATGCCAATCTGTCCGCCAACAAGAGATCTCCCTGTACGTGCATGTTTCCCGGTTTTCGAGCCCAGACAAACGTTCGCAAAGACGAAGAAAAGATATCTCCATTCTCAAATTGAGAATTCCCTATCAAAATGAGATACCCACGCCCATTGGTCCACCGTCACCCGAATCGGCCCGGGCAAACTTCGGCGCCTCCTTAGCGACGCGCGTTTTTTCGCGCAAACCAATCGTCATTCGTTCCATGCAATACAAGTCACCCGTTGCCAAACCAATCGCTGCTCGGATTGCGTTTGCATGACCAGTCCGCGACGGGGGTGGCAACACACAAAAAACGTCTCCCCGGGTGGTGATCGATGACAACAGCTTGTACCATGCGCTGACTCCTCGTGACATGATCGCGACCAAACATTTCGGCACAGTCCGTAACAATTCCATTTCACCTGCACAATCACTCGTCGACAGAAAAATACTGATGCACGAAGACCTCCTCCAGAAAACGCTCTCTCAACAGGAATTTGACGACCGTTTTACCGAACTTCACCAGCAACTCTGGGGCAGCACGGAATTTCGGTTCGACGATGTAACCCAGCATGTTTTTGCTCCGCCGAAGGGGTGGTTTCAAGCAGATCATTCATTCTTTCACGACGGAGAGAATTGGCATCTCTATTATGTCACCGGAGACATGTCGTTAACCGAAGAATGGATTAGTTTATTCGACAAAAACAAACACGCCGCCGCTGGCAAAATCTGTCTCGAACCCGGAAACGGACATGCCCAGGGAAAAAGCCTGTTCGAGCTAGCCTTCGTCGAAAATGTCTGTTTTGAATCCCAGGGTCCGTTCGACATATCCAGTCGAGCCGTATGCAGCCTGTTTAGGCACCAAGAAGACTTCGGCATGCTGTACGATGTGCGGGGTGAGCAAGGTGAACTCATGAGCCTGGCCTGGTCCCAGGACCTGCATACGTGGACACTCTACGAAAACAACCCGGTTCTTGCCCCTCCTCCATGGGCCCATCCAGAGGGTGCCTTCAAAGATCCCCATGTCATGGCGTGGAAGGGAGCCTACCTTATCTACGCCGTTGCCTGGACCCAGGACGGACAGGTGGGAGTCTGCCTGTTTACTACCGAGGACTGGCAGACCTTCTACGACCAGGGGATGGTCTTCACCATTCCACCCGCGTTAAGAGGAACCTTTGGCCTTGAATCCCCGCAAGTGGTCCATCACGATGGCATGTGGCATCTGTTTTACACATGGGGCCCGGGACTCTGGCATGCAGTCTCCCCTTCGCCGACCGGCTTTCAAGCCGGCATGGAAGAATCCCACCATCGAAAAGTAATGCGAGGCCCTTATCTAATGGGTCCCTTTCACGCCACGGAACTCGTGCAGGACGGAAGCAAATGGTGGCTCACTACGGACCGTAAAGAAGAGACACGCAGGTTAAATCGGGAAGCAGGCCGCTTGTGCCCGCGCGGATCCTATGCCGATGAGAAAACCCTGGAAGAAGGAATTTACCTGGCAGCGGTCCAATGGATGGGAGACCAACCCATATTGGAAAAACCCAACCGTGACTCTTGAAGCACAGACCGTTGATTGGCCGTTCCAGGAAACGGAACGTTCAACGGACCATGATTTCACAGCAAAATCCATGGCTTCCATCTAACAGGGCCATTCGGCCAATACCACATCGGCCTGCGTTTCTCAATGAGAACGCACATCGAACCACTAGCGAAACCGAAACCCATACAAGTCCGCACCCTGGACCATGATATAGAGTCGCACGGTTTTCCCTAGTAGTGACTCGAGATTCGCTTCTTTCCAGCGCACATTTTGCTCGATGCAGTTCGTGTGGATCGGTACGCAGTCCAGAATGTGGAAACCTTCTTCCAGATGGGTCTCTGCCCAACGGTCCTCGACCATATAGTGCGGTAAGGTGGCCGCGAATTTCCAGCTGCCATGTTTATGCGGGATCACCTGATCGATGCCGATACCGACCCGTACTTCACCCCGGCCGCCATCGACATTCAACTGCAATGTCTTGCCGGTCACCTCGATCTGTTTGGTAATCAGGATCTGCTTTTGATTACCAGCCCGCAGGCTGGCGTAGCGGTTGTGTTTTTGCGTGTACAGTGCGCCCTGGATCAGTCCAATACGACGACCGTAGCCGCCACGCCCTAGCCCATGGTCTCCGTTGACTACCATCGCATAAAACCAGTCTTCGTCGCCCACGTGTAATGGTGGGCAATCCAACCGCACCTGGCGATCGTAGCTGTCATGTTCCTTACCATACGGAATCCAGGGCTGGCGACTGACCGTACGGTCCCATGTCTTGCCCCCGTCGCGACTGCTGACCACCCGTACCTCCATCGTGCCCAGCGAAACAGCCTTGCCAATCAAACCCTCATCGGTCGTGGGTTGCTGTAAATTCGTCTGGTACAATTCCGGATTGGTGTGCGTACGGTCGCCGTGGAACCAGTAAGCTACTCCCAATACCAACCCCTCAATGTGCAGGCCCATCATTCCGTACACTTCGGCAAAATATCGTGGATCGGTCGAATCTTGTGAGTCGGGATACAAAAAGTGATTCAGCGTCCAATGGTTCAGGTCAGGCGAAGCATACCGACCAGCACAACGTACAGGCGGATGATTAGGAGCTTGCCTCAGGGCGACCCATTCTTCGCCGATGTCGTCCCAGTACTCCAGCGCGTTGTAATGACTTGGCTTGTATCCACCGGAGTCAACAATCTTGTCCCGCCAGTCAGGGTCGTTCATGAAATCCGGTAGCTCTCGACAAAATCCGACTCGCTGGTTAACGCGAAAGTCCAACCCAATGGCATACCGCATGTTCGGATCACGTACATTGCCGAACTTGTACATATCTCGAGGGTGGCCACACGGTAAAATATTGTTTTTTTTGTTCATCGTTCCGCCACTGATTCCTAGCGGATATCCTTTACGTTGAAGAAACTCGGTCGGTCCATCGACCATGTTGAGTACTGGCTTTTCCCAGTGAATCCCATCGTCACTAATGGCATAGGCAACTTGGTTTTTCGAAGCGCCACCCGGACGCCAGTAGATCGCTTGATAGTAGCACTCATAGCCACCCCCTTTTCGTGGTCCGACGTACCAGGGCGTGACACCATACGTTTCCCAAGGCTTGTCGGGCTTCAACACCACGCCACGTGGCTCGGGATTATGCAATACTCGCTCAAATCCTGTGCTACGGGTAAGAATGTGGTCATCAAGAAACAAGTGCCAGTGTGGCTCATCCGCGTGGGAGGTCTCGCCCAACGGTTCGGGCAGATCCTCAGCACTTGACTCCTCCGTGGCAGACCGCCTCAGGACAAATACCTCCGCCAACCCCACCTGGTCATCACCGTAGGCAGACATGTCATGGAAGCGAATATAGCGGGACCGAGTTCCAGCAGGAAAACGATAAATGACGTCCGGTGTGCGGGCCTGGACCCGGCCGATGTCCGGAAATTTGATCGTTGCGTGCTTGCGATCGTATTCCACGCCGCCCAACTGCCCGGAATCGGTTGTTTTCGTTGAGGTCTGAATGGTAACCTGTTTGACGCGACGCCCGATTTCGGGCGCATCGTTCCAGTTCCAGATCCAAATTTGACCAAGTTCGGTGACGTCGGGAAGCTCCAACTCCACCCACGCATTCACGTTGTCCCCCGGAGCAGACATCCACATGCCCTGTGACTTGGGATGTTCCTTCGGTTCCAAGGCGTACGATTCATGTCCTGGGAAATCACCATGGAGCGCAACGTCACCTTCTTCACGCGACACGCAAGACACAACTCGCCGATGGTATCCCAACAATCCATAAGGCATATTGCTACCGGTGACAGGATCATAGTTGGCAGCACCCCGCCGTAGCGTATCAACATGCCATGGCCGAGTCTTACCCGTTTCTGCCGTGTTCACCATATTTGATGAGGCCACAACCTCGACAGGAACAACCACCTCAGCTGCCAGGACAGGCGCCGAGAGAATCAGCAACACCCAAAGGGAACGAAGCACCATAAGAGACCTCTGCAGAAAAACAGACCATTCGTGAACTTGGGGGATTCATCTGCCAATCACGATAGAAAACCTTATTTTATTTACTAGCCGCATCGCTGACAACCTCCACAGATTTTGCGAGACACAATCTTTTGTTGTCGGAACTTCGGGCTTCTCCTATTCCGGCTTCACCAGAATAGGCTGATCTCCTTCCCATAGTATCCGGGAGAGATAAAGACCTTCTTCGAGTGTTTTCTCGTCTTCGTAGCTGCCTCGATAACAAAGCCTTCCTACCTGACGGTTCAGTAACCGCGTATGCTCTTTTCGGTCGGTGGTTAACCACCAGTTTCCTTGAAGATCGTGAACCACCTCGGTGGCGTGAAAGTCACCCATTAAATAAGAACCTGTCCCCACGTTGAACGAACGTCCCCTGGAATGGATGAAAGTAAACGGAGTCGGGCTGACCGCATGCCAGAGTCCTAAACCCCAGGTCATGAACAGGTGCCAAAGACCGTCCCGATGAATGACCGCTGGTGATTCAATGCCCATGGTTCCTCTTAACATCGAAGCAGCTTTGAAGACAGCCCCATGATCTTCAAAAGAAGTCCAGTCAGTGGTGGAGCGAAGTGCAATCACGCAATATCCCTCCCGGTCCATGGTGATATAGTACAATAGATACACACCTTCATGCTCAAGCACATGCACGTCCTTGCAGGTGGCCCCCTCAAAAGACCATTCCGGTGGACCGAATAGAGGGTTGTTGTCGCCAGGAGTCCATGTTTCAAGATCCTCCGACCACATCAGGGAAAAACCGACGAATCCTTCTTTGCCCCGGACGCCGTAAATCATGCCGTACCGGCCGTCGTGGCGAAACACCCAGCCGTTGCTTCGGGTGATGTAATCGAAGTCCCCCTGTATGACCGGCGAGATCATCTCCTTGTACTCCAATTCAAAAAGGGTCCTTCCGACAGCATGGCCGATACCCGGTTCCACCGTATTCTTCGCCGCCACTTCCCAATCGCCCCGGGCCATCGCCGACGTGTGGACATCGGACAGGGTCATATCCCCGGTCACGTAATACAGATGCCAATTGGTCCCATCGTGCGCAAAGCTGTGGTCAACCTGGTACATTCCCTTGGGCGGCTCATAAATATGAGTCGCCACCTCATCAAACGGGAATTCTGTGGATGCAAACAATTGTTTGTGCAGGGCCAAAAACCGTTCGCCAAATTCCTTTTCGTTTAGCGTCACACCAAAATCAGGACGAAGTGTCATGGAGGCTCCTTATTGCCAGGCTCGGATCAACAAACTTCTCAGAGAGCATTTATCTGGACGAGAAAAAATATCATACAAGATATCTTGTTCGCCCACACTTGGCCTGACCAAAAAAAATCGAATCGAGCAGGGGACAGGTTGGTTCATTTCTCAGGCAATATCACAAACCAGTAGGTGACTCGTCGACCACCAGGCGGAGGGCGTCACCTAAAAGTTGCTCCCAGCTCCCTTGCAGCACATTGACCGAGGGATCTGCCTGGCACCAAACCGTCGTACGCATATCGCACTACCCGACAGCCACCCGCTTCGAGGAATGGTCGCCTGAAGACAAGCGTTTTAAAACACGCCATGCTGTCGCTGGACCCGTCGACGGAAACAGCATGGCAACCCGATTACGCTTGCTTTTAAAGCATCACTAGGTTACCCTAAGCATCGCTCTGCAGATTTTTTTCTCACCAATATTTTCAGCTCGGACGGAAGAAAGAGCCCACGTTGCGCATCACTGCCGACAAGACCGGACCGTATTGCGATGGATTCCAACGACGCCATTTTCTACAAATTGGCATGGCCGGAATGGGCTCATTCACTCTTCCAGAACTACTGCGTGCCAAGGCACTGACAGCCAAGGCAGGTGCAGCCAAAAAAGACACCGCGTGCATTCTGCTGTGGCTCGACGGTGGTCCCAGCCATATCGACCTCTACGACCCGAAACCAGACGCTCCCGCCGAATACCGCGGTATGTGGAACCCGATTGCGACGAACGTCCCGGACATTCATATTGGAGAATTACTGCCAAAGCAATCACAAATCGCGGACAAGCTGGCGATCATCCGTTCGTTGCGGCACGGCGATACTGACCACGACAATAGCGACCACATGCTATTGACAGGACACTCTTTCAATCCGGGAAGTGATGCGGCGGTCCACCCTTCGATGGGTTCCATTGTGTCCCACCTACTCGGTCCTCGAAATCCAGACTTTCCGGCTTACGTCACCATTCCACGTGCCATGAGCCGCGGACGACGCCCCGGTTATGCAGGACCGGTATACCTCGGTTCGCGATACGCTCCTTTTGAACCAAACGGCGATCCAAATACGGATAACTTTCATGTGAAGGACCTGAAACTTTACGATGGACTGACCATGGGCCAGCTGGAAGATCGCACGTCACTTCTCTCTCGCTTGGATCGATCACAGCGAAACGTGGAAGCGGCGGGTATTTTGGATACGTTGGACACTTTTCAGCAGCAAGCCTATGACTTGATCACCAGCCCGTCCGTGCGAAAAGCGTTCGACCTCCATGCGGAACCCTCGAAACTGCGCGATCAGTACGGTCGCCACACGATTGGCCAAAGCATGTTGTTGGCAAGACGGATGGTGGAAGCCGGTAGCACTTTTGTCACCGTTTACTTTGGTGGCTGGGACCACCATTGGAACCCGCAGCAGGGATTGGCAGGAAAAGCACCTATTCTCGACCAATCCCTTTCCACCCTGGTAAAGGACCTGGACGATCGAGGCCGGTTAGAGCAAACCCTGGTGATGGCCTATGGAGAAATGGGACGCACTCCCCTTATCAATGCAGGGCACGGCAAAGGCACCCCTGGACGCGATCACTGGGGGAATGCCATGTGTGCCATCCTGGCTGGTGGTGGCATTCGCGGTGGCCAAACCCTCGGCCAAACGACGGCCCGCGGCGAAGAACCGAGTAGCCACCCTCTCGGAGTCGGAGACCTGCATGCGACCATCTACGATATACTGGGTATCGACTTCACGACCTATTTGCATGATCGCACTGGCCGCCCTGTTCCGATCGTCGAACAAGGAGAAGTCATACGAGAATTGTTTTAGCCCATGTCCTGCGTCTCCCTGTCCACGTCAGTGTCTGCACATTGAAGCATGGCACAAAACCCAATCACGACAAAAGACCAGGCGGTTAACCCGGGCAAAGTGGACTGGCCAGATTCTACGACGTGATGGGGATCATTCTGCTTGGTCTGCAACCACAGGGGAACCCAATTTTTATCGTGACACCTAACATCCAATCGGGGTAGCACCCGGGCAACCAGTCAATTTTCGCACCTGGTGAGCGGAATGTCTCCTGGACTGTCTTGTTTCGCAAAACCCACACTTGACAAAGCCTATTCACTCCGTGTTCAGCCATGGTATGATTTGCGGATCAGGGAGGCGTCACCTCCGTGGACCAGGTAAAATCCTGCCGACCAATGGAAACACTCCAGGAGCATTCACACATGACATCGACAAACTCTTCAAGACGTTGTTTCCTTCAGGCAGCAGGAACTACCGTGCTCGCTTCCAGATTAGCACCTGCCATCCATGGTGCCAGCGACAAATCTGGCTCGCGCCCCAAAGTCATCGGCCCCGAAGGATACCGTTACGAAGTCCACCATGACTGCATGCAGCGCCCCGATCACATCCGCTGGCAGGATACGCATGGTGTTGCCGTCGATGCTGCAGGATTGATCTACGTCAAACACCGTACCAAAACCACGGAGGTCATGGACGCCATTGTCGTTTTCGATTCCAAGGGCAAGTTCGTTCGTTCGTTTGGCAAAGAGTTCCATGGCGGTGGCCACGGCATCGATATTCGCAGGGAGGATGGGGAAGAATTTCTCTATCTGTGTGACAACAAAGGCTACATTGCCAAACAAACCCTGCAGGGAGAAACCGTCTGGAAACAATCGGCTCCCAAGGTGGATGTCTATGAAGGGGCCAAACCGTTTGTCGTAAAAAAACCGGGAAACTACGGCAAAGGTATCAAGTTCAGTCCGACGAACATCGCCTTCGCACCGGATGGAGGATTCTATGTGGGTGATGGGTACGGATCCCATTACATCATTCGCTATGACAAAAATGCCAAGGTGGTTGGATATTTTGGCGGTCCTGGTTCCGCACAAGGACAGTTTCAGACTCCGCATGGTCTTTGGTGGGATGATCGTCCGGGCCGAACGCCCCAATTAGTGATTTGTGACCGGGCCAATGCCCGTCTTCAGTATTTCGATGCTGAAGGTAACTATACGGGTAGTTTTGACGAGATGCTGTTCCCTGCAGATATCGACACCCACGGCACAACCATGGTCGTGCCCGATCTCCACGCGCGAATCACCTTGCTCGACCACAACAATCAAGTACTGACCCACCTGGGGGACGATCTCGACTGGCGCAAACAGGTACTGGCAGGCAACCTTCGTATGCGCAACCAGCCGGAAAGGTGGGAAAACGGACGATTCATCCATCCGCATGATGCCTGTTTTGACCACCAGGGAAATATTTACGTCGCCGAATGGGTCGCCGTGGGAAGAATTAACTTTCTGCGCCATGTCGGATAAAAAGTCCATCTCCCTGGAGCCTCTTTCACGGCGCCCTGGAAACTATTTCCCTGCGGACAGGGCCAGCGCCCGAAGCACCTCGACGCGCACCGTATCGGCTAGTGAACGGTCTTTTGGCTGCTTCCAAAGCCAGTTCTCCTGGGTGTGTACCTTGAGTACCCGGCGCACATTCTGGCGCAAGAGAAACACCTGGTGCTTGTCTGCTTGCCGCTGACCCATGGCTTCCAGCATTTGCAGTAGCGCATAATCCTGCATGCCTTCGCGCATCGCTTCGAGTGACTTGCTAACCGTAATGTCGCCTGGGGATAGATAGAACGGACTCCGAGTCGGACCGGCGCCAAAATATTCATTCCAGCTAAACCCACCATTGCCATCGCCAAACGACCAGAAGTGGGCGCCCGTCAGTCCCTGGTCAAAACAGAACCAGAATCGCAGCAACCAGGCGACGTAAGGGTCGGTTAAACGGTGACTCCCCCCACCGGTATAAGTCCACCACTCGAGCCCGTCTCGCGACTGTTGCTGCATGAACGTGCGCGTCATTGGAAATGACTGCAGATAGTGTCGGGTATTGAAACATTGAATATCACAGGCTTCACGAAGCACCTCCTGAAGCAGCGGCGGTGCTTTTTGCAGGTCGGCAAAGTGAAGATCATTGAATATTTTAAATTGCGGTTCCCCCTGTTGGATCGAACGGCCCGTATGAAGAATCACGCTCAATTCGTCAGCAGACGTGGGTTCGTCGACAATGAGCATTGCCACGCGATTCGGGGGGACGCCGCGTTGCTGTAGGTAGTCGGACCAATCTCTTGCCCAGGCCTGAATTTTTTGGTCACGCAATGGTGCGTCCAGCGGTAGTACCGGGCCAATCACCGCACAATACAAGCTGGCGTCAGGCCATTTTTGCAACCACTGATCCACTCGAGTTCGAGAGGGTGGTTTGACCAGACGTCCCTGGTCGTCAAATTCCCCCACACCCAATACGTTGTCTGCCCAGGCCGTGTTGACTCCATATTCGTGTAGCAGAGACAGGTAGCTAGAAACATTCGCTGCCGTCACCTGGTAAGTATTGGGCCAGGGGTAATCCCAGCCTCCCACGTAAAGTGACGTCGTGTCGGGCAAAACAACTGGCAAAATTTCCAGTGACACTGCAACGCTAGTCGACCATTTCTCTCCCACCTGACTGCTTAAACGCACCGCACCCCGATAGAAACCGGGCGCCGAGGACCTGGCTGAAAAACGCAACCACACCTGTCGTGTCATGCCTGGCTCTACCTTGACCTGGTAGACGTCTCCCTCTCGCTCTGCGGCGATGATGGCCGAAGCAACCGGTTCGAACGCATGGGTGTCCACCAATAGAACCTGTTCGACCTCAACAACCCCCTCTGGCAGTCCTTCTATTTTCAGACGCACCTCGGCGATGTCCTCGTGCGCATTGGACAGATTGAGAACCTGGTTGCGTTTCGTGTTGGCAGCCATCGTCAGGTCCAGGTTCACAGGACAATCCAACGGTTCACTCAAGGGGCCCAATGGATCCCAGCGATGGGTCTGCCACAATCGTAAAACGGGAGCACCCTCCAACCGCCATAACGTCGCCTGCAATGCAAACAACTCCGCATGCAGTGGATTGACAGGGAAAATCGCCCTGAACTCCGCTGTGGCAGTCACTGGCATTTGTCTTTGCCGGACCCGCCACTGCCGCAGTTGCTGCTGCAATGATTGGCGATCCTGCGGACGGATTGTTGCCTCGGCGATTTTGTGCTCAAGACCTGCCGCATCACGCGTCAGGCGCTCGTTCAGGGCCCGGTCAAGCCGGTAACTCTGCACCCCCCCGCGACCCTCAGAAAACACCCGTTCGGGCCGTGCTACTGCCTTACCAGTTGCCGCCTTTCCATAAATTTCAATTTCATCCACCACGATCGCCCCGGTTGCAGGAGGCAGTCCCAAGACCAAGGCGACATAACGTCCCCGAACCTTCCACCCGTCGTGCCGTAACCAATGGGTCGAAGGTGACTGTCCCTTTTGAATTAATACCCGGTCAACCGCCTGCTTAACGATCTGGTCACTGAGTGGCGGTTCCAATTTGCCTGGCACGACAATCACTTCGGGGCCTGCTAGATAAAAATCACGATTGTTGTTACTAACAAGCAACGTTATCCGCTCTGGCCACCACGGTCCCCACGGTGAAAGCACGCTGTGAATTCCAATTCCCGTCACCAAGCATTCAGTACCCAGGTCGAAGACGAGCACCGGTGACTTGTTACTCCAGCCCATTGAACTTCGTAGGGTATAAAATGGACCACTATCGCTACTCCAGGATGAGACGGTTCGACCATCGGTAAGTTGCCCATGGTCGCCATGACGAGGATTCTTCCAACCCCAGTAGTTGGGCGCGGGTTCCGCCTGGTACGAAACACCGCGAGCCAGGTTGTGTTTCGATTTTTGTGCGGGCGGTGTGACTGTCAATTCGACAGCGCCACAGCGACAAACGACAACCAGGGCAAAAAACATTACCCGCGTCCACATACCTGCCCCATACCGTTCGTTTGACATTAACGTCACCACGTCACTCGTATTTCGTGCAGTGTAAACGGATAGAGGGTCGTCAAGAACACGCGATCGGGACCGACAGCGCAGATCGCCATCACAACGTAACGAGGTGTTAGTGCGCCGCCAGGGCCTCCTTGATAGATTCCGTGCTGGTGCGAGAGCGTCTTGCCGTCCGGCCCTGTGGGAGACCAGTACTCCGGATTCGAAATGACAATTGCACCATGATCCACCGACTGGGGGTCACCAGGCCGATAACTGACCAGCCGCAATCGGTCGGTCCCATCCTCTAGCCTGGCATTGATTCCCATCCACAGCGTGCCGTCAGGACCTACACAAAAAGCGCGGCAATCCGTTTTGGTGGCACCCTCTAACAAAGTCACAAGACGCTCTCCTTCGAGCACGTCATCGTCACTGGTCAGATCGTAGGCAAAGATTGCGTTACCGCTCATCGCCACGGCATAGAGCGTTTTACGGTCTGGCGACAGGTCCCAGTTGATCGGCTCAGGAACAGGACTGGCCAGCAGCGAAGCCGCGCCGGGTGCCTGGCCGTCGATCAACTGGTCCAACAGGACAAGCCGTTTTTGATCTGGGTGATACCGGGCAATCTGGCCTCCGGCAACAGGGTGATACGCCCGTCCCCGGTGATCAATCACAATGAACGCGAACACATGGCGACAGTCCCAGAGATCGCTATAGGTCCCATCCACCAAATCAAGGACCAGGAAATGGGCACTCTCGGCGGGACGCCCGTCGGAACAGGTCGACACGTAGGCGATCTGACGTGCTTCGTCCGGTGTAATACTCGCGATGCCCTGGTGAGGTATCGGAATTGGGTAAACTCGCGTTGCGCCCGTACCGGGATCATAAACCATCGGATACCCGCCAGGGTACGCCAAGCGCGACTCACCTTTCGTCGGGTAACCTTGTTTCGTACCAAAGTAAATTTTGCCACTCCGGCCCACGTTATTCCGGGTATGAATCTTGGCCTGGGCAGCAAAACCCTTCGCATCGACTCCAATCTCCTTTTCACAATCGACGACAATTTCCATCACCTCCGAACCAGGATCGTATTGCACCAGATAGGCGTTGTCCTGATACTTTGCGGTGCCAATATAAAGCTGCTTATCGTTTCCTTCAATCAACGAGAAATAGCCGCTTTCCTCACTGGTCGTATGGCGTGGAATACGATGGGCCTTTGACATCAGCCAACATTCCTCGGCACCAAGTCCCGAAACGACAAACAAAACCAGAATCAGCGTGGCAAGATTTTTTTTCATGAAGTGGCGACTCTTTTCCACCAATGGTGTCAGGAGGTGAAAGCGGCAAAACAGGTCCGGGCCGCGGATACCCTGGCACCCGAAATCAGCGTCACAACAGGCAACGGCGTAACGCCCCATGACAATCCACGTCAAGCGACAAGGATTCTGGTCACCTCGAGCGACAAAGGTTCTGGTTCACAACCAGGCCTCTACCGCCGTCCAACACATCGCACAACCATGACAACTTTTCTTCGCAGGACCAAAGAATATCCGTTTCCCATCCGCTTGGCCATCCCATAGAAGACACCACCAGCAACAACCGCCGCTGACAACCACCTGCTCATGCGACAACTTTTGAGATAGCCACGTCATCAAGACCTAGAAATATTCGGCGACATGGACACCATTCTGTCCCCTCAACGCTCAGCCGAAAACAATCGACCAGACGATCCTTTATTCCCCATGGTTCGCCTTGACCTCCTGTACCCACGGTCGCCCCTGTTGATACTGCTGCAGACGCCGTGTTATCTGTTCGACAAGCGCCGCCTGATCGTTCCTGCTGGCCAACGTAATCGCCTTGTTGGCCGTTTCCACTGCTGCTGAAAAATCTCCTGACTCGGCCAGCGCGGCGGCAAGGGTGTCCAGTGTTTCAGGTTGCTGATATTTCGTAATTTGACAGGCTACTTGAGCGTGTCGCCGGGCCTGGTCACCATCGCGTTCGCGCGGATCAGGGTGACTCGCCAAAATCCAGGCCAAATTGTTCAACACCCGGACGTCTTCGGGAGTCAGTCGCAAGCACTCACGATAATGTTTCACGGCCTGTGTCAGATCACCGATCGTCTCCAGCGCGACCCCCAAACGTAATTGGGCTTCGACTACTTCGCTATCAACATCAATTGCCTGCTTGTAATAGTAAACCGCCTGGCGTTGGTATCCTCGCTGGTCAAGTGCCTTTGCCACCACCAGGTACCGACTGACTGTTGGGGGCTGCATATCCAACCAGAGTTCAAAGGTTGCCTTTGCCTCGTCAACACGGTCCGTCTCCAATTGCAATCTGGCCAGGTGAAAACAAGCGCTCACCGAGTCTGGCTGTAATCGCAAGACTTCTTGCAACTGGCTAATCGCTTGTTGGCGCCGCTCCATTTTCACAAGCACCGCCGCCAAGGCAACGTGACTGTCTACAAAATCAGGTTCAATTTTTACGGCCTCCTCAAAATGGGGCAGCGCTTCACGGTACTGCCCTGTGGCATTTAGCGCCATCGCAAAATTATGATGCGCCGAAGAGGACTGGGGCTGCAAATCGCAGGCTGTTTGGAGAAATCGCAGAGACGCTTCGTGTTGTTGTTTTTTAAATAAAGCAACGCCCAGTTTGACTAGTAGCGGTGCATATTTTGAGTCAACCGACGTCCGATTCCAGTCCCTGGTTATCAAACCTGCTGCATCCTCCAGGTAGCCACGCTTGAACATGTCCGTGGCCACCGTTCGAACATCATAATCCAGCGCAGGAAAAGTCCCCCAACAACCGTCACGTGGTAACGCGCTGCGTTGTCGATCACGTGTGTCCCATTGCAAACTACTAACATGCTGCAGCAATTGATCGACATCAAGCCTTCCACGGTAGATACCGGCCAGACGCCCCTGGTCATCCAAGAGAATACTCATGGGGACCGGAAAATCGATCCGGTGGTTAAAAAGTCGGTCTTGTACGATTTGGAGTTTATCGAGCAGTTCCTCGGTCGCCTCGCCTGACGTAAAGGTGAATCCGAGCCGGGCCAATATTTCCACCGGGTCAGAGCGACTTGGCGATTCTGTTTTGTCAACGGCATCGACCGACAAGGCCAACACGCGCACGCCCGCTGCTTTGATTTCATCGCCTCGTTCGACAAACTCGTGTAATTCCTGCAAACATGGCTGGCACCAACTGGCCCAAAAATTAACGACCAATGGCTGAGAACCGTGATAAAGCGGAAGCCGTTTATCGCTGAAAGATTGATATTCGAGTTTCGGCAAGGGAACACTGCTTGCCAACAAAACACTGGCCTCGTCCGTCGACGGGGGTGAGGCAGGAATAGACGGCCGCAGCCTGTCCACAACAGACGGTCGTCTCCAGCGAGTGAATTCACCTGAATCTTGTACGATCCGATAGTGACAGTTTTTTGGAATGTCACCATACTGTTCACGTTCTCCACCAGGCCACTGGACGACCAGCGATGCTACTTCCTGATCGTTACCCAAACCAAAATGGACCCACTTGCTCGCCTGACCGAGAAATCCTTCGCCAGCACGAAGTGTTTTGACAAGCACCACGGCATCCGTATTGAGCGTAGAGTCCTCTGCATTTCCGTTCTTGTTTCGTTCTTGGCTCTTCAGCACCACTTCCACCCGGGCACCAATCGCATCTCGATTACACCGACGACCTTCGAGCCGTACAGCCAGGTAGTCCATTAAGTCCCCTATCTCGTTCTGCATGAACCGCATGCGTGGACCGCTGCGGTTAGTAATCCACAAGTCAAGATCCCCATCATGATCCCAATCAACAGGGGCCAATGAGCGAGCATCATCGGCAAAATCGAGACCGCTGATCGCCGACACATCGGCAAATTTGGGCCCCCGTGTATTCAGGAAACAACAATTACGTTCATGTCCACTCCATGAACGTCCGTCACGAACCATGTCGAACACGCGGTCCCAATTCTTCAAATAAGTGGATTCGCGGTCCATTGAAAATCGAGCATCCGATTCTTGGGGCGACTGCGACACGACCTGCCGCCAGAAAAAACTTCACAAGTCACCTGACTCGGAACCAGTCACGTATCCGTTGGCAACCAGCACATCTTCCCAGCCATCGTTATTGAGATCACACAGCAGCGAAGCCCAGGACCAGCGTCCCATCATCACGCCTGCAACCTCACTCACATCGCGAAATGTGCCGTCTCCTTGATTGACAAATAACGAATTACCACGGGCATGGCGTTGCATGTCTGACCGGGCATGAACGGATGCACCTTGTTGAAACTGGCGTTGATAAGCGATCCGGCCACCTGCCGCCGAAAACATGTTACTGACGTACACGTCCATCCAACCGTCGCGATTGTAATCTCCCCAAGTGACCGACATCCCCGAAGCGCTATCCTCCACACCAGCTGTCGCAGCCACATCCACAAATAGACCGTCTTCTTGACGGTACAGGTTATTACGGCCAAAATCGTTGGCGACATACAAATCAAGGTCCCCATCATTGTCATAGTCTTCCCACACGCCAGCAAAACTGAACCGCCGATTGTTTGCATCCAGTCCAACCTCACGGGTCACATCGGTAAAACGAAAGTTGCCTTCATTGCGCAGCAGCACATTCGCATCACCGTTATTGGCATCGTAATAGGGAACCGGATTAGGGTGACGGAAATCAGCATACATACAAAGGAGGATGTCCAGGTTGCCATCCTGGTCATAGTCCGCTGCTGACAGCGACTGGCCGCTGGTACCGATGTTTATCTTCGCCTGCAATGCAAACCGTCCGGAACCATCATTCGCCAACACCAGTAGCTCCCGCGTGTACACCACCAAATCCTGGTCTCCGTCATTGTCCAGGTCCACCAGTAATGCACTCATCGAGTCGTCTAAAAAATCGACTCCCGCGGTATGGGACACATCCTTTACGCTACCGTCTGGATTTTGGACAAACAACAGGTTGGGCAATCCTCCCGGTTCACAGCGGTACACATCTTCCAGGCCATCACCGTTCACGTCTCCGATTGCCAACCCTTTATGGCCGAAATGGTGGATATCCAGTCGTTGCTCCAGGCGTTTCAGCCAATAATTCGTACCATAGCGGAGCTGGTCACGGTAACCGGCAGTTTGCGAGAGCACCGCTTCTGTGCAATCCGAAAACCAGGTCTGAGAAGGCACTGAACTGTGAATCTCTTCGTACGCTTCGATGCGGATGGACTGCAGCAAGGGACGGTCCGCCTGTTGGGTTTTCCAGACACAGTACCAAGTCGCATTCTGTTGCACTTTACCCGTGGGCGTGGTGCCACTGGCATGGTAATAGGCTTTGGTCCGCAGAACGTCGGTTTCCGTCTCCACACGAAATATCTTGTATTTCACATGCACGTCTCGCGCTTCGTCAAGTGGTTTTCGCAGAGCGATCATGGCATTCGCCAGACCTGCTATCCCTTGATAGCGATTAGCCGCTGGTATACCTGCTGCGCGGACATTCCGTTGGACCACCACCGCTTCATCACGGTAAACCTCCACAAGTGTTTCTGGCCGCAACAGACCACAAGAAAAGTCAGCCACGGCGATTTCACCCCAAGCCATTTTCTTTCGTTTCTCGACCGATTCCAGAACATGTCCCAATCGCTCCAATTGTTCCTTGGCGTATTGCGACGTGGCCTCAGTTTCCCATCCATCATGCGAAGGATCCAATGAATCGCGGTGCAGCGCCTCTCGGCGTCGCAACTCGCGCGTCTCTAAAAACGCAATCGGAACCGTCCCTTCAGAATGCCCTGCGCCCCGCAAAGATTCCTCGGGCGGGACTGGATCCTCCGGCAAAGAACCAACCGCGGGTTCCTCAGTCATGCGCAATGCGCCACCGTCGCTAAAATCATCTTCGCCGCTACCCACCCACAGACAAGCCACAACGATTGCAGCGAGACCGGCCAGACCAGCGACGATGAGAATACGACGATTCGACATTATTTACAGCAGAATAGGCTGTCCAGCGGGGTTTGGCACCTCGAGTCCACGCGTCCAATTATTCTATTTTAGCTTCCTCCAGCGTAAAACCGCATGATTCGTTCCTGCGGCTGCGACAACACTCCTAAATAGAACATACGATTTTTTCCTGATATCCGCCACTTGATGAATTTTTCTCAAATTCATTCCGCGCTGAACTCGAACAGAATCACAGCTCGACCACGTGGACCGCCTATTGCGTGTCACTTTTTATTGCCACCCTCCAATCAACCGGACAGCACATCTCGAGACCACCCGCACAAAACGTAGCCCGATGCTCGGTCGCCGCAGGCAACGGTTACACCTTTGCCCTGTGACGGTCTCCAAGAGCCTCGTTCCGGGTTCGAGCATCAACAAAAAGAGCCGTTCGGAAATTCCGAACGGCTCCCAAGTGTCGAATCCAGTGACTCTGAACAACGAGTCAGCAGAATCATCCGCGCCGGCGTGCCACCAGCAACGTAAATAATCCCATCAGCGCCAACATAATCGTCGATGGCTCTGGAACGTACGCACTCATTTCGCTGACGACCGATGCCAACTCCGTCCCGGAAAGCGCGCCATCCCAAACCTGGAACCGGCCCACATAGCCAGTGAACCGTGATTCATTGAAATCGCCCGAAGGGTTAATTAGCATGTTACCGATGCTACCGGTGGACAATTTGACATCCTCCGCCCCCGGATCCCACCCCGACCCAGTCGCCGTAAACGTTTCGGTCGGGGTCAACAATGTGGCAGCGTGATCGGAACCGCTTGTTCGGGAAATAATCTGAACATAATTCGTGTTCGATTCCACGGGCAAAGTCCCCTTTTCAACACTTGGAGGGACAGCACCAAAATTCTCGTCATTACCATTGGAACGAATGACTGCCGTGCCAGAATTCGGGTCCTTGTTCCCGTTTGGCCGGATCGCAAGGACCGCCGCATCACGTGCATTGATTGCCTGAGAGCCATAGCCACCAATCGTGGGGCGTGAAAAACTATCGGGACCCGACGAGTTGGCGAAAGATGTCGCTTTCCAGGCGGCGACGAGCGTATATGAATTCGTGCCGGTTGGAAATCCAGCGTCCGAAAACTTGAGGACATCGTCAATGCCGTCGAACTGAACACCAGCCTGACCACCTGCAAACACACCTGCCACTAATACCGGCGCCTGACCTCCACTAACAGGTGTCGCATCGTTATTGCCAGCACCAGTTACTTGATCGCCCCACGCGGTGACGGACGAACCTGCACCAGTCGTGACGTTTTGATTCGCATCAAAGTCAACCAGCAATGTCGCCGCCTGCAAAGGTACGGCAACCACAAAAAGTGTCAGCATCACCAAAATAAAACCATTTATCCGAGTAATCATTGGACGTCTCCTTCAAATAAAGTAAAAGATTCAATGTTCATATCAAAACGGTCTGCTAAACGTATTCCACTCGATTTTAACCAAAAGAATTAAAAAAAAACGTAAGACGACAACTGCTAAGTATCCATGGCATGATACCGACAGTTTTTGTCTTACGTTTTATATTTTTCACGAGCGGGGTCCACTTCGTTGGCATTCTCGGTATAAGCACATTCTGAATACAGGTTTCCACAAGTATTTTGATGGTAATCGGAAACCAGCATCTGTCAATACTATCTCCTCACGATTTAAGCGATTTTCAACGCCCATCGACGGACGATTTCTCCGCAAGCGGACAACTGCAATTGCGATAAAAATTGCCTCCTTCGCCTTTAAAAAGAATACACCTCCTTAAAACACTTATTTCGCCGACCATTGCACCGCGTCAGGACCCTGGTTCCGACCGCACCGCAGCCCCTGCACGCCGAAAAGCTTGACTAAAAAGTGGGGCCCTGTTACGCTTTTAACTAGATATATATACCATCACGAAACAACATACCTCCCGTGCAAAGACATTTAATACACCCTTAGAATATGCGCTCGCTACAGGAAACCATGAAGGAAAACCGTACCATGATTCGACCCGAATACCGCCACTTCGTGCCTAAATCTCCGTCTGTAAAAACACCTTGTTGCTGTACAAATACTTGCCTGGCTGTTATTACATTCTTTGCCACAACGCTCCTATCCCTTGGACCAATTTCGGCGGCGACATTGCTGGTTGACTTTGATGCGAATCAAAACGTCACGACTGGTGCAGGTTCGTCCGTCACCGCGTGGGCCGATCTTGTTACTGGTGCTGGCAATAACGATGCGACGCCTTTTAATGCGGGTTCAGCCCCCATTTTAGAGACAGGTATTTTTGCAGGCGGCCAACCTGGTGTTAAGTTCGACGGGATTGACGATGTCCTCAGCTTTTCGGACGCTGGATTTCCAACAGGCACGAGTTCATATACCCTCGTAGCCGCCTGGAAAGCGACAACTTTCGCCAACTCGTCGGATCCCAATAGTTTTTCACGTCCCACGATTGGTGGCTATGGCTCCCAGGCAATCAATGCACGTGATGCGGCAATCCTTGCGATCCGACCAGACGGGAACAAGGACCCGAATTCTGGCACGGCAGTCATTCGTTCCAATGGTAATGACGAGAACTTTGGAGATGTCCCCCCCGTTGTTGAAAAGGGAGCTTTGCCCGTCGAGTCGAACACGAATTACGTTCAGATTATATCCCGAACAAGCGAGACCGATCACGAGGCCACATTGCTGACCCCAACCGAAACGTTTACGGCTAGCGGGTCGGGGTGGGATGCAGGGGCAGAATCGCTCAAACTGGGTAGTGGTACCATCGGTAACATGTTAGCCGTGCCGGCCGCAGGTGATTTTGCTGAATCACGGTTCACCGGCTATGTGGGTCGATTGCAGATTTGGGACGGCGCCCTTTCGGGTGGGGAATTGCAAACGGTCATCAACGAAATGAATGTTTACGTTTCAGGAGGAGCCCCCCCGGCAGCACCCACCGCGTTTGCCTGGAATACGGACTCGTCGGGTGCATGGACCCAGAATTCCAATTGGACCAATTCTTCTCACGCGCCCCCAAACAATCCCAATCATACGGCTACTTTTGGCGACGCCATTGCCGCAGACCGAATGATTTATACTGAAGAAGCTGTCACGGTCAATCGCATTGAATTTGATAACGCATCTGCCAGTTACTTTATTGCTGGTACACGTGGTATTAATCTGGCGGCCACCACAGCCGATCCCTCCGAGAATCCTTCGATAAGCGTTGCCGGATCGCACGAGTTCCAGGCAGCAGTCAGCATCCACAACGACACGACAATCGACATCGCCTCCGCATCGACATTAACCTTTAACAATGCATTGAACTTGAACGGTCACGCCATCACCAAGACCGGTTCTGGCGAGCTCTCGCTAAACAACCTGCTGAACTCTGGTGGAGGCTCGTTGGACGTCCTGGAAGGAACCGTATCCGGCAATGGCGCCTTGGGCGGAAACGTGGTCAACAACGGTGGAACGATCTCACCAGGAAATAGTTCGCAGGCGTCCGGTGTACCGGAACCGACCTGTTTCGGACTGCTGTTACTAGGTCTGTTGTGCATGGGAACAGCGATCGGTAGACGACCGTCGTAAAAACGGTTCACCACACAGGTATCGGCCCTGGCGCATCCTGAGGGGGTAGCGTTGTTGGGATTCACCTTGGACGAATCACCCATTGAGCTTGCCCCAGTCCAACCGGCTGTCCCGGTATGTTGTCGCGACAAACCGAATCTCGTCAAACTACAAGCTCCAAAAGTAGGATTGCTTTGTAAGGTCAACAGCGCCGCATTGCACAGTTTGTCGCATTACACAGTTTGTCCCAATACACATTTTTGGGTTTTGTGCCCGGCTGGATGATCACGACGCTCTTACCAATCCACGTCTCACCTCTCCAGAGAGCTAACTGCCTGCGGACATCGTGCCACAAATCAGAACGGTTTGGTAATGGGCATTTCGTCGTGGCGGTTGCACAGCTGCCCGAGCGTCATCAGATCAATGTCATTGCTGACGGCTCGGACACTGCCGTCGGTCAACGCGAATTGGCAAATCCCACTGTGCCAGCTACCAAACACATAGACTTGTCCGGGGTGCGACCCCGGATTATAGTCCACCGCGTCCGCCGGTTCTCGCTCGTTACGTGCCAGGTGCAGTGCCGGTTTACCCCCGCTGGACGGCCCACCTCCGCGGCACAACGTCCAGGGACCGTCACCATTGAACGGTGACACATCGCTATATAAGGCTCCTCCATGAAACTTGACCCAGCCTGTTTTTCCTAACTGGTCCAGCGGTAGATGTTTTTCGCCAAACAGAAACGTATTGCTCGTGCCATCAAAGACGTCAGCAAAACTGACGGGGAGATCCCAGCCTGTCGGATTGCAACACCGAGCACCACAGTGGCCACGGCACGGTTTGCCGCCATCGGTACACAGTCCGTTCTCGTCCCAATATTTTTGGGTGGCAATAATCGTTCCAGTGGGATCAGGTCCATCAGTGAACGGCCCGGTCAAGGGCCAACAAGTCGAAAAAAAGTTCACCGTGGAAACGAGAGAAGTGGGATTCTGTCCTTCTAGCGTCCCAACATCCCCCAAGTTTCCCACGTAATCACCGACCGGCGCCTCGAAGTGCGAAAAACCGGGATCGGACATGGGTTCACGGTTTCCCCGCGTGGGACAGATGTACACGGACAGCACGGCTTCTCGCACCGAGGGGGGCAGAGAGTACACACTGATTGTTTTGTTGTAGTTTTCCTGGAGCGGAGAATTTTCAATGTAAGGTAAAATGAGCCAGGCCCAAGTGGGCATGTCATCGGCAATACCAGCCGGCGGCAGGCCACCTTCGGCGGTGTGAAAATTGTGTGCTGCCAGGGCCAACTGTTTGAGATTATTGCTACATGACATGCGGCGGGCTGCTTCGCGTGCCGCCTGAACGGCCGGTAAAAGAAGCGCGATCAGAATCGCAATAATGGCAATCACAACCAGTAACTCTACCAGAGTAAAAGCTTGGGGTCGGTTTTTCACAGTCATGCTCAAAATGGTAGGACAATTCGGGAAACAGTCATGGCAATGGAGGATTAGAATTGTGATTGAAATGGTGACAATTGTCAATTCAGAAACTAGTTTTTGCTTTTTGTGGAGTAAAAAACGATGCAGCCGATAGCCTACCGTAACGAGACGATACGTGGTACGATTCGCGAAGTGTTCTAAACAATCGCGGTTAAATTAAAACGGTTAAATTAAAAGAGTCCACTTGGCTCTTGACCATGTCCCCCTTGCCGGAAAACACCCCATCAGGATCTTGGCCACCATGCATTGCCAATCCAACCAGTCTTGCGACCTTGCCTACCGAATCCATTTCGCCTGCTTGCTGGCCGCTATTTTAGGCAGTGGCTGTGGAACATCAGGGCCACGTCTCAGCGATGCAGAAAAACAGACACAAGAACAGGCAATGGCAATGGTTGACACCTTGGGAGGAGAATACCGCGCCAACCAAGACCACGCCGATGCTCCGCTGCGTCTCGTCCATTTGGCAAACACTGCTGTACAGGACGACGACCTGGCAAAACTCGTTGGATTGTCCTACCTGGAAAACTTAAACTTGCAGGCAACTGGCATTTCCGACAACGGACTTAATCTGTCCAACACTAAAATCACCGACGCAGGCCTGGAACATCTGCAGGGCCTGTCAAACCTCAAGGGGTTATACCTTCGCTATACTCCCGTATCAGAGCAAGGAATCAACAAAATCAAACAGGCGTTACCAGAACTCAATGTCATGACGCGCGGTTTCTAAACAAATTATTTCGCAAAAGATCGTAAAAAAACCGTCGCGAGAACCTAATGACGACTATCCTGCGGGCGCTCTTTCGCATTTAGAATCGAGCTCGACAGCATTTAGAATCGAGCTCGACCGTCACCAGGAACCGGCTGGGAAGACTCCAAGGTGCCACGAGGCTTCCAGTTCGGATGCGGCACATGTGCTTCGTTCATCAGCACTTCTAGTCTGCTGACGACATCTGGTTGCTCTGCAGCCAGATCGTGTGCTTCTCCCAGATCAGTGTCCAAATCATAAAGCTCCGTCTGGCCGGTAAACATCGGCATCCGCACTGCTTTCCATTTGCCCTGTCGCACAGCCTGTTTACCACCGCACTCATAGAATTCCCAATAGAGATATTTATGTTGCGCCTGATGCGCCGTCACTCCAGTGATGACAGGCAATAGGCTAATCGAGTCAATCCCGCTGGGGGTGTCAACCTGCGCCAACTCAGCGCAGGTGGCCATCAGGTCACCAAAATAGCTGATATGATCGGTCGTCTGTCCTGCTGGAACCTTTCCGGGCCAACGGACGATCAACGGAACACGAATTCCTCCTTCATAGAGATCTCGCTTGCTACCACGCAGCGGGCCATTCGGCTGAAAACGTGCGGTACTATGCCCCCCCTCATCGTGGTGACCATTGTCGCTGGAAAACATCACCACGGTATGCTGGTCGATTCCAAGTTCCCGCAACTGTTGTAACAATCGCCCCACATCACGGTCCATGCGGGTGATCATCGCTGCCTGCCCCTTGTCGGCATCGCTCCAGGGCAGCTGGGCATAAATACCATCCTCGGGAACTTCCTGCCCATTGCCGGTCGCCGCGGCGCGTTCGTTGTTGGCATGAGGGATCGTCAGCGCTAGGTACAAGAAAAACGGCTGTGCATGATTACGGTGAATAAACTCCAATGCATCCTTGATGACCAAGTCATGGCTGTAGTCAAGACGCTGGGTAGCATATCCACCCTGAATCTTGCCTACGCTGCCTCCGACCGCCACTAAATTATTACGTAATGGCATTTTGGCGGTATTTCTCCAAAGGAAGGTGGGATAATAATTGTGTGCATGATGTTGCCCCAGGTATCCGAAGAAATGGTCAAATCCTTGCCGGTTCGGCAGCCCAGACTTGGCCCCTGGTAACACATCTCCCAATCCCCATTTGCCACACAACGCAGTCGTGTAACCTGCTGGCTGTACCAATTCGGCCAGCGTCAGGTCGACATCACGCAGCGCTTGGACGCTCATATCTCCCGCCGCGTTGCCACGCACATGGGTATGGCCCATATGCTGACCTGTCATCAACACGGATCGCGACGGTGCACACACCGTACAACCCGCATAGAACTGGCGAAATCGCATCCCTTCACTTGCCATGCGGTCAAGGTTCGGGGTGGTTATTACCTGCTGGCCATAACAACCCAAATCTCCATAGCCCAGATCATCCGCCAGAATAAAGACAACGTTAGGTTGCTCACGAGCCTGGAGTGGTAGAAACGGAACCGTCACCAGTTGTAAGCCTACGGCGATACAACAAAGCACCTTTCGAACGCTGTACACGAGACTGGGACTGTACACGAGACTGGAATTGTCAGCCAACATTTTACACATGGCAAAGTCATTCAGTTCTAAATGGGACATCTATGGTTTTATTGTTGACGCGGATTCCAGCAAGACACATGGCCAGGGTGCAAAATATTCGACGCAAAAGACAGTACAAACCGCCTGTCAAACCTCACGGCCTGGTCGGCAAGAACTCGTCTATACAACACTGTTTTTGACAGTAGAATACGTTTGACAATAAAATTTTCCAATAAAATACGTAGGGCCCTCTGGGTGCCTGCCCCCTCCGTGTGTCTAGCATTGTACACGCGCGATCCCACGCGTGCTAACCCAACCCATCAACTCCGCCCCCTCAGCTTGACGACCCAGTGCAAGACAAAGTTTCGAGACCTTTCGTCAACCATTGCCTGGATAAATTTCAGGTGTCGCTACGATGCATTGGACACGGACAACTCTGACACCATTTTCAAGATAAATAGAAGCTTAGAACAACAGGAGACCAGGATGCCGACATTGACCAAGCAATATTCTTCTCTGACTGTGACGTTTGTGATAGGCCTGGCACTGGCACTGGATACTGCCAGCCTGGCATGGGGTCAACAGCGTAAAATCTATGAACCAACCTGGGAGTCTCTTGACCAGCACAAAACGCCAGAATGGTTGATGGATGCCAAGCTGGGACTGTTCATCTATGCTCCCTCTTTTACAAAACAAGAATGGGAACAGCACCACAAACTCCATGGCCACAAAAAGGGAATCGCCCGGCATGTTGGTGCCAGTTTTCCAGATCACTGGGTGGATCGCGCCTGGGACAAGTTGCCCTGGGACCCTGACGGCCTGGCCCAGCTGGCAGCCGATGCTGGAGCCAAATATATCGTCTTTGCCAGGACTTCATTTATCCTCAATCATCCCAGTCGATTTAACGACGTTCCCGGCAGTCCATTTATGAGGATGCAGCCCACGAACCGAGACTATGTCGACGAGATGGCCCACTCCACGCGGGCACGAGGTTTACGGTTCGGTTTATATACCAACTACATGGTTCCCACCTTGCATCCCGAATGGATCGAAACGGTAAAAGAAGCGATCGATATGTACCAACCGGACACACTCTGGTTCGATGGAGACAAACTGCGCTACCCAGAAGATGAAATGCAGAGCCGAGAATTGGCTGCCTACTATTACAACCATTCCAAAAAACAAGACGAAGTCGCTATCGAGGACGCCATGGGTTCGTACAAAGGACCAACCTGGGGAAAACGCCTCGTGCACGGCGACTGGTACCGCAAGGAAGAAACGGGGCCTCACGACGACATCTCCGACGGCTTCTACGTGCGCTACCGTGAATTGTTTTACAACATGAACTCTTCACCCGTAGAAGAATCAGGCGGTCAAGCCAACAATCTCATCGAATGGCTCATCGACTGTTCAGCAAAAAATGGCAACCTCGAAGCAACTATCTTCCTGGGACCGCCCGAACTATACGACATTCAGCGGCGCGCTTTACTAAAGATGGGACTTTGGCTGCAGGTAAATGGCGAGGCCATCTACGGCACACGCCCGTGGTACGACGGGAAACCACAAAGTAACACGACCGACGGTATCCACATCCGTTACACCACCCAAGACAATTCGCTGTACGCTATCCTCTTCAAGTGGCCACACCGCAGCCCAACCTTTCCCAACCTGCGTGCCGCAGAAGGTACCACTGTCAGCATCCTTGGTGTACAGGCTCCCACCATCCCTTGGCGCCAGACGAGCCGAGGGCTCAATGTCAATCTACCACCGCAGGACATGTCCTCGGGCAAACAGCCAAATGTGCCTTGCGACCACGCTTATGTTTATAAAATGACCCCGATCCCTTCGTGGTTTCCAACCACACCACCGGAATCCGCCACGTCGATCCAACCAAACGACGTCGGTGAGCACATCGTCACGCTACAAAATGGCAAAGATGGATACGAACATCAAACCAACGAGGTGATGACCAGCGGACAATGGGGAGGGCACCTCGGTCATTCAGAACATGGCAGCGACGAACTGTTTCTTTTCGATGACCAGCCAAATCAACGCTATGCCCGGGTGCTCGTGCGATTCGACCTGCAAAACCAGGTGCCCCTGGGAACCAAAGTCACCAGGGCAGTCTTACAACTATACTCGCCAGTCGGCTTCGGTGGTTTCAACACGCTCGAAGGTCGCGCCGCACGAAAGCCTTGGGAAGATGGAAAAACTTGGTGGCAACAGTGGGGCAGGGGGGGAACCGACCCAGGCTACGTCGATACCAAACCAGCTCTTCGGGGAAAGGTCGATGGACGTGGAAGCCACCATTTCCAGCTAGATCCGACCGTCGTTCAACAATGGATCGACCAACCCCAAACCAACCACGGTCTGCTCCTGAAAACACTCGCAGGTGACAACAATTTCCATTGGTACCTTTCCGGAGCCCAAAGCGAGTATCCGCCCCGACTGGCAATCGAATACAACCACACCACGCCTTAATACTCCGAGGCCGCTACTCAATCCTTTCACACGCGTTTTTCTGACACGCGCTAAGTGCACCAAACATTCTGTCCAGCACAAAAGGTTCGTTATGAATCCCCTGAAAGAAAATATATATCTGCCACAAGGCCAAAACCACAAACAGGGGAACGACGGGTTGGTGCTAACAACACTCGTCACCATCGTCGTACTGTCATGGGGTCAACCCCTGCATGCGACAGATACCAAGTCATCATCGCCAGAAACAGGCAACGACACTGCCGCAGCCAGGCCGAACCTGTTGTTCATCATCGTGGACGAACAAAAATTCGATACGCTGGCAGCCTACGGCAATGATCGCATTCAGATGCCCCACCTCAATCAGCTCGCCGCCGAGAGCCTGGTATTCACACGAACTTATTGCTGCCAGGCAGTATGTGGTCCGTCGCGATCAAGCATCCTCACCGGCACCTGGCCTCACTGGAATGGCCAGTCAGAGAATCGAAAACAAATGCGAAACAACATTCCTTGCCTCCCTGCCATGATCTCCAAGGGCAACTATGTCAAAGGGTTTCTCGGACGTGTTGGACACTTAAAAAACAGTCGGGGCCCCGTGCCGGGCCCCGACGACGTGGACGTCTTTAAACAGTTCAGCACGCCACCCAACTCCTATCTCAAACAGTATGGGTCAAGGCCGTCCCTGGACAGTCCCAAGAGTAACCGAATGTTACTTCCAGAAGAACTGAGCGGACCAAAGTACCTGGCAGAACAAGCGGAAGATTTCCTGAAAAAGGCGGGAGACCGACCGTTCGTCCTCCTCTGTTCATTCTATGAACCACATGACCCTTACTACGGCCCCTTAAATCATTTACATGCCCCCGCCGACGTTCTCTTGCCAGAAAATTTCAACGCCGTACTACAGGCCGACCAGCCGCTTAAAGCACGGCTGGAACAACGGTACTTCTATCAATACGGCGACACCTTTACACCCCTTCCATTGCGAACCGAACAGCATTGGCGCACATTAATCGCCCGCTATTGGGGGCTTTGCACCCTGGTAGACCGATATGTCGGTCGAATCTTGCAGACGCTCCGTGATCACGGACTGTACGAAAACACGTTGATTGTATTCACCTCTGACCATGGAACGATGATGGGCAGTCACCGGATGAATATCAAAAACATGGCGTTCGAGGAATCCACACGCGTACCGCTGTTGGTTCATTTACCAGGTCAAACAAAGAGTCGACAATTCGCATTTCCAGTCAGCCAAATTGACTTGGCCCCCACGATCCTGGACTGGCTGCACCAGGAATTGCCGAGCCATTTGCAAGGCAAAAGTTGGCGACCCATGATCGATGACACGACGGGCACGGCCACCGCTGGTGATGTATTCTACGAGTGGAACGGAATCAATGCCCTGGTGCATGACGACATTAAACGCGATCCGCTACCTGAATACATTTCAGAAATCACGACTCGCGAACGGGCGCTGGCAGCCCTGGCAGACCCCGTTCGCTCCATCGTGTCACCAGACCTTTGGAAACTTAATTACAGTCCACTCGGTGAACATGAATTGTACGACTTGAACCAGGACCCTGGTGAGACCACCAACCTGTCTGGTAAACAAGAACACCAGGACCGGATGAATGCCCTGGGACAACGCATTAAGCGTTGGCAACAGCGCACCCAAGACACAGTCCCCTTGCCTGATTTCTCTGGCACCCGAAGTTAATTTGCAATTCTTCGTAGCGTTCGATAGACGGCACCTTTCACCACTGCCCGCGGGAACTCTCAGCACCAAAAAGCAGGCACCACTTTGTTACGAAACACTCATCAGGTCTAGTCCGCCCGACACCACTCCCACACCCGGCCAGGGAATTCACGTCGCTAGTCCGTTCCAGAATCCACGGCATGCCCCCTGGCAGCAGAGGACATCTTTCCAAACAGGGTGTTCGCCATACTCATTGGCAAATCGTCCCCTGCCTGCCCACGTAGCGCACCAATCTGTCAAACCTTGCGCTACCCCTGAAAGGTCATTGGAGGCCTGGGCAACAGAACGACAACGCAGTCCGTGAGCTCGACGATAGGACATCAGTCATCCAAACGAAAGACCGACACTTGCCCCATGGCTTGTTCATTCTGTATGCTTATAGCAACGCATTGAAGCACAACACGTTCCAAACGTTCCCTGCACCAACCACCGTCCTGACATCGAATTAGGTCTTCTTTTTATGTTTCACAGAATCGTCGTTTTTTTCTTTTTTGTAATGTGCCTAATGGTTGACACATCTTCTTGTGCAGCAGAATCGTGGAAGTTCGTCAGCATTCCCGATTTTCTAAACAATGACGTGAACTACCCGGAACCTAAATGGGACGACGCACTCGATTATGTCCTCCAAGCGATTCAAGCAGAACAGCCTGATTTTGTGCTGGTAGCCGGAGACCTGGTCATGGGACGTTGGTCGCACAGCCGACAACATCTCGACCACATGGCCCAGCGTTTCTATCCAGCCTGGACCAGCCGCATGGCCGCCTACAACCTGAAATACTACGTAGCCCTGGGCGACCACGAAATCGGCGACGACCCCTGGCAAGGCAAAAAACGAGCCTTGGTACCCCATTACAAAAACGCATTTCGGAAATATCTGGACATGCCAGGTGGCGGTCCAGAGGGGTTTGAAAAAACCACCTATGCAGTGCGGCACAAAAATCTACTGTTGGTCTGCGTGGACCAGTTTGAACAGGACGACCACGGCGAAGTGCATGTTCGCGTGGGACAGAAACAGCAAGATTGGATCGCACAAACCCTCACCGCCAACAAGGATGCAGACCATCGCGTGGTCATGGGACACGTCCCGATCCTGCCAGGCTGGCGCTGGCGTTCGTCAAGTCGATTTTCGCTACCCCAGGGCGAGGATTCCCCACTCTGGCAACTGATGTCGAAACACGAGGTGGATCTGTACCTGTGTGGGGAGGTGCACGACATCAGTCTGCAACAGAATAATGGCGTACTGCAAGTCGTTCACGGATCGCAGCCCAGCAACGTTCCAGAATTCAATTACATGGTTGTGGAGGTATTTCCTTCACACTTGGCGCTGACCCTCAAAGCGATCACCACGGTTCGCGAAGGTCCAGTGGGCAAAAATCTGGACCCTCATCACGTAGATCCTTACACGCAAGCCACGTTTCGGATCGCAGACACTGTAAAACAAAAAGGATTCCGCACCGTCGGAAAGATGTTTGTCGACAAAGTGGCTACGGGGCGCCGGTTGTTTGACCGCCGTACCGGATTTTGTGCCACAAGGTATGAGAACCAAACACCATCTTCCGACAGCATTCAGCACGAGGGAACCTTTGCAGGGGAAGTACTTCCCCTGCAAGCCGAACCGAAGTGGAACGGTAGCGGACAGGCCCGGGAAACAATCCGGAACGGAACCTGGGTCGTGCGTGCACCGGAAGAATTCTCGCGCATCCTGACTTTTGGTTCGCCGGTTGCCTGGCTTGATGACGTCGGTGAAGTGGAAGTGCGTTGGTCCAGCAAGACCCGTCACAATTTACAAGCCGACGGACTGGTAATCCATCTACGCGGACACCGCCTGCGTCTTTTTCCATTGAAGGGACCGGACGGTCAGGACATGCTGTTAACCGGAACCAGTCGTGGCATGTCCCCGGATACGCCAGGTGCCCGACTTGACCTTTCCGCGCTGGATGATTTCCAGGCGGACGCCATGAATACGTACCGTGTCAGCTGGTCAGGTTCAGCGGACCAGCCGTTTCGCATCATGGTGAATGGGCAACGGATTGCCACCATTCCGGGCGAGACGGTTTCCATGACCGATCACGCCAGTATTGGCTTTCCGGCGATCACCAGGTCGATCACATTCGTTGGAATGTACATAGCAGAAGCGACCCAGAAAGACCTGCCTTCGCCTCGAATGACTCCTGGCAACAACTGCTTAACGAGGGCAAACGCCAATTGTTCCTCGATGACTGGGCCATTGAACAGATGCAGGGCGTCACCCGTACGCTGCATTCACCGAAGAAATTTGCAGGCAATCCGGTGGTCCATGTCCACCAAACTCCCTGGCAAACTTTTCGTGCGCAATTGTACGGTACCGTTTTGTATAATTCTGACGAAAACCTGTTTAAAATGTGGTACCTGTCTGGTGCAAGGCTTCCTATCAAGGATCCGATTTTCGTCGACGGAAAGAAACGTATCCCAAATTTTCAACTGGTGGGTTATGCCGAAAGCCAGGACGGTTTTCATTGGACCTTGCCAAATTTAGGTCTGGTGAATTACAACGGATCGACAGACAACAATATCTGTCGTATCGCACGGACGAACGCCGAAGGTATCGCGGTCATTCACGACCCACAGGATCCTGCCCCGGACCGAAGGTACAAAGCATTTTATTGGGAACATGGCAGCGGCAACCGTCCCGATCAGGGCATTACTGACATTTCCGTCAACGGCATGTCAGTCAGTTTTTCTGCCGACGGTAAAAAGTGGTCCAACCATCCTCACAACCCGGTAATCGCTTTGGGTAGCGACACGGGCCAACAGGCAATTTATGATCCCACCTTAAAAAAATATGTAGTCTTTGGCCGATTTGGAGCTGGCGGACGCAAAATAGCACGGGCTGAGAGCGATGACTTCGTCCACTGGTCTTCACCACGCCTGGTACTACAAGCCGACCCTAACGATGGCCCCCGAACACAGATTTATGGCATGGGCATCACACTGTATGAGGGACAATACATTGGCTTGCCCTGGATGTTTCACGAAGGCAATAGCTGGAAAATCGATGCCCAACTCGCCACCAGTCGAGACGGGATTCACTGGACACGCGTGGCCCAAGGTACTCCCTTTCTCCCCAATGGTTCCGCAGAAAGCTGGGACGCGGGAATCATTTTTACCGCCTCACAGCCACTGCAGGTCGCAGGGGACCAGGTCTTTATCTTTTACTCGGCTTCACGCCACGATCACAACTATACCCAACGACCAACCGCAGGAACTCCAGAATGGGATGAATACTGGGAAAACATTAAATGCTCTACCGGCGTAGCAACACTGCGCCGCGACGGTTTCATCTCGCTCGATGCGCCAAAGAATCCGGGTACGGTCGTCACGAAAACCTTTCAATGGCCTACCGACCAGGAACTTTATGTCAACGTCGATGCTTCGTCTGGCTCTTTACAAGTAGAAGTCGTCGACGACAAGGGACAACCGGTCCATGACTCCCAGTCTTCCCAGACAATCACTGGCGACCAGTTGCGCGCTAAAATCAAGTGGCCCAACGCACCTACGGCTCTGCCAGCAAAGATCCGTTTGAAGTTCACGATCCTAGACGCCAGCCTTTATTCCTTCTGGTTCCGATAATCCGGGACTTTCGCCTTGTTTTTCTACGGATGACACGGCCGTTGATGCTGATCCTGGCCCATAACGCTGGAAAACTTTAAAACAGCCATCCTCCGCTTGCCAAAACAGTAACAGCAGACACCAGGTCCGAACCATGCTTTGACCTTCGCAGTTACTGGCACAAGCACTTGGCCACTTTCATGTCCTAACAACGACCAGCCAACTTTACGATATACCCCGTTACCGTAGCAACTTCACAAATACATACATTTCCAATTAAAACAACTACCGAATCGAATTGACCGCACCACAAGTATACCGGCCCAACCGTTGGTCATTGGTTCCAGCCGCGTTGCGTTGAAGGATGTTACTCTGCGCGTGGTTGCCTGCAACCTGGAAAAAGGCCAATGCACGCGCGGCTCCGGCTCCTCGCGCCGCAAGGTCTCATTTAGCTTCCCCATCCAAGGAGTTTTGCTCTACGAAAAAAGTGTTTCGCTGATCCCGGCAAAACAGCTGGTCGAAAATTATTTCCAAGGAACGATAGATTTTGCACCCATGTTCGATAACCTCTATCCACCCAACGTCGTCAGCGATACACATGGTCTCTACGTGTATTGGAAAATTCAACTGTTGCTTGACAAATTAGTCGACCAGGAACTGAAAAGGACCTATCGACAAAATGGCTATCGACGACTTTTTCTCCGATGGTAGCTAAGGTGCCAAATGCCGTACGCCGTGAGCGCTGTCTGCGCAAGCCCCTACTGTCCGGCGTCACTACTTTTGTCGACTCTTGGCTCATCCACTGGGAAAAAGTAGGCGCCAAAAGATCCTGATGAATTGTCTTAGAATCACGCTTCCGACGGCAAAGACAATAGTGATCAAGAAAGAACCAGGGACTAAAAGCAACGGAGAAATCGAAGTCCACCCTGCTTTTTCTCCGGTCAGGTAGATGTCCATACTAAACCAGTCACACGCATACAACAGCGCCCAAAGAACCCCCAATACCAGGGAACCATTGATAGCGCGCTCTCCCACGTACGGCAAAAACATCGCCACAAAAAACACAGCTCCCATCGGACCGAGCCCTAAATGCACCAACTTTTGTGCAATGTCGACAATACTATTTGTGCCAGGAATACTGTCGGCCAAGATCGCCATCATGATCACACCAACCCCGATCGAACGGGTGACCCTGCGGGCAAATCTCAGCTCGGACTGCTCGCTTTTCTCGCGGCGGTTGGCTGGCACGATATTACGAGAGACGACTGCCGTTAACGAATTCAACCCCGAGTCAATGGTAGACTGGGCTGCCCCCAACAATGCTGCAATCACGAGACCGGTCAGCCCAATTGGTAGATGGTTTGCGATAAAGTATGGAAATGCGCGGTCGGCAAAATCCGGGTCGGTGACGTCAGCTACCCCTTCCGGCAAGGCTCCTTCCACGTTGTGATAGTAGACCAACAACGCCGCGCCAACAAAAGTAATCAGCAACGTAAAACACGCACCGACCACGTAATTTGCCAGCATCATCAGCCGCGCTCTCGGCGTGGCAAAATAACGCTGCACAACCACCTGTTCCGAAGTGTTGTAAGAAAAATCAATGACCAAACGGAACAGGATGGCACCAACGACCGTGTGGCGGACAGTCAAATCCCAGCTAAACAACGGGGGTAACTCATGGGTTCCTGCCGACACCTCATGCCACCAACTGGGAAAACCGGTCCCTGTTTTCCAGCCAACCACGGCCAGAGTGACCACAGCCCCACTGGCCAGAATACAAAATTGAATTACGTCCGTCCAAACGACCGACCGCATCCCTCCAGCCGACGTGTAGAGTAAGCTAGCCGCACCAATGGCAGCAATCACTAACCAGTTATGCAAGCCGGTCATCTGTGCGATGAGCCGTGAGGCGAGCAACAGCACCAGCCCCAAGAATGCAACTTGCATGTACGCCCAAATAGCGACGCCCAACCGTTCAGTCTTGCGACCAAAACGTGTTCTCAACAACTCAAACGCCGTCGTGACTTTTGCGCGTTGAAAATACGGTACGATCACAAAAATGGTAACCACGGCGCCAAACGGCAAGCCGACTTGCCGCCACAAGATTCCCACGCCATGCTGAATCACTTCACCCGGATCACCCAAATAGCCAACTGTCGATGCCAGGGACGCCATCACGCTGAGCGCGACTGCCATCCAGGGAATTTGTCGACCACCCAGGAAAAAATCCTGCGTATTTCGCTGCCGACGGGCAAAATACCGGCCCAGTGTCGCGATACCAACCAAATAAACACCGACCACCACCCAGTCAACCGCATGAATCTCCGCTGTCTCCATCCAAATATCAACCTTCGATTGAAATGCTGTTCGGCACTTTCGAGGCGCGCCTGACTATCCTGATCCTATACCAGCCCAACTATACACCCAATCTACCATCTCTCCCAGTCACAACGACAGCCGTAGTGGGCAACCGTGATTTTCCTTGACACGATTCCAGAAAATTTTAATCATCCGCCATGTTCTTTAAAATGGCACTACATAGAAATCCGGCAATCATTTTTATATAATTCAAGCTTCCAATACTTTCCTCACCAAGGAGTTCTACATGTCATTTCGTCCCCATGGTAAAGTCAGGTTACTGGTGTTGGCAGGGATCTTGTTGTGCATAACGACTCTCGTTGCCAGCGCGTCCCACACCTTCAATGCGTCCTGGACCCAGCTGTTCAATGAAAAGGACCTCAGCGGGTGGACAAAGATGGGAAAGGAAAAATGGATCGTTGAAGAGGGTGTCATTCATGGCGAAGGTATTACGAACGCCTACGGCTACCTGGCCACCGAAAAGTCGTACTCAGATTTCCACCTTTCGCTGCGTTTTAAATGCATGGCCAGCGGCAATAGCGGTGTTTATATTCACACCCAATTCAAGCCCGGTACTACCACTATCGTTCAAGGCAGACAAGTTGAAATCGACCGGACCATTGGAAGGCACACGGGAGGCTTGTACGGTGATGACGCCGGCTGGCTGGTATGGCCCGCCCCAGAATTGGAAACCGTGATTCGACCCCACGATTGGAATCACTTGCTCATCATCGTCGAAGGCAAGCGACACATCACACGACTCAATGGTGTGCAAATGGTAGATTTCACCTATCCTGACATCCCAACCACCGAGGGCCGTATCGCGCTGCAACTGCACTCGGGTGGTGAAGGTCGTATGCAATTTAAAGACATTTGGATCAGAGACCTTGGTGAATAGCACCTGCTAAAACGCCGCGCCTAATCAAATCGCAAACAGGCCATGCAGTCTGCAGAATGCACACGACTACCTTGCAGGCCTCGTCCATGGTGCAATAACTTCCACACGTGGTACCATTGGACCGACGAATGAAATCAGCATGCGCCGCAAACTTCACGGATAATTTCATGTCACAATTCAACCGCAGACGATTCCTGAAAACATCGACAGCCACCTTGGCCGCCAACACGTTGTACCAACGCGGCCGAATCGCCAAGTCGGCTCCGAGCGAACGTCTGCGGGCAGGATTTGTCGGCGTGGGAGGGCGCGCCAGAAGACTACTGGACCTATTTTCGGAACAGAAAGATGTCGACATCCTGGCGCTGTCTGATATCGATTCGCGACGTCTACCGGCAGCGGTGGAACTGGTCAAAAACAAGGCTGGCAACCATCCTAAAACTTATCTAGACTTTCGCCACATCGTGGACGATCCGCGCATTGACATCCTGGTCGTAGGGACTCCGGACCATTGGCACGCGATACCCACCATCATGGGTTGCCTGGCCGGCAAAGATGTCTACGTCGAAAAACCGGACGGCCACAACATTCTCGAAGGCCAGACGATCGTGGCCGCCATGCGAAAACATAACCGTATTGTGCAATTGGGCACCCAAGCCCGCTCGAGTCCCCATTTCCTCGAAGCGATTCAATACATTCAAACGGGCGCCTTGGGCAATGTGCTCGTTGCCAAAGCCTGGGAGTCGAGTCGACAGGGTTCAATCGGTTTTCCTGCCGACGGCCAAGCTCCTCAAGGCGTCGACTACGACACATGGTTGGGTCCGGCCCCCAAACGGCCGTTCAATCCCCGGCGTTTCCACGGAAGCTGGCGTTGGTTCTTTGACTATGGCACGGGAGATTTGGGGAACGACGGTGTACACCGACTCGACTACGCACGCTGGGCCTTCAATACCGCCTTGATCGCCCAAGGAGGAGACCCTCTTTACCTGCCCACCAAGGTTACCGCCCATGGTGGAAAATGGTATTTCAACGATGCACAACAGTGGCCCGATACGTTACAGGCCAATTTCGAGTACCCCCAGCAGGATAACAGGCCAGGAAAACTATTGACTTACGAAATGCGTGTCTGGACACCCTATAACACACGCGGCCACGATTTAAACGAAGGTGCAATTGTATACGGTGACCAAGGCTATATTGTAATGGGTAACCGACACTGGAAAGCCTATGCTGGGCGTGAAGAACTTGTGGCTGCAGGGAAAGGTGACAACAACGCCCGACCACATATTCGCAACTTCTTGGATTGTGTCAAAAGTCGGCAAAAACCAAACGCCGATGTCGAAACAGTCGGACATCCGTCATCGTTCCTCACGCATGTTGGGAACCTGGCCTGGCGACTGGGTCGGCAGGTAGTTCTGGATCCAGAAACCGAAACGTTCATCGGCGACGAACAAGCCAACGCGATGCGCACCAGGCCCGAATATCGTAAACCCTGGACCTTGCCCAAAGTTTAAACCGACCAGGACGTATGCGATTTTCCAACCTAAGGAACGAACGGTTCAGCGGGATGTGGCGCACCCATGCCCCACTTGGCAGTAAACCGCGCCGTAAAATTCCACCTCGTTGCCAGGCCAACACCATGCCGAGTATGACTTTGGACTCTACACACCCAAACAGCAGTCCGGTTACATGCGTACTAACCACCTACTTGCCATACCACGATTGCCTCTGACATGTGTGTTGACCAGGGCCATGCGCGTTGACCAGGGAATTGACGCTTTGCCTCGTGGTTATCCATCAATAGAAAACACAAAAATAGAATGCGCGGTGGCAAGGCATTTGCGGGCGATTCACCAAGTCCCAGGTTACACTTTTTCATAAAATCGGTAGCTATACAACACCGCACCACGAATCTCAAAATGAAGGGCCACCTGTTTTCCGACTAACTCAGAAAGGTCAGGTTTATCGCGCCACTTCGCCCAGGTGTAGACCCGATCGATCTCCGCGTCGATTCTTGAGTCCTCCAAACCGTACCCTGGTATCTCTGTTCCATCCGGCGTGGTGACGGCCAGGCGTATGGGAGTGTATTCCAAGTGCTCGACGTTAATAGCCAGTTCTGCCTGAGGCACGGTCAACGGCTTGGTGACCACCTTTCCGGGCGGTAAACTTCGCCACTGGGCCAGTCCCGCAAACCGGTCCAGGCCGACAGTGGCCACTCCCATTCCCATGGGCATGCCTCGTCGCGGATGGTTCTTCGTGCCAGCACCCGTATAGAAAATGGCCAACTGGTCACCTATCCGACAGGGCGGATTGTGCGTCGGATAAACCAATAAACGATCAAAGGATCCTTCCGGGCCAACATCTAAAAACTGGGTGCCAGGTGCGGTACGTTGCCATTTCGCACCTTCCCGCTGTGTGGTCAATTCACACGTTGCCCCCAGGTCAGCCAGTGGCCATTTTTCCAAAAAACCAAGGTTCATGTTCCCATAGTTGAACGGCGTAATCCCACCATGCCATTGGTAATTAACATTAAAGGCGGGATCCGATTCACGACCGTAGACAACCTCCAGGTCAGACCATGTTTTCCAGTCTTTGCTCGTGCGCAGAGAAGCATTTCGCCCACCTTCACCGGTAGCCCGTTCATTGAGCCACCAACGCCGGTTGCGATGATCGCGCGTGACCATCATGTAGTCTCCTGCCGCCGTTTTTAGCATCCGCTGAGGCCGCCGCGTCCAATGAATACCATCAGGGCTCGTATCCATATATTGGCCCCAAATACGATGTGATTTTTTCGCTTGTTCCGGTGAAACATTTGGGTAACGCCGGTAGTCATAGGGAGCCCACATGCGATGGTCCTGCATATTTGCGATCAACTTGTAGCGTCGCTGTGGGTCAGGATCATCATCGTCTCGCACAACGGTTAACCCGTCAAGATTATTAAGCACACCGATCTGATTACCATTTTCATCGATTGCCGGCAGCCCCAGTCCTTGCCGCGCCAGCGCAAGATCGACTTGATTCTTGCCGTCGGGCGCACACGAATAAAAAAGATTATTTCGTTTGCTGCCACGAAACTCGAACATGCCCAGGTCAGGTTTTTCCCAATGAATTCCATCGCGGCTTTCCGCATAACAATAACCACCTACGTCTAATTGGTCGGGACGACGTTCGGTGTTCATCGCGAAATACCACATGCGAAATAGACCGTCCGGCTCCTGAATCACACTACCCCAAGCCTGGGCACGCTCACCCTCCCAGGGTCGATCGCTAACCAGTACCGGCTCGTGATGTTTTTTGGGCCGGTTTACTACTCTCGCAAGATGTTTTACTTCGGCAATTTCTTCATCATCGATCACTAGATGAAGGTTCGGATCATGATGATCCTGTGGATCTCTGTTACCAGTGCGGACGTACGAACTATTGTTAACGTTAAACGGCTCGGCCTGTACCATCGCTTGACCACCAAGCAGAGTGGAACCGGCTGTCAGGGATCGGGCGATAAAATCGCGTCTTGTAGTGCGAGGCATGTCTCAACTTTCCTGAAATCATTCAATCCAATACGGTAGGGCAGTCTGCTAAAGCGTGCAGTAAGCAGTTGTTGTGGCAGAGATCCGTTACAACACTTGACGCACAGTGCATCCATCATACGACCTGATTACAAATACGACTTCGAGAATTAATATATATCAAGAGGACTCGAAGTAACAGTAAGGACGCTAAGCACTGCTATCGTCCTGTAATTCAGCAGACGAAACTGGTGGCAGCAGAACAAACCAGTCCCCGGCGGCTCACGTTCCTGGTTCCACACAGGGAACCACTTCGAAAACCAACTTGCCCTGGTCTTCTCTTAAGAGCCCCAGACACCGCTCACCAACAGCCAGACGCGAAGAATAGCCAAACGGGACTTGCCCTCCGAATTGCTGAGCCATGGGATGCCAGGTAATACCATCCGTCTCACCATCCGACCAGGGTAGCGGGACGGCGTCGCCCAAACCATCGGCTGGCTCGAGCCTGGTAAGTTCTGGAGAATCCTGCATCCCCCAACAAAGCCGCATCCAGCGCGGCGGACTTCCCGGTACGTCTGCTACAGCTCGAATGACCGCCAGCGGTTTTTTTCCACATGCTGGCACGATGACTCT
>CAYMUR010000008.1:52743-78509 GCA_964393615.1 uncultured Pirellulaceae bacterium
CAACGTTTTGGCTAGAGTGCACACCGATCCGTCCCACGCGCAAACCAGCACCCGTCTGCTCTTGAGTGACATAGTAGTGGTGACCGTCAGACGCTTTTGTCACCCGCATGAATCCTGGTGAAACTGCCAGCAGTTCGAGTTCGTCAGTGTTGGGCCCGTGATCTCGGGTGGCCAACACAATTGTGTCCTCTCCTTTCACCACTTCACCACCCGTGTCCGCTGATTTCTTCAGGAAACGGCAGAGGACATAGGGCCAAACCCCCGGACGGCCATAAGCATCAAATAAAATTCCGCCAGGTCGATAACTAGCGTTTCGTATCAAACTGGGTCGCACAAAGAGCTGATTCGTATGTTCAAGCCACGTTGCCGGGCTGGTTAAACGCGACTTATTTTCAGGAGCCTGTTCAGCCTTCAGCAACGCCGGATCAATCGTTAGCATGAAAATGCCAACTTTCCAGCCAAACAGCACGTAGATTCGACCTCCGTGCTCCAGTAGCATGCCGGATGTTAACGGCCTGTCCAAATGATCGAAAACAGCTGTTTGCGGTGAGCCAATCAACGTCACATGCTGGAATTCGTCCCAGCGAGGACGTTCACGGTCCGTCCAAGAAAACACGAGGTCCCGCCCATGTTGACCTTGATAACCGGCGCTGACTGCACACCAGAGACCGGCGCTGGTCCTTAATACCTGTTTTCCAGAAGGGCCCGGCAGCAGTCCCTGCCTGACAACCTGTTTTTCGTGTGGCTCCGGCGTCGCAACCCCAGTCGACAGGTAACGGGTAGCGCCCGGCCATAATTTCTTCAAAATAGTGTACGCCATCAACCGGTGCCCGGCATGGTTGGGATGGATCGAATCGTTGAGTCGGGTAGCTAAAAGGTGCTGATCAACCTTGAGCACTGCCCAATCCGCAAAACAATCCACGGCGCTGACCTGCTCACGACGAGCCACCTCCAAAGCACGAGCCATATAAAGCGGCAACGACTTGCGTCCGCGCCCGCTCGGGCTGTCACTAATAATTTCATTCTGAGTACAAATTACCGGAATAGCACCCGTATCACGCGTTTTGTTGACCAACTGCACAAGATTGTCTGCGAATTCCCCCAAGCCTTTCTCTCCAGCTCCACAATCATTCATACCGAACATGATGAAAACCAGGTCCGGCTGGTGTGCCAACACGTATCTTTCGAAACGAGTTTTCCTCAGACCACGCCCCGCCGTTCCCATGTTCCCCGCATGCACAATCCGAATATTCGCCTGAGGATAAGCCTGCCGTAACGCATCCACTGCAAATGTCATGTAGTTCTGGCGATAATCGGTATGAAAGCAGGGCCAGGTGATGCTGTCACCAAACGTGGCGAAAGTGAGTGACTGGCCAGTGCGCAACTTTTCAGTAATCGGATCAAGCACTCCGTCGGCCAAGCCCATGGCAGGCGCTGAACCTAGAATCACCAGCAGAATGCGTGCCAGAAACCACCGGAGGTAGGCACTTGGAAAATGTTGCCCGGGGCCTGTCAATGCCACCCAATGACCACGGCCCGTTCTCCCTGCACGCCCCCACTTCTTCCCAGGACAACCCTTTGAAAGCAGTCCAACCGCTGGATGGCCAGATATGATTGGGCAACAGGCCATTCGAGAGAACTGCCTGTTGCATGCTTCCCAGCAACTGTACGGTTGTGTTAATCGCATCATCACATTGTGTTGCTGCTGGACCATTGGAAGCCGTAACATTTTTCAGCGGTCTATCATCGTTGCCATCATGAAGTCAATATCTCTCCCATCGAAAACACCTCCGACTGGCAACCACTATTTCTTACCATGATTAAAAATGATTGGCAACATCTTCAGCGAACCTTTTCTTAAACGAGTCACTGAATCAGTCACAAGGAATCACGTGGTACACTTACGACATCTTGGACCGAACATATTTCAATACCTCCACACGACAGATCCACGGAACACCCAGCCTATTCATCCTGGCTGTGGGTAACATTTCGTCGCCGTCGTGCCGTGGATTCTAGCTCAAATGTTTGCTGCACACTTTGCGGAAGTTCCGATTTTGGACTTGCACCACTGGTCGAAGGGGCAGCATCGAATACAACCTTCGATTCCAGGCCAGTCTCCGGTGCAGAGACGTCGTCTGACCTTGCTGCCGAGCTCACCACGGCAACGGTCCTGGAATTGAAAGAGCCAGGATGGGCGCCGTAACCCGTGGGCGAATAATGGAGCACGATACGGTTAAAATCAACCACATCGACGTCCCCATCACCATCGAAGTCTCCCCGGCTCCAACTGGCAATTCCCCGCACACCAAGGGGATCAAATTCAGCCACCAAGCGGCTGACATCCAAAAAGTCAACATCTTGATCAAGATCGATGTCACCGTAACGTTTTGCCATCCGATTGAACACCATTTCCTCTACATCCCTGTGGTCCACCTCGCCATCATTGTCTAGATCCAAGGTAGGATTTTTCGAACCGAGACCAGCGAACAGCAAGTCAATATCTTCTACATCCAGATGACTATCGTAATTCACATTACCTGCAACCACGGGTTCCATTTCGATGACCAACGTAGCCGCCACGATGGACCCCGCTTTTCCATTGACCATGTCATCGGTTACGTGCAGTGTCCAATGACCATTCACCGCTTTACCTTTGAAACTTCTCAGCACCTCCTCAGGCTGAAAACGTCCTGAGAACGGCGTTGACCCCACCGTAATGGACTCCGTGGCACTGTCGTCCAACACCATACTGATCCAATCGGCACTACCATGTTGCAAGTCGGTAAAAAGCTCGACGATCGTCCCGTCCGGTGCTTCCAGAAACACGTCCAAATCTTCGAGGTTCGAATGCTGTAACTCGAGCATCACGTCCAGATCTTTGACCAATCCCGCCTCCGTGACGTGAAACCCAAACGCCTTTGTCTGACCATCTACAAGGTAAGTGAGCATCGAAACCAGCGGACCCTCGTCCGCAACAGCTAAATACGACACACTTTCTGGTGCTGCGTGCAGAATTTCCGTATCGCGCGTCGTGTCTTCTTCGATTTTGAGATCAATGCTGCCCACTCCCAGATTCTGATAACGCAAGTGGGAGTTGTCATATCCATGAAAACTGTTCATCGAACCGACGAACAAAGGTGGCTTCGCAAATACCTGGCCGAAATGAAGCGCAGAGAAGGTTTCTGTAAATTGCACTCCGCTCGTACGGGCCTCATAGGCCTGTCCACCCCAGGTCCCCATCCCTGGCTCCATTGCCAGAAAGCCAACTGTCTGGGTACCGTGTGCCGCCTCGGTCGCTTCCTCTGGCTCCATTGCTACATCAAAGCTGGTAGTCGATACCGCATTCTGGCGTGTTGAAAGATAACCTTCGGTGGTCCCTGCCAACGTTTGCACCTGACTCATGACCACCGGCGTCGTCTTAAATGGAGAGACAAAGTCGACTGTCTCCCAACTTAAAGGCGAAATCATCTTTCCCACGGTCGCAGCCGTGGCAACGTTGCCCACTTCCACCCTCGTTCCATCCGACAGCAAATAACTTCCCGCCTCGAGAACGATATAACCTACCGATTCACCCACACCGTGTGTGCCGTTCAAATTAGAGGGTTCTACTAACCGCACATCGAACTGATTCGTTTGCACATTGCTAATGCGCACCACGACCGGATCAGCCCCGGCAAACGATGCCGGCTGGGCCAATACAACGGGATTGGAATAGGATTGTGACAACGTGACCGTTTGGGAAACATGCGTCAGTTCCGTCAGTTGCCCCGTTTCACCAATCACTTGCGTATCTACCGTGAAGGGCACTGTCAGGACGGGGCCAAAGCGACCCGGACTGGGAGCACCAGCGGACCAGGAAGTAACACTTGGACCCCAAAGATCCGAAAGGATACGATGTAATGAATCTCCACCCCCATCGGCCGCGACCGGCCAGGGTGCCCGGTCGTCAAAAACAAGTTGATCTTCAAGCACATGCGATACCAAATTCGGATCGGTTAACGGTGGTTCTCCCATGCGTTGCAATTCAACACGATCTTGCGAATTGCTGAGTTGGTTTGTGTAACCTCCGACGACTGATACCGCATCGTCGATCCGGTAATGTTCCCGGAAAGCTGCCAACCTGGCGACATTCGCTGTACTTTCAGGGTTAAACGACAAAATCAACAAATAATGCCCCGCCCCTAACAACGCCCCTGGATCAAAATCAAAATCGACACCACCGCGCAACCGCCAATCCGACAGGTCAACGTCTCGGTTCGTTGGGTTATAGATTTCCACATACTCCAGGTCATTGTCAGTAAGGTGGGGTGCCAAGGCAACTGGCGCTGGGTTTTCAGGATGGTAGTTAACCTCACTGATCACCACAGGCCCCACACGGGGGACACTGTTGGCAGCGGCCAAACTCAGGGCATCCAGCGGCGCAAAACGCCCGGTTCCATCTGGTACACGTCCGAAGGATTCGCGCTTGTTTGCTGCGGGAATTTTCACCTGGTCCACCATCCACCATTGACCCGAACCAAATCCGTCTGGATCAACCAACCACACCTCATCGCCACGTGTACCACTTAAGGCAAAATGATTCGGACCAGGATTTAAAGGGTTGGGATTAAAATCACTTTCATCAAAAACGACATACTGGCCGGGATAAAGGACCGTCTCTGATGGAATCTGGTACTTGAAAAAATAATCTGACGAATCACTAAGAAACCACCCACTAATGTCTACCGGGTCGTTGGTCGAATTCAATATTTCTATCGAATCGGATGGTGCCACCGATGCATCCGTGTGCGACAACACCTCGTTAATCACAACACCGACACGCCCGTTGCCAGCCTCACCAGGTGTTCCGCCAAACTCCGTACTAGCCTGCCAGCGGTAAGCTTTACCATATTCACTGCCAGGTGTTCCTGCTGGGACGATCAACTCAAGTGTTGCGCCGTGCCCATCCGCACTCATCGGCCAGGGGTCCACATCGTCGTATCCAAATTCGACAATCGTGACCCCCGTCGCATCGACAAGCTCGATCGTTTCGCCACCATTACTGAGTCCCCCCGCCGAAAAAACACCTGCCACGTTAAGCCCATTGCCATAGCGCGACTCGAAAGCATTCGCATCTCGGACGACCAGGGTTCGTTGTCCCGGCAATAAAACCGTGTTGTCAAATGTAAAATCAACCCCATTGGTAAACGAAACGTCATCGAGGTTAATGGCGTCTTCGCTGAAATTCATTAACTCGATAAATTCATAGTCATCATGATCGCTGTCTGGAACGTCTCCCAACATAGCATGCGGCAGATAGGGATTGAAATTCAGCTCGCTGACCGACAAATTAAGGGCCGATGCTGGCTGCTCGGCAATGAACAATTCTTCGGTCAAGCCACTCCATTGCTGACCCACCACCGCTCGCGCTTTGATGAGGGTCGTCTCCGAGACATTGATCGCTGTTCCGTTGTAGCGCACTGCCGTGGACGAAATCAAATTGGAGCCTGCCGTTTGCTGGGCCGGAAGTCGTGGATCCGATCCGTCCAGCGTGTAGTAAATACTGCCAGCGTTCGCCGTCATTTCCAATTGCACGGTACCGCTAATGGGACTACCACCGGGAGTGACCATGGGGGACGCGACAAAGTTCGTGTCCAGCCAAGACAAGCGATCACTGATATAATTTTTTAGATGCTGGACGTGTTGCAGCCAGGTGGGAAAGGACAGGTTCGACCGTTCGTGTATGTTTCTGGTCAGGATATTTTGACCAATTCTCTGTGACCACTGTGTAAAATTGCGTTGCTGCGCCTCACTCAATTCTGCGGTAAACTGGTCAATCACCTGATGGATGTGACTTTCATCCAGAACCGTTTTTCTCAAGCGATTCCAACCATCTATCCATTTTTGTTTAAAGTCCAGATCTTGAAACAACCTGGGCCACCAGGGATAGGCCGTCGGTCCGTCCTTGGGAATCAACTGCGTGTGAATATATCCCTGGGGTAGGAAACTTTGAAACTCAACCGAATTGGCCAAGGCGCCATCAAAATCCCAAACCGGGCCGGTTGTCAGCTTGCCACCTCGATCGATTGTCATATACACACTGGCACCAAATGCGTCCGTGTTAAAAGAGAACTCTTCCAGAATGTGATACTCGATCCATGCATCGACATCGATATACTTGGCATAACCAGTGATTGGATCATCAAAGTTCGATCCGAAAAGCGCGTCTTCAAAATCGTTAAAATAGGTTTGCACCCATTCAATCTGCGGTTGGCTAAGATCTTGTTCGTCGGGATCGTGAAAAATAACACCCTGAAGTGCTCCTGCCACTCCAGCCTCAGATGAAATGCCCCGGTCACCGAACCGACGCCGATCGTCTTGCAAGACGTAGCCACCAGTTATCTCCGGCGCCGTAATTTGCGAACGCAACAATTCGTGCACGTTGACACGATCGCTTCCCTGCTTAATCTTTTCCTGCAAAATATAGATTCCCCAGTAATCGTCCGGTTCGACCTTCCCACCGTTTGTGTTCAAATAGACTTCGACAAAGCGAAAGCGTGGCGAATAATAACCGAGTTCTTCCCAAAGACGGAACATGAGGGGGTCCCGCATTAACGTGCGGTCCATCCAAGTCGCATTCAGTACCCAATCTGATTCACTTGGCAAACCCAATAGAGACACATTGAAGTCGTCACCGTACCCGTCCCAGGTTTCAAAGGAAAACGGTTTCTTGACATACGAAGAGGAGGCATTGCCACGAGCCCGCATACCAGCCCTGCCTATAAATTCCGGAGCATCGTTCATCGTCGCTCGTCCCGTAAGGACCGACTCACCAATCACCGCCGTCACAAGCGATGCCTGGTGTTGGCTGAGCGATCCAGGTATGGAACTTCCCAGGGAATCAATGACCATGATCGGCAAATCCGAGTGAAACGACTGGACAATGTTATGCACGAGAATATAACTCGCCGTGATGACTTCACTCGGCCCCATTCCGCTATCATAGGCACGCGCCCGTACCACACTTGACGAACTGACTAAAAGCGGCCCCACGTACAAAGCAGATTCCTCGTTCGGAACGCTTCCGTCCAATGTGTATCGAATCGAGGCGGTCACGGAACTGCTGCTTAAGTCGACTGACAAGTTGCCGTCTGTAGAAGAATAAACCCCATCCGCCTGGGAAAAACGAGGAGCTTCCGCCAACGCTGGAAAACCGATCAAGTTGGTCACACCAGGGGTCGGCACAGTAAAATATCCGACTTCCTCCGTCGAAAGCGTCTTGGCAATTAGTTGGGGAGCCAGCAGAAAATCGGTATCATTGGCAGCCAGGTTGAGACCGTGAATGGCCAACAGATTGTCACCAGCCACCAACACGTTCTTGTGGGTTGAAATGTCGATGGCTTCTGTAAATGGGCCAGTCGGAGGGACAAGGCCATCACCACCAACATAAGGTAGTAGTTGATCCATCACCGCTTGTCGGTCATCCGCATCCAAAGCATCGTCAAACACAACGATCCGGCCAATGTAACCTTTAAATCTCGCAGAATTAAAATCGCCATTGTTCGGGTCCACCATATTACCGATGCGACCATTTTCCAATTGCACCATGGACCCCGAATGGTTTATCTCGTCATGTTCCGTGGTGCTGTTATTCGATATATCTAGTGTATAAGTTGCACCATCACGGGTAACAACACTGACATAGCTTGTTCCGTTTCTCCCGCCCCCCACAGGAATGCTTGAATTGGCATCGGTACCGTTCATCCGCACAATCAACCGACCTTTGCCAGTGTTCGTGTGATGCGCCAAAGCAACATTGTGGAATTGATTTTCGACGTCATCTCCCCAACTAAACATACTGGAACGTCCATGCACACCAATATTGAGTGGCTGCCAGACCAATGCAATGGAATAATCCCCCGTTGGCAGCTCCGCGTCGTCAAAAGTCAGAATATCGTCGTTACCATCAAACAGAATACCAGGCTGCCCTGTAGCAAATACATCCTGAACAAACATTGGACGACGTGATGATTGATGTTGATTATTCCATGGGGTCGCGACTTGCCCCGTAACCGCCAACCAACTGTCGACCATCCCAGCAGAATGCGACACATTAAGTCCCGCGTCAAAATCCAACACCGCTCCTGGAAATGACGCACCGCCCTCACACCCTTTCGCATTGGAATCGAAAGCTACCATTTCTGGCGTGCAGCGACGCGCCACTTCAACGCCGTTAATATAAGCGACAAAGCCATCGTCATAGGTAATCGGTAAAACCAGTTCGGACACCTGTGACGGATCATTGATCTGAAACGGAACTCGTGCGTAAGCCGTGGTGTTTACGCCATTCATTTGCGAACGGATGTCAGTGTTGACCTGATCCGTCAAGGTCCCACTGGTATCGTAACCCACGCCAAGCCCCGTACCACTGGTCCAACCAGTCAAGCCACCGGAATTCTCAAAGGCGATTTCATCGCCACCACGCCAAGTCGTTCCATACGCCAGATCGTCTGCCTCGTCAGGTACAAGGACATTCACCAGGTCACCCGCCTGAACGAGCGGTTTTTCCTCAAACATAAAACCAAATGAAACGTCTGCGAATTGGCTAGAATAATGACTGGCGCTGCTGCCAAACTCCGTGGCGACTGTCGTTCCGTTGGGCTGTACCAGCGCTAAATATTCTCCACTGCCATTCAAGCGAAAATTCGTATGCAGGTTACCGTCAAAGTCGCGCTGGTCTGTCAGCACCTCGGACTTGGCCGATGCAAACACAACCAGGAATTCTTCCGGGTCAAGTGGTTCGCTGGGAAAACTCCACTTGGTGAGATTTTCCGGATCGTCGGTTAAATGCCAACCCAGTAAATCCAGTGACTGGTCACCAGCATTGAAGATCTCGATCCAGTCCTCGTGCCTTAGATCGCCATCCTCAAGCGTTCGGTCATTGATGGCCATGAACTCGGAAATAATCGGATTGGCAACCAACAGCCGTCGCTGCTCAAGAATTTCTGGACACCGCGCACGACAAGAACCTGTCGATTCATAAATCGGTCGAAATCGCCTCATGACACCTGTCCAGTCAAAGAATAAACGTTCCTGTATTTATTATGTACCAGCAGGCATTTTAAGGCAAGAAAATTAAAAGGCTGTAAACGATCAAGCATTCATACCATTTAAACGTGGCTGGCCTAAGAAACATCGCCCGGAGCCACGAAATGCTCCGTCGACAGGAATCCCTTCCTAAGCGAACCAGCTCCAGCAACCCACCGCTAGGTGCTCACTGTCGACTTGACCCCGAACGATCGCAGGGCACAGCATGTCGTCGTGATTTGCCTGCTGGACTGAAAAGAGAGCCCCAGGCCATTGGGGCGTTGGTTTTTGGCACAGCAACAACCACCTCAGTGTTCATGCCTGTACGACAATGGCTGTCTCATGAGACCCTCTACTTGTCGGTTCGTGGTGGCCAATCCAAATGCTTGTGAAGAAAATCAAATGTGCCTTTACCATGAATGGTATGCCCGCCCACAAACCACTCGATTTCCGTCCGATCCGCAATTCCCAGTTTGGCGGCATACAAGTGCCGGATTTTTGAATACTCGTAGGCTACGGTCCAGTCGCCGGCTACGCCGTCGAAATGCCCCCTCTCTACCATGAATGGTCGAGGCGCAATGAGTGCTGCCATCTCGGCATAATTAAAGGTGCTTCCCAAGTCGTATTCAAAGATCTCATATTCGCCTTTATTGCTATAGCTGTAAGGATTACGGGTAGAAGCATTTTTATCGACCCACTCGTTGAAATCTGCCGAACAGATCGACAGGCAGTAATCCGTCACCAGCGCAGGAACCCGCATCGCTGTTTTACCACCATAGGAAAGTCCATAAAATGCAATGCGGTCGGCGTCCACAAATTCTAACGTCTTCAGCCAGTCAACCATCTGTTGATGTTGCGGCGTGATAACGGAAAAAAGCGTCTTCTTGAGCGGATTGGCCTTTCGCTGTAGCGTCCGGAACCGATCCTTGAAAATGAACAAATTTTGCGGTGCAAAAGTGATAAATCCGCGTTCAGCCAAGCTCGCTGCAAACGCCTTGTAGTAATGATATTTATCGCCAAACGGAAGACCGTTTCGATCGATCACGTGCAACGGGCGGCCCTCCAGCCCATGTTGACAAACAACGACTGGACGTTTTTCTCCCGATTGCAGATCAGTCGGCACCAGTAATAAACCATAAGCAATGACATCTGGAAAAACATCCATCACAACTTCGTAGCCCGTCCATGCATCCGTTTTTCGAAATTCACGCGCACGTACGTTCGCAGAAAGCAAATCATCTGGTAATCGCCCGATCACTTCGTCATAAAAATAATCCCTGACTGAGTCCGCCGATTTCACGTAGGCTGCTAACGACTCCACATCAAAGCGCTTCATCGTATTCGCCTGGCGCACATAGTGACTTTCTCGCAGCAAGTTTTGCGAGTGGCGATCGAGTTCATGTACCTGCTGTGCATGACGTGGACGCGGGTCAAATTCCCCCAACGTACTTTCTGGTTTTTTCCCATTGGGCCGCAACTCCATGGCGCCATGCATTGCCTTACAAAATGACTCCAATGCCTGCTGACTACCGTAGGGCCCTTGCCCGTCTTTGCTGACAACGAGCTCTATATTTGCTGACAGTTTGCCACTGGCAAACATTCGATCGACCCGATCGACTTCCTGCCGTACCTCGGACAACAAGGGGGACACAATTTGTGCCGGGGCTCCCCGACCACCCGGTATGTTCGCCGTGGGGCCGGCAGCAGCTTCCACGATCAAGGGACGAGGTGCTACCAAGGTCGCCAATTCCGCATCACCAAACTGCTCCAACAACCCAAATACGTTGCGATCAATTGGTTCTTGCCAGATATTTTCGCGGGGGCAGAAATAACCGCTCACACATGCCGTGTCAATTCGCGGATCAAGCGCGGCCGCGTAGAGACTAATCAAGCCACCTTCGCCCCATCCAATCACCCCAATATTGGCCGCATTGCCCTGTTGTCGTGAAGCCCAGTCTACGACCGCGAGAACTTTTTGAACTTCGTAAGCAATCAACCCACGCCCAAGTTCAAAAGCACTACGGTAGATCCATTCTCGATTCGTTAATTTTGGCATGTAGTCTTCACGGTTTATCAACAGTGGCACAATCACGCGGCAACCGTTTTCGACCAACCGGCGGGCAAATTGCGATTGGGAATCCACCCCCGGAATCAGGCCAGCAAGTTGCTCAGGCAACGTCGTACAATCCGGTATTGCAATCACCGTCGCCACGGGTTGGGTATTGCTAGGCTCTAATAACAAACCACGTCCCGTCACATCACCGAAGGCCTGCCAGGAAACAGGAAATATTTCATAATTGCCACCATGGCCCACGCTACCAGACTGAGAGACTGGCAATAATAGTCTGGGCTCCACGTCCTGAACACGCTTGTCCCGCACACCAAGAATGTGAGCCAGCCATTGGCGGTTGGCTGTAATGGACTGTTTATAATTAGCGATTGATGAAAAGTCACGTTGCCAGTGTGCTTCTCTGTGATGGACTGACTGTTCCAGCTTGCGCAACAAAAAACGATCCACACCCGCCACTAAATCGGAAGCAATATCACCTGTCATTTCCAGTGGGCTTGCATCACACACTCGCTCCATGGACACGGTCTGCGCCAAAAGCCCCGCTTGCAGCAAAAGACAAACCATACACGAACTGACAAACGCCCGCTGCAACAAAAACATAAACTTATCCTTTGCAATAAAAATTTTCCTTGGAAACACATGCTTACGTCGACCAATTTACAGACCTGATGCCACTGGCCGTACGTGTGGCAACTGACGTCAATTATTTATTTTTTCATCATTTTTTCCAGACTCGCTACAGTGATCTGCAGGTCCTGCACCCTAACGAACATCGACGAACCCTTTCTTGCCTGAAAAACCATGCATTTTCCTGGAGAAGATTCTGGACGACCAAGCGGCCACTGGCAAATGCACGTGTGCAAGAAAGGTATAACCAAAATTCTGTTCCGGCGGTCGCGTTGGCCCCTGAAGGTTCTTCAATATCACGCGAGAACGACTTTCTATAACATGGTCATTTCGATCCCATTGCGATATGTTACCGATCTCGAGTACAAGACGAGCGACTAACACTTCATGTCCTGGGATTGTATAATATTCATCACCGGAAACCATCCGCGACGCATGCCAAAGTTATCGTTTTCTTGTAAGTCACGCTCACTGCCTCCCATATCACTTCTCCCACATCAATGATCAACCACACGATGGGCACACAATCGAAAGGAATGCCATTTGCTGGCAGCCTGCTACCTTACGCAACCGTGATCGGTATCCTCACTAGCCTGACGCCCTCATTCACGACGGCCGAAGCGGTAAAATTCAACCGTGACATACGCCCCATCCTGGCCAATCACTGTTTTCAGTGTCATGGACCGTCCGACAAAGATCGACAAGCGGATCTGCGACTGGATCAACAAGGTGGTATTTCCGCAGCATTCCTATCGAACAATCTAGTCGAAAGCGAAGCCTGGCAACGCATCATTTCCGAGGATCCCGACAGTATCATGCCACCGCCCTCCGCACACCAAGAAATGAAACCAGGAGACATTGAGCACATCCGGCAATGGATTCAACAGGGTGCTCACTGGGAAGGACACTGGTCATTCATTGCACCTGTTCGACCAGGTTTACCAAGAACAACTCGATCATCGTGGACCCGAAACGCCATTGACGCATTCGTCCTGGTACGACTTGAAAAAGAAACACTCCGTCCGTCGCCTCGGGCAGACCGAGAACGATTACTCCGCCGCGTGACATTTGATCTCACGGGACTGCCTCCAACAATCGAAGCCATTGATACTTTTCTAAACAACAAGACACCCCACGCCTATGAAAACGTTTTAGATCGGTTACTTGATTCAATTCATTTCGGAGAACGCATGGGGCTTGCCTGGATGGATGTCGCGAGGTATGGCGACAGCAGCGTATTTCATGCCGATGGCAAACGTGACATGTGGCCCTGGCGAGATTGGGTCATACGTGCCTACAACGCCAACAAACCGTTTAATAAATTCACGATCGAACAACTTGCGGGTGACCTGTTACCAGACGCAACGATCGAGCAAACAATCGCTACCGGTTTTCACCGCAACAACGCCACCACCGACGAAGGTGGTGCCATCCCCGAAGAGTATCGTATTGAATACGCCGTCGACCGGGTGAAGACTACCTCCATGGCCTGGCTCGGTTTATCCATGGAATGTGGCCAATGCCATGACCATAAATATGATCCGATTTCACAACAAGAGTACTACCAGTTTTTCGCCTATTTCAACCAGGCATCTGACCCGGGCATGCAAATCCGTAGCGGTAATCAGGCGCCGATTGCCAATGTCCCGAATCCTCAACAGGCGGTTCTCGAAACCAGACTCAAGGTCCAAGCAGCAAACCTTGAACAACAATTGAAAACGAGATTCTCCGCTATCCAAACAGAATTTGAAGCCTGGGTGGCTGACGCTTCTGCCAGATCAACGTTAGTTACCCGCCCACCAACTGACATGCTATTGCACTTCAAGCTGGACGAATTGCAAGGCGACAACACGGCCGACACAGTCCAACCAGAACGGCTTGGAACCATTCACGGGAATCCATTGTGGGGCCAAGGCAAATTGAATGGCGCATTTCAATGCGACGGCGAGAGCTTCATCGATCTGGGGGATGTTGCCGATTTTGAACGAACAGACAGTTTTTCTTTTGGAGCCTGGATTCACCCAAAAGGCACAGGCAATGGGGCTCCTATTGCACGCATGGACGACCAGAACTCGCACCGAGGCTTTGATATCCAGATCAACGAAGGCCAGGTCGGCGTACACATCATCCACGCTTGGCCGGACAACGCGATCAAAGTGCTCACCGAGAACCAGATGACACCGGACCAGTGGCAACACGTATTTGCTACTTATGATGGATCCGGTAAGGCCACAGGAATTCGGGTCTATTTCGACGGACAGCCCCAAGCATTGATAACCGAACGCGACAACCTAAGAGACACGATCCGCACCCAGAAAACATTATATCTGGGACGCCGCAATCCAGGTTCTCGCTTTCAAGGCCTTATTGACGATTTACAAGTTTACGCTCGGGTGTTGTCAGAATCCGAAGTCACAGCGATTGCCGGCCACAATCCTATCACACCAATATTGGCCACACCCGCCAGTGAACGCACCGAGCCACAACGGGAGATATTGAAACAACATTACCTTAACCACCAGGATGAAACCTACCAACAATTACAACAGGATCTCACCCAGAACGCTCAACGATTGGGCGAGGCCGTTAAACCAATCAGTACCGTCATGGTCATGCAGGACGTCGCCGAAAAACGGATGACCTACATCCTCGACCGTGGCAACTACGCCACGCCGAGAAAAGACCAACCAGTGGAACCTGGTGTACCTGGTATTTTTCCCCCGCCACCGTCAGGTGCCCCCGCCAACCGCCTGGGCATGGCGCAGTGGTTAACCCAGCCCACCCATCCGCTCACCGCACGTGTGGCGGTTAACCGTTACTGGCAAATGCTATTCGGTACCGGCCTGGTCCAAACTGTCGAAGATTTTGGTTCTCAAGGTGACTGGCCCAGCCATCCAGCATTACTGGATTGGCTAGCAGTTGATTTTATTGAATCTGGCTGGGACATCAAACGCATGGTCAAACAAATCGTGCTGTCGGCTACTTACCAACAGACATCGCGGACCACCGAAGCGTTACAAATCCACGATCCACACAATCGTTTGCTGGCTCGTGGTCCGCGGTTCCGTTTGCAAGGCGAATTGTTACGGGATAATGCCTTGGCAGCCAGCGGACTCTTAGTCCACCACCTCGGTGGTCCTAGCGTCAAGCCGTACCAACCACCTGGTCTGTGGAATGAAGTCTCGCTGGAATCAAACGTCCGTTTCGTCCAGGACCAGGGTGAGAAACTATATCGGCGCAGCATGTATACCTTCTGGAAACGTTCCGCACCGGCACCCAGCATGACCATTTTCGACGCTCCGTCACGCGAGAAGTGTACGATTCGTCGTTCACGCACGAACACGCCTCTCCAAGCCCTTGTGACACTCAACGATCCACAATTTGTCGAGGCGGCACGCATGCTCGCCCAGCGAGTGATACAGTCAGGTGGGTCGCTCGACCAGCAGATCACCCTGGCTTATCGCTTGGCGACTGGCATCCGTCCAAAAACTTCACAATTGGAACTCTTAAAGACAGCTTACGCCGAGGAATTAGCTATTTTCCAGAGCGCCCCCAAGCGCGCAGAAAAACTATTAGCGATTGGGGAGTCCGTTCGCGATGCCGAAATCAGCCCAGCCGCCCATGCAGCGATGACTGTCGTTACAAGTATGATATTGAACCTGGATGAAACCTTGACACGAGGATAATATCGCACCAAATGGCAAACCGTTTTGCCATCCTGATCGGAGCTTTCTATGAACCCGCTTCACGAACACAATCTCAATCTGACACGGCGACATTTTCTTCACAACGCGGCCAAGCCATTGGGCGCAGCTGCCCTCGCCAAATTAATAGATCCTGCCACTAACCATTCCACCTGGGCCGCCACCAGACAGGACAACTCCACGCTGGCTGGCCTGCCACATTTTGCACCCCGGGCAAAACGCGTCATCTATTTGTTCATGTGCGGAGGTCCGTCCCATATTGACACCTTCGATTTCCACCCCAAGGTACGGGAATTACATGGCCAGGAACTACCCGCATCGGTCCGAATGGGTCAGCGAATCACCGGGATGACATCTGGCCAAAAATCGTTTCCTGTGGTCGCACCCATGTTTCAATTCAAACGCTACGGTGAACATGGAACGTATGTCAGTGAACTTTTACCACACATCGCAGGAATTGCCGACGACATCACAATCATCAAATCGCTGCACACCGAAGCCATCAATCATGACCCGGCAATCACTTATATCAACACCGGTGTCCAACAACCGGGCAAACCAAGCCTGGGCGCCTGGCTCAGTTATGGACTTGGCAGTCCCAATCAAAATCTGCCCGCTTACATTGTCATGATCTCGGCTGGTAATGGGCAACAACAAGCGTTGTACGCACGGCTCTGGGGCAGTGGTTTTCTACCCGCAAAGCATCAAGGCGTGAATTTCCGCAGCGGCAACTCTCCCGTGTTATACCTAAACAATCCTGACGGTGTCGATCGTGACATGAGACGCCGGATGCTCAACCGAATTGCCAAAATCAATCATGAACAATTCGACGAATTCGGCGATCCGGAAACAAAAGCACGCATCGCGCAGTACGAAATGGCCTTTCGCATGCAAACTTCCGTACCTGACTTAATGGATCTTTCCGACGAAACTGAATCCACTCTAGATTCTTATGGACCCGCTGCCCGGCAGCCCGGCCAATTCGCACGTAATTGCATTATCGCGCGGCGGCTAGCAGAACGCGGAGTACCGTACATCCAACTTTTCCACCGTGGCTGGGATCAACATGGCACGTTACCAAAACTAATCCGTGGCCAGTGTAAGGACATTGACCAACCAGCGGCCGCACTCATCAAGGATCTTAAGCAACGTGGCATGCTGGACGACACACTGGTCGTTTGGGGTGGTGAATTTGGTCGCACCATTTATTCGCAAGGCAAGCTAACAAAAGACAATCATGGCAGGGACCACCATGGACGCTGCTTCACGATGTGGATGGCCGGGGCGGGCATCCGACCAGGGACCGAATACGGAAAAACAGACGACCACTCCTACAACATTCTTGAAAACCCGGTCCACATCCGCGACATGAACGCCACAGTCCTCAACCAACTCGGTATAGACCACGATCGTCTTACGTTCCGTTTTCAGGGACTGAACCAACGGCCGACTGGTGTAGAACCGGCACACGTGGTGCAAGACATCCTTGTTTAAATCAACATTACATGGACTTCGTATGCAAACAACGGTCCCAGGAAAACCCCAGGTGCTACTTCCTGGCAAACACGTTGTGTAGGCGACTGCCGCAGGACATCTTTTTGGACACGCTGGTGCGGTATTAAATCAGAGTAACGCGCTGTGCCCTATCACTACCAGACATTGTGATCAGTATAGGAAAATACCATTTCTCGAAATAAAAATACAACAAGCCTGAATGCCATCCTGTGACTGCGGACAAAGCGCATCGCAACAATCCACTTCACACCCTATGCTCGGCATACGAGAACCGGATCGTCGGATTTTGACACATCCGACAACTCTCTACCAGAGACATGACTAACCACTCTATTTAAATCATCCCCTGTTCGGCGCGGACAAAATATTCACGGCAACAACCTAGGTGCTGAAACACTCAAAACCTGTTGCCGCTCCAAGGACAATGCCTGCCGGACTCATTTCCCATTTCCCACCGTAGCAAATAAAACCGCCACTCTTCTGTTGACGTGGTACCCGCTACACCTGCGTTGGCACCGTAAAGGGAGTCCGGTAGGTACCCGCCACCAGTTCATTGGCCCTAGCGGCCCCCGCGCCTGTAAATTGCTCCACCTTACGGTCAAAGTGTAACAAAGGGCCAAACATAAACGGTTGCTCAGCCAGATCGACACCGTTTCCACCAAGCTGCCGGTCCATATCATTAAATGTTTCCAGTGCATCAGGATGAGATTTCATATTTTCTCGAATTTGCTCTGGTTTTGCAGAGTGTCCGACACGAAAAGCAATATTCGCCTGATGACACATCGCGGTACTAAGGTGCCCTTCTGCAATTTCGCAGTTCAACTGCTCACGGTCACCCGACCGAATCGCATTGATAAAATTCTGCTCATGGCCAGCACCACCATTTCCCGAGTATTCTTGGATAGGCTCACCGTCGTGACCGCTGGCAATTCCACCTCCCCGTGCAAGACGGATCACTGCGTGCTCACAATGAATATAATTCCCGCCACGCGTATCCCGGTAAACCGCACCCTCGGCACCACCAGGTCCCGAGGGATCCGGTAAGTTGCGTATGTCAAGCACTACCTTGACATCGCGGTGGTCAAACAACGCAAGATGGACATTCGGTGTTTCGCCGTTGTCATGCCAGGCAAAACGATTACCCACGGATACGACATTGTCAGGCACGTCATCCCATCCCAACAGATTGCGTAAATCGTCGATATAGTGGGGCCCCCAGTTACCCGTTTCACCATCACCCCAATTCCATTGCCAGTGCCAATCATAGTGAAAGCTCTTGCGCATCACCGGCACCTTTGGTGCCGGCCCTGTCCAAAGGTTGTAATCAATATGACCTGGCACAGATAATGGCATGCTGACATGGCCGATCGGTTCACGCACATGCAGGACTGAACAGTGCACCCACTTGGGTCGTCCATATTTGCCAGCCAAAATATCGTTGCGGGCCTGGTGAACTGCTGGACAGGAACGATGCTGCGTACCGGCCTGGACAATCCGATCGTAGCGCCGAGCTGCTTCGACCATTTTACGGCCTTCCCAAATATTGTGGCTCACCGGTTTCTGCACGTAGACGTGCTTGCCTGCCTGACAGGCCATAATCGTCATCAACGCGTGCCAGTGATTTGGAGTTGCAATCACGACTGCATCGATGGACTTGTCATCCAGGATGCGGCGAAAGTCTTGATGCTGCAACGTCGAACTCGGTAGATGGCTTACCGCTTTACCCATGCGTTGCGAATCGGCATCGCTCACCGCGGTGACCTGTACCCCACTTAAATTTGGAAATGACCTGGCATGTCCACCACCCATCATTCCCAAACCGATGACACCAACATTGACTTGATCATTCGCTGCCACAGCCCGGTGTGTTCGCCGCACTGCCAACACCGAACCAGCAGCTACCGTTCGCTGTAAAAAATGCCGCCGCGTGTGGGAATTATTAAACATAACCATCCTTTCCTGTTTCTATCACGTGCCTGCAGCCACCTCATCATAACCAGCAAAGAGAATCACGACGAGTCCTACCATGCATAAATTCCAAATTGAAGGTCCGCAGACCAAACGTCTTCTGCAAGTTCCCACCAACGCCACGCAACAACAACGATTCTCTATGGGCAATCTGACGTCGTTAGACACGGTGTCAACCATGTCAAGCAACCTGTCGAGTGATCGACCATTTCAATGCAAATTGACAATTTGTCGATTCTAACCAGCAGAGTACCAGTCCTCCTGTCCTCGCAGACAACCCGTGAATCGCCAGAGCCCCATCTCCTTCCCATGCAACAATCAGCGCGCGTCAGGATTGGCATATTCAAATCTCCACGGCCAGCAATTCAACTGCAATCGTTCTCTTTCGAATCGCGGACGATTACATTCGATACTACTCTAATCTACCAGGCCCCCTGATCGACATCAGGAAATACATTTCGGCAAGGAGTACTGAGATTTTCGCTGGCCAAACCAAGTTGACATTTATTATTTTACGGTTTATTCTGACAACCATCATGATCGGTTGCAGGCAGGCCCGCTATACATTTCAAGCCGTAAAATGTTACGACCATTTCTAATATTCACTTGTTGTTACTGCCTGGCAGTGTTTTCATTTTCAGCCCATGAAAACATGGCGCATGCTGATGTTCCGCCACAGGAATCGAAATGGATTCCCTTAATTGCATCCGAAGGCCTTTCCGGCTGGCGGCCGGTCAACAACGACCAAGAACATGAATGGCAGTCGGCAGAACTGGTAACGGCAAATCCAAACGACAATCAACGCTTGTCAATTCATCCTGGAAACGGAATGCTCACCAATGCAAAAAATCATGGCAAAACCCAGAACCTTCTCAGTGTCGAAACCTTTAGCGACATAGAAGCCCACATTGAATTTTTCCTCCCAAACGGATCCAATTCGGGCATCTTCTTCATGGCGCTTTACGAACTTCAAGTGAACGATACCTATGGCAAACAAGAATGCGCTTTTTCCGACTGCGGTGGGTTCTATGCTCGGCGCGTCGGTGATCAATGGGTAGGTGGGACCGCACCCCAGGTAAACGCTTGCAAGCCCCCTGGTGAATGGCAATCGTTCGACGTTGTTTTCCGAGCTCCACGTTTTGATTCAAAAGGCAACAAAACGGAAAACGCCCGTTTTATTCAAGTCATGCATAACAACATTTTGATTCACGAAAATGTGGAAATGGAAGGTCCCAACAGCGCACACCTCGACATCCCCGAATCCCCACAAGGGCCCTTAATGCTCCAAGGAGACCACGGTCCGGTCGCCTACCGCAATATCCGCGTGCGACGGTTCAGCGGAGAGTAAACATCATCGCATGTTCACCTGCATGACGGGTCCGGTCCGTAGCTCCAATCCTCTGTTTACAATTCTCCCTAATCACTTGAATCACCTGCACAATGAAAGCACATAGCTCCCTTGTCCCAGCCTTCCTGTTTTTGGGCATGGAACTAAGACTTTTTTAACCCAAGACGTTCTGAACACAATCCCAACGAATGCTTGTTGAAACCGAGGTTAAAGATCATGATTACGAACACTGCTGGTGGCCCGTCCATAACATGGTATTGCTGGGCATTAATTATCCGGACGTTACTCGCCAACTCGACCAGGGCCGCTGACAAAAAACACGCCTGGCGCAAACGCAATGCGGCGGTTGTCAACCAATACAATCTCACAACCCGTGATCGCGTTATCCCAAAAACCGACGTTCCCCTATGGCTCAACCCGGGCCAGACATATGAGCTGGAACAACTGCCATCCATTCCAATTGCAGAGGGAGTCACCGCAACCATTTCCTGGGGTGAAGGAGCGTTATTAGAAATCGTCCGAATGGAGCCTGGTTCAACCTATCCCACACAAACATTAAAAGAAGAACTCATAACGGTCATTCGAAGTGGCAGCGCCGTGTGCAGTTTTGGAAACAAGAAGGTTTCATTGCCACAAGATGCAATATTATACCTGACGCCCAATACCACACGAACCTTGCAGGCCGGTCCCGACGGCCTGCAAGCCATCGAAGTTTTCTCACCGGTACGGGCAAGCCACCTGAAACTCGCAGGCGTCACCCTCCCTGACGGTGGATCCGTGTCATTTCCAGATCAGAACGTCACCCCCTCCATTCAACCAGGAATCGTCTACAACCTGAATGAGATTCAATGGGCCGGTTTAACGCGACCCGATGCATCACGCAGCTACCGGCGCAGTGGCGCTCTTTCCCGCCTCATCTGGGGTAGGAATGCCATGCTCAGTATCATCCGCATGGATCCTCATTCGGCATTTCCCCTGCACATCCACCCAGAGGATCAATTAATGATCGCTCTGCGCGGCTCTCTGCAGGAAGGTTTAATGGACTATGCTTTTGAAATGAACGGTGACAAACAACACGTTGTATTGCAACCTGGAGGCATGGCTCATTCTGCAAAACTGGGCGAGCATGGAGCTGACGCGTTAGACGTATTTTGGCCCGTACGCCCAGATTACATTCAATATGTCAAGCTGCAAAACGATCTCTTTCACCAAGTCATCGCGCCAGGAATCCGACCGGTCAAACTGGCCGAAGGCTTTACTTTTTCCGAAGGCCCCACGTGGCTTCAAGGTGCACTCTATTTTTCTGACATGTATTTCGAGGACCATCGAAATGGAAACTGGACCGGGAGCGCCAAACGAAGTCGCCTGATTAGGATGGAACCTGATGGGAAATGGCGCGTCCTCACAGAAGGCATGCAGACAAACGGCACGATTGCATCTACGAATGGAAATCTACTCGTTTGCGACATGTTTGGACACCGGGTGATTGAATTAGATCCCGACACGGGTAATGTCTTAGACATCACCTGCGACAACGTGAATGGCCAACCAATCGATGGTCCCAATGACCTGGTCATGGATGCCAGGGGAGGGCTTTATGTGACTGATCCACAATTCACCCCCGAAACAACGAAAAGCCAGCCGGGCAAACAGGTATACTACATTCGCCCCGATGGAACGACAAAGGTTGTAATTCCGGCGGGGCAATACGCCATGCCGAACGGCGTAGAAATTTCACCTGATGGAAAGACTTTCTATGTCAACAACACGTGGTTCCAACCAGGTGAAAATTTCGTTTGGGCCTACGACATTGAGCCGAACGGAAGTTTGTCCAACAAGAGGCAATTTGCCATGCTAAATCTGACACCCGATGTCCTTAGTGCCGAACAGCCCGAATTCCGTTATGATTCTCGTGCCGATGGAATGGCCGTGGATAGGGATGGACGCGTTTACGTCTGCACCTTGTCGGGAGTCCAGATCTTTACAGCTTCCGGAATTTACGCGGGAACAATCTGGTGCCCACAATATCCGGTAAGCTGTTGTTTTGGTGGCCCCAACGGCGACATCCTATACATGGTCGGCGAATCTTCCGCCTGGTCCATCCAAACCAAAGTAACCGGTTTCCGACTACCAACAGGCCTGAACTAACAAACACCCTAACAGCACCGAAATACGGATCGCTCTGCAAAGCTTGGTCGGCCACTGGATCCGTCATGCGTGACTCCCCATTCGATTTTATTCCGTGCCAGGTGAGTTGATACTTTCGAAGTCCTCTCGGAAATTTTACACTCCACTTAGATTCAACCCCGCCATCGGAACAAAGTACCACGTCAACATTGAAAGTCGATTCCCACGATCTATTCTTCCTCCTGAATCGAGGTTTTCCATGCAACGCAGACAATTCATTCAGGCAGTTGGCGCCGCACCAACAGCGGCCCTGGCTACCCAGACTGCTCTGGCAGGCGACGACAACGCCCTTGCCACAAGTTCGATTCCCGCGGAACCCACCGTTTTGTTGTACGACGATGGACGTCATGCGGCACCAATCTATCAATATGCTCCACCGCTCCGTCCACAAGATTTCCTGGTCACGGTCGATCAGCTCATAGGAAGTGGTGCCGACACCCTGGTTTATTTTTCCGGACTTGAGGGCGGAATAGCGATCTACGACAGCCAGGTCTCACAAAAGTGGGGGGACAATGTTGACAAGTGGAAGCACCCTGTGTGGTATCGTGGTGCGCGCCACCTGAAACAGTTGATCGATGCGGGACACGATCCGTTGAAACTCCTGTGTGATCGCTGTCACGAAAAAGGGCTTTGGTTCATTGCAGCCGATTATATCGGCTTACAAGGCAGCGATCGTGAAAAAGATGCTGGCTATGGCCGTAAATCCGATTTCGTTTACAACCATCCGGAATTTTCAGTAGGCCATGATCCAGACCCACGTGCCAAAGATATCGACCCGAAACGATTTAGCTTTTTGCATCCAGCGCTCCGTGAAGAAAGAATGCGAGTTTACAGTGAATTACTCAGGCGTTATGAAACGGACGGAGTCGAAGTGAATCTGGCGGAATTTGTACCTTTTTGCAAATTCCAGGAAGTCGACCAACTCGCCGAGATATTGACGGCGTGGCTGCGAGACTTGCGCCGTGAAGCACAACACGCTGAGCAGGAACAAGGCCGACGAAAACGAGTTTACGTCCGCATACCAGCGCATCCTGATGCCTGGAAAATGCTGGGCTACCAGGTATCGAAATGGATTGACGAAGAGCTGATCGATGCGATGGTTTGTCTGCCTGGATTAATGGAATCCATCCTGGAACAGGATGCCGATTTGTCAGCTGCCGTGGAACGGACACGCAATTCTACCTGTCGGGTAATCGCCGGAATGTCCCCAGTCGTCGGTCGAGAATTTAATCTTAACGCATCCCAATCAATGAGCTGGGCGGCAGCCGCTAACGCCTACCGCCAAGGTGTAAGCGGTTTTGCGGTGGTCACCTATTGCTGGCTACCCAATGGCTGGCCGTGGGTTCCCGAAGATTACCAAACCCTGAGACCTCTGGGGCATCCAGATTTACTGACACATGTCAACAAACATTATCATGTCAGGTCAGAACCAGATGGTTCGGTAGGCGGGGCCGCCTTTGATGAATGGTTACCAGGCATGGCCCGTTCATTACCACAACGGCTGAATGAAGGACATCCTATCACCGTTCGTTTTAGCATCACGGATGACTTGGCCGCCGCAGCGGGAGAGGGAAAACTTGATTCCATTGAATTACGGGTCCGTTTAACAAACGTTGAACCTTCATTAAATGATTTGCGTGTCGAACTGAATGGAAAAGTATTACCTGACAAACTTCTTCGTCTTTACGACCTTACATATCGACGGCACAAAACCGGAGGCATGGGGCCTTACGGCTATATTTACGAATATCGGCTCGAGGCACCCTACTTCCCCACCCCAGGCTCTAACGAGTTGATTGTCACCTTGACCAAAGATGATCCACTATTAGATGCCGCCAGTGACCTGCACGACGTCGATTGCCTGATCCACTACCGTGTTCACCGTGACTTTGACGCTGCGGTTTCAAATATTTGACGATAACAATAAGACATATCCACTTCGTCTGATATAGTTCCTGGTAAATGTTGGCCGCCTTGTAGCCGGTCCAAAAAACATGCACAGCCTATTCTGAGATCGAACGCTTGTTAGACAATCGGCTCGACGGTGACCGATACCAAGAACAAATTGCCTCACGCAGCAGCCTTTCGCAAATCAACCTCCGCTACGTCACTATGAGAGAATTGATCCTATTGCTTGCCGTTTTTGCCACCGCAGCCTCCGACATACCAGCTGCGTCTCGCCCCAATATTCTTTTCATTTATACCGACGATCAAGCACCACGTGCCGTGCGGGCTGCCGGCGACGAACGATTCGTCACACCCAACATCGACCGCATCTTCCATGAGGGGGCTCATTTGGCAAATAGCTTTGTCACAACCCCTGTTTGCAGTCCCAGCCGAGTTGGATTACTCGCTAGCCGCTATGGTACGGAGATGGGAATTACGGATTGGATCCGCTACCGGACGGAACGGGACTTAGGCGTGGACCCGCAAATTCCAACTTGGCCTCGACTACTCGCTGAGAATGGCTACTACACTGCACTGGTTGGTAAATGGCACTTGGGTACTGCCGACCGGTATCACCCCAAACATTTAGGATACGACGAATTTATCGGAATACGTGGAGGAGGTTGCCCACCCGAAAACCCGAGCATCGAGCTTCCTCACGGCCAGGTCCAACAAGTCACTGGATTTACTCCGGACATTTTCACTGAACATGCAATGCGGATTATCCGTGAACACCAACAGAAACCTTTTCTGGTTTCCTTACACTTTCGGGCGCCTCATGCGCCATGGCTGCCCGTACCCGAGGAGGACAGACAGCCTTTTCAAGACCTGGACCTAACCATTCCAAATCCCGACTTTCCAGACTTGGATGTGGCTTTAGTCAAACAACGTACTCGCGAATATTTAGCAAGCGTCAAGAGCATCGACCGCAACGTTGGGAAAATATTAGCATTGCTCGACCAGCTGGAACTCTCCACCCAGACCATCGTAATTTTCACCAGTGACCACGGTTACAACTTAGGAGAGCATGGTGTTTGGTACAAAGGCAATGCGATAAGAATTCTAACACGGAACCCCGCACAACAATGGGACAATATCCCACCCCGTCGCCGGCCCAATTTGTGGGATACGTCACTACAAATCCCAACCGCCATACGTTGGCCAGGTAGCATTAAACCAGGCACGATCATCGAACACACGATATCGAATCTCGACTGGTTTCCCACGTTGTTGAGTATGGCCGGGATTGCTCTACCTCCGCAAGTCACTATCCACGGAAGGGATTTCACTTCTCTGTTACGGGGACAGAAAATAGAATGGAACGACGACC
>CAYMUR010000008.1:78519-95865 GCA_964393615.1 uncultured Pirellulaceae bacterium
TTGAATACAGCATGCACCATGGAGCAACCACGCACATGCGTGGCTACCGCACACCACGCTGGAAGCTAGTTCACGATTTCGCACATCCAGGCCGTGCAGAATTATACGACTTGGCACAGGATCCACACGAATTGACAAATCTTATTCAATCTGCAAACCCGCAGCATGCCAGGATTCGCGCCGATTTGCATGACAAAATCATCGAACGCATGAGCACCCTCAACGATCCGGCACTGGCACTCGTGCCATAGAAATCCGCAACGTCTCACGAAGCGTTGGGAAAAAAACGACGCCGCTCCATCCATCGTGCCCAGGTCATCAATCACCTACAGAAACCAACCGTGGCGTTTGTAAAGCAACGTTTCGACTAACGGACATTTTTTTATTTTCACTGAAATAATCTATCGCTGCCGGTCAAAAGAACAATTGCGATGGCCAACGCAACTCCGACATATTGACGAATGCTCATTGTTTCGCGCCACAACATTTTGCCAAATACAACATTACCCACAATCAAAATTGCTGGACCACAAAGGTAGAAAAACACAGCCCCCAGCAGTGACAAAGAAATGACAGTCGCTCGACACATTAATGCGTTAAGCAATCCGGCACAAACACCAAAACGAATCTCAAGACCCTGGAGACATGGACGTCGTATCGCTACGACCGTGCACATCACAATGGCTGCAACGGAAAATATGCTCATCTGATAGACCCGGGTCATCTCAGGCGCGACGACCGCTGCCGCAATTTTGTGTACCGTAAAAATCACCCCCACGCCAAAAAACAAGAACAACAATAAAAGTTCTATTTTCCAGGTTAACTTTTCCCTTCCTAACTCGAGCGGCCTTAGGCAATAAACCGCTAAGGGCACAAGTCCTATCGCAATCCAACGACACATCGACATTGACTCTTCTTCGGGCCAAACGAGATGGGCAACGATTACTGGAAAAACACAGGCCGTATGCGTCAGCGCCATCGTGACCCCAATTCCGATGAAACGAAACGCAGCCAACGTGGCCAGTAGGTGAGAAGCGTAAAGCAACCCATTGACAATCCCCAACGAAAGAGCAAGAGGATGCCATACCAATGAAGGTGCCAAAGTCGAAAACACCAAGCCAATTGATACAAATGCCGCTACAACAAAATTAACGGCAGCCACCGCGGGTACGGCCGCCCCACGAATTTGCGAAAATCGCATGCACTGAATAAAAGTCAGGTTGCATACTATATAAAAAACAAAATAGTGCACTGTCGATTCCGCAGAAATGGCAACTGGCAACCATCGCGCCAAGCATGACTCATAATGGGCAAGAGATCAGAGCACCTTGATTTCGCCGACCTTCTAGCCAAACAACCTAGTTTACCCGATCGACAACACCTTGTCGTCTACCGGACGACGAAACCAAAAGCGAACGTTCACGTGAGCGATGGTAGGGTAGCCCAACAGGCGCAGTAAGCCCGACACAACGCAAACCGAAATTTCATTCCTGTCAATAAGTCATTTCTAACCAGTTCTACCGGCACAGCGACAACGTTTAGCGACACTTGTCTCTGTCACGGGAGTGTCCCAAACAACTCACCATCAACAACAGTCCATGCTACATACTGGTACAGCGGATGTTGATTTGAGTCCGTTGCGACGTCAGAATAACACACAGAAAAAGATTCCCAGCAAATAACTTTTTTTCTACTGGTTGGCAACGAAAACACGGTTTCACCACAAAGGAGGCAACATGCAGCCCCCCGTGGCAATACAGAACATCCTGCCACCCCGCTACAAGATCTCCCAGGGTACCACCGCTGAGCAACGTCAACATAGGCAAAACATTGTCTTTGTGAGACAATCATTTGATCACGATTGAGTAAATCGAGTCTCTGTTGGTATTGCTCGTTGACCACCCAGTTTATTGTCCATCATCGATGTCATTGAATCTACGCTATCTCGTCGCCTCAAGCATGTACGGGTGCATGTCGCTTGATACGATCATGCCCGCAGTAAAACAATGCGGCGCAACAGCACTGGACATCTGGCCACAATTCCATGCCAACCAACGAGAACAGCTGGACGAGATTGGAACGGCCTCATTTGTTGAAATGCTGGTGGAACATGGCATTTCCTTAGGTTGCCTCACGCAATACAAGCTTGGACCTTTTGGGCTGCGTGATGAAATGATCCTGGCACATGATCTCGGTTGCCAAACCATCGTTACCGGCGCCGAGGGACCCAAGGGATTGAGTGGTGTCGCCTTGAGATCTGCGATCGCACATTTTGTCGAACAAATGAAGCCACACCTTTCTTTTGCCCAAGACCATAACATTACCATCGCCATCGAAAATCACGGTGGCAACCTTATCGACTCACCCGATGCCATGAAATGGCTCATGGAACTCCGGCCCTCAGACAATCTTGGCATCGCCTTTGCACCCTATCATCTCCCGCAAGACGAGCACTTGCTAAGTGCGCTGATTCGTGACCTGGGAAACCAGATCAAAGTCTTCTACGCTTGGCAATACGGGCATGGCTGCGTGGAAAAACTAGCCAAACAAGAAGAATTGGCGCAATTACCTGGCCGTGGAGAATTGGATTTCTCCCCCCTGTTAAGTGCGTTGCAAGAGGTCCAGTACCAAGGTTGGACTGAAATTTTCATGCACCCTGTTCCGCGTGGCATCCCCATCCTGAATACTGCTGCACAAGTAACATCAGCAATCAACGAAGCCCGCAACTATCTGACAACCTGTCTGCAATAGTACCTGGCCGAACGACAACCACCGAACCATCTAAAAAGGATTACTTGAACGTGGTGACCACTCGACAAGGTGTTTCCGCTGCACCTGGCCAATGGACATGGTGTTGGCGTACCGCGTTAGTGGTCGGCGTAGCCATCGGCATTGGTGCCTACCTGCGCTATGGCAGTACATTGACGCTGGAAAATCTCGCCGCACACGAAACCACGTTGCGGTTATATCAGGCCTCTTCTCCCATTGTCTTCTATAGCGCCGCCTTCGTTTTCTATGTCTGTGTGGCCGGACTCTCTTTGCCATTCGCAACCCTGCTCAGCCTCAGCTACGGTTGGTACTTTGGCACCATTCAAGGCATCTTATTAGTAAGTTTCGCTTCCACCGCCGGAGCCACGACTGCCTTTCTCCTGAGCCGATACCTGGTCGGCACTTTCCTACAAAAACAATTTGAAACCCGGCTCGAAAAATTCAATCGTGCCTTGGACCGCGAAGGAGCGTTCTTTCTCTTTTTCCTGCGTTTAGTCCCTGCCATTCCCTTCTTTGTCATTAATGTCGTCATGGGACTGACCACTCTGCGGACACGCACTTTCTGGTGGGTCAGCCAACTTGGCATGCTTCCAGCAACCGTGATCTATGTATCGGCTGGCGCAACAGTACCGAACCTACAAACGCTGGTAGAGCAAGGTGCTGCGGGCCTTTTCACACCGAGCTTGGTCGTTGCATTCGCGCTGCTTGGTATTTTTCCGTTCGCAGTCAAAAAACTGATCAACAGCTTTCGAAAAGGGAAACAAGTTTACCCGACTTCCACCGAAAAATAGCAATCTAGCTGTTATCGAGCACGACCCGCTGTCCCGACTTCCACGACCGCATTGCCGCGTCAATCACATACATCGATTGGATGGCTTCGTTGACCGGGCTTTCCGTTTGACATTTCCCATCGACTGCATCCATAAACGTCTGATGTTCAACCTGGTAGATGGCATCACGTGGTTGTGGAAACATTTCTTCCCTGATCGACCCTTCGTGACCACCGCTACCGATCCGCAACTGGCCCGTTTCCAAATCCAGCACTGCCCATCCCTGATCTCCGATCACTTCGTACCTTGTCTGGGCAGGTGCCTGAACAAAATTCAAATGAATACTGGTGACCAGTGGATCCTCATAATCACAAATCAACGACACCACATTCGGATTGGATTGCAGTTCCTGACGACCAGCCTGCTCTCCGGCCACATAAACTCCCCTTGGATTACGACTCAAGGCCCAGAATAAAAAATCGGGTTGGTGGGCATAGTCCAACATGACAGCCCCTTCCAGCTCGGCTTGATGGCGCGAAAGCGACAGCACTAAAGTCAGGTAGGTTCCTACATGTAGATGCGCATATACCAGCTGCCCCAACTTGCCATTTTGCATCAGTTCGCGTAAGCGAATCACCGGTGGAGAAAAGTGCCCACTGAATCCAATGGAAACGACTTTGTCTGTTGATTCTGCTGCTTTTTGCATTCGTTTCGCGTCAGCAAGGTTGTCACACATCGGTTTTTCACAAAGTACGTGACAACCAGCAGCCAGCGCTGCGATCGTCTGCTCCGCGTGCAACCCGGGAGGTGTAGCAATCAGCACCATCTCCGGCCGGGTCGCAACCGCTGCTTCAAAGGATGGATAAATATGCATCTCACCAATTTCGGATCGAGCACGGGCTAGAGATTCGGCATCAGGTTCCACCGCTTCCACGAGCAAATCAGTTCGCGCTGACAACAGTCTGGCATGACGCCTGCCAATCGATCCCAGTCCCACCACGATGATACGACGTGTGTCCATTCTAGCTCCAAGGATTATTTCTGGTCGCAGTAACAGGCGACTTTTCCAGCAGTTCTACAAGGACGCTTTCTACGGATTTTAGCACGGGATGCCAAATCCAGGTATTAGGCCAAACAGCCAATTCTATCCGTGCTTTTGATTGGCCAGCGTGCACTGATTTTGTCGGGATGAATTTTCCAGCAAAACAATAATAATGCCAAGCGATTTCCCGCGTGCATTCACATCGCTGATATTCCAGAAAACTTGCATTTCAGACGTCCCAAGACAATCGTTGGCATGCGTTTTATTAAATGACAAACATTCGCTGGCTCTCTCCTAGCACACCTCTGCCATTGAAACGACGACACATCCTCACTAAATTATTAACGTTGCCAGACATCCTAAATTTCCACTGGCAACCAGTCACGCATATGCTTTCCATTTCAGATGGCATTTCTGTGCTAACTTTTTAGGGGGACTGAAATTGTGGCCAAAACATTCCTCGACACTATCAACAAAACTCTTCTCACCCAGGAAGAGATGCAAACGCTCGATCGAGATCTCGTGTTTCGTCCAGCCAGCAAGGAAACGGCACAAACGCTGACATCTGTGCAAGTCGATTTTTTCAATCAAAATGGTTATCTCCTGCCTTTGCCTCTTTTCGATTCCCAGGAGATTGCCGGTTTCCGCCAACATTTTGACAAGATTCTTGAGAAAACACTGTCACAAGGTGGAGACAGCTATTCGATTGTGGACCCTCACCTGACCGACCGCAGCCTGTATGACCTGATGTTTGACACGCGAATAGTGGCCTACATCAAGGATCTTGTGGGACCTGATATCGTCTGTTGGAGCAGCCATTTCTTCTGCAAACTACCGCACGACGACACTCAGGTTGCCTGGCATCAAGATGCATACTACTGGCCTTTTACGCCTGCAAGCACAGTGAGTGTTTGGTTAGCCATCGATGATGCTGATCGAGACAATGCGTGCATGGAGTTTGTCAGTGGTTCACATCGCATTGGCAGTATTCCTCATCGACTCAGTCGCGTCGAAGAAAAAAATGTACTACGGGTCACCGTGGATGGCATCGAAACCCATGGAAAAATCGTCGATGTGACATTGCGAGCAGGCCAGATCTCCTTGCATGCAGACACCTTGCTGCATGGGTCCGGGGCCAACCAGTCAGATCGTAGGCGTTGCGGCTTAACCCTGCGCTACGGAGACGCCAACATGCAAAACTTAAAAGATTGGGCCAAAAATGGCGTAATGATCTGCGGCAAAGATGGGCGTGCCCAGTGGGGAAACCCGAAAAGACCGATGTAAAGGATCTGGCACAGAGGACAAACCGTCGGCGAATGTTCTCGAATTATTTCGAACGACACCCGCCGCATTTACAATGCAACCAATCAACGCAATACACTTTGACGATTGCTTTGTCAAACACCCCCTTCCGAAGAGTAACAGGCCAAGGTGAGATTCCAACGCGCGCGAAACAACGCCGGCAAACACGACGCACCAGTGCCAAGTGTTCGTCCCCCATTCCGCGCTAATCAAACACCCACTGGAACAATGACTTTTCGTCGACGGATGTCACCGCGGCGAACCATCACACTTTCTCCCTCACAGTTCCTGCTCTCCATCGCACGACTGGCAGCGATTCGGTCCTCCGGCAACACACAGCACTTATTACCATCCGAGCCATTACACGACGCAAAATGAAATCTCCTCCCTTACGAGGCTTCGCATGAATTCTTTGCCTGACCATGCATCCATTCGCGCTGCACATGAACGTATCCGCCCCTATGTCCATCGGACACCCGTCATATCATGCCAGAATCTGAACCAGCTCGTCGGCACGGAAATCTTTTTCAAATGTGACAATCTCCAAAAAGCTGGCGCCTTCAAATCACGTGGTGCCTGCAATGCCGTATTCTCATTAAACCCCCGCGATGCACAACGAGGCGTCGCAACACATTCATCTGGAAATCATGCTGGTGCCTTAGCCCGGGCCGCACAACTACGAGGTATTCCGGCGCATATCGTCATGCCGTCCAACTCACCGAATGCAAAGGTTGCCGCCGTCAAAGATTACGCTGGAAAAATAACTTTCTGTGAGCCAAGCTTGTCAGCGCGTGAACAAACGGCCCATCAGGTGATCTCAAGGACCGGAGCGACACTTGTTCACCCTTACGACGACTACGCGATCATCGCCGGGCAGGCAACCGCAGCCATCGAGGTCATCGAAGACCACCCTGACCTCGACATCCTTGTGGTACCGGTAGGTGGTGGCGGTCTACTCGCAGGTACCATCCTTGCAGCACAATACTTGCAGCCTACACTTCGAGTTATCGCCGCCGAACCAGCAGGTGCCGATGATGCCTACCAGAGCTGGAAATCCGGTATTTTGGTTCCTTCGTTGACACCACGCACTCTGGCAGATGGCTTGCTAACCAGCCTTGGTAAAAAGACATTTCCGATCATCCAGGACCGGGTTGACAACATCCTTCGCGTAACCGAAACCAGGATCATTCAAGCGATGCATTTAATTTTTGAACGCGCAAAACTTGTTGTCGAACCGTCAGCGGCCGTGACTTTTGCCGCATTGCTAGAACATTCTCAAAATTTCACTAACAAAAAGATTGGCCTGATCCTCTCGGGAGGAAACGTCGACTTGGATCAATTGCCGTTTGGCCAAAAGTCTGGTCGTCCCTCCGAGTCCAACCCCTAGCGCGACCGAGGCAAACCGCGCTAAAAATTAAAATGCTTTCCACACAGGAACCTGTCGGCAACTCTCCTCTCTAAACCAAGAAAGGTTTTCTGAAACACACCACTATCGTGATTCGCCTTGTACTCGATACCAACGTCCTGATCGCAGCGGCACGCTCACCCAAGTCAGCCAGCCGTCAGATAGTACAAGCCTGTCTGAAAGGGCAAGCCAGGTCGGTCATCAGCAACGCCCTGCAGCGTGAATACCGTTTACTTCTTCATCGAGCACTACGAAATATTTCTTATACCGCACAACTCACTCAACTGATCAATCTTTCTGAGTGTGTCGAACCGGTATCGGTACCGCGGGTCGTCCCAGACGATCCGGATGATGACAAGCTCGTTGCTCTTGCCCTGGCGGGAAACATTGACGCATTAATAACGAGTGACAAACATTTGACAACTTTAGACATGCAGCAGGGAATCGCAATCTTATCCCCCGCGGCGGCGGTCACCCAATTTCCCCAAATCGCAACATGAATCGTTGGACCAGGCTGTACCGCGGTACCAAAAACTATTGGTCGGCAACAACCTTGGCAGACAAACGTTCGATTTCCTGCCGCAATTCCAACGGAGTATCACCCTTCGCTGGCGTCGGAATGTGCGACGCAAGATATGCTTTTGCGTGGGGCGCATTGAGGATCATACTACTTTGTCGTAGGTTTGAGAGACGGTCGTCTAACACGGCAAAGGTTCGACTACTTTTCCGGTGACTCTGCCATAAGCCATCGAGCTGAACAATCAAACCCAGCATTAACACGATCTGGCCAAGAACCGCGGTCGGAACACCGACCAGCCACAACTCGGCTCGCCCCTCTAAATAGGCCCACGCGGTCAATGTCGCACCGCAAATTAATGCGACTAGTCCCAAATAAACGACGCTCCAGGCAACAAATTTCCTGGCACCCTCAGTCACCGGCTCGGAGTCCGGCAAGCTGTTCAGTGATACCGACTCACCATGCGGCGTCGCGCCAGAGTCAATCTCCACGCCAGAAGGATTCGCCGTCGATTTGTCTTTCCGTTCACCACACACATTACGTCGTAAACGTTTCGCGGCATGGCTGTCATCCTGTAACTTCCACTCATCAAGCAATTCACACAACGGCTCGCTCTTCCAAAACGGCTCCTCTTGAGCGCGCCAGTCTGTCGTCGTAGTTGTCTCAGCAACGGGACACTCAGGGGCTGTTGTATCACTTCTTTTGACGGGCACGGAACCACTACAACGAGCGCAACACAGCATTCCAGGGGTTTCCCGGGAAGAAATTCCAGGCACATCTTGCTGACAGGTACTACACCACATACTGGATACTGGCTTAAGGCTCTAGGTAAAAGAAGGGACCGATCTTTGCATCGTCAGAAACCGTGTTAAACTGTAACGATTCCACAAGCTAACGACAAAAACTAAAGACTGAGGATGCCAGCATTCGACGCTAGCAGATAAATTTGCGTTCCAACCTGAAACTCAGACACGGGAGCTGCTGCGCCGCCTACCCATGCGCTGCCTACACAGATCGCATGGTTTTCGACTTTGCGCCAGGATCGGCCAACCACTGAAACCTCCGCGTTTTACTCAGTGCGGAGTCTATCATCATGACGCAGCCAACGCACAAGTAAATCGAGTTCACGAGCTGTCAGGCGATTCTGACCGGGTGCGTCAGCGTGCTCTAGAAAGGCCGGCATGCGGTCATTGTTATCGCCATAGAATCGTGCATGACCTGGGTTGGCGATAAAATCATACAACCATTCTCGAGAAGCATAGCCCGTCAGGTCCGGTGCTGCCTGTTCACCTTGGTCTCGGAATTGGTGACAATCCAAACAAGCTGTTGCATCAAGGGCCTCGCCTAATGCTTCGGTACCGCGTTGCAGGCTCCCATCTTCGGCTGCTTCTTTGTCCACTTCGACTTGGTATACCAATTTCGCTTCGGCCGAAATCACGGCAACCATAGCATCGCGGATAGCTTCCTGTTCCTCGCTCAGCTCGGCCAATTCATCATTCACAAACGTGGCCATTTCACCCTCCCGGTGAGCGGTGTGGCCAAACATCTGATCAGCGGCAATGGTCGCCGGATCGAGCACTTTCTTCAGCCAATCCCGACTACCAAATTCATACAAATTCGGGGCCGCATAAGAATCGGGGTCAGAAAGCAAATTCCCATCGGGGTCACGTGGCTCAAAAGGACCAAGAATTCCATTACCAGAATCATCAAGCCAGCTATGGCAGCTGGCGCAGTGCCGGCCAAATAGGCGAGGACCTTGAATCTCCGGATCGTTAGCTACCAAGCCCGCCGCCGCACCCTCTTTGGGAATACCATGGTAATCCACCAGTTCCCTGACTCTTTCATACTCTTTTTCGGCCAGTTGTTTGGCTGATTGAAACCGCAATGAGGCCTGCTGACGCTCAAGATGTTCAAGGCGTTTTTCCCGATTGTCAGGTTCCTCAATATCCAGCATCGCGTAACGATCGTGAGTCAGAGCTTCGTTTGTCAGGTACGCAGCGCCAGCCACCAAAACCAGCAAAACCACAACGTTGACCACATGGGTCCACCGCAACCGGCCCGCCCACAAGGGCATGAGAAACAAGAACAACATCACCAGCGAAGGGACAACGATCGCACCAATAAATTCATTGTGAAACTTTTTCAGTAATTGAAACAGGAACAGGTAAAACCACTCGGGCCGTGCAGCACCGTAAGACTCCATCGGTTCTGCCGGGGGGCCCAATTCGGCTCCCCCCTTGTACACCACCACCACGACAACCGTTGCCATCATCAGCAAACAGGCCATTGCATCCTTGAACACCTGCTGCGGCCAGAAATACTCATCGGCGCGATTTGGGCTCGATTTGGCCGTAATACCATGCTTGCGAAACAAGGCCACGTGTAGCACCAGAACAAGCACCATCAACCCAGGCAACACACCCGCATGCAATGCAAAAAACCGCGTCAATGTATAATGGCCGTATTCGTTACCTCCGACCACCAATTTCTGAAGCTGTTCCCCAGCAATGGGCAACAGTGACACCAATTCCGTGGCGACTTTCGTCGCCCAATAGCCTTTCTGATCCCAGGGGAGTAAATATCCCGTTAACCCCAAACCCAGGACAAGCAACATTAATACCAGTCCCAACCAGTAGTTCATTTCACGAGGCTTGACATAGGCTTTGCAAAACACAACCTGGAGCAAATGCACCGGCAACAACACTACCATCGCTTGTGACATGTAATGATGCACACCACGTAAAAACCAGCCTCCGTTGACATGGTTCTGAATCCAAAAAACGCTTTCCCATGCGTTTTGGCTACCGGGACTGTAAAACATCCACAGAAAAACACCGGTCACGACTTGTGTCACGAATGCCAGTACCAGCATACTGCCAGTGACATAAATCCAGCGCGATCCGCCAGGAATATTTTCGTAAAGAGCGTGAAAGAGGGCATCGTGCCAGCCGGTTCGTTCATCGAGCCAGTTGCCCAATCGTTGGAGCAAAGTGTTCATCCTTTAGGCTTTGGTTCAGCGCGTCCTGTGTAAAAGTTCTGAAATTTAATCCACACTTCACCTTCGGTCGTCAATTTCGTTTCGTCCACAACCAACTTGTCGAGATCGCGTGGACTAGGATTTTCACGTCCTGAGTCACTTTCACGCTTTGTACCATCCAAGTTAAATGAACTATTGTGACATGGACAATTGAAAACATGTCCATCACAAGAGACTGTACAACCTGCGTGTGGACAAGTCGCGTTAAATACGGTGACCGCATTTTCCTCTGTACGACGGACAAAGACCGTTCCAATATCTTGCTGAGGGGTATAGTTCCATGCATCGAGCTTATCACCCACCACCTGGAACATCTGCGGAGGGTCATCGACGGCAAGGGCTGCCAGCGAACAAATCCGCGTATAATCTTCCGGGCCAGCACCCGATTGTGATTCTGCTTTTCGCGGCAAGCCACGCCGCGAGTAGAGCGGGTTCACCAACGCCACAAGACCAGTAACCAACGGAAACACCCCCAATAATCCACCGATTACTAGAGAAGCCACCGAGCTGACAAAATTTCGCCGATCAGGACCGGCATCCGATGAGGGTTTAGAATTCAACACGAAATATCAAAGGGTAGGTAGTAGGGGCGGGGTAATGTCAGGTTCGCGGATCGTTCATTGCTCAGGAAAACGCACTTGCGATTTCCCATGATCTCATTATCCCAAGAGTCAAACCAGCAAATTGACAAATCCAATCGGGGTACTCATAAAGGAATTATTGCATTGCAGCCCGTACAGCGTCAAGAACACTTGTCTGGGCTTGCTCAAAGGACTCATTCACAAACGCACCGGCAGCGGCTTTATGCCCCCCTCCACCAAACTGCTCGGCCAACTCACTACAATCGACTGCACAGCGACTGCGAAAGCTGATCTTAAAACCACCGCTCGATTGTTCGACCAAAATTACGGCCACTTCCGTCCCAAGGACTGAGAGGCCAATATTGATTACGTCTTCTGTATCCGTCGGCAACGAGTCAGTCGCAGCAAAATCGGAAACAAGGACGAAAGTATGGGCCAGGCGACCGTCCAATTCTGTAGAAAACCGCTCCTGCACACGACCTCGCAACCGAATCCGCCCCAACGTCTCCTGCTCATACAGTTCCCCATAGATACGGGATGGTACAGCGCCTGCCGCTACCAATTCAGCAGCAACCTGCATCGTCAAACTGCTCGTTGAGTTGAATCGAAACCAACCGGTATCGGTCGCCAAGGCGGCATAAAGAGGAATTGCCACCTCTGGTGTCAAAGGGACCCCCAGACATTTGGCAGCTTCTACAACCAATCGCCCCGTGGCTTCGGCAGACGTATCCTTAAACGGCTCTGCCCCCAAATCGTCTTCACTGACATGATGATCAACTATAATTTTCTTGGCGGATGCATCGCGCAGGACATCTCCCATGGGGCCAAGTTGGGCCCAGGCACTGGTGTCCAGAACCATAAACAACTCGATGTCATTCAGGTCCGTGGGGGATACATCTTCGTGAATCGCCTTGACACGGTTTTCCGGATCAATAAATGCCAAATTGGGAGGTGTCCGTTGTCCGTTGACAATACAGACATCTTTTCCCAAGGCATCCAGCACGCCAGCCATTCCCAACTCACTTCCCAAGGCATCGCAATCAGGACGAATGTGGCTCGTCAAAAGTATTTTTTGGTAAGAGTCGATAACACTTTTAAATTCGGGCCAGTTAACAGACATCTCGCTCGCTTTCGATATTTTTAAATGAGGTTGATTTTTCAGGGAGGGGAGGAACAGGAACTTCTTGTTTTCACTACGGTCACGACGGAAATTTGCTGCATGGCCACCAGCAATCGCTACCAGAGGCACCAACGGTAGGTCCATCCCATGCACCTACCTCCCTGGCTGGCTAACAGGAGCTACCGGGATTGACTTTCGATTTTCACAACACGTTGCATGTCCACCTCCAGTTGGTGGACTAAATCATCGACTGTTTCAAACGGCTGCACATCTCGTAAACGGGCAAGAAAATCAATTTCCAGCGGTCGACCATATAATGCTTCCTGTGCACCAACCAAATGCACCTCTACTTTCAAACCAGTGTCGCCAAAGGTTGGATTTGCGCCAATATTAATACCGGCAGGCCAGCTGTTATTTCCCACAAATCCACGACCAGCATAGACACCCGGAGCGGGTAACAACGTGTCGATCGCTTCCACATTGGCCGTCGGGTAACCGATGGTCGCACCTCGACCTGCTCCATGCGTAACCATACCACGAATCCGATAAGGCTGGATTAGCATCTGACAAGCCTCTTCGACACGTCCCTCCCGAATTAGCCCGCGAATCCTGCTACTCGATACAACATCTTCCCCACAACGCAATGGCTGTACCACATCGAGCTCTATCTCTGCAGGCCTCGCCAATTCACGTAACGTATCAACATTGCCTTCACGGTCGTTGCCAAAGTAGAAATTTGGCCCTTCGACAATCGCGGTCGCTCTCAGCGTATCACGCACAATCCACTGAAAAAAATCGGCAGCACTGCGTGAAAGTAACGCTTCATCTGTTGGATAAGCGACCACTATGTCAATGCCCAGATCAGCCAGCAATTCAACCTTTCGCTCGGTCCATGTCAAAGGAGGAGGCGCGAGTTCCGGTCGTAGCACTCTTACCGGATGTGGGTCAAACGTAAAAACAATAGCAGGACCGCCTGCCTGCTGTGCTCGTTCAATGACACGTTGCACGATCCTGGCATGCCCCTGGTGCACACCATCGAAATTACCAATCGTTAGCGCACCATGCCGCACACTGGTATCTAAATCTTCGATTTTTCGATATAACTTCACAGAAACACAAGCACTTTGTAGAAGCTTTTTATAAAAGCTTTCAGGTCCTCTTCAACCCAATACCCGTCTATTGGCCGGCTACATCATAGCGACAAAAGGCCCTCTACCAAAAGGAGTATTTTTCTAACTAGCAAAACAACGTGGCAACAGGACCAGCCAGAGGCACCTTTCCTCGGGCCCAGCCGGTCTAAAACATCCTGTTTTCCTTGTCAATTAAAATCCATTGCAATTTAGCCAACCATGACCTCTATTTTTCCCAGCTGACTCGTCGCATAGAAAATGACAGGCGTATCGCTAAAATCACCCGCTTAAAAATGCGGCCCCCAAATAACGTGGTAGATCGCTGGCAATTAGTGAGGTTTCGCCCAGGTCGTCTCGCGCCAAATCCCCCGCCAGCCCATGGAGATGTGCCCCCAATCTAGCTGCCTCGAAAGGCCGAAGACCTTGGCCGATTAACGCAGCGACAACCCCGGTCAGCACATCTCCCGCACCGCCCGTTGCCATCCCTGGATTTCCGGTTTTGTTTTCCACCAGCTGTTGACCATCAGTAACCAGAGAACGATGGCCCTTCAGAATAACCACCGTCTGGTGTTCTTTCGCAAAGTCCATGACCTGGCGGCGCAACACGGCAATCGTTGCATCCCTATCCCCGACCAGACGCCGAAATTCACCAGGATGTGGAGTCAATACCCTTGGCCCCGGGGCACCCTTCAAGACAGAGACATCCCGCCCGAGTGCGTTCAGTGCATCCGCATCGAAAACGACAGGGCAAATCACGGTGTCGTTGATCCACGCCACCAATTTGACTAACTCATCGGACTGTCCTAAGCCGGGCCCACAAGCGATGACAGTAGCCGTCTGAAACAATAGTTCAAGGTTCGATCTTGCCTCCAGCGCTATTCGTCCTTCGGTATCACTTGGCAAAGGCACCGTCATATATGACGGTTCGCAAGCCGCCACGACTTGCCAACATTCCTGGGGAACTGCCACCTGCACCAATCCCGCACCACTGCGCAGCGCCGCGGTTCCAGCCAATACGGCCGCCCCTGTCATTCCGCGCGAGCCGCCTACAATCAGTACTCGACCAAAATCGCCTTTGTGCACTTCCCGCCGGCGCGGCGCCAAACGCGGTAGAGCGGGATCAGAAGTCGTCACTTTGTCGGACATCGGTTTCGGAACACGGGAAACTAGAAATCTATTAGTCAATCAGACTGTAGCACGTCGCCAGGACAGCGCAACCATCGTTGCAGAAAGGGTCCTTCAACACATAGGCATTGCAGACTTATTGGCACCCTGGGGTTTTCTTATTATTTTGCACCCTGAACATCGTTTCCCTACACCTGAGCCTTGGCAGAAAATGAATTCCACGCTCCACTTCAACACGTTCGTATTCTATCATGGCCACCAGTCTTCTCAGACGGGCATCCAAGGTACTGGTTCACACCTCGTTGTTTTGCTCCCCACACCGGCTGGCAATTAACCCCGCTACGTAACCAGCTTTAAATCCGGCATCAATATTTACAACGGTCACATTGGCAGCACAACTGTTCAACATGCCCAACAGTGCAGCCGTTCCGCCGTAACTGGCCCCGTAACCAACGCTTGTCGGAACACCAATGACCGGGCAAGCGACATAACCGCCAACGACACTCGGCAAGGCACCTTCCATTCCTGCCACAACAATGACCGCATCCACGTTTTGAAACTGGTCAAGATGGGCTGGCAAGCGGTGTGGCCCTGCCACACCAACGTCTTGAACCATGCGGACTTCGACCCGCATCCAGTCAAGCGTTTCACGGGCTTCTTCCGCGACGGGCTGGTCGCTGGTGCCTGCCGTGATCAAGGCAACACGGCCAACACGGGCCGAGTCCTGCTGATTGCCAGTTTCCACACGAAATGTCCGGCCCACAGGATTGTACTTGCCAGAGGGAAAATCAGTCAAAAGTCTTTCCGATTGCAACGCTGAAACACGTGTCGCAAGAACCGGCTGATTTGCTTCTAACAACCGAACAAATATTTTCTGTAAAGCGTCAACCGTCTTGCCCTCGCCATAGACGACCTCTGGAAATCCACAGCGCCGTAAGCGGTCCAAATCTAACTGGACATCACCCAAGTCCCCCGAAACGGACTGTGACAGTTGCCGTAGGAACTGGTCTTCACTCAATTGGCCCTGCAGCAACTGCTCGGCCAAGCTGACAATCGAATCAGATTTCATCTATTTATCGTAACGTCTCGGTGATATGAATTGCAGGGGATTCCTGACCCAGGGGCAATGGATTATGATGGCAGTTAGTAAAAATCACGATGCGGCAAGGCCCCTGACATGACCAGAATCGGCAGAATTCAGGGACGGGCCACGGGCCAGCCATAGAATTTTAGAAAATCACAAGGAATAACTATGCCAGGTTGCGTATTAGCCTATTCGGGCGGACTGGACACTTCAGTGATTCTAGGATGGCTGCGTGACGAAGGTTATGACATCCACGCCGTTTATGTGGACCTTGGTCAGCCTTGCGAAGATCGCGAAGAAATTCTGCAAAAAGCAAAAGATATCGGTGCTGCCAGTGCACGGATTGTGGATGCCCAAGAAGAATTGTGTGCCCACTTTGCGTTTCCTGTGTTGCAATGGCAAGCCAAGTACGAGTCAATTTATCTTCTAGGGACTGCGATTGCCCGCCCATTGATTACGGAAAAATGTCTGCAGGTGGCTGAGGAAGTTCGCGCTACGGCTTATGCCCACGGTGCGACTGGCAAAGGCAACGACCAATGTCGATTTGAATTAGCTGCCGACGCATTGAACCCGGAGGTCCGCGTCATTGCACCATGGCGAATGGAACGCTTTCGCAAACTGTTCCCTGGCCGTAGCGAAATGATCGCTTATTGTGATGCCAAAAACATCCCGGTCAAGGCATCGACCGCCAAACCCTATAGTTCGGATGAAAATTGTCTGCACATCAGTTACGAAGCTGGCCAATTGGAAGACTTGTCAATCAATGGAGTCGATCTGGTCGATTTTGGTATGACCGTCTCTCCCTACGAAGCACCAGACAAGCCAGAAAACGTTCGCATTACTTTCGATTCCGGGGTTCCGGTGGCAATCAATGGAAACCCCGGCAGTCCGTTAGAAATTGTGAAACAACTCAACGATATTGGCGGCCGAAATGGCATCGGACGCATCGACATGGTTGAAAACCGTTTCGTTGGTATGAAAAGTCGTGGTGTCTATGAAGCTCCGGGCATGACAATCCTGTACGATGCCCACTTAGTCATTGAGCAACTGACGTTGGACCGGGACCTGGTACATTTACGTGACCGACTCGCCCCAGAAATTGCCGAGATGGTGTATTACGGCTTCTGGTTCACTCCCAAAATGGATGCCCTGATGGCAATGCTGCGTGAAATGCAAAAACCTGTCACGGGTGAAGTAAGCTTAAACCTTTACAAAGGCAACATCATTGTCGACGGCCGCTCCAGCCCTAACAGTCTCTACGACGAAAGCGTGGCCACCATGGAGGGGGGCGGATCCTACAATCAGACGGATGCCGCAGGTTTCCTAAGAATCCAAGGCTTGCCAAGCCGTGTCCAAGGACGTCTTCGTCCGCGCAACCAGTAAACACGGCAGTGCTTTTCCCAGCCTGCGCTTTTCCCAGCCTGCGCTTTTCCCAGCCTGCGCTTTTCCCAGCCTGCGCTTTTC
>CAYMUR010000008.1:95965-101159 GCA_964393615.1 uncultured Pirellulaceae bacterium
CTGATCAGCCAAGTGTGTACTTCAATCATTGACTCGACACACTGCGAACCAGCCTGACCAGTAGAAATTACGCCCGACAAGCCGCCACGGTCAAGCCATTGTGGTATTTTTTTGCTGAATTCAACCGGAAAGGTTCGACGAAATACACCACCTGTTTAGCGGACACGCGTGCCAGACAAGGTCTTCACCAAGACAACGTTACATCACCGTTTTGCGATACTTGTCAAAGCGTTCTTCCAATCAAAACACGTCACACAAAAAGCGACAAAGCCGGTTCGTAGTGGCCACAACCTGGCAAAACAACCAGGGGCTTACAACACCATGCCCCACGGGTGAGGTTTCCGACCACCCATCGTTTCAGTACAATGCACCCGCTCACCTACCAGACATTCGCCCAGTTCCATTCCGTGAAGGAGCCACGATGCAACACCCATTCGTCGTACCCCGCTTATCGGTAATGATGTTTCTACAATTCTTTGTTTGGGGCGCGTGGTACGTCACGGTGGGAAACTACATGAGGGAACATAACCTGTCAGATTCGATCGGCTGGGCCTATTCGGTAGGACCGATCGCCGCCATCGTTTCACCGCTTTTCCTGGGAATGATCGCCGATCGTTATTTTCCTTCGGAACGTGTATTGGGATTTTTACACATTGTAGGGGGCGCTGTCATGTTTGTGGCGCCTCATTACGCCGAAAGCCAGACGGTACTTCCCACAATGTTCATTGGTGTCCTATTGATTCATATGTTGTGTTACATGCCAACACTTAGCTTGACCAACACGCTCGCATTTCACAACATGTCTACCCCGGAAAAGCAGTTCCCCTTGGTACGGGTTTTTGGCACCATCGGCTGGATCGCCGCAAATTTCCTCGTGAGCTGGTATCTGGAAGCGGACAAAGCCGGATTGCAATTTTATATCGCAGGAGGTTCTGGAATCCTGCTGGGACTCTACAGCCTGACACTGCCGCACACACCAGCACCGGCCCAGGGACAAAAGACCTCGTTCCGATCAATTCTCGGACTGGATTCACTCGCACTCATGAAAGAACCATCGTTTGCAATTTTCATTGTTAGTTCGTTTCTGATCTGTGCACCGCTCGCCGCTTATTTCGCATTTGCTCCTCTTTTTATTGCTGATGTAGGGATGGATATTTTTATCGATTCCGCGGGTGTTGAAAAAGCTGGCACGTACATGTTGTTCGGCCAAATTGCTGAGATTTTATTCATGTTAATCATGCCATTTTGTTTTGCACGCCTGGGCATCAAATGGATGCTGCTGGCTGGCATGTTGGCTTGGGTATTACGCTATGCACTCTTTGCATTGGGGGCTGCTGATTCCATTGTGTGGATGATCATGCTGGGTATTCTGCTACACGGTATCTGCTATGATTTTTATTTTGTTACCGGATTTATTTACGTCGATCAAAAGGTATCCAAAAACATCCGCGGGCAAGCCCAAGGTCTCCTGGTATTGGTGACGCAAGGATTGGGAATGTTACTGGGAGCCCAAATCGCCCAATCCCTGAAAACTAAATTGGTCCCTTTGACCGGTCACGAAAGCCTGGTTCAGTGGGGACAGTTCTGGTGGATACCATGCGCTGTTGTGGCTGTCATCATGGTCTTCTTTCTGCTGTTCTTTCGAGAACGGAACCTCCGCGATGACCATCACCCGTTGGAGACGGACACACATTAACATTCTGCTTCACAGCTGTATTTCTGTGAACGAACGTGCTTTACCTTTCCCAGCGTGACATCAAAAGCGTTACTTCAAATTGCAAACAGGTTGATCCGTGTGACGTCCCAGTCCTTGTTGTCAGCCATACTCTCTGCGTACACGCCGGCGGCCTTCCATCTGCCTCTCTCCGGCCGAAGGCCTTGACCTCGTTCAAATTCACCACTGAACTATCTGGCCTACGTTCCTTATGGGAACGGTCGTGGTGTTGATGAATGCCAGCATTTTATTAAATGCTCCCACGGGTCATTTCCGATAATGGAACTGGTCACTTCCCTTCATCCCTTATCTTTGCCCTTGGGACCCAAATATGCCGCACATACTCACTATCTTATCAACCGATCGACTGGTCATCCCGAGTCTGTTCCTTTTGTCGACTGCGCTGAGTTTACCAGTTGGTGCAGCACCGGTCGTTCCAGGAACGGGTCACTATTTGGAAAAAGTAGGGGACACTTTCGAGGATGAAACCTGGTCCTTTAAACACCATTTCCCAAAAAGCTCGGAGGAAATTGACGGTCAGAAACGTTCGCCAGTCGGTCGATCCAAAAACGGTCGGTGGTTCGAAGGCATGAAACGGGGTCAACCCGATGACATCCGCCGTGTCATCACACCACCAGGCGGCCTGGAAGGAAGTGGGTATTCATTATTATTACGTTCACTACGCACCGGTATTCCCCACGCCCCCAGCTATCGGTTGCAGCAAGATGATTTTATTTGCAACGTTGTTTCCCGGCTGAAGTCGAAAATCCCTGTTGCTCAAACACCCAACTTTACCGTGAGAGTTTTTATGCCCCCAGTGAATGAGTGGGAAAGACGACGTGGGCCCACATTTGCAATTCGTGCTGCCTGTGAAACTTCTACCTACGGGGTCTTCGCAAGTAGTCAGACCGAGCCTTACTGGCCAGGCATGTTTATTAACTTTCGACCAAAAAGAACAAGTTCAAAAAAAGCGAGAACAAAAAAACCGAGTGCCAACGACTACACGGCATTCCTGTCCATCCGTGGTAACAAACGTGGCCAAACATTCAAAGGACCAGCCATCACGGAAACCGGTTGGTGGACTTTTGGAATGTCCTTTACACCTGACGGAATGGTACATTTTTACGCCAGCCCGGGTGTAGACGATTTGACAGAAGACGATTTAATTACCTCACAATATCCCTATGGCTTCCGCTGCGAACGCTTCCGAACTTTTTTCTTTAATGTTTGCAATGGAGACAACGGTAAAACATGGTCCACTTCATGGGTCATCGACGACCCCGCATTATACGTGGTTGAACCAAATTCTCGTTTGCGCCAAGCAAAGAGCAATCAAACACAAACGAGTACCAACCGTTAATTATTTTTTTAGAAAACATGGATGACGTGTAAAACACGCAGGGGGCCCGCAGCCACCCCCTTGTTGAAAGAGCGTTTGGTCAAATCGCCAGATAACGCGGAAACCAGTTATTGAACCAACACCGACCGTTTCGCCGCCACTGCCGCCGACTCAAACGCGTCAATCAGTAGTCCGGTTAGATCACCACCGGTCGCACCGGTCGCATTAAAATGGTCCGCGCCGGTCATTTCCGCGATGTCCTTCATCAAAGCAACATCCGCCTCATTTCCGAGACTGATCGTGTAGACTTGGACGTCATTCAGATCTGCATAGCCGGCCGCATCCAGGGCATACTGGCTGGCATCTATCGTAGGTCGATTGGCATGTCCATCACTCATGAGAACAACCACCTTCTTGGCATTCGTCCGGCCTGAATTGTGGTTCACAAGAAAATGGACCGCATCGTAAAGCGCGGCACCAGTTCCGGTAAATCCGTCCTCAAAGTGCCCTTTATATTTCGCCGCTTGCAGGTTGGACTGGGAGAGGATCTTATCCCGCAGGTCGTCGAAATCCTTGGTAATAAATGATTCTAGCACTCCGCGGTGATGGTCCGCGGAGGCGTGAAATCCCGAATCATACAGCGAACTGCTATGTCCCTCGAAACTGGGATCGTAGTAATCTGGATTGGCTGATAGACCCATCACACCTATCTGGTCGTCACTTTCAAAATCTTCCACAACATCTACGAATGCCGGAGCCGCATTCCATAACGCCTGAATTCGACCTTTGGTGCCCATCGACCCGGACAAATCTAGCACCATACAAAAATCGAGACGTCTCGTTCCGCCAGTCGCCACGGCTGAACCAACGACATCAAAATCCTGTTTACCCCAAATACGCGCAAAGAAATAGTTTTCGCCGGCCTGTGTACCTTGCACGCGAACAGCGGTCGGTGTGTCATTGGTCACGGTAAATACCTGTGCATCTTCGTCCCAATCACCCGTTTCGACGACGATCGCGTGGTCCGGTATGGTTTGGTTCATTCCAACACGGTTCAGTTGAATAAACCGCGCAGCTTCCGAGGCGGCCCCCTCGATATCGCTTGCGTCCTGTTTCAGTTTCAGATTAGCCGCTAATGCTGCAGAATCCACGGCATTTTGAATCTGAACGCGGTCCAGGTAAATAATCCCCAGGTCAACCGCAAAAGCAGTCATCCCGACAACCACCACGATCAGAAACACCATCAGGATGAGCGTCGCTCCACGACGTGATTTATTCCGGTGACCTGACAGTGAAAGGGGCCTTTTGGACATATACAAATCTCTTTTGACAAAGGTTAATGGCAAGAACGCCCTTCGCCCGATGCGTCAGGTCGAACCGAGTTCGAGACCCAAAGCCTGGCTCGATTTACAACACTAAAATGCACCGCTGGGTGCCGCACATGCAGACCCTCCCGAAAACACATCCCATCGTTGTTGTCAGGTATTTAACTCGGACTCGGAATTTCCTTCACGTGGCAACGTTGATGCCCCTGACAATGTTATCGCTCCCATAAATCTGGGCACCGGAAGCCAGCAGAATTCCTTGTAAGGCACCGACACCTTCACAGTAACGGCCTCCCAAAGGGAAGCGTCGGTTAGTGGATCCGGAGTGATCTCAATATGCGACGAAGGTACTGTGATTCCGGCCGCAGCCATCAACTTGGCAACCGCGTTTTCAACATCCAGCTCCTGCGCCTCATCCAAGATCGCCTGCCGGCACCCCACCCGAGCCGCTTCTTCTAACACATGGATGACCATCACGGCACGTGCCACTTCGATACACCCAAACATCAAAGAAAATAACACGGGAGCGATCATCGCAAATTCAACCACCGTTGTGCCAGAACGACTATTTGACAGTACCCGTCGCAACATGTCGGCTAAACCTTCTCCCTCTTAATGCGTCACCATCCGGCGCGTTATTGGAAACATAAACACTCGTCAAAAACAGTCCTATCAACATGCTGTCTCGATGGGGGGAGAGGGGAGGGAACAGCATGCATCCAATATCTCCAGGCAGCCTGTTTACCAGCCCCACCACCAACGCCACCAACGCCGCCAGCCCCCGTCATCATCGTCATCATCGTCATCATCGTCACC
>CAYMUR010000009.1:0-13484 GCA_964393615.1 uncultured Pirellulaceae bacterium
ACCGCACCGTCCTCGCTGAAGCTGGTTCGCCAGAACATCGTATTGCCGGAAAGCGCGACAACATTTCCTCCAGCGGACAAAAAGGCGTCGACGCCAGTGTACGCCTCAACCGACCAGTATTCGCTATGACCGTTGATGAACAGCGTCTGGTAATCCTGGAGCATCTCGGGGTCCTGGTGCAAGTCATCGTCAGTAACGACATCGAAGTCGTAGCCGTCGTGGTCACCATAAAGACCCTCAAGCCAGCGATGCAGAAAGAGCTCGCCGCGCAGCAGATGACTATAGCGAAACTGGGGGTCTAAATAGAGCCAGTCCGGACTGGCCGCCGGACACGGAATGTTCAATCCAAAGTAGTAGGCCGGCTGCCCGTGGTGATGATCGCGGTAGCAACTGAAGGCGGGAGCCTGCGGGTGACTGCTTGGCTGGCCGTTGGTGTTCACGTTGCGCGGACCGTTGGCAGGTACGGGAAACGGTGCCGCGTTGTAAGCAGTCCAGGTGCTGCTGCTAAGCAACACGAGGTTCGGTGCCGGCGGGCGCTGCGGCGAGCGCCGTACATTAAAGGTAACGTGATATTGATACGGCCTGCCTTCGACATGATACTCATAACGCCCTACGTAAACACCACTTTTAGAATCTTCAGGCAACGTGAACTGGTCCGTGACTTCCCACTGGCAGTCGTACAAATCATCGCTGGCAAAACGGAGTCCGTGCCCACGTGTGTTGTCGGCCGCCGGTACGTAGTTCTGATCATAGCGACCAACATCATCACTCTTGAAACTGGGCCCACCAACCATCCAGGCGGCGTGGTTAATGATGCGTCCATGCCGTTGTTGCCGACTGATGTCCGCCACAGTATCTCCCTTCTCCTCAGCGAGCGGCCAGCACGCGACGACGTGCTGCGCTGTCGGTTCTTTCAGAGCGCGGGCGTCGATTCGTTCTTTGATCTCGTCTGCCAAAAGCGCTTTGGAGTAGATCGTGGGTAGGGCCAGGTCGCCTTCCAGAAAACGATCCGCAACACCATCCTGACCATAAGCGGCTAGTCGTAAACTCGCTTTCCCGGCTCGCACGGCTTCACTCAGCTCCCACGTACCGGACTTGCGTCCATTGACCCAGAGGACAACCTGGTTTCCGTCCCAGGTTCCCACGAGGTGATTCCAGCGGCGATGATTCAGTTTGGCGCCAACAAAGTTTCGCGACGGGTCGTACTTGCCGCCGTCTCCCAAATAAAGCGCAGCTCGGCCTGCGTGGTCTATGAACAGCCCTACGCCGCACGCCTGGGGAAAGTCATGTTGAGTCATGACGCCCTGCCATTCATTGAGTCGCCACGGCCGCACCCAGCACTCAAGCGTGATGGCAGAGAGTTCCTGGTCTGCAGGCAGGCCTTGATCGACATGCACATAGGATCCGGGATAAATCGACTGTTGCCTGGGCTCTGTTTCTTGCTGCGTATGTAGCACTACGTCGCTGGACTGATCGTCCACATCACCCGCCAGGCGACAGATCGAGAGCCGATAGGGCACGGTACTCGATGTGCGAAAGTGAATCGTCTCCCCAGCGGCGATACTTCGTTCAGCATAGGTATGCAAACCGGGCAGCTGCAGTTCCCGATGTGGCGGAATCGTTCCGGATCCCTGCGTGGTACTGCCAAGCTGAGCCTCGACCGTGCCGAAAGATCCTGTCAGCAATGCACCGGCCCCGACAACCGCCTCGGCACTTTGTTTAAGGAATTGCCGTCTTCCAGCATGGATATTTTCATCTGACATGAGGAGTCCTAATCGTTAAACACAAAAAAGAAGAACCAGTTCAGATGTGGAATCAAAAACACCGGTTTCAGCCCACGACTCCATGCTAAAGAAACCTTGACATTTTGCCACCCTTAGCGAAATCTCCTCTTCCCCTGCACGATCCCTGGAACCGCCTCTAGATCTCTCGGGGCTTTGGACGTGCAGCAGGTGCATTCTGTGCAGAACTCGAGAGATTCTGCAAGGGAACCAACAACGTGTCATGCGCTGGTTTCCGGATGGCCTCTTCCCGGCTATGGCTGTAACTGCTGGACCTGCTCTTGCAAACGTCTGTAAACGTATTCGTTCATCACCGCGATGGCGCCACGATCCGACTGGTTTCGAGCAACACTGCCTAAGGTATTCAGCATGTTGCTGGATATCTGAAACGCCGCTTCGGCAGAGGCCAACGCCACACGCTGCTTGACGGAGATCAGCGTCTCGTCCGCCCCTTCTCGGGCAAGTTCGAGTTCGGATTTGGCATTGGCCAGATGCTTTACCGCCTCGATACAATCGATGTACCCAATCCCGAACTCTAAACGTCCAATCCAATACTCCACGTACGGTCTTCCCCGTTCGCTCGATTTTTCCCAAGCCCTTCTTGCCGCCGCCAGCGACAGTCGATATCCGTTTCGGTCTTGGACCAAGTCGTCTGAAAGGGAGCCAGGAGTCAGATGCTTGGTGATCATGCTTGGCACGGGAAATGTCAACCCTAGTCCATGTCCGTTCAAATGGCGGGTAGTCTCTTCCAGTTCTGCGAATACGGTTAGCATCTCTGGTACCGCGGCTTCGCCACATACCACGCGGATCAGATCCCGAGCTACGTCCTCGGGGGTCACGTCGTCGTCCCATGCTGCACGGGCCAGATACGCCACGCAGGGATCATGGTCGCTGGTCATCCAATAGCGAGTGATAAAACCCGCCCAACCATGTTCGCGCATATGCCCCACCAGCTTTGCCAGAGAACCAGTGTTCAACTGTGGTAGGACACCAACATTGTCGTCATGTAATGTAAAAATCAACGTATGCTGCACACGATCGTTCTGTACGCCCGCAAATGCTTCGGGTCGGGCGACAATTCGCTCTGGCGTGTAGTCCAACAAGTTGAGAGTTTCCGATCCTGCCGGCAACACGTGCGGTAACAACGGCAACACCTCTTCCGCCATGGAACTGAACGAGATAATCGCATCGGGGCGTTTCGTGTCGGCGAGCACTTTTCTTTCCGTAAACAGTCGGTCGACCATGTACAAAGCGGCAATGTTCGCTTTCACTTCGGTGACTGCCCGTTCCGAACCTGCTGCATAGCCGCGTCGGTGATGGGCAGCATCGATCAAGTCTTCCACGGAAAATGTCGCGGCCAAGTCATATTTCGCGTCCAACGCGTCCCAGGCACTCTTGTACGCGTCAGTCCAACTCGAAATTTCCGGAACTTGGGGCACCAAGATATCGACCTGAGGATAGACGTTGACCGTCGTCTTAAGCACGGCGGCAGCCAGATCGAGCAGGTTCGGATCATCCATTGGCTGCTGCGGACCAGGTGTGATTGTCAGATTGCCTAAACTGGAATAGATGGCGCGAAAATCTTTCAACAGCGGCGCAAATTCTCGTGGAAACTCGGCAACGTTGGCGACCATAGAAATTTCAAAACCACGAGCCTTGGCGTAATCCATGATGGCACTCACGTGCTGTCGACCCGCATCAGAAAATTCACGGTAGCTGGCACCGATGGGAAGATCTGGATTCCAGAATTCGGACCGCTCATCAAATAGCGATCGTCCCGGCAAGTCGCCCGTCAGAGGATAATGAAAATCGTACCAGAGCCACGCCTCTTTTCGTTGAATACCTCCGTGACGGAGATCCAAAAATGGCTGCCAGGCATAAATCGATACATAAATGCGATTGAACTTCAATTTGGCTAGCTGGTCGAGAAGCGTTCTGTAATCAGCAATCCCCCAACATTCAGGCCCGCAGGCGAAATCATTGATCACGCGCCATTGGCGAATCGGCAGCACTGGCTCTTTGATAACCTGTTTTTCCGGCAATCGAATATCCACGCGGTTCGACGCGTCACCACCGTGATCGTCGGGAAACACGTCCCCATCTAGTAGAAACCGCACACCCCAACGCTCCACTAACTCGTAGACTGCCCACAAGGTGGCGCGATCGCTACCACCACCGATAATCAACGCCGGTTTCTCATCCAGCCGGACCGGTATCAATGCGATTCCCTGTTCGCTCATGTCGGGCCACGCTACTCCAGCCAAAGCGCGGGCCACCGTGGGATTCGTTGCGGGGCGACCAACGATTAGTTTGATGGGAGCGTTCAACCGCGGTTCGACCAACGGCTCGGACGTCACAGCGTAAATTTCCTTCAGGTAATAACACAGCTGCTGTGCAGCAAACTGCTCCAGGTTGGAGATATCTTCGCCAACCAGTACATCGACTTGCGGCCGATCTGCAGCATGAGCTGGCGCTGTTGGTATGCCCAGCGTACTGATCAAGACGATTATTGACAGTACAGGAACGCATGGTAGGAAGTATAGCCGCATGATGGTGGTCTCAACCAAAAAGTGATTTGTCATGTCATGAAAAAATCTACGACGGAACGCGTAAAATAGATTATCGTAACCAACACCGCTACAAGACAGGGGGCTTACAGTGGAATTGGAGATACCCAGGCAGTTCCTGTCGAGCTAGACCGGACTACGAAACTGGGTTTCAAACCATTGCAGTGAGAAAAACAGGGGCCCACCCTGACGGGTGGCTTGTACTCCTTTCCAAGGTGGAGACAGTCGAGAAGTCTCCTCACGCGTCACCGTGCCAACTGATTCAGCATAGGGCCCCCTGGGATCGTCCCCAAGGTTTCATTCGAGTTAGCCCAAAAGACCTTATGAACCCCGGCAGCATAGCATGGCCAACCTGAACCGATCACCAGGTTCACTTCGGACATGGTAAAAGTCACACACAACTCCTGACTCTCCGGAACAACGAGATTCTCATGACGTATGCCGTATGGATGGGGAGCTTGAGGCAGATAGGTGCCATGGAATCGAGGCCGTACTCAGCCTCGATAACCGTAAAACCTGGGACGGCAACAATCACTTGATATCTTTTTTGGGGCTATGCATCAGAGCATGCACTCTCCCGGTTCGCTGGAGTGCACGGAGGAACGGATTCTTAGCCGGTTCACCTATCGCTACTACCCTACTGGCGCACGGGTGCCTTCGACCTTCCGAGCTACGCCCTGGGTTTCTTTAAGCCTTTTTATCCCAGAATCAATTGCGCAAGCGGAGACACCGTCTCGTAGAGCACTGTTTCTCTGAATGATGGAGTCGAGTAAAACAATGGGGACACCTTCTTGGTGGTTTAGGACAGGTCGATTTAAAGATTTTTTAAGCAAAACTCCAAACAGGCGCAAGCGAAAAGTAAAAAGAAAGGGGTCTTGCGTTGTCTGTTATCAGCACCTCAACTACGATGCAATTACGGTAGAACACTTTTCGCGTCGCTCTGGCCAGGAAAATAGAAATGCCACCAATCAACCATATCAACCGCAGAGCATTTAATGCCGGTGCAGTCGGAGTCATAGCTGCCACTCCAATGAAAACCGCTAAGGCCGCACCCAGTGAAACGGTCACCGTTGCCGTACTTGGCTGCGGTAGAGGTGCCAGGCTTGCAGATTGGTTTTCCCGGTTGCCGGACAGCCAAGTAGCCGTCGTTTGTGACGTCGATCAAAACCGGGCGGGGGCATTGTGTGAGAAAATCAAAAATACCTCTGGACGTCGCCCTGAGTCGGTTGTTGATTTTCGCTTATTACTGGAACGCAAAGACATCGACGCTTTGATCGTCGCTACACCAGACCATTGGCACGCTCCGCTAACCATCCACGCCTGCCTGGCGGGAAAAGACGTTTACGTCGAAAAACCGTGTTCCCACAACGTCAACGAAGGACGTCTCGCTGTTAAAGCAGCCAGAAAACATCGGCGAATTGTTCAGCACGGCACGAACCTGCGATCCGCGCCACATTACAAGCGGGCATGGAAACTGGTTAAGGAAGGGGTCATCGGGACACCATTCATGGTGAAAGCCATTAACAACCAGCGACGTGGACGTCTTCCCTTTCGCGCTGACAGCCCGACCCCGCCAGGCGTGGATTATGATCTCTGGCTTGGCCCAGCACCCAAACGCCCCTTTAACCGCAACCACTTTCACTCCAGTTGGCACTGGATGTGGCCCTACGGCACGGGAGATTTGGGCAATGACGGTGTACATCAGGTCGACCTGGGTCGTTGGGCGTTAGGGTTGAAAACGCCACACGCCGTGAGTTGCAGTGGTGCCAAGCTAGGATCTCGTGGCGATGCACAGCAGACACCGGATGCCATGGTTGTCACTTGGGAATACGACAATCTACTTTACGTTTTTGAGCAACGCGACTTTACTCCCTATCGTATGCAAGGTCATCGCCTGGACAACGACAATATTATATTCGGTGACCAAGGCTACCTGATGGTAGATCGAAATGGCTTTCGGGTTTTTTACAAAAATGACCAGGGGCCCTCGTTCGAACAAAAATGGAAAGATTCTCCAGCCCATTACCAGAACTTCATTGATTGTGTGAAGAACCGCAGGCAAAAGAATTTAGTCGCAGACATCGAAGAAGGACATTACTCTTCTCTGCTTTGTCATCTGGGCAACATCGCTTACCGAACGGGTCGTCGATTAGAGTTTGACCCACACAAGGAAACCTTTATTGACGACGTCGAAGCCAACCAGTTACTCAGCCGAGAGTACCGCAAGGGATTCGAATTACCGATCATCTAGTTTGCAGCCAATTCACTGCATCTTTAGCTCGCAGATATGCTTCGGTAGCCATGCACACACCATCCAACTGGGTTGGCTCGTGGATAATTGACTCTAAAACCCTCGGCACCAGGAAGATTACGTCAAGTGTCAGTCACTGAAATGATAATCGATGAGAGATTCCAGACGGAACATTTCCCGCCACAGCACAACTGATTGGTAATTAGATTCCGACCCACGATCAGTTTGACCCGGCATGCAGTTCTCGCAACAATTCACCAAGCCTACCCGCCACCTGGCCGGCAGTACCTTGAGCTGGCGGCAGACGCATGCCTTCGAACTCGAGGCACTTCCAAAAGGCGTCCGTTTCGAATCCGCCACGCTCGATCTCTTCGTCCGTGCCCATGTATCCAAAAAGACCATTCGTATCGCCACAGATCAACGTATGGGCAAAAGGAGAACGTTGACGGACCCGGTCACCGGTAATCGTAAAGTTTTCACCAGGTGAAAATGCCACGCCTACATCACCCAGACGCAATCCGCCGACCGTAATATCCAGTTTCTTCCGCGGCTCCTCGCCAGCCTCCAGCATACGAATGGCTTCCTGATAATAAAGGATACTTAACCGGGCAACATCGGCCCGCATCTCCGGGGAAAATCGTCCCGGGTCCGGAAAATTGAAACCGGCACACCAACAGGCCTGGGGATCAGGCCCAAGTACTTCTTCGATATAGGCTTCACGCAAAGCAATCTGGTCTTCACACTCCTGGCGTGTCGGCATTGGCTGACAGGGTAGTTCAACCGTCCGCCAGACAAAATCAAAAGGCTCACAACGTACAGGATTCAGTGTTGCCAAGGCTCTCACTGCGGTTTTGCCGAGACGTTCGCCCAACCGGTCTGCCTGTTCGGGGGTACCAAACATGTGACGTGGATGCACATCACCACAGAATCCCTGAACAAACATCGCCGGTGCGCCGTCGAGCGCGTCCTCGATACATTGACGCGCAGCACCCACCCAGTCAGGCGACACACACTCCTGCATGATCAACACCGCCGGATGGCAGCAAAAATTAAAGATCACTCCCAACGGCTTACCACTCGCATCTTCGAAACGCAGTAAACTGACGGTTGGATCATAAAATTTTCCGCCCTGCACGCCTTCGGCCCAGTCCCGGCTGAATTTACATCCTCCCGTCGGCATTGGAAAACGGCTGTTATAGCCGATCGAATCGCAAAATCCACGACCGGCCCAAAGTTGTACCGGCTGCAAAGTCTCTATCGCCTGCTGTGCAGCACTTACCAAATCATTAAAAAATCGCTGGCGTTCGACCTCGATGAATTCCGGATCATCGGCTATCAGATTTTCAATGTGACTGCCGGACATGATGGATCCCGGAAGCGCACCACACGCGTGGCTTTGGCTACTGGACCAGGCAATCTGGCTACGGGGAACTCCCAATCGGCCAGCCAATTCGTCTCGTAACGCATCCGTAAACGGTATGGGCTCGCCGTTCAGATCCCCTCCATACCAAATCAGTTGCCGGTCGTCTTGTTCAAGCACAAGGCAACGGGCCAACAGCGGGCGGTGAAGTTCTGTCATCCGTGGTGTCGTACCCCGCGCACCGTATTGCGGATGAAACCGTGGCGAAATGTCCACTCCAACCATACTGGCAAGTATCTGGCCCATAAAACAACTCCTAGCGATATGCGTAATTACAAGTATTCCCTGCGGTAACCCATTCCATCTGGCAAGCAACTCGTCAGTGGAACGCCAAGGTACTCACCATCCCCAGCCTACAAGAACCGTCTGCTTCACAACACGGAAAGCCAGTCTTTTTATATCTGGGCGACTCGATGCCATCCAGTCCACAGGGTTTTCAACCACCGTGAACCACAATAGACAGAATTGGAATGCTTCCCGTCGATACCCGAACCAGCAACAGCCTTTTCGCAAGTCATTTGTCCCGTCCTCATGATCTGGAAACATTTCCAGCAAACCGGCCCTCACAAGTTTCCAGGCACTGACCACTGCTCACCGTCGTCAATTGGTCCAAAATTCAGCGAGCAATTCTTGAATGCTTTGGACTACGGCATCCAGGATTTTTTCACCCTTTTCCGCCGTCGCCAAAGAAGGTTTCCCAAAAACCCCATTTTCTGACAGGACATGAAACGGTCGGTAACATGCCGCCCGGGGCCCTTCAATCAGGTCGAACCACATCGATTCAACACGATGCTGTATGCCCCCATCTTGAGCCTGTGACATATCCACAAGCTGTGGTGCAACGGCCTGAATAATACTGGTCTCAAATTCACACGCATGCCCCACCGACCCCATCGGTCCTTCCTGAAGCGGTTTGAGTCGGGGCAAAGAAATGGTCCACCAATTGCCCACTAAACATTCCACCTCGGGATATGCCTGTCCCATCATTTCACCGATGACACCATTAATCGCCTGGTTACCACCATGACTGTTAAGGACCATGATACGTTTGAACCCATGACGGATTGCACTACCAGCCACTTCCATGACTGTCTGACGAAACGTGTCATGCGTCAGCGTTAGTGAGCCCGGAAAAAGCATATGATGTTCCGAACAGCCAACTGACTGGGTGGGCATCACGAGCACCTTGTCGTCCATTGCCTCTTCCAACCGGTCAAGGATTGCTTCCACAATCATGCAGTCCGTACCCAGTGGCAAATGCTCACCATGCTGTTCCACCGCGGCAACGGGAAGAATAACTGGTGTATTACGGTCATATTGATCAAGTAACCCTCGCCGCAAACTAGCCCATTTCATCCATTACTTCCTTTCTTGACAAATCGGTGATAACCATTTGTTGACATTTTTCTGATGGTGACGAATGGTCGTCACGAATCACGATGATTTCTATTCCAAAAACTAAACGGTGACACTGCAAAGTAAATTTATTTGCGCCATGCATGCCGACAGAAACGAGGTATCCAAGTCGTTAAACTAATTATGCAAGCAAATCACCCACCACCTTGGCACCGGTCACAGGAACATCGGTCAGTGTCTCGTCACGTCCCGAATGTCGATAGCTCAGAGTCTCGTGATTCAGCCCCAGCTGATGCAAAAGTGTGGCATGAAAATCGGAAATGCTGACCCGATCCTGAACCGCCTTGTAGCCTAGCGAGTCCGTCGCCCCATGAATATACCCTGACTTAAAGCCTCCTCCGGTAAGAAACAAAGAGGCGGCATTGCGGTTATGATCACGGCCCTTATTTCCTTGGGACACTGGCAACCGCCCGAATTCTCCTGCCCAAACCACAATCGTCTCGTCAAGCAGACCACGTGATTTCAAATCACGAATCAGGCCTGCGATCGGTAGGTCCGTTGCCTGGGCCATTGGCAATGCATCATCGAAACTCTGGTGGGAATCCCACGTATGGCCGTTTTGGGGAAACACTTGCACAAAACGTACTCCTTTTTCCACCAACTTACGTGCCAAAAGGCAGCGTAAGCCATAAGGGCGCGTGTCGGGATTATCCAGCCCATACAGTTGGTGGACCGAACTTGGTTCGTCGCTAATCGCCATCGTATCCAAGGCATCGACTTGCATTCTCGCAGCCAACTCATAGTTCAGAATACGAGTTTCCAGTCGAGCATCGTCTGGATATTTTTCTTGATATTGCCGATTTAGTGTGGCAAGATATTCCAAGTTATTGCGTTGTACTCCCGGGCGTTGAGCCTTTGCAGATTGCAAATTCAAAATGGGCGTTCCTTCCGCATTGAACTCCGTTCCACCGTACAGGGGCGGCAACCATCCAGAAGTCCACATGTACGGGCCCGGATTGTAACCACTCGGATCACGCAACACGACAAATGCGGGTAGACTCTGATTCTCGCTTCCCAGGCCATAACTGATCCATGAACCGAGACTGGGGCGCCCCTGAAAAATCTTGCCCGTTGAAAGAATCGTCCAGCCTTCCAAATGGTTATTGTGGTATGTGTGCATGGAACGCACCAAACACAGTTCATCGGCCAACTGGGCAATGTGCGGCAACGCAGTGGAAACATCCATACCACAGCGGCCCCACTTGCGAAACTTCATCCAACTTCCCAGGATCCGATTCTGTTCCGACCCAGGCCCAGCCACCTCGGTGTGAATCCTGTGTTTTTTTCCATCATATTTATTCAATTCCGGCTTGGGATCCCAAACATCCATCTGGCTCACACCGCCAGTTTGCATGAGAAAAATGATGGATTTTGCACGTGGCACAAATCGCGGTGTTTGCGGTCGCAAGCTGGGCACTCTCTGACCGTCATTCCTGGTGTTGCCACAGGTGGCCTGCTGGTGCAAGAATTGAAACGCCAACGCACCAAACCCTAAACCCGATCGACCGAGCATCTGCCTCCGCGTACACGCTCCCCAGCCAACATCCAGTTGGTTCGCTAGACACCCTGTTGTCAATTTTTTATCCACCTGTTTCCACCCACACGAATACAGATACTGGCTGCAAATTCAAGAACCCTTTTTACCGTACTAATATTCTACTGTCACTCCCTCTCAGCGAATGTAAAGAAATTCGTTCGCATTGAACAACATGTGACACAAATCGACCAACGCATGATTACCTGCCTGCAAGGCTTTATTTTCTTCCTCTGTTGGCTGATAGAGTACACCCTGTTGTTGAAGCAGTTTTCTGCTGGCGTCCAACTCTGAAGCATCCGCATCACGACCAAATGCCCATCGAAACGCCAGCTGGATTCGACGCAGCTGGGAATCACCTCCACGCTGAACCACTCGATTCGCAAAGTGTAAAGCCTGCTGCTGAACAAACTGGTCGTTAAGCAGTGTAAGTGACTGCAGAACTATGGCAGATTTTTTCCGCTGCGTACAGTTCGTTGCAAGCACCGGCTGGTCGAATACCTTCAGTGTGTTCAGATGATAGTTTCTACGATTGACAATATAAATTGCTCGACGAAATTCATCGACAGGATGAACAAGAGAATGGTTTTGAAATGACAATGTGGCACCATCTGGATTGGCGAAAGGAATCACCGGTGGCCCACCCATGGTTGGTTCGAGCTTTCCACTAATTGCCAGGATCGAATCCCGTATCACTTCCGAATCAAGCCGCCGCAGTGGCATTTTCCAAAGTAATCGATTTTCAGGATCCATTTTGTGTGGATCTGCTGCCTCGGCAATGCCACGTCGATCCGTCGCTTGACGGTAAACGGTCGCTGTCACGATCCGTTTGTGCAATGGCTTCAGTCTCCACTCACCGCGCACAAATTCCGTCGCAAGCCAATCCAGAAGTTCAGGGTGAGAAGGCAAAGCGCCTGACCGCCCCACGTTGTCTGTCGTTTCGACAATACCGCGATCAAAATACCGCTGCCACACTCGGTTCACAAAAACACGTGGCGTGAGAGGATTATCTGCACGAACAAGCCACCGAGCCAGTGCTGTACGATAACCACTAGTTACCGCGTTCGGCCCAGGAGCAGGAATGCTCCACGGATCGTCCGGATCGTCAAGAACAGAAAAAATTGCCGGCTGCACTTCCACACCGGGGCGTTCGTAATCACCACGTTCCAAGATATATTGCGGGTACGGGGGCCCAACATCCCACAACGCCTGAATGAGCTTGGGATGATTTTTCTGCTTACCAAGGTTGCGAATCTGATCTTCAAGATCCGCCACTCGTTTGGATTCTACCGTCTCCAGTTCCAGCGAGACTTCTTCATCCGTTACCTCTATGAGATCCCCAAATTGTTTAATGTATTGGCTTTGTCGATCACTCCGCTCGCGCTCCGGTATCTCCACAGCAGCCTGGACAGCTGACCGCAACGCTTCGGGAACCACTACAATCTTTCGTGCCAGGACTTTTCTGCGCGCCGCCACACGTATGGTATCCAAGGTTTCCTCGTAAGCGGCAATTTTCACATCGTTCTCGGCATTCGCCAATTTGACCTTTTGATATTCTTTCTCCGAAATCACTCTCAGAAAACGCCCTGTCTCCGGGTCCTCAAGAGGTATCTCGCGTTCCACCTTGTCACCCCAGGAGTGTCTCCACTTTTGGGGATTATAAGCAGGTGTAAAAAAAGCCTGTAGTCGATAGTAATCCAATTGGCTGATCGGTTCATACTTGTGGGAATGACATTGCGCACATTGCACCGTTAAGCCTAAAATATTCGTACAGAAAATAGCTGTCATTTCCACCAGTGTGTTGTAACGGTGAACGGCCTTGTCCGACACCCGCTCAAAAGTCTGATCTCGCGCCAGCCGAAGGAAACCCGTTGCCACCAGGTGCTCTCGAATCTCGGGTGTGAAACGATCCGCCTCACGCCATTCAATGAGCTCATCACCTGCGATTTGTTCCAGCAAAAATTGATCAAAGGGTTTATCCAGGTTGTACGATCGAATGACATAATCACGATAGCGCCAAATTCCCTTCTGCAGCCAAGTGCTCGTAATCAAATCATCATGCCCTACCACATCAACATAACCAGCAGCATCTAGCCAGTGGCGTCCCCAACGTTCCCCATAATGAGGGGACGCGAGTAAACGGTCGACAAGTCGTTCGTAGCGGTCCAGAGATTCGTCTTGAAAGTATCGCTCCACGTCTTCATAAGACGGTGGTAAACCTATCATGTCAAGGTAAAGCCTGCGTACTAAAACTGCCGGCGTTGTTTCTTGAGAAAAAGAAATTGCATGTCGTTCGAGTTTTGCAAGCAAAAACGCATCAATGGGACTCCGTACTCGGTGTAAATCCTTGACCGTGGGAACTGCAGGTGGTGTCGGCGTCTGAAACGACCACCATTCACGATCTTTCGCTGTGATCGATAGCGTCTGACCTGACTTGAGGCTCACCGCTTGAACCTGGGAAGGCGCACCAGAGTCGATCCAAGCAGCGATCGTTTTCACATGCTGCTCCGACAAC
>CAYMUR010000009.1:13505-66709 GCA_964393615.1 uncultured Pirellulaceae bacterium
ATTCCTAAACGTGGAACCCCCTGTCGGCCTCTGTCTTCGGCCTCCTTCACGGCAATTGCATGGGCTTGCTGCCGGTCACCAGGAGTCAACACTTTGTAAAGCAAACTTTGCTCCGCCGAACCAGGAACAACCACTGGCCCGCTCACACCACCTCGCTGGACTAACGGCATGCTGCGCAAATCGAGTTCGGCGAACCTGCCCTCCAACCCATGACATTTCCAACAATAAACACGAAAAATAGGCACGACATCCTGCTCAAACAGAATAGCGAGTGCTTCGCCTGCAGGCAGCCGCGATTGAGAGTCTGCCGAGACATCGCCAGCGGCACACAGCGCAACTGGCCAGAGAATTACAAACAACGCTACCGGCAAAACTTTGTGAAGGTGTGTACACCCTGCAGATTCCACGCGCTGCCTCCTTCACCGAATAGAATACTTACTCCAGCCACTGTTCATTTTATATCCCAAGCAGAGCAGCTGTCAACGAAACGAGCTTCATGATGAATCATAAACCATGGTTTGGAAAAACCAGTAAGCTAAAACCTCCAAAGGAAACCCGCAAACCATTCCATCGTTTCGCAACGACTAGTCCGAGTTTGCAAGACAGGGCCGGATGGTCGACGAGGCGAGGTCAAAGCATTCTTGCAACATTGCTCAGGTAAAAACCTCTTGTAAAACACGGCGTGCCTGTACCCCGGTCAATCGTTGGTCCAGGCCATTGTGCAGAAAAGTCAGTTTTTCATGGTCCAATCCCAACAGGTGCAATATCGTGGCATGCAAATCTGACACGTGAACCCGGTTTTCCACCGCCGTGAATCCTACTTCGTCGGTTGCACCGATCGCCTGCCCGCCTTTTACACCACCTCCCGCCAACCACATGCTAAAACCATATTGATTGTGATCTCGGCCTGGCTTGCCCTTACCTTCACTGGTGGGTGTTCGCCCGAATTCGCCACCCCAAATCAACAGCGTATCATCCCACATACCACGTCGCTTCAAATCTTCCATCAGCGCTGCGATCGGCTGATCCGTTTCCAGGGCATGACGACCATGGTTATCAGTACAGTTGTTGTGTGCATCCCACGAATCTGCGCCACCGCCCGAATACAGTTGGATATAGCGGACACCGCGTTCAAGCAATCGCCTCGTCAACATGCACTGGCGACCAAAATACTCCGTCTCTTTGCGGTTTAACCCGTAGAGTTCCCGCATCTCGGCCGATTCTTTGCTAACATCCACCGCATCGGCAGCTTCTGTCTGCATACGAAATGCAAGTTCGTAAGACTCAATTCTGGCAGCAAGTTCCGAATCACCACCTTGTTCTTGAAGATGCTTGTGGTTCAGACGTCCCAAGACATCCAGGCTACGGCGTTGTGTACCCTGATCAATCCCCTCCGGATTTTTCAAATTCAGGATCGGAACACCCTTACTACGAAACAATGTCCCCTGGTAAGCAGCTGGCATAAAACCCGACGTCCACGCCGCCGCTCCTCCTCGAGGTCCCCCTCGATGGTCTGTCATGACCACATAATTGGGAACATTCGCATTCAGATCGCCAAGCCCGTATCCCAACCAGGCTCCAAGACTGGGCTTACCGGTGACAATGCTACCACTGTTCATTTGCAGGATACCGGGACTGTGTGTCGGCGTGTCGGCATACATCGATCGAATGACGCACAAATCATCCACAAACCGTGCAACATTAGGAAAAAGACTGCTTATCTCCAAACCACTTTCACCATATTTCTTAAACGGAAAAGGAGATGGCATCAGTTTTCCAACAGGCCGACCGTTCGAGCCAATTTGAATTTCACGATGGTAATCCTTTCCCTCATATTTTTTCAGCGCAGGTTTGTGGTCGAAAGTATCGACCTGACTGGGACCGCCATTGAGAAAGAAAAACACAACTTGTTTTGCTTTCGCCGAAAAGTGACTTTGAGATCTTTTACGAATACTTTCACTCACAATATTCTCAGCCGCTATTGTTGATCCGGTAAAACCATCACGAGTGAGAAGATCGATCAGTGGGAGCGCCGCAAACCCCCCACCCCACTGCCACAAAAATTCACGACGCGTACGACCACATCGTGTCTGATTGTCGATAAATACCGTCATTTCTTACTCAGTCCGTGTAAACGAATTCATTCAAATTAAAAAGAATGCGGCACATTTGTGCGAGGGCCTGTCGATACGCCTGTTCGTGATTAGGTTTTTGATTGCCGCCGGCTTCCGCATCTTGCACTAGCTTCCTCGTCTCGGCCACCACGTACTCGACGAGAATTTCCCGTTCATCTGCCACAGGCGTTCTGCCGAGTGCCAAACGGTACGCCGTTACGACCTGTTCCTTTGCATCCGGAGCAGCCTCTTCGAGTAACCTGTTCGCAAAATGGCCTGACTGCCGATTCACGAATTCACCGTTCAACAACTCTAATGCTTGTGGGGCTACCGTCGTAACATCGCGCCGTCCAATGCTCGTGGATGTGTCACAGAAGTCAAGCGTGTCCAAAAAAGGAACGACAAGGGTGCGTTTCAAGTAGGTGTAAACCGTACGGCGTGATGCTTCCTTTTCGTCAAACTCTTGCCAAACCGTTTTAGGGTTGTACCCACTTTGCAGCGCATCATCTGGAATCCTGGGATACATACTGGGACCGTACAGTTGCCGATTGAGCTGCCCACTGGCAGCCAACATTGAGTCACGTATCGACTCGACCTCGAGTCGGCGGTAGGGAAATCGCCATAAACGCAAGTTGTCAGGATCACGTTCGGCATACTCACTGTTGAATCGCTTACCCATCCGGTAGGTACTGCTACTGATCACCAATTGATGTAGTTTTTTCAGAGACCACCCAGCTTCGTTAACGAACCAATCCGCCAGCCAATCTAATAACTCAGGGTGCGTCGGAACAGCGCCCCGATGGCCAAAATCACTCGGAGTCCGAACGAGACCCACGCCAAAATGGTACTGCCACACGCGGTTGATAATCACCCTGGTCGTTAATGGGTTATCATGACTCGCTATCCAATGGGCCAGCGAAATCCGTCGCCGGGTCGTGAATTCATCCGGTTTTTCAAAAATTGGCGGTTCCTGGCCAAATTGTTTTGTTACCGCCACCAGGACTGCTGGCTCAACCACTTTTCCCGGCAACTTCGGATCACCACGTTGCAGCAGGTGGGTAGCAGGAGCCACCGAAGAAGGTTCGTAAAAAAAATATCCCTCCGGATAATCGAATCTTTCCTCTAAATCCTTAATGTTTGATCTCGCGTTCGCAATTTCTTTTAACACTTCCCCTGGCAAAAATGTTTTCGCGAGTTCTTTGTTATCAAGTGCCGCCTTGACAACGGTATCGAATTTCAGTGCAAACTCTTGCACCTGTTTTTTTTCATCATCGGTTCGCTGGGCAGGTTCCACCTGGAAAGCAACCACCACCTCTTCTGGCAACCTCGACCGTCCTGTCTCTAACAACCCCGTTCGCAGTGGAGCATCCAGTTCGCGAATTTTATTCTTTAACTGCGCAACCTGTGCATCTGCGGCGTTCTTTTTCGCAAGCTCCGGTGGTGGCACAGCCGCACGAGTCAATTCCTCGCGACCCTTGTGCTCCCGTTTCAAGGGCCGAAACACCGCCACCATACTGTAATAATCCTCCGTCGAAATGGGATCGAATTTATGATCATGACATCGAGCACATCCCATTGTCAGCCCTAGAAAAACCTGTGAAGTCGTGCTGATCTGGTCATCCAGCTCATTAAACAATTCCTCCAACACTTCGGTTGGCTGCACCGAAGCACCACGCTCGGCATCCCAGGGCCCCACACGGAGAAAACCGGTAGCGATGATGGTTTCAGGCGTAGCGTCAGATAACTCATCGCCAGCAAGTTGTTCGTAAATGAACCGATCGTACGGCTTGTCTTCGTTCAGTGATTGGATGACATAATCTCGATATTTCCAAGCCATTGGTTTAGGGTGGTCCACTTCATAACCATTGCTGTCTGCATAACGGGCGACGTCTAACCAATGTCGTCCCCACCGCTCACCATAATGCTGGCTTGCCAACAGCCTATCCGCCAGGGCCAAGTAAGCGTGCTCTGGATCTGTCTTGTTTTCCATTTCAAACCGCGTCAGTTCATCCAGTGTTAGCGGGAGTCCCATCAAGTCCAAGGAAACACGCCGCGCCAATGCAATGTTTGCTGCAGCAGGAGCGGGCGTCATTCCGTGTTTCTCCAGCCCCTCAAGCACAAAGGCGTCAATTGGATTGCGCACCCACTGTTGATCTTTGACGATTGGTATACCAGGCCTCGTCACTGGCTTAAGCGACCAAAGTTCGCCGTCCGTGACGTGGGCACCCTCTGCCGTATCTGCCCACGGCATTCCTTGTTCAATCCACCATCGCAAAAATTGAACCTGCTCTGCGGACAGGGCAGGGGCTGCATCCTGGGGTGGCATCCTCTGGCCATCAAGCTCCGTTTCTGAAACCACTGCCAGCAGAAGGCTTTCGTCCGGCTTGCCGGCAATCATCACAGGTCCACGATCGCCTCCCTGAAAAGCACGGGATCTTTTGTCAAATCGAATACCTGCTTCTTGAACATCCTGTCCGTGACAAAGATAACAGTGTTTTTGAAAAATGGGCTGTATATCGCGTTCAAAATCGACACGAGGTGGACGTTGCAACTCATCTGCCACAACAGGGTTGCCCCAACGGCCCAGGGCCATGCTACCCAACAGCAGCACAAAACCTGCTGCGCTAATAAGGAACACGGTGCCGTTCAAGAAATTTTTCCACATGGAACCTATCATAAACATTGCTCGATTCAGGTTCAACAAACGTTTTCTCACAATTGACAGGATGGACAGCCTTGCGATGGGATTTTTTATATCCTGCGACCGGCTCGTTCCACGTCCTTCAGTGACTGATTCTTCCACAAGGCAACAACCCAGCTAGCACACGCCAGGTTTTGAAAGTTTTATTGCAACCAGCCTACCTGGGAACCGTCACCAAAAGTGTCGGGGATCGAATCTTCACACGCCCCATCGACCTGGCTCATGGTAGCGTTAAAAATCCCCACTTGGCTCCAGGAAGACTTTGGTTCCACGAAGACGAATGAACCAGACCAACATTATCGTTGTAATAGAGCTCTAAGCCAACCCAAAGTTTCCAGGCTACACCCAGCCTTTTTCTTGCAATATTTTTCGAATTTCTTGTGCCTCTCCACTCGCTTCTTGACAAACCTGACTGACGGCTGAATAGCCTTGAGACTTCATCACTTCCGTTAACAACGGGATCAGCGTCCTGATGTTTTGTGCACCGCGTTGCTCCACCACCTCCATTTCCTGCAGACAACGATTCGCCAGGCTGGAAGTCGCATTGGAAAGGAGTTGCATGGAGTCGAGGATATTAAAAACCATGACACTCTCCCACACATTAAGATCCAATTCTCCATGGTCCAGCGCCGCCGCACATGCCACATGATTGCCAACCACCTGCAAGGACGATTGAATCACAAACTCCGGAATGACAGGGTTTACTTTGCCCGGCATGATGGAAGAACCGAGCTGAACGGCCGGCAACCTTATTTCCCCTAACCCGGCCTCCGGGCCGGAACTGAGAAGTCGTAGGTCCTTGGCAACTTTGATGAGCCCACGAGCTAACATCTCTAAAGCGGATGATACGGCGACCAGATCGTCAGGGTTTTGGGCTGCGTCAAAAAAGTGACTGGTACAATGGTAATCAAGGTCGCCAGTAACTTCTTGTAATGCCGGAATAATCTGCTCCCGGTAACCGTCAGGTACGTCTACCTCTCGCCCCACGATGGTACCTCCTAGATTAATCGCGTGCAAAGCATCGACGGCGTGAGCGATTCGGTGACAGGACCGCGCCATTAACGAGTCATAACTTTCAAAGAGATCGCCAAACGTGACAGCCACGGCATCTTGCAGACAGGTTCGAGCAATCCGTGGTTCTTGCTGGTATTGCAATGCCTTTTCCTGCAATGCCTGTCTCATCCTTTCGAACGCGGTAGACAGTCGAGGCCACTGAGAAATGACAGCCATGCGGCAAGCGGTAGGATACACGTCGTTGCTGGACTGATTCAGATTGACGTGGTCATTGGGATGTACCCAGCGATATTCGCCCCGGCGTCCACCAAGATGTTCTTCCGCAACGTTGGCCAGGACCTCATTGGCATTCATATTGGCCGAAGTGCCCCCACCGCCGTGGAGCCGATGGATGGGAAAATGCTGACAGGCATTTCCTCCAAGCAAACTTTCAGCGCTGTGAATAATCGCCCGCACTATCCGAGTGTCCAGACAATGGGCTTGCTGATTTGCTTTGGCCCCAGCTTGCTTTACCTGGAGCAGCGCATTGACTAAGTCCGGATAATGGCCAATGGATCGTTCTCCCTGCAAGGGAAAGTTATTCAAGGCACGTTGTGTCTGACTACCATAAAGGGCGGTTGCAGGAACCTCTACGGTTCCCAAAAAGTCACTTTCGACACGAGATTCATCGTTGGACATCTTCACAACCTTTTTTAGAAGGCATTATTTCATTTCCTGTAGAAAATTCAGAAGCTGCTGTTGTAATCTTTGTGGATTTTCCACCATCGGAAAGTGTCCACAACCCTCAATGAACACAAGTTGCGCCTGGGGAATGAGTTCGGCCAGTTCCCGACACTGGCTAGCAGGGGTCGAATCGTCGGACTCCGTCCCAATCACCAAGGTGGGAATGCCAATTTGTTGAAGACGGCCCGTCTGGTCAAAACATCCATAGGATCGAACCAAAGCCAAACTCGGGCTTTCGCAGGTCAAACACATCTCCGTTTTCACCCGATCTCGTACAGTCATCGGAGTGCTGCTCGAAAACCAATGATCAAAATGACGATCGAAAGCGGCCAAAAACGGCATATGCTGGCTGTCTCTCTCAATGCGTTTCGAGATTAACCGGTCGTCTCGATCCGCAGCAATCGTTGTCACTAGCACAAGACCGACTACATGCTCACCATGTTCCAAGCAGAATTGCTGCGCGACCATACCCCCCATCGAATGCCCCACCAGCACTATTTGCTCGATACCGAGTGACTTTAAGACTTCACGGAGATCACAGACCAATTGCTCCACCGAATAGCTTTCCAGCGGTACGTCCGACTGGCCGTGGCCACGGAAATCCAACGTAAGACACTGGTAACCTTGACGCGTAAGTAGCTCGCTCTGCTCACGCCAAAAAGATTGGTTACACATCCAGCCATGAAGAAACACAACACACGGCCCCTGGCCGGCCAGGGTGTAGGCTATTTTAACATCATTGACAGAAACAAAGCTGCTCATCAGGATCAGTTCAAGCGTCATGCAAACGGGCACCACTCCAACCAACAAGCTATCCCGCCATAATCATCGGTCTGAAAGCCAGAGCTTTTAACCAAATGAAATATTATGCAAAAATATGACAACGGGCAAGACAATTGGGCCCCGTTCACTATCGCTGACCAACAACAAAGGCTTGTCCCTGGGGCATGACTCTCTGCTATTTAAAACACTTCTGGGGTCTGTGAGCGCTGCGCCAATGTCCCCCTGACGTTTGAGCGTTTGTCATTCCTAGCCGTTAGGGCCTAGATTTTTCGCCTCCGGAAAACTTTTACATCAAAACGTCAACGCCATTAAATACCCTGACTCTCGACCTGAAAATGGCATCCGATGCCCACGTTTTCAGATTGGTAAAACCGGTCCCTATTGCAGCGAAAACTACTCGAATATCAAAACTGGATTCGTGTCGCACGAACAGAGCCTTCTCGACGCGGAGGTCGGTTTTCGATTACAACGAATAGAACCGGTCTCATTCGCCGGCAACCAACACTTACGAAAGACCCGACATTTTGGGATTTGCATCAAGAATTTGGCAGGCGTTGGGACCTGACCGCGGCCTCATGGGATGGTCTGTCTTACTGGGACTGGTGTTTACCGGTTTGGGCATCATCCCGCCGCTACTGGTGCGCGAAATGATTCGCTGGGTCCGCACCCCTGAGTTGTCAGGTAGCTTCTGGTTTCTGGGAAGTATCGTCGCCGCCGTCTATCTGTTACGCGGTTGCACACGCTACCTGTATGGCTTCTGTTCCCATATCGCAGCCTATCGAACGTTACATCGACTCTCCATGCGGGTCTACCAACATCTACAACGGATGTCGCCCAGTTATCTTCACCGCCATCATTCAGGCAATCTCGTAGCCCGCGTTATTGGAGACGTCGAAGCGATCGAAGATTACATCGCTCATGGAATTCCAGAATCGATGCTGGCGGTAGTCATTCCCGCCACACTCACGGCAGTACTGTTTTGGATCGACTGGAAACTTGCCATGATAGCCTTGGCACCTCTCCCCCTGATCGCATTGCTGGTGTACCTCGTAACTTCCAAAACACACAATGCATGGCGAGGAGCACGTAGCCGCTTCGCTGAGGTTTCAGCCCGGATCCAGGACCACCTCTCCGGCCTGGCGGTGATTCAATCCTTCGTTCGTGAAGCGCATATGGCAAAGAAGGTCCAGGTGAAAAGTCAGGCCTATCGTGACAAAATCATTCATGCCAACAAGTGGTCTCTGGTCCCGGCCGGGGTAATAGAAACTGCCAGCGGCGCTGGTCTCGTCTTAATTATTTGGGCCGGAGGCTGGATGCAGCCACCAGGAGAGGGACAGCCTGGATTGCGCATCGATGTTGCCGATCTGGTAGTCCTGCTGATGTATCTTGGACAAATCGTTTTACCATTTTTACGACTTGCCAACCTGACGGAAAATCTTCAGAAAGCGACGGCAAGCGCTGAGCGGGTTTTCGAGCTGCTCGACACGCCATCAAACATTGTCGATCCCTCTTCTCCACTCGAGCCTAACACCGGCCGTTATCATGTCGAATTCGTCGATGTTACTTTTAGTTATGGCTCTCAAGACACTGTGCTACAGGATGTTTCCTTCCACATCCAGGACGGGGAAACCGTGGCCCTGGTGGGAATTACCGGTGCGGGAAAATCGACCGTCTGCCATTTAATTCTGCGGTTATTCGACGTCACGTCAGGTGCAGTCCGGGTCGGCGATGTCGATGTCCGACAGCTATCTTTGCGCTGGCTACGAGAACATGTCGGATTGGTTTCACAAGACGTCTTCTTGTTCTCCGGTACCATTCGGGAAAACGTTTTACTGGGCAGGCCCGATGCTGACGAGCAGGAACTTTACAACGCCTGCCAGGCGGCCCATGCCGATGATTTTATTCGATCGTTTCCCCAGGGATACGATACCTTGGTGGGTGAAAGGGGAGTCCGCTTGTCAGGCGGTCAGAAACAACGTCTTGCCATTGCCCGGGCACTGTTAAAAGACGCACCCATTCTGGTACTTGACGAAGCGACGAGTGCGGTGGATACGGCAACAGAGTCCCAGATCAAGGAAGCCCTCGCCCGAGCCACAGAAGGTCGAACTGTCTTGTTGGTGGCACATCGACATTCAACAATTCAGACAGCTGACCGAATCCTGGTATTGGAACAGGGACACATTACAGAAAGCGGAACCTACGACGAGCTAATGGCGGCTGGAGGTGCATTTTCCCGTGTTTTCCGTCTGGGTGAAGATGCCTTGCCATGATCTGTATTATTTTTTCGTACTACAAAGGACCGTTGCCATCGATCCTTTGAACCCATAGAACTCAAGAAGTTTGTCTTTCTTTGGAATTTGGTAAGCAGTCACTTCTCGTAACTTGCAAAGCATGAGAATAATCAGCAATTTTTCCATCGTCCCAGGATTACCTTCCGATTTCTCAAATTCAATGGACCTATCTCACACCCTAATCAAGCCTTGTTGGACGACCCTCGTGGCCCTCGTCATGGTAATTGGTTGTACCAACAGGACTCTCCCAAAGCCTGCCGCTAACGCCTCCGTTCCAAGCCCCGACGTTGCCGAAGCAGTGGCGGACACAGCACCTCGCGTGGTGATCGTGGGTGCCGGCATTTCTGGCCTTTCTGCCGCTTTGGAATTGGGACAGGGAGGAGCTACGGTCACGGTCGTTGATATCTCATCGGTATTTGGTGGGCACGCCGTCATGTCACAAGGCGCGGTGTCGTTGATCGACACACCGCTGCAGCGCCAGGCCGGCCTGAAAGATTCTTCCGACCTGGCATTCAAAGACTTCGTCGAATGGGGGGAGGGAGCCGACCAGCAATGGGTTCGCTATTATGTGGATCATTCCTGCCACGAGATTTATGAATGGCTGATCGGACTGGGAGTACAGTTTTCGGACGTCTTACCGACGGCTGGCAACTCGGTCGATCGAAATCACCAACCCAAGGGGCGCGGTATTGGATTGGTTACGCCAATTTATCAGGCCTGCCTGGAATGGAATAACATCCACTTTCTATGGAATACGCGCGCTGATAATTTGCTCGTTGTAGACGATCGAGTCGTCGGAATCGAGACATTTCGGTTGCGGGACAAAACGACTGAACCTATCACTGCGGACATGGTCATTCTGGCCACCGGTGGATTTCAAAACAATCTACAGATGGTACGAGAGTTCTGGCCGCAAGAATTCAAGTTTCCCAAAAAAATCCTGGTCGGTTCCGGACGTCACTCGATCGGGTTGGGGCACAAAATGGCTCAACGTGCCGGTGGTAGTCTGGTCCACATGGATTACCAATGGAATTATTTTACGGGGCTCCCCGACCCTCGCTTTCCAGGCACCAACAAGGGACTGAACGCCGCTAACCTGTGGGGCATCCTCGTGGATTCCACTGGAAAACGGTTTGCCAACCTGCATGGTTGGGCCAAGCAAGTGATGCCACCTCTGTTAGCGATGGATCAGGCCACATGCTGGTTCATCTTTGACGAAGCCACCAAGGCGAAAACGGGCATCTCTGGATCAGACTGGGCGGATTTTGAAAAAGTTGATCGTTTGATCCTGCAAAACTCCGATCTGGTTCGAAAAGCCGACACCATCGAAGCACTGGCAAAACTTGCCGGACTCCCACCCGAAAATCTGCTGGAGACGCTGCAACGATACAACCAGTTCGTGGAACAGGGAACAGACACCGATTACGGACGTTTCGGACCCGCTGCCACAGATTTTAGTAATTCCGCATCTCCAAAACTGGAAACTCCTCCGTTTTATGCAATGCAAACCTACCCACTCACACGCAAAAGCATGGGAGGCGTCGCAATCGATATGAATTGCCGAGTCGTCGACAGCCAAGGCGAGCCGATTCCAGGCCTTTATGCCGTCGGCGAGTTAACTGGACTAGCATTGATTAACGGCAAAGCTTCTCTCGAGGGAACATTCCTTGGGCCCTGTGTGATGACAGGCCGGGTTGCTGCTCGTTCGATCCTACAGCAGTCCGGCATGAAATCGGCAGGCAAACGTATCCGCTCTCGGCAATGTATCGAGTGCCATGATATCGCTGGAATGCTCGCAGAACCTCAACCAGGATATTGGCACTTCGAACAGGTTCACGCGAAAACAATGCAAAACAATCTTCAATGTAGTGAATGTCATGGTGAACTGGTGCCGTATCGAAAAACAGAACACCAGATCGACCCACATGTACTGACAACAACGTGTAAAAAGTGCCACACCGGAAGAGAATAGGTATTTCGTTCCCGCCGTGGACCGCTGTCGCATCGTTTCGCGAGGTTTCACACGGCACAAAAGACACCAAGGAAATATCACAATCTGGCGGCTGCACCCTAGAGAAACGCGGATCGGGAAATTAAAATGAATCCCAGTCGGCAATATCAACTCACGGCAATGACAACTCACGTTTACGGCCGCAGACTCGTTGATCCACGCCGCAAAAGGCAATCCATCGCCGCAAGCATTCATTCTCGCAGCCAGCAACCCAAAAGGAATAGATCATGGTCGATTCGGAAACCACCCCCGAACCCCCGTCAAAAGAAGAGCTCCGATTAGCCATGAAAGCATTCCGTAAACGCCTCAAGTTGACTCGCTTGGATGACGAATCTCGCATGGGCTACGGTGCCACCTCCTCTGGTCAAGAATCTGGCAGCGTTGCCATCACCCCCCCCAATCAGTTTCCCAAAACCGTCTGGCAGGAACTGGCAAAACAGGGAAAACTCAAACACGACCACGGTGGACTTTATTCACTCGTTGAATCGTAAGCAACAGCACACAGGAATCCCAACTGTTTTCCAGTCGGAAAAAAACTCTGGAATGTAGGGACTTGTCCGACCAACCACTCCCTAATTAGCGTCCTTGACACGGTATGGTTGGTCACCGATGACAACAATGACTTGGCCTGGCAAGGCGAGATATTGACCAACTGCCTGGCCGTGAAGTACCACCAGATCAAAATAGGAAGGACTGAAGCGAATCAACGGTTTCGCAGCAGCTATCTGCTTTTTCGTGGCTGTCGAATCGACCCATAATTCACCCTGGCGGTAAAAAGACTTCGCTCCTACTTGCTTTAAATTGCTCACATCCACTTCCTGGTCCGTCACCGCATCATGAAACTTGACGGTTCCATCTTTCTTTAAAGTCTGGCCTGGAAAACTCCCGACTTCGGCCATGCTTCTGGCCGCCTGGGCACCTGCACTTTTTAGCGCTGCTTTGTGACGCCGTTGGACAAATCCTACACGCCCGGATTGCGTGTTTAACTGGCCAAGAGACTCGAAAACCCGATTTCGGGTTGCGGCCAAATCATCTGTTTCTTGGCTGTCATCGGCGAGAAATGATGTATAGGGTGTCAGGATTCCATGCTGGCGTGACAGCAGAACCAGTTCATCAATCAATTCCTGATTGCGTCCCTGTAAATCGATCATATCGATAATCTCTCCCACTCGACGGACTGCCCACAGCTTTTCGACAAAAGCATGTCGATGGTTGTGTGATTTTTCAACGAACTCTGCAGGAAACGTGAAATTCTGTTTGTTGCCGTTAACGAATCCCGTTAATACAACCTTGGCGTTACCTGCACACTGGTAACGGCCTACCAGGACCAACTGCTCTCCTGCAAACAGGTCTGTCACGGTTCGCGGGTAAACTCGGTTCGTCACTTGACCTACCGAAACCGGCACCGAATCTATTTCCACCTTCAGGGCGACATCCATTAACACTGGCAATTCAATTCGCCGATAGAAATCGGCCACCTTCGACTCGATATCCTCGTCGGGACGGACGTACACGGTCTGTCCGAAACCTTCACGGGCCAACTTATCCAACAACAAGCTATTCACATCATAGCCAACACCAAAACAACAGAGTCGAGCGCGGACGGCGTTTCGCTTGCTCGCATTATCAACGATGCGTACCACATTCGTTTCACCAGCGGTTGGAATACCATCTGTAAGAAACACGATATAATTCGGAGTTTGATCATCTACCAGCATCGCCAGTGCAGTTTCCAAAGCACGATCGATGTTCGTACTACCACCTGCAAACATCCCTGTCACAAATCCAAGCACCTGTTCGCGCGACTCATCGGTATAACGCTGTAACTCGGGTGCAAAAGATTCCACCTCTGAATCGTACGCAACAATGTTAAAAAGATCACCTGGATTCAAGTGGTTAATGACAAACTTTAAAGCCTGTCTGGCCTGTGACATTTTCTTACCAGACATGCTTCCACTACGATCCAGAACAAAAACAACGTTCTTGGGAATTGCCTGCCGTTGTTCTGCCTTGATCTTCGGTGAAACGAACATCATGAAGTATCCATCTTCCTTGGGATCAGGACGATAACTAAGTACGCTGGTACCGATCGTCTGGCTACCGACATCGTACAACAAGTGAAAATCAGTAGATGGAATCACGTTTGCCTGCTGGTACGACACGGCGGCATCCTTGCCAGAAGAACGTTGAACCTCAACCGGATGGCTGGAACTGTAAACAGTTTTAATATCCGCCTGTGAACAAATGGTCACGTCGAGAGACAGCTTATCGATTGGACTTTCACTGTAACGTGCCATCCTCAATGGGAAAGACCATTCGGTCATCCCTTGAAACTGGCGACAAAGCTGAGAATATCGGATGGTAACTTTGCGTGTCTGTCCTGCAGGAATGGGAAAGACACTGGTCTTGAACATCCCCTTTCCAACCCACTCCAATAGGGCAGGATCCTGGTTGCGCCGTATATATCCTTCGTAGATTCGGCGTGCCTCGTCACGGTCAAGCAGTTTCGCCTCGTACTCTTCGTTTCCCACTAACAGTGTCAGCTTTTCGATCGCCCCATCATAGGGCAACGGAAATACAAAACTGGCTTCGATCGTTCGATTTGTCGTATTCTGAAACTCTTGAGCCAGCTGGACTCGGGCCACGCGGTCGACGATGTTGACCTGTACGTCGAGTGTCTTAATACGATACAAACGCCGTGAATGCGGCAATGGGTTTGCGGCTGAACGGACCGCAGGATCACGAAAATCAATCAACGCTCCCTGACCATAAATTTTTTGGCAGTTCATCCCCATGACGAAAAGAGAAAGGACGCCAAAAAACAAGGACGCTCCTTGACCGAGTTTGGTGGGTAGGCTCATTTGGATCTCCTGGAACATCGTTGCAACCATTGTTCACCGCAAATATCTTCTTTATTTCGATGCGGTCAGTGCAGTAAAAGTTCCCAAGAATTTAAAAACAGGGAAATATTCCCCCTGTTTTAGTTTTTTTCTGGACAAAAACCCTGTCAACAACCGTGGTGAGTAGATCAGCCATCGAGAGACTCTGACGACTGCCGCATCGAGGAGGGCAAGGTTCCATCTGAAACAAGGCTAGCGGTAACCCGTTTGACCAGGATCCTGCAGCTTGCGGCCGAGAAACAAAGGACCGAGACAAAAATTGCCCGTGAATCACCAATAATGAGGGAAACGACTATTGCTGGGTATCGGACAACTGCCATCCAGTGCAAAATGAAGTTCCCTGGGTTTTGCATAGATTCCTGGTTGTACTTGAAACAACGGAAAGCCTGTTGGGAATCAGGTACCAAACAGATCTTGAAAGAGCAACAACATCATCACCGCTGGGTTCAGCACGTTTGGCAACCTATGTAAAAATCATTGGGACAGCGTCAACGATCTAAATGGCCCCAATACCTACAGGTTCGTCCAATTCTTGATTGAAACACAACGTTTTTGCCGAGGAACAGAAGTCATGAGAACATTTCGATGTCGTAGCGTTGATCTTCGAGTGGTGTTGGTAGTTTTCACCGCTGTCAGCGCGTCACCTCTCGGTTCTGTCACCAACGCGGCGGAACTGAACATGCGCCCCATTGTGACGAAACCGGAACCGCTGAAAACACTGCATCCCAAGCTGCAATGGATGAAGCAGAAGAAGGTCCGCGCCATCTGGATCGGGGATGACCTGTTCGAACAAATTGAAGACGATGACAAGACCAAAGGGCAGGTACTGCGGGACACGGGTTTCAATCTCGTTCGCATCAGCATGACCGTTAATTCTGACAACACACCTTCTGGAGTCGTCGATACCAGCCAACCTCTTGACGTCAAGCACGACCGCTCGAAGAGCAGCGACATCGAAACACGCCTGGCACCAAATATCAAGGAGGCAAGGCGACGAGGACTAACGATCATGATCGGATTTCAGTACGGTACGCACCATCTTGAACCCTATCGTAAATTCCGCTCAACCCAAGAGGGACTGGCTAACATCACTTGCTGTCCGGTCGAAAAAAAATATATCAGCGGACAACACGTCGGCAAGTGGGCCATCAAGATTGCCAAAGGCGGCGCTGACGGTATGGTCATCGACATGGAAATGTACCATTCGGACAAGAGCGGCTATCACGGGTCCTGTGTATGCAACACGTGCTTTGCTACATATCTGAAGAAATACGCCACGAACGCCAAGCAGACCTACCGCGCAACATCTGCCGAAAGTCGTGCTCAATGGTTACAAGATCAGAACGCAAGCGATCATTACGCCAGCTTTGCTGCCAGACGAATTGAAGCGTTGTATGACTCCATCCGACGCAGATGTCAAAAGATCAACCCGGCCTTTTTCTTTGGGATCGCTCCGATGCTACATCACTTGCCAGGTGTCGAACGTGGACTTGGATCTGCTGCGGTACCTTGCCTGGTTTTTTCAGAACATGAGTACCACCATGGGACATACCGCGGCTCGTTCATCAGCACGGCGCATATTCGCAAAAACCTGCCGGCACTTTTCGTGTCCGGAGCCTACGTCACCGTTCAGACGCCCGCTGAAATGGCCACCAACGTCGTCCAATCGTCACTCTACACGGACGGATGGTGGCCCTGGTATGGCACCTCCCTGCTGACGAACATGAGCGCCGACAAATCAAAGGGAGGCGAGTACAGCCGAGTCAAAGAGACCTCGGCCCGGGATTACCTGGACCGTATAGCCGCTGCTCATACAAAACTGGACCAACTGCTCGCAGCGCCCAAAAACCAGTGGCCAGATCGTCAGGACGGTAAGCTGAATTGGTTACAAGCTAAAGTCGCCAACGCCAAAGACGCCAAGACCCTAGCAGAAGCCCAAGTTGATCTTGAAAACTATAGGAAGCTGTTAGGGACAGGTGGCTATTAGCGTCACACATTGGTCGTCACCCTCGACCTGATGCTCTCATCCGCTACCGTGCACACAAAAAAATAGAAATCGAAATAAATCCTGGCCAGTGGCAGCAGCCCCCACACCCCTATTACAACCCATTCGAAGGACGTAGCCACTCACGCTGCAACGATCCTTCAATGAGCCCATCCCGCCAAAGCCCACAGGTTCGAGCTTCCTTTAGAAAACAGCGGTCAAAGTGTAGAAAACAATTCTCCAGACGGACCCAGGAAATCTTTCTCAAGGAACCCAGAACAATCAATGCTCCGATCGTTTGCCAGTTTACAGTAAACGGTCACTGCTAAAAATAATCCTACCCGTTTGGCTGACAACATGGGCCTCCGAATTGCGCAAAAGAAATGGACTAACCCCACCGTTACGCTTCGTCGACACCGGCCACTGCGGACCAACCTTAGGTCCTCACCATTTGTCAATGAATCAACCATCGACGGCAGAGCGAATTTTAGAACAAATTCGAAAGTCCCTGCAACCGGGACGGTTTCCTGGCAAAGAGCGCAACGTGGCGACTCGACCACTGGCCGAGTTCTCCAAATACATGGTCGACCATGGCTTGCTCCCTGTGCAAGGCGTCGACGGGGCGTATTTTAACAACGTCGTCGGTCGCTAAAAGTTCTTCGACTGAGACAGTCCGCGAAAGCTGCACCGAATCGTTTCCGTTGAGTGCGGCAGGCACAATCTGCCCACCCTGCCCGATTTCCGTGGGCGACATGAATTCTGCGGACGAGACAACCGTGGCAGTGACATAAGCAGACGGCGAAAAGTTACTGACCAATCGGTTGAAATCAGCAATATCCACGTCGGTATCACTGTCAAAGTCACCTTTCCACCAATCATTGTTGGAGTGGTTGCTCAACGGATCAAAGTGCCTCACGAGCTCGACTAGATCGGTAATATCAACGTCGGCATCCAAGTCGGTATCACCTGGCTTGGCCACGAGAAACGTATAGTTATAGTCGTCTCCGCTCGTCCCATCCCCATCCGCGTCTAAGAAATTCCCTGTCTGATTGGTAATACTATCGGAATCCAAGACGGCTGTGTACCAAGCGGGTATGATCCCCACGATGCTCGTGAAATCCCACGTCCCAATCGATAACTCGGAATCGTAGTTGAAACCAACATTCTCCAGATCGACCGCCGTGCTGCCTGATGTATCGTTCAGCAAAGTCAACGCGGTGCTACCGATGCTCACTCCTTGGTCAAAGGTAAATGTCAATGTATCAAGCGTGTCGAACGTAGCTGAATTACTATCCCGTTCGACCAGGGAAACACGGGGCGGCTGTTGACGTCGAATCGCCGTCAGTACTCCTTCACCGCCGAGCGCCAAATAAGCAACGTTTTCGGCCACGTGTGCCGTTTCCTCGTCACGCGTCGTATCTTCGCCAATCTTGAATTGAACACCGCTCCCCATCAGGTTGTCGTAGCGAATGTGGGCGTTATCGCTGCCAACGTAGCTGGCCAGCGAAGACAAAAGCTTCGGAGCTACCTGGAAATTGTAAGCGAAATTCACGTCCGTCAAAGATTCCGTGACATTCTCAGGAGTGTTGAATGCTTCAAAAATCAATCCACTCCATCTGCCGATGCCTGATTCGATCGCCAGGTAGCCGATCGTCTCTGAAATATGCTGCGTGCCGACGTTCTCTTCCTGCTCCACAGCGAGTTGGAACGCCGATGGGCCAACACCCATTTGCCGAGTTTGAAGATAGGCTTGGCCGGAAGTCGTTTGGATCTGACTGAGAACTACCGGAGCGGAGTCAAACGGACGAGAAAAATTGACCAGCTCCCACTGATTGCTGACGATTTGGCCTACTGTCGCTGCCGTCGTGACCGTCCCCACCTCGAGTTGCGTTCCATCCGCCAAGCGGTGACTGCCTGACTCAAGTACAAGGTAACTGACCACCTCTGCCGCATTGTGCAAACCGTTCTCATTGGATGGCTCTGTCAAATAGATCGTGAATCGGTCCGGCTGTACATCCGTCACCCGCACCGACACGGGATCCACACCAGCAAGCGAAGCGCTTTGAGCAAAGACCACAGGATCGGTAAAATGGTGGTTCAGGGAAATCGTTTGTGGGACATGGGTCAGGTTTGTCACTCGACCCAGGTCTCCAATTTCGACTTGCGGAACGAGAGCCGTCAACCTTCCTTCACCTCCGATGGCCAGGTAGGCTACGCTCTCTTCTACATGCACCGTTTCTGTGTCTGCCGTCGTATCCTCACCAATCTTCAGTTGAACACTGTTTGCGGTCAGGTTGGTATAACGAACGTGTGCGTTGTCGGTGCCATTGTAGCTGGTGAGAGAAGTCAACAACGCAGGTGCTTCGCCGTAGACCCAATCGAACGACTGCGTGAACCAGGCCTCAGTGACGCTGGAGGGTGTATTATGAGCCTCCATTAACATTCCGTTCCAGGCACCACTCCCCGGCTCCATGGCTAAATATCCGATTGTTTCCAGTCCGTGTTGGCTGCCGTTGTTCTCTTCCTGTTCGAGGGCCAACTGGAACCCATTCGTGGTAACACTATTTTGCCGGGTTTCGAGGTACGCCTCACCAGCGGTCGTCTGGATCTGGCTCAATACCACCGGTATGGCGCTGAACGCCGTAGCAAAATCAACAGATTCCCACTCATTATCCACAATCCTTCCCACCGTAGCATCGGACATGACCGTGCCGACTTCCAACTGAGTTCCATCAACCAACTGATGCATTCCTGCTTCGAGCACTACATAGGTCACGGTCTCCGCCGCATTGTGCAAACCGTTCAAATTCGATGGTTCGGACAAGTAGATTGTAAATCGATCGAGTTGGACATCCGTGACTCGCACCGATACCGGATCGGCCCCCACCAGCGAAGCGGAATGGGCAAAGACGACTGGGTTTCGATACTGCTGTTCCAGCATGACCGTCTGCGCTTCGTGTGTTAAATTCGTGACCCGCCCCACTTCCCCAATGTCAAATTCGTCGAGTGGTTCTGGTAAGGTCGTAAACATTTTTTGTCCGGCCAGATAGTTGGCCTCCAACAAGCCTGCGCTGAAGCTCTCTTCGATTTCAGCCGGAGTTAATGGAGCATCGTAGTAACGTGCAACGTGCAAGAAACCGGGCCAGCCCGTCTGGGTGACCGTAGCACCAATCCGAAAATCCTGGGAACTGTCATCCAACCAAAAGGAACTGGCAGCCGAATTAACTTCAATACTGTTGAGATATAGTTTCGTCTCCAGTCCGTCGTGGGTGACAACAAGTTGGCGCGGTCCAGCATCTGGAACATTGGTAGGACCCTTGAAAATTGAGGTACCATTGCGCCACTCGTACTGATTGTCATTGATGGTCAGACGCTGATCTTCACCAAAACTAAAGATATTTTGAGGAGCGCCGCCCGTGGCCGAGTTACTATCAATCCAGAATTCGAAAGAGCCGTTCGCATCATCCAAATTGCTAAACGAGGGAACTGTAAAATGCCTGCCACTTTCAAAGCCGCCCATGTCGAACTTGCTATTATCGACCCAATGGCTGGCCAAATCCGGAACAAAATTCTGGGCTTCGGCATGGTTTCCGTTCGGTGTGAGGTCTGACCAGATATTTCCATTCCCGTCAAACGAGCTGGCAAATGCGGCATTCAGGTCCATCACCAGGCTGGAACCCTGATCGGTCCAAGCGCTCACGTTCTCACCATCACTGGCGCGAACCCGAACCCAATACGTTGTATTCAAAGCAAGTTCCGTAAGAATATAAGATGTGCTAGTCGTGGCAATACTACTGCTCCACGGCTCCGATACTCCCTCTTTTTTGTACTGCAGCTCGTAGCTGACCCGATCGCCATCCGGGTCGGTCGATGCACCCCAGCTGACCGTGGCTTGCAATGCTTGGACATGGGAGGCTGAGGGCGCTCCGGGAACCGTGGGAGGCTGTCCAAAAGACAAGGTCGTGAACAGTTCTGCGCCTGCTTGGACTTTATAGTCGGTTCCCAGCAAGCCTGTCGCAAAATTCTGCTCGATTTCAGCCGGAGTTAATGGAGCATCGTAGTAACGTGCAACGTGCAAGAAACCGGGCCAACCCGTCTGGCTGATCGTGGCACCAATCCGAAAATCTTTGGAACTGTCGTCCAGCCAGAAAGGACTGGCGGCGGAATTAACCTCAATGCCGTCGAGATACAGTTTCGTCTCCATGCCATCGTGCGTGACAACGAGTTGACGGGGGCCGGCGCTCGGGTCATTGTCAGGCCCCTTAAAGACAGAGGTGCCATTGCGCCACTCGTACTGATTGTCGTTGATGGTCAGTCGCTCGTCTTCGCCAAAACTAAAGATGTTTTGAGGAAAGCCACCACCGGCCGCCTTACTGTCGATCCAAAATTCGAAAGAGCCGATGGTATCATCCAGGTTGCTAAACGAGGGAACTGTAAAATGCCTGCCACTTGCAAAGCCACCCATATCGAACTTGCTATTATCGACCCAATGGCTGGCCAAATCCGGAACAAAATCCTGCGCTTCGGCATGGTTTCCGTTCGGTGTGAGGTCTGACCAGACGTTTCCACTCCCGTTGAACGAGTTGGCAAATGCGGCACTCAGGTCCATCACCAGGTCGGCACCCTGGTCAGTCCAATCGCTCACTTTCTCACCATCGCTGGCCCGCACCCGGACCCAGTAAGTGGTATCCAACGCAAGCTCCGTGAGGACATGAGACGTATTGGTCGTAACAATACTACTACTCCACGGTTCCGACACTCCCTCTTTTTTGTATTGCAGCTCGTAGCTCACCGAATCACCGTCCGAGTCCGTCGACTCACCCCAATGGACGGTGGCTTGGAACGGCTGAACGCTGGACGCTGTGAGTGGACCCGGAACGGTGGGAGGCTGTCCAAAGGCTAGGGTGATTGTCTGATTTGGTGTAACTTGTGTCGTCTCGGACGTACCATCGGGCCACAAAACTTCTAAGGAAACGCTGTCACCATAGCTACCCAATCCAAAGTGTAACGTGAGATCATTCTGATTCCCCTGCCCCGTTCCAGCCTCTACCTGACGTGTCAGCACCATCCCTTGGAACGAAGCTCGCACTTGGGCACCGATCGCCGAACGATTCACTTGATGTCCGTCTCCTTCCAGATGAACCTTGAGCCAGTTGTTTCCCGATTCGTTGTTGCGAAAAATGCGGCCGTCGGCGGCCAGATCCAAATCGCCGTCATTGTCAAAATCGGCCCATGCATTCATGTAGGTTTTTCCCAGACCACTGAGTCCTTCCGAGCCAGTCACGTCGCTGAAATTCCACGATCCGTTGTTGCGGTACAAAACGCTGTGATCTCCCGAATACACCGTTGTCAAGAAAAGATCGAGATCACCGTCGTTGTCATAATCCGCCAGGCTGGGCGATGCGTAAGATTCTTGATAACCAAGACCAGCACTACCACTTTGATTCTGAAAATCGAAACCCCCGGCAGGTCCCAAGTTTTTTAGAAATTGTGACTCCGGCTGACCGCGGTGGGCAAAGTTACCAGCAAACAGATCGATGTGGCCATCATTGTCCATATCTCCCCAAGCGGCACCGATGGAATGGCCGTTTCCTCCTTGGGCACCGTGTGACCCGGCAGTATCCGTAATGTTCCCCTGCCCGTCGTTTTCAAATAAGTAGTTTGGTTGCAAACGATAATTGGAGACATAAACATCCAGGTCACCATCCACATCAAAGTCCGCGGCCGTGACACCTCTCCCTGCACGAATGGTACCCGATTCTTGCCACGCGAGAGTAAAATTTTGACCTTGGTTGTTGATCAGGAGAGCATCTGGCTCGTACGGATAATTGTTCCCCACCGCATATCCACCGATGAACAAGTCGAGGTAACTGTCGCCGTTGAAGTCACCCCAAGCGGCAGCACGACTGTTACCGAGAGACGACGAGGGGATCAGAGAACTGACTTCCTCAAAACCATTTCCTTCTTGGTTGCGGTACAACCGATCGCCATGGGACATATCGAGGAAGCCATCATTGTCATAGTCACCCCAAACCCCATCGCCACCAAACGAAGTCAAGGCTTGAAATAGACTGAACGACCCCCCCTCGTTGCGCCAAACGATTCCATCCCCGTGCAAATCGACCCAACCATCGTTATCGAAATCACCCCACGCTACTTTTCCCGGACCAGGATCTCCCGGGTTCTCTAGCAGGATACCAATGTCGGTAAAAGTGGCCAACAACCAACGTGGCTCAAGCCATTCGACACCAGCAGAACAACACGCATAGTCAGCCACACGCGAACGACTAGACTGTCGATTGCGACGGAAAGCACGCGATGCTTTCCGTCGCCCCCATTTCGATTTTTGTGACGAGATATTCACAGTGCCTGGGAAAAACGATCTGTTTGTGACTGAAAAAATAAATGGGTGTTTTTTCGCAAACACGTCTATGGCGCATAGATAAGTACACCCAATTCATTATACACTCAACATGGTATTCCTGCTTCACTTATACTACTTTTATTCATTTCTCATTGGATACAAAGGCAAATTCGATGGTCCGACAAAACAGTCTATCGTTGGTCAGTCAAGGCCGATGGCAAATAGCACGTAGCCTGACCCTGATGCTTTTTACCTTCTTCTGCGGTGACGTGGCAATGACCAATGATCGTGTCGTCCGCCAGATCGGAAGTCAGAAACAATTACTTCTGGATGATGATGTTATCGAATCACTGTGTGGCGCCGTGCGACGTACACACCAGCCCACAAAGCACTCCGACAAGCCATTAATCTCCATGGTTCCTGAAACGGAATCCTCCTGGGATGCGGGCATGATGCCCTGCGGTTTCAGCAGTGTCATCTACGACGCCGAGGAAAAAGTATTCAAGCTTTGGTACGCCATTATTTCCATCTCACGCGCCGGTCGCACGGCAACGGGTAACGTATTCTATCAAGCAGTTGGTGACGAGGAGGCCATGTTGGCCTACGCGACGAGCAAGGATGGACTGCATTGGGACAAACCAGATCTAGGGCTGGTCGAATTGAGAGGGACTCTAAAAAACAACCTGGTCCTGAAATCAGACATGGACGGATCCGGCATTTTCAAAGACCCCCATGAAATTGATTCCGCGAAACGGTACAAGATGTTGTGGGTCTCAAGTGACAGGTCCATTCATGCCTCCTATTCTGCCGACGGTCTGCGCTGGACGGAGTATCTGGAAAACCAGCACGTCATTTTCCATCGGCCAGGCCACGATTCTCAGGCAGCTGTCTATTGGGACGAACCGCTTGGCAAATACGTGGCAATTATACGTGATCGAACAGGCCGCATCAAAAACATTCGCCCTCAGTTGGCAACGGATGAGACAGGAAAGGCAACGTGGCGTCAACATTGGGGCCAAAATCGCTCACCTGAAAATCATTCGTTGCGAAGAGTAGGCCAATGTGAAAGTAAGGATTTTATCCACTGGACTCCCATGCGAGTAATCGTGACAGCCGACGCTGACGACCCACTCACACAGGATCAATTCTACAATATGGAAGCCTTCGTCTACGAAGGCCTCCGGATCGGCCTGATGACCGTAATGAGCCGCGATCCAAACTATTGTCGCGGAGAAGTTCAACTAGTCTACAGTCGAGATGGACTGAACTGGCACCGCGGCGGCCAACGAAAATTCTTCTTGCCGTCTTCCCAGACACCCGGCAATTTCGACTGGGGTTCTATCTATCCTCACCAAGGGCCGTTGCGAGTCGGTAACGAGATTTGGATTTATTACACCGGTATTGGTGCAGACCACAACCACGTGCTACCGACCGGAATCACCAGCCTCCAAGCCGGAATTGGAGTGGCTCGTTTGCGACTGGACGGTTTTGTCTCGGTGGAAGCAGGACAGGTAGCCGGCCAGCTAACCAGTCGACCGTTCATTTTTCGGGGAAACCAATTGGTCATCAATGCCTCAGCGGTAAATGGAGAGGTCACGGTGGAACTCCGGGACCAAGAGGGAAAACCACTCCCTGGATTCACCGCGAGGGACTGCGATTCGTTTCAAGGTGACGAGGTTCGTCATTTGGTGACCTGGAATGGCAAAAACAACGTGAGTTCGCTACAAGGAACCCCAGTCAAACTCGTGTGTCAGCTCCGAAATGCCAGACTGTTTTCCTTTCAGTTCAACCAGGAACACAAGTAATGGTCACACAAAACGCAACGCGGCGTCGCAACAAATAAAGTGGAAATGCAATTTATTCAGGCCCTACAGTTGCAATTTCTGCGTTTCTCAAGAACAATGAAATGATAGTGTTTCCCAGGTTGGTAGTTGGTATCAGTCCCATGAGAACGATGGATGGAACAGCCATTTCGAAGGATGATCTACGGTTTCGAACTCCGGCCCAGTTGGGCGCTACTGGTACAAATACTACTGGCCGCCTGGGTCCTGCCCACTGGATTGCAAGTTCATGCTCAGAATCCGGGAGATGAGATTCTCCGTACCGTGGTCGATCAGCGTTTCGTACTGGCGCCGGCCGGTGATTTCCAAGGAGTCTGGACAAATGTCCCCAGTCCCGAAGTCGAACGAGCGTCCAACAATGATCTTTACGTTAAATCCGAGAACCTGAACTTCTACAAGAGTACAGACAAGGGGCAATCTTGGAGTGTCCAACCAATCGACCTGGAACCTAGTTTAACTGCTATCGGTGTACCCACGGTCCAGGCCTATGGACTCAACCAACATCTTGGCAACTTTGGCATCACGAGCGGAGATCGCTTCTGGCTGGTTCATCAAACGGCCTCACAAAATAGTCAAAACTTGTTTGTTTCCCATTCGGATGACTTTGGATCGAGTTGGACTAGCCAGGAAATTGATATTTCATCCCTGCAGCCACCTGGAACCACCGAGACCTACAAACATGCTCATCTCGTTCGCGGACCAGTCTACGAAACTTCTGACGGAACGATTCAATTTGGTGTCCATCTGGCACATAAGAGTCCCTGGCACGACCCCTGGCCTCCGTCAACTCCCGTAGGTGAGGCCTTGATAAGGTCAGCCGACCATGGTGCGACCTGGGGCGATGCATCATTTCTGAAAACGCCAGACACTTATACCTTTGAAACCGACTACGCCACTGATCCGCTGAACCCGGACCATATTCTGGCCGTATCGCGTCCCCAGCGACAGTTGCTTCCCGGCGAAGATGCCGCGGCAGTCCGCACGCTCACCGGCGCGCCCGCAGGGGCTTCCTGGATATACAAAAATGGGGCGATACTGGAGTCAACCGATGCTGGCCGCACGTTCCATGACTTGCCAGGTGGACTACTAGGGTATTATGGGCATCGTAATAGTATTGCCTGGACAAGTAACGGAAAGGTCGTCGTCACAAGTCACGAACGGACTCAAGGTCAGGTTCTGGCTCGTCTAAGCACTGACCATGGCCAGACCTGGTACAACGGAACACCTACAGGACATCCGCATGCTGGTCATCCTTCCGTCGTTAAATTTGTCTTGCATGACCCCACTTCTTTGGAGGATGGAAACCAGCACCGAGCACTGGGAATGAGCAGCACCGTCGAAGTCGGTGAAGATCAATTTGTGACACTCTACGGTGGTTTCATGAACTCCGACGCTGGCATCCACAACGGTGAACTGCTCGGCGCAAGGTGGCACATTGAGCGAGTGACTGCCCCAGAACCACCTTCGGGGCTCACATTGATGATGGATCTCAACGCAGGTTTTGCCAGTTCTTACTCGGGCCATGGCCCTACCTGGTTCGATATCTCCGGCAACGGCAATCACGCCGTCGACGCAGGTTTTGTACCGAACCTTGCCAGTCAACATGATAATGGCCGATTTGATATGGGACAATATAACAGCGGCCACCATTTTTCCGTACCGACGTTTAGCAACACGCTTGATCAAGCTGGGTCTGTCGAAGTCTGGTTTCATAGTACGGAAGCCACCGACGGCAATCCGCAAAACCTGTTCGGATTTGGGGGTGACCGGCGGCTCACTATCAATGATAACCAATACGAATGGCGGTTCGTTGGTTCAAAAATGAAGCCATCCAATCCAAACAATACCGAAGCTGCACTCAACGAGGTCCGACAACTCATCATCACACATGATGGCGTTTTGACTTCTATGTATCTGGATGGTGAGTTAATCAATTCTGTCGTTGATTCTCACTGGATCGGTGACACGCCCTCTACCGCACGCGATTTTTTTATTGGTGGTTTGGGTACCGATTATAAGCCACAAGATGGTTTTCCGGGCTTTCTACACGTCATCCGTTATTACAATGGTGCACTCAGTCCAAAACAAGTAGCATTGAACTTTGCTGCCGGCTTGTTGGGTACACACTATACAGGCAATGGTGAAGGCGAAGACGGCACGACGTTTTCCTGGCTGGCCGGTTCGGGTGACTGGAATCATAGTGCAAACTGGTCCCAGGGCACGGTGCCCAATGAAAATACCGCTTCCGTGATCCTGGGAGATGTGATCACGGCACCTCAAACCTTGTTCACCAACATAGACATTACCGTCAAGGAAATCACCATTGACAGCGAACACCACTATGTCGTCTCCGGAACGGGAGATATTCAACTGGAATCAGGCGAAAGCGATGCCTTAATCAACATCCTCCGCCCGTCCGGCAATGGTGCCCACGAGTTTCAGACACGTGTGAACTTGCACAGCGACACAAGAGTAAACGTTGGCAGCAACGCAGCACTCGTTTTCAACAATCAAGTGAGTCTACATGGTCAGTCGCTGACGAAGACTGGACCAGGCGAGATCTTGTTCAACAACCGACTCTCTTCCGCAGGTGGCACGTTTATTCTCCAAGAAGGACGCCTCGGCGCCAGCGACACGATTTCCGCGCACGTGGTAAATAGAAGCGGAACGCTTTCACCTGGAAACCGCTTGGACGTGATACCGGTTCCAGAACCTTCCACTGCATACTGGAGTGTCGCAATGGTCCTGCTGGGACTCTGCGTCCGAAGACGACCGTTCGCTGGCTAGTCTTGTCTCTGAAGAACATTGCCTGAAAACACCCAGCGGTGCTACTCGCTCCATGCCCTCCTGGCACTCAGTAGCCCCCGGGAACTACGTCCCCCAGGTTGCTCGAAGCCAAAGCATCCAGCACAACCTGATCGATATAATCGCTGAAAAACCTGACGCTACCATCACCCAGGGTAAAATGACAACCACCCGAATGGAAACTGGAAAATCCCCCACCATCGTGAAAAATGAATTTGGTCGCTCCACCGGGAAGCGTATCGGGACCGTTGAGCCCCTGGGCCGTGTCATCCGTATTGTGGCTGATCCAAAACTTTCCGGTATGGGTACCTTCGAGCCAACCTGTAACCTCTCCAATCAGCAATGTACTGCTCGTCCCATCCGTGACATGACTGATCCGTGTTTTGGAATTATTGTGAAGTATCCCGTTCGCCGGCCGATAACGACCAGCAACATCACGTTGGTCTCCCAACCGTGGCATTCTACCGTCACACGTATAGTCAATGCTGTCGGCAACCGCGGCCATGTTGGTTTTGGCCAAGTCTTCATTGTTGTTGTCGGTGCCACAAAAACTTTGGGCAGAACAGCAACCAAGCAATTCAAATCCCTGGGGATCGTCCGGACAAAGGTAAGCCTCAATACGCTGGCACCCCGGTTTGATCGGATTGTTCGAATCACCGTAACCGGCCCATGGGTAGCTTCGAGCTTCGTAATTAATGAGTTCATTGACGGCCCCCTGCTCCAGATATGGCAGTATAAACGCACTCCAACTCCAGCCCTGAAATGCCTTTCGTCCTGCCACGCTTGGTGTCCATGGAGGCGTACTGCAGCCATCGTCCTCCCACATGAATATCCCCGGACAAAATTGACCGTACGCTGAATGATAATTATGCAGAGCAATACCAACTTGCTTGAAATGATTGGCACATTGCATCCTTCGTGCCGCAGCCCGAGCTGCCTGTACCGCCGGCAACAACAACGCAATGAGAATCGCAATAATTGCAATTACCACCAGTAATTCCACTAAGGTGAATCCTATCCGGAGAGGTACGTTGCGTAGACAACCAGACGGGCCGCATCCGGTGGGGCACACCACAGGGACTCTACCTCGTTGAATAGTAAAGTAATGAGCACTATTTCGCACATTCATCCTGTCACCTCAAGCACCTGGAAAAGGGTTCGCGACAGACTTCCGCCGCTTTGCTGAAAATAACTGTCATGGTTTCTGAAAATCCTTGGCCATTTTTTACAGCCGTGTGAAAACATAGGACCGTCACTGAATGGACCATCAGATCTGCCATTTATTCTACTGCCACAACACCAACCTTTTCTAGTATTTTTTTCAAAATCCTGAATTAAACCTACCACAAATTTCAAACCATACACCCATCAAACCAAAATAGGAAGTGCATATTCGATTTTGGCTCAAATCAACCTACCTGCTCGGTTTTCGGTTGGTAAATCAAATGACGACGGGCGTTGCCAGATCATTAGGTGGTGCCAGGCCCCGACTGATCTCTGGGCAATCGTCGACGCCCGCAGTATCTTGAACGAAGTCTCAAACCATGCTTCCCATGGTTTGGCTTGTTTTGAATGATTGGATCCCCCCAGCGGAGACGAATGATTGTACCCAACGGAATGCCATCCAGAGGGACCAAACCGTGCGTTGGGTGGTCAGCGAGACAAACCAGCCGACACGTATGCGGTAGAAGTTTGCGACCTTGTTTGAGTTCCGATTTGTAGATAAATGAGGGTACGAAATTCACGATGTTAGTCGAAGACATCACTTTGTGGCTTATGTTGACTGGGAATTTCAGCTACCAGTTGCAACCTGGTGTTTGACAGCTAGCCTGGTGGGGTTGGTGGCTCTGCTTGCCCCGGCAAACGCCGATTCCCCGACCGATCGTTTTGTCCAGGACCAGTTTGCCATTGGGCTGTGGGTCGATCCCCCGGCCGACGCCCAGATGGATCGGCGCTACGCCGAGATTGCCGCGGCCAATTTCAATCTTGTGCTGGGTGGGTTTGGTGCTGATCGACCCAACACGGCCCACAGACAACTGGCACTGTGCAAGAAGTATGGCATGAAAGTCCTGGTCCCTTGCCACGGTACGCCGGTCGAAGCATTGCCAACTGGCTCCGCCTGTTGGGGCTACAGTATACGCGATGAACCTGGCGCTGCATCGTTTCCAGGTTTACGTGAACAAGTCGATACAGTCCGCAAGGCGTATCCAGGCAGGCTGGCATATATCAACCTGTTCCCCAATTACGCGCCTCCCAGCGCACTGGGCACCAACACCTACGATGAGCACGTCGCACAGTTCTGCGCGATGGTACGTCCCGATGTATTGAGCATGGACCACTACCCCCAATTCAAGCCGAGCGTGGACCGCCCCGCCCGGAACGGCTACTGCGACAACCTGGCCACCATGCGCAAATACGCCTTTCAGTATGACATCCCTTTCTGGAATTTCTTCAATACCATGCCGTATGGACCGCACACCAATCCCACCGAGGCGCAACTCCGTTGGCAAATTAATACTTCGCTCACCTACGGGGCCAAAGGGGTACTCTATTTCTGCTACTACACACCCAAAGGAAAGGATTTTCCCAAGGGGGGGCGGCCATCATTAGCCGAGACGATCGCAAGACACGACACTGGTACCAGGCACGGCGACTCAACGACCAACTCAAAAAGCTGGGACCTACCTTAATGCAACTCACCAGCACGGGTGTCTATCGAATTCCGCCCGAGAGTAATCCAGCCGAAAGACTTGCTGGTACGCCCGTCAAATCGATTTTACGCGCAGATCATGATCTCCACTTCGACTACTTGGTTGGTGTTTTCAAGCACGCCGATGGTCGTCGCGGAGTCATGTTGACCAATTATCATTTTGCCTATTCTCAGTGGCCAACGATTGAATTTGACACGGACCTGGCCAACATGATTGAGGTCAACAGGTGGACTGGAGAAGAAGTCGAAGTGGTCGATGACAGTCCTGACATGGAGGGACTCCAGCTTTCACTCGATGCAGGCGATGGGCGTCTGTTCCTGTTGCCCGCCAAGTAAAGGGCACAACCAGGTTACCTCCTTACAGCAGGACGCTGCATTCCAACAGCAGGCAATGAGTCAGGCTCGATCGCGCCCCGTAGGGCCCCACCGAACGGCATTTCAACGCTGCTGATCTGGCAGGCAAGCATCGCATCTCGCCCTGGATGTACCTCGTCCGCAGCGTCATATTGAAAAGACATTTAACCAGTTGGGAAGTAAGATTGCGATCTGCACGTAGAAAAAAACAGCCAAGTACGCCAACCGCAGACCTTGTCGATCCGGCCGCACCTGTGCCAGCCCTAAAATAGCAAGAATCGACGCAAAGCCGTGTACAGGAACCGTCAACAACGTGACCAGAAGAAACGCCAGTAAATATTGATCTTTGTGTCGCGTAAACCAGCGGGGCCCTAATCTGAGAAACGATGTCGCAACGGCCGCTTCGATAACCAACGTGGCATAACAAGCGACATATGCCAGCGCGCGCAACCTGAAACTCGTTTGTAGCACAGCAGAAATCGTAGAACCAGGAAACAATTTCATCCATTCCAGGTTCTGCTGGTTGTATTTGACATCCGCTGCATCCATTCCTCCGGCCACCACCGCCAGGTTTAGAAAGCGAGAATCGGCCAAAAACTGGAAATGAAAAAACGTACCGTCAAGATACTCCCCGTTTACCACCTTCCAAAGTGTCGCCCAAACGAAGACCCAACCTACCAGCAGGCGGGCATTGGTACTGAGGCATTCTTCCTGATCGGTATGTCGCGTTGCCAACGCACAGGCTGCCACCCAATAAATCATCAAAAATTTATGGTTGTCGTAAACACACCAGTTTGGCACCAACAAAACAGTCATCACCAGCGCTAGCAACAGCCAGCAAGTGGTGACCATAAGAAATGCGTCGGTCAGCAACATGAATAGACAAAGAATCTGAACCGGTAGATTGATGGTAGTTGAACCTTCGGTGACGAAGCCATTGAGCAACAGAAACAAGCAGGTCAACCGGAGTACCAACAAGTATCGCGGTTGCTGGGCCAGTGCATCACGCAATCGTTGCAGGTGCTGGGACATGTTTACGACTCACGATCCACTTCGATAGCGGGACCAACGGCTTGCCAGACGATGGTGCCACCTGACGCATCCAATGCAACCCGCCACAATTGAACCTGAACACGTGTCAAGCGGATGCTGCTTTCAATGAAAACACTACCGTCCTGGTGATCCTGTTGTCGTAAAATTCTCGGAACGGTTTCTGTGGGGGGACAAATCCCGGGCCCCAACGATTCCGTTTCGACCCGATCCAAAAACTCCGTGAATGGCTTACCGTCAGGCACCCAATTTCCCGTGACCAGTTCATTGGCTAATGACCGGATGGCAACCTCATTCGGATAGCAACGCAGATACAAATCCAGCGGTTCGGAAAAAGCAACATTAAGCAGGTACGACTCCCCTTTCACGTCTTTACCATGAAATGAGAATCGCCGACTCGACGGTGTATCGATGCTGGAGAACATCCCGAACCCGCCCCCTTTCCAGGACACGAGCCCACGCTTTGTGACTAACCCACATTGCATGACAGCAACGCTCAACAACACAGCAGAAGGTAGCCAGATCAGCCAGCGGCCATTTTGCAAGGTGGATATTTTTTCACCGTTCATTGCGCCAGTTTACCTGGTATCGATATGCCAGAACAAACCTTTCACCGAACGATCTTCTCCATGATAATAAGCGGTCAAAAAGTGATTGGGCGTCAGTTCCACGGTGGGGGTCATGTAGGAAAACCCAGGAGGGGTCGGAACCAGCACAAAATCCTGCGCTTTGTTAAATTGACTGGAACCGGCTTGGGTTCCGTCGACCCAGGAGCGGCCCCCATCAAGGCTGATGTTGACGACCAGCCGATAATCAGATGGTCCCGCTGCGGTATGTGGAATGACAACCACGTTGTCGTCGGTCCACAAGATCGTTGCTCGATGACTGTAGTAACCAAGATAACCGTTGGGTACCTCTTGAAAGGAGTGACCGCCATCGTTCGATTCGAGTAAGATCGCACCTTTGTAAGGCCAGCTCATGTTGGGCGGTGAATGGCCAATGTCATTGGAAATGCTCTCCTTCGTTTCACCTGGCAGGGTCATTCGCTGTTTGCGCGTCATGGCAAGGATGCGCTCTGTGTTCTGCGGATCTACGACATATTGTGTTTCCGCAACATGGGCATGCACCTCCGTCGGGTTTCCCCAGGTCTTGCCCCCATCGGTCGAACGAATCAATGTCTCATGGAAGCCCGGCCGCGATTGATCTTCTTGTTGGTAGTCCTTCCAATCGTTGTAACGCATACCCACTCCCAGCAACATGGTACCGTCAGGCCGTTGATAAAAAGTATTGAAATCGTTGGCACATATATGAAACGGATGCTGCGGAGCGCCAGGAGCTAACTGCGCAAAATCAATCTGGGATGTTGTCCAGTGAAAACCTCCGTCTTCAGAAACAGACACAAACAGGTCCTGGGATTGTCCGGCAGTCTTGTGCATGAGCCACAAACGACCATCGCGGCTCACTCCCAAGCCATCCTGGATCTGCTTTCCTTCTACCTCCGTTAAATCAACGGGAATCGTTTTCCAGCTGGCACCGTTGTCAACGCTTTTGTACAACGCACCTTGCGTCTGGGTGTTCAAGTAGATGGAACCGTCCGGATGCCGAAGCATATTCATCATGGCTCTCCCGAAGTCGGGAGCAGCCGGTACGATCGTCATTTCTTTTTCGATTTCTACTTCGACACGATGGTCGTTTTCAGCCTGAACCGAAAATGAAGAGAGTGCAAACACAAGACACAAAACACACGACAAAATACGAAAAAGTACAATATCCATTGTCGACTCCTTTTTTGAAGACCATGCCGAAACATATATTCTGTTATTACACCGCCACCTTGACACTCTTGTCAAACCCCCACACAACGTTAACCAGCATTCGCCCTACTGTGCAAACAAGCAGCAGGGCTACTTAACAACGAGTTGTGCCAGTTTGATATCGCTCCGCTTGAACACTCCTTTTTCATAGAGTTCACCATCGTAGTACGAAACCAACAAACGTTTGTCATCGAGTGGTAGGATACCGGCATACGATACGTCGCCACCCCATTCAGTGGGCAAGTTATAATGCCAGTCCAAGGACATGGTTTCACGGTTAAGGGTAAAGAGCGACGTACGGTATTGTCCTGGCTGATCGTCTGGAAAATCTTGCTTACGTCCACGGCAAACGACCACGACCGTGCTCCCCATTCGTTCAGCGGCGGGACCATGAATTCCAATTGGCATGAATTGGTAACGTTCTCCTGAAAGCGGTCCCACCTCGGACCATTCCGTATAGGGTGGAGGCGCAACCAAGAGAATGTTTTGACGCACGATAGCCAGTAGAGATCCATCTTCCAGGAAAACTAACGCGGTCTCGGTCCGTTTACCGCCACGCGTCACCAAAGATACTGGCTGCCACAACTGACCATCAGGAGAACTCAATAATTCGACCTGCATCGTCCGTTTACCGCCTGGCAATGTGACATCAATGTCGGCTGCGACGTAATGTGTACCTTGATAGGTTTTCGGTTTCCAGAATCCATAATTGTAACGGTAAGCCGAAACAGGTTTCGTCCAGTGTTGGCCGTCTTCGGTAAACACCATGTAGCTCTCTTGGGCCGGCGTGCGGTCGCCAGGCCCAATGATTGACGCGCTATACACATACAACCGGTCGCCAGTCACCAGTATTTTTGGATCGCGGTCATCGTGCTGGGTATTGAGCACCACGGTTGTCGACCAGTGACGCAAATCGGTGGATTGAGCCAACGTAATATGACCGCGCTTCACGTCCAGATCTTCCCAGCCTTCATCCCACGGGGTGGCGTGGGTATTGGCCGAGCGAAAAGCAACGTAATAGCTGCCTCTCCACGTCGCAATGCTGGTGAAAGCATTATGGTTTCCGTCCGAAAAAATCGTTTCGACTTTTTCCACCTCAATTTTTTTCTGCTTATCCGGAGATAGTTCATCAGCCAAGGCGACGATTTTTTCCGACCAATCGGCCAAACGAAAGCCAGCATAACTCGCTAGTACTCCACGCCCAATATCCATGGGGCGTTGCAGAAAATTCCTTCTTGTGCTTCTAAACTTCTGTTGCATGGTAAATACGATCGGTTTTCATCGAAAAAAACAGTAAAAACAGTAAAACAAGCGTGGTGACGATCATTTTACTTAGGATTCAGCGGCCAACTGTAATCATAGTCTGTTTGCCCAACCAATGGGACAAGGAGGATGGACAACTCTTACCAATCAATTCGAAACCGTTACTGGAAAAAATCAGATCACTCCACTTAAACCGACAATCGCACCCAACTAATTTGCATCATTTGCGCTGTCCCTTCGTAGTAAACGACCAACACGTCTCCGCCAGGCAACGCTTCGGCATATGGCAACCCAAAGCTCCAAAGTTCCATCTGGGAAAGCAACTTTGCGGTATTGGTAGGATCGTTCCGCGCGGTTGAAGCATATTCAAACAAAGAAATTTCACTATCCTCGCTAAAATGTGATGTGCCGGATTCCGCCAAACGGGCTCGGATCGAACAGGAACCGAAACGGTCAACCCAGGCCAACACAAATTTACCATCCGGCAATACGGCCGGAACGGACGGTTGGTCGGCGAACCCCAATGCTTCTGGTCCCGCCCACGTCTGGCCCTCGTCCTCGCTGACACGACGTTGGATAGGCTGGTACTTCGTCGTTTCCCGGTCATAGGTCCAAGAAAAAGAGATAACCCTGCCCTCCGTGTCAACCGCAGCCCGCTGGTCCCAATAGAAAATGCGTGCCTCAGGATCTTGACTGACAGTGTGTGGCTTTCCCCAGGTTTGCCCCAGGTCGTCTGAATACAAATAGACCACTCGCTGCATCCACTGGGAAACATCCTCATAATGTTTGTTTGTCTCGACGCTTACCGCCAAGCGCCCGCTGGGCAGCTTTAACAAAGGATTCGTCAACGACGCTGGTCCGATATCATCCGGACAGGGCAAAACTCGCCATGGTCCCCAAGTGTTACCCAAGTCGTACGAGTCGGCCAACAAAACTTGCATGGGCAAACAGCCTTCGGTCTGTTCGTTGAACAACGGTTTTCCTGGATAAGTTTCGCGGTCGACCCAACAGGCCACCATGATTAAATGCTGCTCTGACAAAGGTGTGATATAGGCCACGGAGATGGAGCCTTGTTTGTTTTCAACAACGCGATCCAGTGGTGCGACTGGATCGCCCCATGTTCGTCCTTCATCATGTGATCGACGAAATTCGACGGTTCCGTCTGCAGAATCTTTGCCCGAGCCGACACGATAACTGGCCATTAAAGAACCATCCGGTAACGTAGCGACAGCAGGAAATGTTGAGATGGCTCGTGCGCTACCAGGTGCTCCAGCGTTTAAAACTCCACGATCTATGATTTGCATTGTCAGACCTTGGGTCCCCTTCACTTGATTGTTTTCTATACGGAGAGAAATCTGGACCATTGACGGCAAAACGCCACATGTATCACATTGCCATCGACTCGAATGTACCACATCCGTCTTATCCTCCATATGCACGACCTTACTTTTTCCAGAGACTATTTTTCCAGAGACTATTTTTTACCGGCAGACGGTTTTACCGGCAGACGGTGTTTTACCAGTAGGCGGTTTTACCGGCAGACGGTGTTTTACCGGTAGACGGTGTGCTGCAATGTCGGTTGCACCAGATTCCTCAGACGCCGCCGTGGGTAATGAATTGTGGTTAGTCCTGGTACTAGCCGTCAGTTCATGTCCACATCTGCCGATCCAGCATACGGTAATTAATCGCTTCGCTAATGTGCCCCACTTTGATGTCGACACTTTGATCCAGATCAGCAATCGTACGAGACACCCGCAAGACCTTATCGTGGGCACGAGCCGACAGTCCCATCTCGTTCACACTGGCAGTCAAAATTCGCATGCTTTCTGTGTCCAATTTGCAATATTTGCGTACTTGGCGCGAACTCATTTGACCATTATGTCGTTCTTTGCTCTCGGCAAAACGACGATCCTGTGAAGTGCGGGCCAGCATCACCATCTCGCGCATCTCTGTACTCGACGTACCGGGAACGGAACATGAAAGCTCTTGAAACGGAACCGCTGGCACTTCGATGTGAAGGTCGATTCGATCCAGTAGAGGACCACTGATTTTTGACATATATCGTTCCACCTGCGGCGGTGAACAATGACAATCGCGTCTCGTGTCGCCCCGATAACCACAAGGACACGGGTTTAGCGCCGCAATTAACATGATGTTAGCCGGAAAAGTTGTGGCAGTCATGGCGCGCGAAATCGTAACCGTGCCGTCTTCGAGTGGCTGCCGTAACACCTCTAACGTCGATCGGTTAAATTCAGGTAATTCATCGAGAAACAAGACTCCATGGTGTGACAAACTGATCTCACCCGGCGTTGGTATCGAACCACCACCTACAAGTCCCGCCTTACTGATCGTGTGGTGGGGTGTGCGAAACGGCCGTACCGCCATCAATGACTGTCCCGGCGACAACCTCCCCATTGCACTGTAAATGCGCGTCGTTTCGATCGACTCGGTAGAGGATAACGCAGGAAGAATTGTCGGCGTTCTTTTGGCTAACATCGTCTTGCCCGACCCAGGGGGACCTACCATCAACAAATTATGCTTTCCAGCTGCCGCAATGGTCAGCGCCCGCTTCGCCATTTCCTGTCCACTGACGTCCGCAAAATCGGTGTCATAACATGATAGTTGAGTAAACATTTCTCCAATTCGAGAAGGCACAGGCTCCAGATGAAGTTCTCCCGTAAAAAAACCGACCGCTTGGGCCAAACTATCCACCGCAAACACCTTGACATCTTCGACGACAGCCGCCTCCGCCGCACTCTCGGCTGGAACAACCATCCCGTCTAGCCCTTTCTGGCGAGCGACAGCAATGGACATCGATAAGGCTCCTTTCGCCGGCCTCGTCTGCCCTTCGAGCGACAGTTCGCCAATCGCCGCATAACGGTCGAATTTCTCAGAACTGATTTGACCGCTGGCAGCTAATAGACCGAGGCACATGGGTAAATCAAACGACGCCGCCTGCTTCGGCAGCTCAGCCGGCGCCAAATTGATTACGACACGATCCTGAGGCCGCACAAATCCTGAATTGACCATCGCTCGCTCGACACGATGGGTACTCTCCTTGACCGCCGCCTCGGGAAGTCCTACCAGGATTGTTTTTGGAAGGGCCCCCGGAGAAATATCAACCTCTACCTCTACTGGCAACGCTTCAATTCCTAACATCGAAAAAGTTTTCAGTTTGGCAAGCATGGTGGGAAAACACTCCATATTCATCAAATCAACAATCGTCGTCTTTATTTTGTGAAGACGGGTGCAGGCCTGCAATAACTGAACATAGCCGTATTGCTTCCGGTTTCGATACAAACATCACGTTAGTGGCTCATCATGGGCCACTAACGCTGAAAATCAGACAAGACTCTCCAAGACACGACTTCCCCTGAGGTTCCAAACTCCAGGAACCATCTCCCAACAGAAAACCGGGCAGCGGAGTCGACTGCATGGCATCCGCCCAGGAAGCCTCCTGCGAAGATAGCGACAGGAGTGACGTTTTGGTTCGCCTCAGAATCTGGCTTGCCTGGTTCTCCCTTGGAATTCAGGGAAAACGACTACTCTAAACGAGAATGCAAACCATTTTCTGTAATTTTATTGCCGCCGCATTTTCACGCATTTTCTACACACTCTTGGGGAATGAACGGCGCTATTGGTGCGCGCCGCACAGATTGCTATTCTAGCGAGACCTCAGTTCGATGAATCACAGGGAATGACAGGAATCGCTTCTAATCTCCTTGGGGACACTTCCTTTTCCATGTTAACCGCCACCGATTGCAGCCAGAAACCAGGTCCTGAATGGAACACCGAATCGTCCGGCAACGGATTGTTCGCAACCGGTTTCACACGCGCCCACGTTTTCTCGCTAACCTCCTTGTTACTGGCTTTTTGTGCCATGTCAATCGACATGCCACTGGCATGCTGGGTCCACAACCTGCAAATCACACAAGCTCCTTACTGGTTTCGCGTGTTTGCAAAATTGTGCGCTCTGTCCGAAATCATCTCACACGGCCAAGGTGTCTTGCTCGTGTTATTCGGATTATTTGTCCTGGATCGCGCACGCTTTCGATTCATCCCCAGACTACTGTCCTGTTCCCTGCTGGCAGGACTGCTGGCGGTAGTCTGCAAGGCATTGGTCGTGCGGGCTCGCCCGTCTGTCTTTGTATCCGAGTATCTAGCGGGACGTGCGACAGAGTCTTTTGACAGGTGGTTGCCCTACCTGACCGAAGGTGTGACTGGCAGCCCCTTCAACTCATTTCCGTCTGCCCATACGGCCACCGCGATTGGCCTGGCGATCGGCTTGAGTTGGCTCTATCCCCACGCACGCTGGTATTTTTTTGTGCTGGCCTTTCTGGCAGCTTGCCAGCGCATCGTTGTAGAAGCCCATTACATCAGTGACATTCTGGTGGGTGGCGCTATCGGCTCTGCATTTGCGTTACTCTGCATTGGCCCAGGCTATCTCGGCCGACTGTTTACTTGGCTGGAACAGTCGTCCTGGCCAACAAAGCAAGACAAAACTGCAAAAGCAACGCCACCGTAGTTAGTGATTCAGCGTCAACGTTCTTCATCTCAATGAGTACCGCCCAATCCTCAGCCGGGTCCGTCCAATGCATCGGGCCAATTTCAGACCCCCGGTGGTAATCACTGGCTAGGCAGAGCCTTGCCGTCGCCTCTCTGGCTTCAAGGGATCGGCATCCGTTTTCGTTCGTATTTCAGTCATATGCCAGGTCGGTAAACTTTGCGCTTGATGGACCACCAGCAAATTACCGCTGTAAGCCTGTGCAAGAGGGTAACCCGTCTGCTGAGAACTGTTGTCACTGCCAGAGAAGGCAACATTCCTCGCAGGGTCCCATGCAACGTCTAGCCCCATCACTTCCGACGGTTCTATATCCCAATTCGTGCCATGGGGCCAGATTGCGGACACTTCTGCCTCGGTTATCGAATCGGCCACCAAATGCTCTTCTTCCGACACACCAATCCCCGTATTCATTTCCACGACCGCTTGCAAACTCGTTCCAGAATCCACAGCTCCCATGGCGTCTTTCACTCCAATAGCGAGGTCCCATGGTCTCGGTTCGTCGGTTTTCTGCCCGCTTGTAACTGCCGCTTTTTCGGAAATCCGCTCATCCGTTGTTTCGAGATCCTGTGACGCTGATTCGATAACGGATTCATCCCTAGACTCAGCCACGGTGCCGGCCGCGGTCTTTTTCTTGAGTCGTCGTTTTCGACGTGGTGGTTTTTTTTCTATTTCATCGTGCTCCAATTCAACATCTTCCGGTGGCTCAAACCCAGGTAGATCAATCACAGCGGCCCCCAGAGAGCGCAAGGTTTTCACGACATGTTTGTGGCATGTAAATAAAAACAGTTGGTGGCCCGATTTACAAAAGTCACGCAGTACACGACCGGTGATTTTCGTACGATCGATGTCAAAATTGACCAATACGTCATCCAACAGAAGTGGTAACCGGCGACCACCGCGGCCAAACATCTGGGCTACCGCTAGACGCAGACTAAGAAATAATTGTTCACGTGTTCCAGTACTAAGTGAACTGACATCCAACCTCTGGCCCCTGCTATCTTCCACACGGAGAACATCTTCTTCCAGAGGAGTCCAAACCCGTCGATACCGGCCGGCCGTCATCTTTTCGAACAATCGAGATGCGTCACACAGAGTTTCCGGCTGGCGTTCCGCCTCATATGCTTTACACACGTCGTCGAGAACATGCGAAGAAATACTGATTTTCTGCCAACGGCGAACAGCGTTTTGGAGCTGTTGTTCGACACAACCCAATTCTAATTGTGCAGTAGCCAACCGTCGGTCATCATGGGCCTGTTCCATTTCGCTGTGCCATTGTTCGGACTGTTTGAACAGGCGATTTAAGCGATTTTCGCAATCCTGTTGGCGGTCCCAAATTTCTTCCAAAATACGTTCAATATCCGATTCGCTATGGCTCCGCAACAGCTCATTGACCTGTTCTTCATCAACGTCCGTGCCAAGCGTTTTGGCAATCTGGCCATTCACTTCGTTACGTTCCTGGCGTAGTTGCTGCGCCTGCCCGGCTTCTTCCACCAAAAGGCGTAACTGCTCCTCGTCTGCGACACCCGCTTCAGCCAGCAACGTCCTGCGGCGACGATACAGTCGCACGACGCCCTGCGCGCAACGTTTCTGATTACTTCGCAATTGTTTGATCTCACGGCGCAATGATTTTCGTTGTTTCGCATGCTGTTCTTGTTGATCCAACGCCCTGCGAACCTGGTCCAACAGAGCCAAAGTGTCATCTTCCTCCACCTGAATATCAAAATCGACGAGGATCCGATCAATGCGATCTCTGAGAACATCAATTTCTGTGGACGCAATTTCTAACTCTCGCTTCTTCACTTGCCACTGCCTGCGCAGCTCATCGGCCACTTGTGCATCCTGCACCATTCTCGACAGATGGTCGGGCTCCACATCATCTGGGAGTGACGCGGCAACCAAAGCATCACACCAATGATGGCGAGCACGTTTATGCCGATCGATTGCTGACAAAACCCGCCGTTTCCCGTCTCCATCTGGACCCAAACCTGCGCGCCGTTTCGTATCGAGAGGAACCAGTTGCTGCAATGCATCCAAGTCAGTCTCAGCAGATGACAACTGAAGGGCATAGGGCCCCTGGCCTCCAGGTAAAACCTCGTCGAGTTGCGCGCGTTCTTCACACGTCTGGCGATGCTGTTTTTCAAGAAGGGATACCTGTTTGCGACAATCATCAAAACGTTCTTCTGCAGTATGCTCTAAACTTGCCTTCGCAACAGCAGATGCAACCCCACAGCTTAACCCTAGCACAGCCAATAACCATCTCACCTGATAAGACAGGCCCAGAACGGTCAGCCAACCAAACAGGGCGCACAAAACCATGACCGTGCCCACAACAAACAAGGCACCGACCGCCCAAATTTGCTGGTTGGACATGACCTGTCGCCCCAGCCATGCGTGGCTTTCTTCATCCAATTCTCCACGATGACGTTCGGTTTGTTGCAACCGTTCATCAACCTCCACACGACGGCGCAACAATTCCACCTTGTGAGCTGCCTTTTCCACGGCAGTCGCCAGGTCTGTCTCACTCCTGGCTGCCAGCGCTTGCTCGACAACGTCTAACGCAACCTGCTGCACTTTGCTGCTTTCATTAGCCCTGCGTTTGGCAGACGCCAAACGGCGTTTCGCTTCACGAAATTCACGAGCTGGCTCAGCCAATGACGCCAACACCAGGCTAAAACTGTGAAAATCCGAAAACAAATCCAACTCACTGCCCAATGGCCCTAAGGCGGCCTGCTTGGCACGTAGTTTCAAATCAAGCTCTTCGATGTCTTTTTCTAACCGGACGACTTGAGGCTGGGTTCGATACAGCCACGACTCCTGTTCAAGTATTGACTGAACCCGTGAACGCTGTTCAAGCATTCTCAGATCGTCTGAGTGCCTACCCAACTCCCGGTGTTTTGTTTTCCAGCGCTTTTTTAAAGATCGCTCTCGGCGTTTATAATTTTCCCTGCGAACCTTCATCTCACTCAATTCATCAAGCGTCGTGGATGACACCGGGGACAACGTCGCCAGATAGCTCAACCTCTGATCAATGGCTGCACGACGCTGCCATGGATCGCTGAGATTCATAGCAACTTCGGTAACCTGTGATTCCCTTTTCAGTTGCACCAGCTCTTTTTTTGCATCTTCAAGGCGAGTACTGATCACATCGTCGCTGGGCGACTGGCGTCCCCAACGCCGGGACATCTCTGAGAGTTCGTCTATCCGATTGGTAATCCGTCGTCGGCGTTTGAGCAGTTGGTGGATCTCCGAATCACGATTACCGGCCACGAGCAAACGTTTTCGAGAATGGCTTAACTCCTTACGGGCCTCAACCAATGCGACACGATCCAATCCACTGGTAATCGCATAAAGATGTTCCGCCGCTTCGGTGTCATTCAGCGTTGCCAATTCTTGGATTTCACGCAAACCAACTGCGAAAATATTGTTCAAGGTCCTTTCATCGACTCCGGACAATAAACGGTCAAGCGTCTGGTGCTTCTGGTCCCTGCCCGACTCGTCATGAATCGTGAATTCCTCGAAGAATTTACCGGACGACTTTTCCGTCAAAAAACGACTGACCTGATACTGGGTATTCTTTTCCGCCAGGGTCAGTGTGCCACCCCAAAGCCCACCATGTACTGGAGGGAGATACCTTTCTCGGCGTTCGACATTGAAACCAAACAGAACGGCACGAACAAACTGCATCAAAGTTGTCTTACCAGCTTCGTTCGGTCCGTAGACCACCGTCAACTTGTCCGACAAATCCTCCAGTTTAAGTCCGTTCCAGACACCAAAACCATCAATATTAATTTCGGCGATTCTCACAAGTGTTCAACCTCCAAACGGAAAGTTTGCCGATATGATTTAACGTTTGCCACTCAACAGTTCTGCCCCTAAAGCCGCCACCTCCTGCAAACACTGTTCACGTTCATCTGGATCATCGGCCACCAGGAGGTCAGCCACATACGGGTCGATGCGTTGCTGCTTTGTTTCATCGCCGTAGCAATGTGGCTCAAATAGCAAATCATTCTCTTCGTTTTCCATCAAGCTCTGTACTTGCCGCAAATATTCGCCGCGCAATGAATCCTCCTCATACCATTCTTCGGGAACATTTTCTGAATCAAGCCAATCCAGTGAGACCGTCCAAGCTCTCGTGTCCTTCTCCATCTCTTGCCGCAATTCGTGAATCAGTTCATCTTCCACTCGACCGCCCAAACCGCCTGAAAACAACTCTCTACCTCCGGCAATGGTCCAAGAGATCATGACAAACCCATGAGCATTTTCGTCGATGAGCTCACTCGTCCGTAGTGCCAGCATTTCTCGCAAATTGTCACGTGAGGCATCGTCAGCGATTTCGATGGTCTCTTCCACCCAAGTCACGATATCGGCATCAATGGATTCCAGGCGAGTCTCACCGTCTGTCTCTACATGCACTAACGTAACACCGTGCACGGCTGACTCAGACGGGCAACGGCCTTGTGGTGTACCTGGATAATGAGCAAACACTCCTGGAAACTTTTTGCGACGAAACGTGTGGGAGCTATGGTCACCACCCATTGCCCAGTAACCCACATCAACCCCAGGAAGAACGGCAGAATCTAATTCACCGTGCTGAATGGCAACCGTGAAGAGCTCCTTGCTATCATGGTTAGCCTCGGCCGGCCCATCCGTGTCGACCCCAACAATGCGTGCGACGGCGCTACCATCACGTTCAAAAATCTCCTGCGCAGATCGGTCACGGCGAAAAATCCTCACGTTTCTTGGCAAAATGACCGCTGCCGGCCAGTCTTCAGCTCGGTCCATCTCACCCTCCAGCCAGTAGACCATAATGTCCTGGGTCGCTAGACGCTGCAACTGGTCTGCCAGAACCATCGCGGCACGGGGATCTGCCCGGTGAAAATCAACAATGTCACCGGCCAACACGACAAAATCAACCTCGTGCTGGAGGGCCAATTCAAAGATTTTCTGTACCGCTTGAAAAGGAGCATCCAAAAAAATCGCTCGCAAGTGTTCCGGAATATTCGCAACACCGTACAGCGGTTGCTCCAGGTGGAAATCAGAAGTGTGTAAAAACCGAAACGGCCGATCCGCCATCGTTACCTCCATGTCAACAACCTGACAGGCCCGCATACGAAATGCCCTGCCCCATTGCCAGCTTTCCACCAGTCAGCCTGCACAATCTGGGCAGAACCTTTAAAAAAGCAAGTGCTCGTCCGAACAAGCAATCACTGCTCCCAAAAAACGTGGCTCTCTCCCCAACTTGTTGCCACCAGTTCTACTGCCTTGGCGTGAAAGCAAGCACGCAGAATCACGTGCATTTTATCCCAAGGCCTGAACTCGTACTACGGCGATTTGCCGACTCCTAAACACAAACACCTGGATATCGGCCTGGTTGACGCTAGCACTTCACTAGCAACGTTGTTTCTGCGGTCGGAAAATCATTGTGACGGACTCACGCTTGCAGTCAACAGGAAGCGGAAAGAGAGCAGGAGGATAAGTCAACCAGCCATCGACAGTTACACGCATCGACCAGCAAGACGGCGCAGTCAGGTTGCACGAATAGTGTGTCATCTACAGATCACAAATATCCACAATTGGCATCGTTAGAGAACTGGCTTGAAGTTTGCCCAGTCGATCTCTCACCCGATTTCAAGGCAGCCGTCACTGCGACCATCAAAGCTGCCTAGAATGCCCGCTTGTCTTCAATGTTACTCTCCCAGTAAAACTCCTAGCAGAAATCAAATTTTCTATCAGCTATTTCGGTGTGTAGGCGAAGAAGGCGCGTAGCCTGAAGATGATTTCACCGTCAGTTTGTTCTTCGGGTATCTTGCAGGTGATACTACGGAACTGCCATTTCCCATCGCCTGTGACGTTGCCGGTATACTTGATCGGATTCTGGCCTACGATCTCCAGGCCCCCTACTGGTGCGGAGTTGCTCCTGATCCACGCACTAAATGTAACAGTCTTGCCCGCAAGCGATGTGGCGCTGAGGAGTTGGTCCAGTGAAATGTGGCCGAAGTCGTCGTCGTTGACAGTTGTCAGTTGAGGGGCGTACCGACCGACCTTTGCTGACGTTTCGTCACGGGAGATCGCGGCTGGGATGTTCTGGAGCAGCGTCCAGCCGTCAGGCGGCCTGACCGTAGTAGTGCCCCAGGCCGCGAAATCGCCGTTGGTCAAAAGGTTCGGCCCGTCGACGATGCCTTCGCCTTCCTGCACGACGGCGCCGTCGAAACTTACGACTATTTTCTTGCCGCCAGGCATCCAGGCAAGGTCGTGTGGCTTTCGACAGTTCTTGAACGCATCGAGATAGGCTTGCGGAATCTGCTTAATCGCCCGGCCGGTTCGCCCATAGGACGAGTTCCACCACACGCTATCGACGTGCGACAGCGTACTCCCGCCGTAAACCCAGACGTACCGATCGGCAACGGTCAGAGCGTTGTAGAGTGCATGTTCCAGCCGCTCTGGACTACGGTAGTTCTTCTCGAAGTCCTTTGGATCTGTGTGCCACCCTGTCGGCCCGGGCTTGTCCCACCAGAGGCCGGCACCGTATTCCATTCCTTCAAACAAAGATGACGTCGCTGCACTTTCTGCGCGGCGACGCATCGTCGCAAACTCCTTGTGCGTGAGCATGTGGTAGCCCTGCTCAGCACCATCGACGATGGTGGCGCGCCCTTTGGCCTCAAGCATCCCTTGAACAAATGACCTGACCAGCTGGCCTGAACCCCAGCCGGTATCGGTGATCATCATGATGGTGATTGTCGGATACACACGGACGACGCCCTGCATGAACTCTCGCCCTCGTTTGCGTACCTGGGCTTTGCAATCGTCGAAACTGCGAGGCTTGTTTCCCGCTTCTTTCGAGTACCGGGCGTACGGCTTGTAACGAAACGGGTATCGCCAGGGGCCAAGTCCGCCGCCGTAGGACTCGATGTCGATCAACAAGCCTTTGAGCCCCCCTTGTTTCGCCACATATGCGGCAATCGCACCATTGTCAGCGACCTTGGACCAGTGCGGATCGAACCAGTCCAGATTCGCTTCTTCGGGCTTGGGATCAAACCGTACGGTTGTCTGGAAGTCCATGAAGTTGTCAGTAAAACGCTTGTACTTGGTCGCCTTAAGATCAGCAATCGCCAGTTTGAAATCGTTGCGAGCGTGTTTCGTCGGGCCGAACCATCGAGCATTTCGGCCGGACTTGGTGAACGGCTCACCGGGCGTACGGAACTTGTCCGGCCAGACGGTGATGATAATTCCGTCAAAGCCTGTTTGCTCCAATTGTTCTATGCGCCGACGCAGTTCGTTTGTGTTGATCCGGTCACAGCCGAAGGCGATGAGTTTCTTTTCAGGCGGTACGGCAGGCCCCATCTCGGCATTCGCCGTGGACACATTGGACAGGATCACACCCACCAAAATGGTGCAGACTGTCCATGGCTGTGTCTCATGATAGACGCCCATGCGTGGTGGGTGTGGGTGTCTCGTCCTTTCAGAGTCCATTTTCATTGGATGAAAACCTACTTTCTTTCGGCTGAATAAGTATGGCACAAACAACTACGAAGGGCTACTGTCGCGTTTCGGGCTAGGGTGATCAGGCCGTGTTGATTTGACGCTGGGCGAATTGGTTTTGACGGTAGAGACCAGAGATAACGCGCCACAATGGCAATGCGTGAAAATCCATCCCGACCTCTGGTACGAGTCAACCGAATTCGTGCTGAACCCGGGCAAGGCTTTTCGCGGCCGGTCTACTTCCTGCGGCGCCGACGCCTCCAGCCATTCCCGCCGAGGGTCACCAAGCCAAACATGACCAGGACCGGCGCCATGGGTTCCGGAACGATCGAAGGAGCAGTCCCCTATTGGGTTCCCCTGCCACGATGGCATGTTGAGCGTCCAAACCACTGTTTTCTATGAGGCTGGCTCAGATTGCATGCCAAAGTGAACGGAATCATCTGGGAAATCTGGGGGAAATACAGGCGTGGAACAGTCGATCTCCCAGATGGTACCTTACCATCAAGGGGGTACCAAAAAAGTGTGCACCAGCAGCCAGTGGCTGAAGTCGCACCGACCACGTCAGACCGTATCTTCCGAAATTCAACCCCTCAAAATACAGACGGCGATGTACCGGCACCGCATCGTTAAACAGCGACCTGTCAGCAGTTGCGACCGGCATACAGTGCCGGTGTACAGATGCTCCTAGCTTGACAACGTGTGGCTGACGGAAACCAAGGCGAATCAGTTCTTGAACATTCGCCTTTTGACAAAAGTGTAATGGTTCGTGCCGTGTAGCCAATGCGTCCACGGCGATATTTGACCGGCACATTTCCGACCGCGTGGGGTTCGGTGCCCGCTGAACGAAGACGCCGTGGTCCGCCGACAACGACGGACTCTGCGGTGGCGTCAAGTTTTTGCCGTCGCTTGCCTCTAAGAGGAATTGGTCAACTTGTAACGCAACGACCGAACGGTGACGCGGCTCCACGCATCGGGCTGCATGTTGTTTCACGTGATTCGACTGTAATTGCTGCATTTGTTTTCCCGGGCTACGTTCGACGAACACTAACCGGGATTTGCGTAAAGGAGTCGTTTTGCCGATCACGGCCTGTTGGAGATGTTGGGCAGACGTTGGCTTGGCGTTTTGAACAACTTCCATCAGCGGTTCCAGGTTTCTACTGACTTCCCTGCCTCGTTGTCTGCTAACACTGCCTCGTTGTCTGCTAACACTACCTCGTTGTCTGCTAACACTACTCAGTGAATCCGGTAAATCTCCTGATGACGACGGAGTCGCGAGACGCAAATATTCCGAATCACTGGCAGGAGCCAATCGAGTTTGCGACTCGACACGTGACACTGTCCCATGTTGTTGATACTTGCTGTCTTGGAAATGGAAAGGATCATCGGTCTGTTTTGCGCCACCCACAAGTCGCATCGCAACAGAAGCGGGCGGAGAGCTTGCCTGGAACGCTGAACCCGCCAGAACAGAATCCTTTCCAAGGGCATCGAGGTCTACCAACCCAGCCGCTGATCCGCTAACGACCTCCCCAGAATTTAAGCGACCACCAAAGTGGGAACGAATCGCTAGCTTCAACTGTCGCCGGGAATTGGCTAAACCCCTTTTTTGCTGATGGCCCCCGGTACACAAAACGACACGCGGCGTATCGACGACCAATTTAGTAGGATCCCAAAATGCAGGTGCCAGCTTTTCCAAGACGGACTCAATCTCGAGAGATTGGCCTGAGAGACCAATCGCAGAGCCAAATAAGGGACCATGGCAAACTATCAATCCCGTGAACAAAATACATCGAGTCGGAACAATCATCCATCTTTCTCACAGACTTTTTCTTGTGGCGATCGGCCGAGGCTAACACCACGCTGAACCCAAGTTACAAGCTTCGACTGTACTCTCTTCGACGTGCCACAACACGTGGCACCATTTTCGTCCCTTCAACGAGTACATTCATTCCATTCCGTACTGGCTTTAATAACAACAAAGTCATACTTGTCAGCAAACTTTGACAAACCGGCATGCAGTCTCTGCAAACGGTGGCTATCACTTCCTCGCTTGAATCACAAGAAACACCCAGATAATCGGCCCACCTTACCAAGCGTTGCCGTCGTAGGGACCAAAGAAAATGGCAACGCGTTGCTTCCCTTTTCAAAATGATTGGTGTTACTGAAAACCACCAAATAGTGGACCAACGATCTGCACCTCGGTGGATGGTCCATGGTCCCAATCGGGCAGGGCCCGACCGGTCCCTGTCATTACAGCTTCACAATGCTTGCCCTTCACCTCCCAGTGCCAACAGGTCCCCAAAGTCAACATGATGGGCTGGGATTTATGCTGAACTTCCGCGAACCGCATATCTTGCCATGGACTCGGACGCGGTCCAATCCAAGTCAGCCATTACGCCAAAAGTCACAATCGGCCCCTCTTGCAACCAGATTGCAGAGCGTACAAGTTATAGATTAAGACATGTTGGACTGTAGCCGGGCCGTGGCTCAATCCTCGCGGTGAACCATTATGGAGCAAGTGCACTATCATGAATTCCTCTCTGCCAATCGTCACAGACAACGTGGCCCCTTTACTGGATCAGGCACTTGATGCCGGACAAGGCCTGTTGCGGCTGCTACCCACTTGGGTTCCGCGCAGTTTCCTGCACCCCGGTCACCGCTTAAAGTTAGCGCCGGGAGATTATTATGCCTACGGTGCATCGCGTGGTGGTATTGACGAACGCTGGTTTGGCAGTGCTACCGAAGCGGCCAATGAAGGCCGTTTGCCCGACGAGGGATTGAGTTATATCACGTTTGAAAACCAACGTTTCACGTTACGTGATGCGGTTAGCGAAAAAGGCCCGCAACTCATCGGCCAACCCATGTACAGTGAATACCAACGTTGGCCCGTTTATTCTAAATTTTTTGACAACATGGGCCATATTCCACACCATATGCACCAGTCGATGAATGATGCTGCATTAGTTGGCCAAGAAGGCAAACCGGAAGCATACTATTTCCCCCCACAACTTAATAATGTGGATAACAACTTCGCTTACACATTTATGGGGCTTGAACCAGGAACGACAAAATCTCAGGTTAGGCGCTGTCTGGAAAACTGGAATCGCGGCGACAACGGTATTCTAGATCTCACCAGGGCATATCGTTTAAAACGTGGCACGGGATGGATGATTCCGCCCGGCGTTCTCCATGCACCGGGTTCACTACTCACTTACGAACCGCAGTGGGGTAGTGACGTTTTTGGCATGTTTCAATCGTTGGTCGAAGGCCGTGAAGTTCCCTGGTCTCTGTTAGTCAAAGACGTTCCGTCAGATAAACACAATGACTTGGATTTTATAGTCGATCAGCTCGACTGGGAGCAGAACGTGGATACGCACTTCAAAGATCACCACTATGTCGAACCAATCGTTGATCCCCAGCGATCTGGAGACGGCTACGTTGATCGGTGGATAACTTATGGCCAATTCGACGGGAAGCAGCTATTTTCTGCCAAGGAATTAACTCTTGAACCAGGCGCTCGTTGTACCCTCCAAGACCCTGGTGCCAGCGGTTGGATTACCGTCCAAGGCTCTGGACACATCGGCCCACTCCCGCTGCAAACTCCCGCCATGATCCATTTTGGCCAAGCCACCGAAGATGAAGTGTTTATCAGCCACGAAGCTGCCACGAGGGGCATCGAACTGGAGAACACGGGGAGTGAACCGCTCGTAGGCCTGCGGTACTTCGGACCAGACGTTCATCAAGACATGCCCACGATTGGTGACCATCCAAAGGATTAAACAAGGAGTCACACCAAAGAATTTCACACTTTTTCACCAGAACAATCTAATTACCCATGAATCGAGTTGGACTGTTTATCCCCTGCTATGTGGATCAATTATTTCCCCACGTCGGCGTGGCAACGGTCAAGTTGCTCGAGCGTTTTGACATTTCCGTCGAATTCCCCGGTACACCGACTTGCTGTGGGCAGCCAATGGCCAACACAGGTTGTACAGAAGATGCGGCTCCCCTCGCCAAACAGTTTTTAGAAACTTTCCAGGCCTATGACCATGTCATCTGTCCTTCTGGGAGTTGTACGTCCATGATACGACATCACTATGGTGACTATCTGGCCGACCGTTCGGAATTTGAACGTCTACGTCATAACACCTATGAATTGTGTGAGTTCCTCACCGATGTGTTAAAAATTGACCGTATGGAAGGTACTTTTCCGCACCGAGTCGGAATCCACCAGAGCTGTCATGGCCAGCGGGAACTGCGCCTCACCCAGTCCAGCGAACGGGTTGGCCCAGCATTTAGTAAAATTCGTCCATTACTGGAATCCCTGGATGGAATCCATTTGACGGAATTGTCACGGGTCGATGAATGTTGCGGTTTTGGCGGCACGTTTGCCGTCAGTGAAGAAGCCATTTCGTGTAGGATGGGTAACGACCGTATTGAAGATCACGAAACAGCCGGTACAGAAATTCTAACGGGAGTCGATATGTCGTGCTTGATGCATCTCGACGGATTGATGCGCCGGCAAAACAAACCAATTCGCGTTATGCATATCGCCGAAATCCTGACCAGCAGCGAAAAGGTAGGCCGATGAACCATGCTCAACAAGCCGCCAGGTTTGTTGCAGACGAAAATCGCGCTCGGTGGCACAATGAGTCGGTTTGGTCAATGCGACATAATCGTGATTTATCAATCACTTCCATCGAAGACTGGGAAATTCTCCGCGAACGCGCATCGCAAATCAAAGGGCACATGTTGTCCAAACTGGCCGATTATCTGGAACAGTTTGAATCTGCAGCTGAACAACTCGGTGCCCATGTGCACTGGGCAAGTCATGCCGAGCAACACAACCAAATCGTAGGCCAAATTCTTGAGCAGCACCAGGCACGCCACGTGGTAAAAAGCAAATCGATGCTGACCGAGGAATGTGGCTTGAACCATTTCCTGCACGAGACTGGCGTGCAGGTCGTCGACACCGACTTGGGAGAACGAATTGTACAACTGCGTGTCGAGGCTCCCCGCCACATCATTGCTCCGGCAATCCACATTCAACGTCATGAAATTGCCGAGTTATTTCACGAACATTTGGGAACGCCTGCTGAAGCAAATGCACCAAACCAGTTAGTACAAGCAGCCCGACATTCACTACGCGACTCCTTCCTGCAAGCAGACGCAGCCATTACTGGTGTCAATTTTGCTATCGCCGAAACCGGGGGAGTCGTTGTCTGTACCAACGAGGGCAATGCTGACATGGGAACCAGCATGCCAGGTTTACACATTGCTTGCATGGGGATTGAAAAAGTCATCCCGCGCACGAAGGATCTAGGAGTGTTCCTACGCCTATTGGCACGATCCTCTACTGGGCAACCCATTACGGTCTACTCGTCACACTTTCACGGACCTAAACCAGACGGTGAACTGCATATCGTCATCGTCGACAATGGACGCACAAAAATTCTGGGCCAAGACACCTTTCGAAGTTCACTGCAATGCATCCGTTGCGGAGCCTGTTTGAACACCTGCCCTGTCTATCGCCGCAGCGGTGGTTACAGTTACGGCTATACGATACCGGGTCCGATCGGATCAGTCTTGGCTCCATCACGTGACCTGAAACAGTTTTCCACCTTGCCTTTTGCCTCCAGTCTTTGCGGGTCGTGCACGGATGTCTGTCCCGTCAAAATTGATTTACACCATCAATTGCTTGCATGGCGCAAAGAAATCGCAACCGCACGAGTTCTACCCTGGACCAAACGGATGGCCATGAAAATAGCAGGGCAAATTCTTGGTCAGCCATGGCTCTACCGCCTTTTCGGAAAAATGGCTCGGCTGGTCATGCCTCGCTTACCGAGATGGGTACTTTACCACCGCTGGAACGCCTGGGGAAAACAACGAGAACTGCCAGAATGGCCTCAGGAAAGTTTTCACGACTGGTATCAAAGGGAACGCCGTGACAAATAATTCAGAAAATCGAAGTGCGATTCTTGGTGCCATCCGTCGGCATACCATTCCCCCAGTCAAACAACCTGAACTGGCCAACCTCGGCCTGCACTATGACGATCCAATCGCACAATTCCACCAGGTATTGGAACACATTGGCGGTACGATGGTACGAGTGACAGATCGCTCACAACTAGCGGTGGCGATTTGTGAATTGGAGGTATACAAACACGCCAAAAATATTGCTTGCTGTTTAACGGATACTCTCCTGGGGAATGTGGACCTGGACCAAGTCAATGATCCGCGCGATCTGAACACCTTGGACCTGGCAATTCTTCCGGGAGAATTTGCCGTTGCCGAAAATGCAGCTGTTTGGGTCACCGATCAAGATATCAAACACCGTGTCGTATACGTCATCGCAGAACACCTGGTCCTGGTCGTCGACGCAAACCAGCTGGTCCACAACATGCATGACGCCTACGATCGTCTACAATTCGACCATGCCAGC
>CAYMUR010000009.1:66719-98623 GCA_964393615.1 uncultured Pirellulaceae bacterium
CGTTTATCGCTGGCCCATCAAAAACAGCAGATATCGCTGGACAACTGGTAAAAGGGGCCCAGGGTGCTCGCAGTCTACACGTCGTCCTGGCTGGACCTCTATCGACAAAAACAGTGTGAGGTGGCACTTCAACGCGTTTCCGCTCCATCTCCCAAAGCAGTATTTAGAATCTGCAGCAAAAACCAAACCACACACCCTCGCCACGATACAGAACAACCAAGTCAACCCTGTGCCAAAACCAAGGAAAACAGCAACACAAAAGACGCTATTATTCGTCCCCACTCTTGTGGGCCATCCTGCTGGTATTCCAACAGAACACCAATTCAAGTGACGAACTTTGGTCATGGCCATGGAGAGGTTTCTACCAGGTGTTCGAGAACCTGAAAAAATAACGAAAGGACCGGGATTGCATGCCAAAACTCGGCCGGCTTGTACAAGAGTATTTCCGTGAACCGTTCCGTTTTTTAGTTATTTTTTCATCCGTTTGATCTCCGTCCACAGCATCGCTCTCCATTTTTAAGTAGCGGTTGACTTGGTTTGGCTGTCCCCCGCTCGCCTTATACGTCCAAATTCACTACAACTCCCTATACTAGATCGGCTTGGTATTCCATGCACCATGCTCATCTTCCCCTGGTCGTCCTGGCCAATTCGAGGTGGATTTAGCAGATTGCCACGTTGCCCAGACTGATTTTGGATATTAATGCTCGATTGATAGACAGAGGAAACGCCGTTATGCAAAAACACACGGAAATGGCAACAGGAACTCAAAACTCTGGACAGCATTTAAAAGGTCGCGTGGCTGTCGTCACAGGTGCAAGTCTAGGCATTGGCCGCGCTACGGCCATTGCCCTGGGACGTGCTGGCGCCAAGGTTGTCGTCAACTATCGATCACATGCCAAAGCGGCAGACGAAGTAATTCACGAAATTGAACAAGCCGGTTCCCAAGCAATTAAGTACCAAGCAGACGTCGCCGACCAGGCAGCGGTTGAAGAAATGATTGCAACGACTACCAACGAGTTTGGTGGACTGGACATCGCGATCAGCAACGCAGCTTATAGCGACCGGGAACCTTTCCACACTGCGAACATGGATGGTTTTCACAGAACGGTTAATGTCACGATGTGGGGTGCCTTTCATTTACTGAGATCTGCAACTCAACAAATGATAAGCCAAGGAAAAGGGGGAAATATTGTGATTGTCAGCTCACCATTGGCGTTTGTTGCCTTTCCCAATTCCATGGCATACAACATGTCCAAAGCCGCTTTGGAACAGATGGTCAAGACAGCGGCATTAGAAGTGGCCGAACATCAAATTCGTGTTAATTCAATCCAACCGGGTTGGATCGACACACCGGGAGAACGCAAATTCGCTAGTGAAGCAGAACTGGAAACCGAATCTCAAAAGATACCAGCCGGACGTTTGGGAACGTCCGATGAAATGGCGGCCGGCATCATGTTCTTGTGTGATCCGGCACATACTTACATGACCGGAGCAACTCTGCTCATGGACGGTGGAATCAGCTTACCGTGGTGGGCCCAAAGATCTAACCAACCGGCAGAATCCCATCACGCGGCAGCGGAAAATTGAAACACTAAAAACGTGGCCCACAAGTATTGCTTTGTTTCCGTAAAATTATTCCGAATGCAATGAGTTTCATTTGCAAAAGGTATGGCAGGTACACCACGAGTGTCGTACAATAAAAACTCCAGCGAATACTGGCTGGTGAACGGTTCAATAGCGCCATTCGAAAAATAAATCGGAGCCAACAAGAATAATCGGAGCCAACCATGAGAGTCCCACGCAGACAGGCATTGAAGACGACAGCTATTTCCGCTGGACTGGCCGCCTTGCCATGGTCTTTTTCGACGACAGCATATGGAGCCAACGAACGTATTCGAATGGCGGTCATTGGATTGAACGGTCGCGGCAGGGCGCATGTAGGAGGTTTTGCAAAAAACCTGGTTGCGTTTTGCGATTGCGACGAGCAGGTCTTGGCCCATAGCATCGAATCGTTTGCGACCCGTGAAGGAAGTCGCCCGGTCGACGCCGAAAAGGATTTTCGCCGAATTCTCGATCGTAAAGACATCGATGCCGTGTCGATCGCCACACCAAATCACACCCATTCCTTGATCGCGATCCTGGCAGCCCAGGCTGGCAAAGATGTCTATGTTGAAAAACCTGTATCACATAACGTGTGGGAAGGTCGCCAGCTTGTGCACGCGTCACGACAATACAACCGTATCATTCAATGTGGCACCCAGGGTCGATCTAGTACGGCAATCCAACAGGCAGTTCAATTCGTGCGTGACGGAAAGCTGGGGCAATTAAAATACGTTGTTGGGACGTGTTTTAAACCACGTCCCAGTATCGGCCGATTGACCAAGCCTTTAGAAATCCCCAAAACGGTCGATTATGACCTGTGGTGCGGCCCGGCCGCCAAGGTTGATTTATATCGGCCACGATTTCACTATGACTGGCATTGGGATTTCAATACCGGAAATGGAGACATGGGAAACCAAGGGATTCACCAAATGGACATCGCTCGCTGGTTTCTCAACGTGAATACGCTATCACCGCTAGTGATGAGCATGGGTGGACGTCTTGGATACGATGATGCTGGAAATACTCCTAACACACAAGTGGTTCTGCACGGGTACGAAACGCCACTGATCTTTGAAACACGGGGGCTGCCGAGTTCCAAAGAAGCCCAAAAGAACTGGGGAGCTTCCATGGACCGATATCGCGGATCACAGGTCGGAGTCCTTGTCCAATGTGAACAGGGCCACGTTTTGGTATCGAACAACTACAATATCGTCGAGGTTTTTGACAACGATGGAAACTTGATCCAAACCTTTCAGGGAAACGGCAATCATTTTGCTAATTTCCTACAGGCTGTTCGCTCACGAAAACCGTCCGAATTGAATGCGGAAATTCTCGAAGGTCATTTGTCAAGTGGTTTATGCCACACGGGTAACATTTCACACCGCCTGGGAGACCAGATGTCTGCTAGTGAAATCTCAGCAGAACTCAGTTCCAATCGTTTATTTACAGATTCTTTTGACCGTTTAGCCAATCACTTGGATGCCAACGAGGTAGACGTTGAATCGCCTGCGATTACTTTTGGTGCTCGGTTGACGATGGATCCGGAAACAGAGCGTTTCACGAATCATGACGATGCCAATCGTTTACTGACCCGTGAATATCGCAAACCGTTTGAAGTCCCTGGACTGGCCTAATCTCGACTGGCATAATGATGGTGATACCATACAGCCATTGAATACCGGATGGTCACAACTACTGTTTTTTTTATGATGCGGATCGTACAACGATTCAGTTTGACATGAAATTTACCATGGAACGAATACCCCACCGTTGGCAAAAACAACACCCCACAACAGTATGGTTTTTTTTCCTACTGATCTCGATGTGCCCTGCAATCCCTATCTTTGGCAACGACACTTGGGTGGAATTCGAAGGCGATGCGGAAGCGGGACAAGGCAAGCACATTGTGTTTGTCACCGGGGATGATGAATACCGGTCGGAAGAGGGTATGCCGATGCTGGCTAAAATCCTGGCCGTACGACATGGTTTCCGTTGTACAGTGTTGTTTCCTATTCATCCAGAAGACGGAACGATCACTCCAACCTTTCAGAACAACATTCCCGGCACCCAGAAACTGAATGATGCCGATCTAATGGTACTTTTCACGCGTTTTCGTGAACTGCCCGACGACCAGATGAAACCCATCATTGATTTTTCCAACTCAGGTAAACCAATGATTGGACTGCGGACATCGACGCACGCTTTTCACTACCAGAAAAACAAAAATAGCGTCTACGCCAAATACACATGGAACAGCCAGAACCCGCCAGGTGGATTTGGCAGGCAAGTCTTTGGAGACACCTGGGTAAATCACCATGGCAAACATGGTTCGCAAAGCACACGCGGCGTAATTAACGAACGCCTGGCGTCCCATCCTGTCGTAAACGGATGTGGTGACATCTGGGGCCCCACCGATGTCTACGGGATTGCCCACTTGCCAGCCGAGGCAAAAATCCTGTTGTGGGGCCAAGTGCTCACTGGGATGCGGCCAACGGACGGGCCAGTCAACGGAGCCCAGAACAATCCCATGATGCCTTTAGCCTGGTTACGTAATTATCAAGGCACAACCGGACAAGTGTCCCGCGTTTTCTGTACCACCATGGGTGCCTCGGTGGACCTGAAAAGTGCTGGTTTGCGACGGCTACTGGTCAACGCTTGCTATTGGTGCTTGAAGATGGAACATCTCATCCCGGCTGAAGCCAATGTCAATCTGGTAGGCACTTATGAACCGAGTTTCTTTGGTTTTGGCACACACAAGAAGGGGGTGAAACCAGCAGACCACGCGTTGCCCACCAGAAATTGATTGATTCATTCCAAAAAGCGGAACGGATTGCCAGTCCGTCTGACTCACTTTTACCAGGACCAAGTTGAAACTTTGATGAAATTCGCCATTTGCAACGAGACATTTCAGGATTGGCCTTTTGACAAGGCATTTGCTTTCGCTCACGAATGCGGCTACACGGGTATTGAATTTGCGCCGTTCACGATCAACAAGAATGTGCGTGAAATCCTACCGGAACAACGACAACAGGTCCGCCAGCAAGTCGAGTCTGTCGGGCTGCAAAGCATTGGCTTACATTGGTTGTTAGCCTTTACCGAAGGATATTACCTGACTTCTCCAGATAAAGAGACTCGCACACGGACTGCTGACTATCTGGCCGAACTCGCAAGACTCTGCCATGACCTGGGCGGGGAAGTGCTGGTCTTAGGTTCTCCGCAACAAAGAAACCTTTTACCCGGAATTTCGCATTCTCAGGCGTTGGAATATGCGGCCGATGTGATTCGTGAAGCCATGCCCGTGTTCTCCGAATTGGGCACGATGCTGGCTGTCGAACCACTGAGCCCCCAGGAAGGGGACTTCCTGCTAACCGCAGACTCCGGTGTGGAACTTGTCAAACTGGTGGATTCACCCAATTGCCGCCTGCACCTGGATGTCAAAGCAATGTCCAGTGAGGGTCCACCGATCGACCAGATCATTCGGAAGCATGCAGAATACATGGTCCATTTTCATGCAAACGATGCCAATTTACGCGGTCCAGGCATGGGGGACATCGATTTCATTCCCATTCTCCAAGCTCTCCACGATGTCGACTACCAGGGCTGGGTCTCCGTGGAAGTCTTCGACTACGACCCAGGGAGTGAGAGTTTGGCACGGGACAGCATCCAATATCTACAAAACTGTCTGGACAAGATCAAAACGTAGTACCAAGTCCCCAAAGATAGTGTCGTTAAAAAACACGACAACATCGAATCGGTGGGCAGAAAAAGATAACGATGTCGTGCTACGCCCTGCATCACACAGAGCGTAACAGACGCCGTTTGAAATGACTACTATTTTTTGCGCCGGGCGACATTCAATGCCCCCAATTGCTCGGCACAATCTTTTCCATGACTCGCCGCATTTACTTTTTTGTCAACGGCCAGAATTTTGCCATCAACGCCGATAAAGAAAGTCCAGCGTTCTGGCAACGAACGACCTTCGTGCACCACACCATATGCCTTGGCAACCGATTTCTCCGGATCGCTCAGAATCGGATAGTCCAATTCCAACGATTCCGCAAATTTACGGTTTACCGCTTCGTCATCACAACTGGCTGCAAAATAGGCAACTTCAAACTGCTTGAGTAAATCGCCACTCGCACGGAGCGACTTGCACTGGGCCGTTCAGCCACCGGTAAAGGCTTTGGGATACCACGCCACAATAACAACTTTTTTGTCTTTGAAATCAGACAAGCGATAAGTCTTACCATCTGAGCCTTTTAATTCAAACGACGGCGCCGGATTCCCTACGGCAGGCGCATCGGCAAAACTGGCAGCACTCATCATGATTCCCCCACAAATGGACAGTACAAAACTCAATAACACTCGAGACATGACATTCTACCTTGGATGAAGTCAATACAAACTGCGGTTGTATCCGCATGAAAATGGTCACGTGAACCGAACAACGAACCAGCGTTGGTGCACGTTGATTCACGGTCCAACGGCAGACCCCAACGTTGAGCCTTTACCCTAACGGCCAGCAAACCGTCTGTCAAATCCACTCTCACCATTTCCTGACATGGCTTAGATCTACCGGGTAATGTTTGACCAATCGATCAGTGTCGAAAAAAACAATGCCAGCAAAGCCCCCAGAATCACTGACACGGGAACGGCAATGGCAATGGCAATGGCAACGGCTCGAAAGACTCGCCGATCGGAAACCACGGCTGCCTGTTGGTGAGAAAAATCATCCGACACCACGGTGCTAGGCGGAGAATCCGATTCCGTATCCTCCAGCACGGATGCTAACGGGTTGGTTCCTTGGGATATTTGGCTACCGCTGCTGCTGAGTGGGGCGTCCTCAATCTCTGCCGTGTCCCCAATATCTTCACCTGTCGGTACTGGCGGTGGCAACCACCTGGACCGGGTCGATTGGGAAACAATCGGACCATCGACCGCCGCCCATGGCTCCAGTCGCAGAACCACGTCAGCTGCTGTCTGAATGCGAAGTACCGGATCTTTCTCCATCATGTCTGCGATGACTTCGACGAAATCGTCACTCAAGTCAGGATTGAGACGAAGTGGGTGCCAGGGAACTTCTTCCAGATGCCGTCGAATCTTATCTCGCGTTTTACCACCGGGAAATGGCACCTTGCCGGTAACTCCATAATAAAGTGTGCATCCTAAAGAATAAATATCGCTTACGGGAGTCAGCTCTCCCGGCAACCGTATGACATCAGGAGAAATATAGTCCGGGGTTCCCACAATTTTTCCCGTTTGCGGATCGAGAGTTCTTTCATCCATAAAACCGGCCAACCCCAGATCAGAAACCTTGGCATTACCCTCTGCAGTGACAAGAATGTTGCCTGGTTTGACATCGCGATGCAACAACCCCTGCTGATGTGCATAATCTAATCCCAATGCCGCTTGCATGATCACTTTCGCGGCATGGCGTTCCGTCAATCGACCATGATTCCGCACCAGTTTTCGGAGATCGGTGCCAGGAACAAATTCGGTAACCAGAAAATAAACATTTCCATCATGGCCAGCGTCATAGGCGCGTACAAGGTTAGGATGGTCCAACTTGGCCTGGTTACGAATCTCATGTGAAAAATTTTGGATCGCTTCCGGAGTACACCGTTCGCGAGGCAAAACCTTAATGGCCACTTCGCGGCCCATGATTTCATGAACGCCACGAAAAACCTGTCCCATGCCACCTTTACCGACAAAATCGAGAATTCGGTAATCTTTTAAATGAAACTTTTTTTGGCCGGACTGCAGTTGACCAGCTTGGTAGGGAGTCAAGTCACCCCGTTTTATAAACGCCGCCGCTAACTTCTCGTCAGCAATAGAAACATCGTCGTCGTCCGTGTCTTGCCGAGAATCAGCGGCCTGGTCGGGCAAATCGTTCGATGCGATTTCAGCGATATCTACGAGGGCGTTTTCCAGTTGCTCCGAAGTCACCAAGCCACTGGCGAGCGCAGCGTCGCGAAAAGTTACGGATGACTTTTTCACCACAACAACTGGTCCTTATCTCAGCAACTTTTTCATGCCCGAACTGACGAATGGATGTCCATTATCGTGCAAGTGCAGTAATGAACCGCGAGCGTTAATAGCGTTACGACTGAGGTGGAAGCACGTCACAGTCTATCAATTCGCCCCTTGGCCGCAAACCGTTGGCAATCGAAAGATGAATCGTTTTGCGCCTATCCGCAAACTAATTCTACCGAGGAAAACGGTAAGACAATGTAAGTCGAGTCGCCATCTTTAAACCACACGGACGATCACGTCAAGCCATAGCACCCCAAGTGACGGCTCAAAATGTAGTACTGCCACAGAAGCAGAAAACACCGAGATGACTGACTCTCATGTTTGCAGCAAAAACCACGGCAAATCCTGGTTGTGACCTGACAAAATGTGTCTGAGTGAGTTGTGACCTGACAAAATCTGTCTGAGAGACATGATTGACGCATCCTGCCCACCCCGGTTATATTGTCCGCAACTCAAATTCGGCAATCCTTTAACGATGTGGCAATGGCCCTAGTCGTTTTGAATAGCAAAAAACAGAAAAAGACCTGGAAATTACCTTGACTGCTTCGGTGGATCCGCTGCTCTGAGCAAAAAATTTCGAACAAGGCTCGAACAAGAATGGTTCCAGAACCTGCTTTTCTGTCGCGTGCCGTTCAAAATCTTTCCTAACGCCCAACAGGATTTCAGATTGTACTTAGGTTGTTCCTTGAAAGGTAAGGTATATGGCAACGGAGGTTATTCGCCCGTCCCAACCGGGCCGGCTTGGCGAAACTCAGCGAAGTGATGCGTGGTGGGCAGGTCCGCTGGCGACGGCACTTGGGTTAGGCGGCTTTATCCTCTATTCGACCTTTCGCGCCTTTTATAATGCCGACTACCAATTGGGGGTTGGTAGCGAAATTCTGCCAGAACATGCCCATTTACTTTCCCCTTTCTACTCACCACTGGCACCGGAATGGATAAGGAATTCGCTTCCCGTCTGGATCTCACCTGCTTTTCTCATCTTGTGGGCGCCCGGTGGATTCCGATTTACCTGCTACTATTATCGAAAAGCTTATTACCGAACCTTCTTTCTGGATCCCCCCGCCTGTGCTGTGGGTGAAGGACGCAAGCGATATAGCGGTGAAACGACCCTGTTCTTGTTTCAAAATCTACACCGCTATTTCTTATACCTGGCACTTCTTTTTCTGATCATTCTGGCAGTCGACGTGTTTCATGCCTGCCGATGGCCTACCGAAAGTGGAGGGTGGACCTTTGGGGTGAGTGTGGGCACCCTAGTGTTAACGTTAAATACCGTGTTACTAACGCTCTATACCTTTTCCTGCCATTCGCTACGGCATCTCATCGGTGGTAATTTGGACTGTTTTTCCTGTGTCGCTTTAGGATCTGCCCGCCACTCACTTTGGACAGGCACATCGCAGCTGAACAAGAATCACATGCTATGGGCCTGGATGAGTTTGTTCGGTGTAGGTTTTGCTGATTTCTATGTCTGGATGGTAGCTTCGGGACGAATTACGGACCTTGAGCTCTTCGTCCTGAGATAACGAGAGAGACTGTATAACAACCATGGACAAATACCAGACCTTTGACTATGACGTCGTGATAGTGGGAGCTGGCGGCGCCGGGCTGCGTGCTGCTATCGAAGCGTCCTCGCACGGCGCCAAAACAGCACTCGTATGTAAATCTCTGCTCGGCAAAGCCCATACCGTCATGGCCGAAGGGGGTGTTGCTGCCGCACTTGCCAATGTCGACACACGTGACAACTGGAAAATTCATTTTCGGGACACCATGAAAGGTGGCAAGTTCCTGAACCAATGGCGGATGGCACAAATCCATGCCCAAGAAGCTCCCGAGCGGGTCCGTGAACTGGAACAGTGGGGCGCAGTGTTTGACCGTACCAAAGACGGCCGTGTCCTGCAGCGAAATTTTGGTGGCCATAGCCATCCACGCTTGGCCCACGTCGGCGACCGTACGGGCCTGGAAATGATTCGAACCCTACAGGACCAAGGAGTGCATCAAGGACTTGATGTCCACATGGAATGCACGATCCGGTCGATTCTGACACATGACGGCCGGGTAGCAGGATGCTTTGGATACCAACGTGAAAGCGGCCGATTCGCCATTTTTCGAGCCAAGTCTGTCGTGCTGGCCACAGGGGGAATCGGGCGCTGTTGGGAAATTACGTCCAATTCGTGGGAGTACACAGCCGACGGCCACGCCATGGCTCTGTGGGCCGGTGCAGATCTGATCGATATGGAATTTGTCCAATTTCATCCGACTGGTATGGTCTGGCCTCCTAGCGTACGGGGTACGTTGATCACCGAAGGGGTGCGCGGCGAAGGAGGTGTTTTGTTGAACAGCGAACAGAACCGCTTCATGTTCGACAATATTCCTGAAATGTTCCAGGGAGATTACGCGGAAACCGAAGAAGAAGCTACGCAATGGGTCAATGAAGTGGTAGCCGGTCAACGTGCCGAAGCCCGACGACCCCCCGAACTTCTGACGCGTGATGTAGTTGCCCGGGCGATTCGACGTGAAGTGCGGGCTGGGAGAGGTTCTCCGCACGGCGGTGTTTTTCTGGATATCGCCTCACGGCGTTCCGCTGAAAAAATAAAAAAGAAACTTCCCAGTATGTACCACCAATTCAAGGAGTTGGCAGACGTCGACATCACTACCGATCCCATGGAAGTGGGGCCAACATGCCATTACATGATGGGCGGTGTACGCGTTGACCCAGAAACTCAACAATCGGCAATTCCTGGCTTGTTTGCAGCTGGCGAAGCAGCAGGAGGTATGCATGGCTCAAACCGGCTGGGCGGAAACTCCTTGTCAGATCTATTGGTATTTGGCAAAAGGGCTGGTGAACATGCTGCCCAACATGCGACACAAACCAAGACATTTGGTGAAATCAATCAGGATGAAATAGAACGGGTGGCCCAGGAAACACTAGCGCCCTTTAACCAGACAGAAGGTGAAAATCCATATACGATACATGAAGAACTACGCTCGCTCATGCAAAACAATGTGGGCATTGTGCGTACCGAAGAGGACTTGCAGGAGGCACTTGCCCAATTCCAAAGCCTCCGTGAACGAGCGATGCGAGTTAAGGTTGGTGGCAACATCCAGTTCAACCCGGGTTGGCACTTGGCACTCGACCTGAAAAATATGCTCGACATCAGCGAAGCTGTTACTCGAGCCGCTCTGGAACGCCAAGAAAGTCGTGGCGCCCATACGCGCGAGGATTATGCGGATTCCGATCCCGAATGGGGCAAAGTCAACTGTATTGTGCGGCAGCAAGCCTCTGAAATCACGATTACCCGTGAACCCCTGACCGAAACACCTGACGAATTGAAACAATTGCTCGAATAAAAATGAGTCTGGCCTTGGGACACAAGCTCTTCGTTCCTCGTAACCGGCTGAAGTCATTAACAATAGGACCAGCACTATGGCGGAAGAAGCCACCCTCAAAATTTACCGTGGTGATGACGAGCAAGGTGAAATGGTCGAGTACAAAATTCCGCTCGCTCCAGGAATGGTCGTACTCGACGCTATCCACGCCGTACAAGCCTCACAAGCTCCTGATTTAGCGGTGCGTTGGAACTGTAAAGCGGGCAAATGTGGTTCGTGTGGCGGTGAAGTAAACGGTAAGCCTCGCTTGATGTGCATGGATCGGATGGATAAATACCCGCCAGGCGAACCGATTTCTATTCGACCTATGAAATCTTTTCCCGTTATTAAAGACCTGGTAACGGACGTATCATGGAATTACAAGGTGAATCAACAAATTCCGGCGTTCAAAATGAAGGACACCGGTGGAAAAGAACCTCGTTTCTCCCAAGAAGAAGCAGATCGCGTCCAGGAATTTCGCAAATGCATCGAGTGCTTCTTGTGCCAAAACGTATGCCATGTATTGCGGGACCATGACAAAAAAGAAGCTTTTGGTGGCCCCAGATTCTTCGTTCGTACAGCCGGCTTGGAAATGCATCCGCTTGACGACGACGACCGGATACCTCTGTTGAAAGACGAGCTTGGCGTTGGCTATTGCAATATTACTAAATGCTGCACCGAAGTCTGTCCCGAAAATATTACTATCACGGACAATGCCATCATTCCCCTCAAGGAACGCGTGGTGGATCGTTTTTACGATCCGGTCAAAATGCTGTTACGAGTATTGTCACCCAGTAAGAAGAAGGAATAGTTGACACGCAAATGATCGGCAAACATTCACGCGCTGGGTTTGCCTTGCTACCTAACTCTTATATTTCGTCAGATCTTCGGATTGAGATTACCAAGCAGTCCAGCCACCATCCACGGTAATGTCTTGGCCCGTGATGTAGCTGCCGGCATCGCTCGCTAACAATAACAAGGCTCCTTTTAATTCATGGGGTAATCCCATACGTTTCATGGGAAGTTTGTCACAAAGTCGTTGCTGCATGGTAGAATTTACCGCCGTTTTGGGAAAAGGACCTGGACTGAGACTGTTAACGCGAATGTTGTCACAGGCATAGTAAGCCGCCAAGTGCCGCGTCATATGAATCACGCCCCCCTTGTGTGCGTGATAAGCAACAGGACTGGCAGTGGAAACTCCTTCATACGTATCTGGATACGATGCCACTTGACCATACATTGAACCGAGCATGATCACGCTGCCACTCTGCTGACGTTCCAAGAGATGATCACGCAACGTTCTAGTCAACTCAAAATAACCAGCCGTGTTCACCTGGTGCCGGACAAACTCATCAAAGGTACAATTAGTCAAATCATGTCCGATCGAATCGAGACCATTGTTCACCAAGATGTCGACCTGCCCTGCCGCCTGTACTGCCGCAGCAAAGCCATCGGCAATCGAACTCGGTTGCGTATGATCCAACTCGACGCCATGGTGCACCGAGCTACCAAGTGTCGGCAATTTTTCCGCCGCCTGTTTTGCCCGAGTCAAGTCCCGACTGGACACGATCACAGATGCCCCTGCTTCGGCTAAGGCCTTGCTCAGTGAAGTCCCCAACCAACCAGTCCCACCGGTGATCAACGCAGTTCTGCCGTTAAGGTCAAATAATTCCTGAATTGTTGGTTCCACATTGCCAGCCATCGTCAATTCCTTTGTAAACGAAAATAGGAGATGCGCCCGATGTTTTCAATTGGTTATGTCATGAAATTGAAACCGCGCCAATACGAGGGTTATAAAACAGCTCATGATAATCTATGGCCAGAAATTGCACTCTCCATGAGTGACAATCAAGTCAACATGTCGATCTTTCATTTCGAAAACCTGCTGTTTCTACACGCCACAGCACCAACCGAAGAGGATTGGCAACGGAGTCGCGAATCCCCCGATTTGGAACGTTGGGCAGAATATATGTCGGAATTCCTCGAAGCGGATGACCAGGGACAGCTGTTTTTTGAACAGCTGCCAGAGACCTTTGCTTTCGGCGATTTTCAATGATCCAACCAGAAAACGTGGACCCATGCTGCCTGCATCCCAGAAAACCGGGCTGGACAATTCGTGCGGTTTTTTTCAGTCAAACAGCTTTCGGCTCCTGTGAGGCAAGCACCCACTTGGTATGATGTCAAATTGGCATTTTTGAAGTAATCACTATCTTGAGGCCGCGGTCTCCTGGTTTCTGTGCTATCCATCACCAAGGAACGAATTCTCTATGAGAAACATTATTGACAGTCATCTCGACCTGGCATGGAACGCCATGTCCTGGAGGCGTGATCTGACGTTACCGCTCAGCGAAATGAATCACATTGAAAGTGCAAAAAGTGACACCACTTTCCGTGGTCGAGGGACAGTCAGTTTACCCGAAATGCGAAAGGGCCGGATTGCTGTTTGTCTGGCAACAATGATGGGACGCGTACCATATGCAAACCCAGCCGGTATCCACGATGTTACACTCGATTTCCCTACCCACGACATGGCCTACGCGTTTGCACATTCTCAATTGGCTTACTATCGACGCTTGGAGGCACGCGGTGAACTGCGAATCATTCGTTCGTCAGCTGATCTGACCACGCACTGGCAAGCATACAATGCAACGGATGCAGATTTTGCAACGGAACCTATTGGAACGGTGATTGCAATGGAAGGGGCTGACGGAATCGTCCATCCGGATCAAACCGAAGAGTGGTTCCAAAATGGATTGCGTTGTGTCAGCTTAGTCCATTATGGGTGCAGTGTATATGCAGCAGGAACTGGCCAGGAAGGACCCGTTACGGACGCGGGCCTTTCCTTGCTAAAAGAACTCGAGCGACTCGGGATGATTCTCGATACGACACACTTGTGTGACACGAGTTTTTTCCAGGCAATGGACCATTTCAATGGCATCACAATTGCCAGCCACCAAAATTGCCGCGCCCTGGTCCCCCACCAGCGTCAGTTCAGCGATGAACAGCTCAACATTCTCATTGAACGCGACGGTGTCATTGGAACCGCACTAGATGCTTGGATGCTCTTTCCTGGATATGAACGCGGCAAAACGTCCAGAGAAGTTACCAATATGCAGTCCGTCGCCGACCATATTGACCATGTTTGCCAGTTGGCAGGCAATGTACAGCACGCCGCAATCGGTTCGGACCTGGACGGTGGATTTGGTACGGAACAGTGTCCCACTGGTCTGGATCGTATTTCCGACTTACAAGCACTTGACGGAATTCTCACTGCACGTGGATATCCAGCCGAAGACATTGACGCTGTTTTCCATGGCAACTGGCTGCGTTTACTGCACCGCGCGTTACCTGACGCTTGATGTGAATGGCTCACAATGTAAACGATTGACCAGTCCAACAATGAGTTCGTTCATCAAAACAGCAAAATAGGTATCAGCCCTCGTTGATTGCAATGGCTCACGATTTACGACTACAACAAATCGCTACATCGGCATCTCGGACTGGCAAGGCCGTGCCTGCTTTTAATGGAGACTTCCAGGTACCAGGAAAAACTATTCCTGCATTTTTCACCAGAGATTTTCAAACCAAACCTATCATCGATAGTCACAGCTCCAGACCAGGACTTTACTATGTCTGTTCATTCCGCCGTCGGTAAACCCGTACAAGATTTAGACACACCGGCTCTTCTGTTGGACCTTGACACGTGTCAAAGCAATTTGACAAAAATGGCATCTTTCTTCTCGGAACGCCCGGCAAAACTTCGGCCGCACTTCAAGAATCACAAGTGTACTCGCTTGGCCCGCCTGCAACTCGATACCGGATCTGCCGTTGGAATCACCTGTGCCAGGCTCGACGAAGCTGAGGTTTTGGTTCAAGCCGGATTCAATGACGTGTTGATTGCTAACCAGGTTGTCGGAGTAGGAAAAGTCCGACGTTTAGCTGGCCTTGCTGAAAATTCAAAGATCACGGTAGCCATCGACGATGTTTCTCAAGCAAAAGCAATCGCTGCTGCGGCCAAGGAGGCTGGTGTCACGATCGGCCTACTGCTGGAAGTGGACATCGGCATGCAACGCTGTGGTGTTTCACCTGGAAAACCAGCATTGGAATTAGTCCAACAAGTGGTCGATTTACCCCATATTGAATTTCGAGGATTACAAGCGTACGAGGGACACCTTGTAGGGATCAGCAACCGTGAGGCACGCGAGGTCCAGGTTCAAGATGCTTTTGAACCTGCCTTGGAAACACGAGCGTTATTGGAGCGACACGGTATCGCTACACCAACGATCAGTGGTTGTTCAACGTCTACCTACCAGTACAGCGGTATACTTCAGGGAGTCACCGAAGTACAGGCAGGCAGCTATGCGACCATGGATTGGTTCTATCATCAGTTAGCCCAGGAATTTGATATCGCACTATCAATTTTAGCCACTGTCATCAGTTGCCAGCCTGATCGAGCAGTCTTAGATACAGGAATCAAGTGTATTGGTGACGAATTTGGTTTACCGCAGATCAAGAACATGCCGGAAGTCGAGATACCGTTCTTTGGTTCTGAAGAACACTGCGTGGTTCAAAAAGCATCCCATTGGAAAATAGGGGATACGGTTGAAGTCCATCCCAGCCACTGCTGTTCTACCTGTAATCTTCACCCACAAATGTTCGTGCATCAGCAGGGAACCGTGGTCGATGTCTGGCCGATTGATGGCCGGAGTCACGTAGCGTAGCGTGGACTGGTAAGCCCGATTACGTGGTGCACCTTGTATCGAATACAACTATTCGCGTCTGCCGCCAATCAACAAGCATTTCGTCGTCAGCAGCCACTCGACGATGGTAATCAAAAGCGATACAGGGTGAACACAATTTTATCACGTCACCAGGCCATTTAAAAACATTACTACCTTTTGTCACACGGAGACACCATGTCGAGCAAAAACCAATGGGCTTTACTCGGGGGCCCAGTTTTTGCCATGGCCATCGGCATCTGGCTTGCCAGCGGAATCGAGCTTCCTTGGCCCGCTGTCTGGTGTGCAGTCATTACATCCCTTTGCGCATTCTGGTGGATTTTCGAACCAATCCCCATGCCAATCACGGCAGTCATTCCATTCGCTGCCTTTCCTCTCACTGGAATTTTGACGCACCAACAAGTTGCTGCAAAATATGGCCACACGCTGGTTTTGCTTATGCTCGCAGGCTCCATCGTCTCCAAAGGCCTTGAGAAAAGTGGAGCCCACCGGCGGGTTGCCCTGGGCATGGTGCGGATCGTGGGTGGACCAGGAGGTCGTCGGCTGGTGCTTGGCTTCCTGCTCGCATCCGCAGTGCTCAGCATGTGGATGTCCAACACGGCTACTGTGCTGATGTTACTACCGGTTGTCCTCGCGGTTTTGGAAGGGACAAGCGACAACCACCGTCTTACCATTCCACTGCTGCTCGCAGTGGCATACGGTTCTTCGATCGGAGGCATCGGCACGCCTATTGGGACGCCACCTAACCTGATTTTTTTAGAAAACTACCACCAAATTTTACAAAACCACCCTGAACTTGGTGGGAAAGAAATGACGTTCGCGGGCTGGATGTCGATTGGCGTACCGATGGCGGTTGTGTTGACACCTCTCGTCTGGCTATGGTTGATCCGTGGAATTCAAAGTGGACAAAAAGTCGCGATACCACAATTGGGGCCATGGCGTCCAGCCGAAATACGCGTCTTGGCCGTGTTTGCCATGTTGGCACTCGCGTGGCTGACACGGTCTCAACCTGCAGGGGGTTGGAGCCAACTTTTAGCCAGGGTGGTCCCAGGAGCAGAGCAAACCGTCGGTGACAGCACGGTCGCTCTGATAGCCGTCGTGTTCATGTTCCTTATCCCCAACGGCGAACGGTCTGGAGAACGTCTACTCGATTGGGAAACAGCCATCAAAGTTCCATGGGGTGTTTTTATCATGATCGGCGGCGGACTCACAATCGGCCAAGCATTCGAAACTTCCGGCCTACGAGAATATCTTGGAGATTCGTTATCATTACTGGTTGGACTGCCACAAGTATTGACGATATTCACGCTCTGTCTAACAGCCACTTTTCTTACTGAAATCACAAGCAACACGGCCGTCTCTACCATTGTTCTACCTGTTTTGGGAGCAGTAGCAATCAAAGCCAGTATCGATCCGTTGCTACTAATGGTCCCTGCAACATTAGGCCTGAATTGCTCGTTCATGCTACCTGTTGCCACTGCTCCCAATGCAATCGTTTTTGGTACTGGCCGTGTCCCGGCAGCGCGAATGGCCAGAGAAGGCTTTGTCTTGAATCTACTAGGAGCCTGCGCGATTACGTTGATGACACTTTGGCTGTTAAAATAATTTGGTCGTCAAAAAGGCCGGCTTCGGAAAATCATAGATTCAGCAATAAAACGCTTCATAACTCTTTTATTCACCGCAGGGCTATATTCCGTAAGCCGTAGGCTTTCCATAGAATTATTTTCACAGGTTTCTTTTTAACTTGCATCCCTACAGGACCAGAACCATGTCTAAAATTCGTTGGGGCATACTTAGCACGGCCAACATTGGTACGGAAAAAGTTATTCCCGCCATGCAACAATCCGATTTCTGCAGTATCAATGCGATCGCTTCCCGAGATCTTGACCGTGCAAAGCAAACAGCAAAACGTTTGCAAATCCCTAAAGCGTACGGCTCTTACGAAGCATTGTTAGCCGACCCTGAAATTGATGCGATTTACAATCCACTGCCAAACCACCTGCACGTTCCGACTTCAATTCAAGCGCTGGAAGCAGGCAAACATGTGCTCTGTGAAAAACCAATCGGACTTTCATCCGCCGAAGGAGAACAATTAATAGCCGCGGGAAAACAACATCCAAACCTAAAACTCATGGAAGCATTCATGTATCGCCATCACCCCCAGTGGAAGCAGGCAAAGGAATGGATCGACACGGGGCGAATTGGCGAAGTACGCACAATCAACTCGTTTTTTTCCTACTACAACGCTGATGCCAACAATATTCGCAACCAACCCGATATAGGAGGTGGTGGATTGATGGACATCGGTTGCTATAACATTTCCTTATCACGATTTATTTTTTCCGACGAACCGCGACGTGTTTGTGCAATGGTGGAATATGATCCCACTTTTCAGACCGACCGCCTGGCGTCTGCTATGATGGATTTTGGATCAGGCACGTCCATCTTCACATGCTCGACCCAGTTAACACGGTATCAACGTGTCAATATCTTCGGCACGATTGGCCGCCTCGAGATTGAAATTCCGGTCAACTCTCCCGCTGACCGACCATGCAAGATATGGTGCCAGATCGAAGACGAAATTGAACAAGTCGACCTGGACATTTGTGATCAATATACGATTCAAGGTGACCTGTTTTCACAAGCAATCTTAGACGACACACCAGTTCCTACCCCTATCGAAGACGCTGTCGCCAATATGCGTACCATTGAGGCAATCTTTCGCAGCAATCAAACAGGAAAATGGGAAGACTTGCCCGTCAACACTTAACCGTATTTTTTTCTCCGTCCGTTTCGACGACATGCCGACTCGTTCTTACAGAACAGCAACTCATCCCCCCTGGCACCTGGCCCCCATATCAAACGGCCGTTCGACCAGTTTCTATTTTCTGCCCAACCATTTTCCCGGTACGGATCAAATGGGATGGTCAAGCCATGCCACGATATTTTAGTTCACCGTGAATTCCTGTATCCTATTAGGATTTTCTTTTAAAAACCATTGCGCAAGCCAGCCAGATTTTTGTTCCGAAATAAAAGTACTCGTACAATCACCACCGGCTTGGAGCAGAACTTCAGCGGCAAGGTAGCCGCTGCGCACTGCCCCCTCCATTGTCGCCGGCCAACCCGTATTGGTCCAATCTCCAGCCAATGCAAGATTGTCAAGTGCCGTTTGCTGATCTGGCCGACAACTGGCAAGGTTCGGCGGCACGACAAACACCGCGTCCCGTTGTGTTACTAGACGAGCATGAATCAGATCGGCATGGCGAGCCTGCGGTAGAATACTGCGCAGGTCTTCCTGGACTTGCTCAATGACATCATCACGGCAGTATTCATTCAAATTCTGTGATGCACTGATCACGACCTGGTAGTAGTGACCTGCTGGATTTTGTGGTCCGAGATCTTTCCGTGAGCCACGGCTAAAGAGCCATTGACTGAGCCGCCCCACAATCACGGCATGCCGTAGCTCTGTAATGGGCCGATCAAACCATAAATGCACCCCCGTGATCGACGACGATTCGATCTGGTCGATTCCTGTTAACTGTGCCCCAAGCTGGCCCGATTCTGCCGGGATGACTTCCTTCACCCGCTTCCATGGCAATGCTAAAACATATCCGTCAAAACGATGTTGGCTTCCGTCACTCAGCTCGATTGCTTGTACGGAAGAGCCGTTAATAATTATTTCTTTCACGGGTGTGGCCAGATGACAGGTTGCCGCACGATCCTCCAGCCAACGCACTAAATAGTCCTGGTACATGCTGCCTAACGGGACCGCTGGCACCTGGAGTTCGTAACCTGCCGAGTTCGCCATGAATCCTTCCACAAACACTTTGCGCGCGTCCACAAAAGATATCCGATCCAGTCGTTCAGCCAGTGCACTCACTAGGATGACGGACCAAAATTCTTCGCTTGCCTGCTGGGTCGCTCCTTGCTGTCGGAGCCATTTTTCCATACTGCAATCTCGAGAAATGTCAGTCGGGCGTATTCTTGCCATCCGCCACAACGTTTGGGCAATGGTGAACCGTTCCAACAATGGCAAATGTTTAAGTCGACACAAGCCAGGCAAAAGGTGTAGTGGCGCCGGTAAAAAACGAACGCCACGAACGGTCGATTGTCGGCCGTCAGATCCAATGAACGTCAACGCACGATCCCGATAGAAAAATTTAGCCATGCCTGTACGTCGGCAGAAGTCTTGAAAATTAACACAGCATCCAAGACTGACATGTTGGCAGTGATCGGTAATCTCCGCCGTAGTAGAATCGACAAATGAACCTGCACGGCCTCCTAATTGACGGCGCGCTTCGAACAATGACACCCGCCAACCACGTTCACAGAATGCCACTGCTGCAGCTAAACCAGCTAACCCGCCGCCAAGCACCGCTACATGACGAGAAGAACCGTGCTGCTGAACATTCATCGGCTCGGAAATTCCCAAAAAGATGAAAGCATGATTCGCGTTTGGTGCCAGCGGGACAAACGCATACTGCGCTCAAATACATCCCCACGATGTCGCTTAATCATTTCTAAAATCGCCCGATAAGTTCGCATCATCGCGCGCAATACTCGTCTTCCGTCGGGGTGCACAGCATGTATTAAGGAATCCGAACGCTCATAAAATTTTTCCGCACGCTCAATTTGGTAGTCCATCAACTGAAAAAAAGCAGGATTGGTTCGACACTGTTGCAGATCTTCCCATGAATAGCCAAATCGTTCCAGATCTTCTAAAGGCAGATAAACACGACCACGCCTCGTGTCTTCCTTGAGGTCTCGAAGAATATTGGTTAACTGAAACGCAATCCCGCAGTTTCTTGCAGATTTTAAAGCATGTTCGTCATTGAATCCCCAGATATGAATGCATGCCAATCCCACCACCGAAGCGACACGGTAACAATACTGTTCAAGTTCAGTAAATGTTTTTATCGCCTGAACATTGAGATCTGTTTCGACACCATCCAAGAGATCATCCAGGTAACGACGGGGAATCCGGTACCGTTGAAGCGTATCTACCAACGCAGGAAAAATCGCATGCCGGGCGTTTCCCAACAACGCCTGTTCGAAACCAAAACGCCATTCGGCAAGTGCAACCCGGCGATCATCTACTGATTGATCGGCATCGGCCAGATCATCGCTATGTCGCAAGAACGCATACAAAGCATACATGGAGCGCCGTTTGTCACGAGGCAAAAGTCGCATGGGACAAGAAAAACTCGACCGAGACCGCTGTACGACATGGCAACAATGCGCATAACTTTCCTGCAACGTCATCTCACCCGGGTTCTCCACCAGGCGCCGATTAACCCTTGTATCTTTTTCCATGTTCTAACAGTCGGCCGTTTGTCCCAAACATTGTAATCGGCGTGGCGAATAGCTTCCAAAATGTACAATCCACCACGCACAAACAAATCGATGTCGATACGCAATCGACCCGGCATGCGTTCTACAAGTGGCCGTCCTGCGTGTAAGTACGCTTCTGCCTGATCTACCTCCGACTGAATTAGATCACGAAAAGACGCATTGTACACCTGTGCGGCAAAGTCCGCTTCAGAGTAACCAAATTTTCGACAGCTTTCGAGTGGCAAGTAGATTCGGCCTCGAGAATAGTCATTGCTGACATCCTGACAAAAATTCGCCCATTGCAATCCCGTACATACCGAATCGGACAATGCCGCGTTTTCCGAGTCGTAACAACGTGCTAGGTGAAGTACAATTCGTCCTACTGGATTGGCAGAACACTGACAATAACTTAACAACTCCTCGCGTGTATCGTAACGGGTTTGCTGCTGATCACGACGAAATGCCTGCAACAGACGGCAAAAATCTTCGATTGGCAAGTCAAATGCTCTCACCGTAGGTCGGAGTGCAACAAAGACAGGATGCGTCACACGCCCTATATAGCAAAATTTCAACTGTTCTTCCCACCAGTCAAGTAATGACAAACTCTCTGCGGGGCCTGCCGTTTCGTCCGCCAGATCGTCTGCCCAGCGACAATAAGCGTAAACATTGTAAAAATGCTGCCGGAGTTCTCTCGGCAACAGATAACTAGCAACGGTAAAGTTTTCGTAATGCGATCTTGCGAGCTGTCTACAATAGAAATTTGCCTCATCCAGCGATACCGGTGGACAACTCACAGCGTCCGGACCGAAATGGTCCAGATCAATACAAAATTCCTGAGAACTCATCGGTTGTCAATCCGTTAAAACCATCGTTATAGTGTAGAGAAGAGCGACACGTAATCATTCGCTCCACTCGCCACCCGTTAAGGATTTTTTCATGAAAGTCATTTTGGCCAGTCCACGAGGATTTTGTGCTGGTGTGAACATGGCAATCGAAAGCCTCGAATTAGCCATCGCTGCATTTGGGACTCCCGTCTACGTGTACCATGAAATTGTACACAATCGTCATGTCGTCGAAACCTTTCGTCACCAAGGAGCTGTTTTTGTCGATAACCTGGATAAAATCCCCCCGGGATCGTATCTACTCTTTTCGGCCCACGGTGTTTCTCCCGAAATTCGCCGTCTCGCACGCGAACGCAACTTGCACGCTATCGATGCCACGTGTCCGTTAGTCACCAAGGTGCACCTGGAAGCAGTACGTTTTGCCCAAGCAGGGTACACGATTATTCTGATAGGCCACGAAGGCCATGATGAAGTAATCGGCACCATGGGTGAAGCACCAGAAGCTATTGTGCTGGTGGAATCTGAGGCTGACGTCGACCATTTGGAATTTTCAGAGGAAACACAACTTGCCTATTTAACTCAGACAACATTATCAGTGGATGATGCGAATCGAATCATTCAGCGTCTTGAACAACGGTTTCCTCAAATTGTTAGTCCTCCCAAAGAAGACATCTGCTATGCGACACAGAATCGACAGGAAGCTGTGCGAATCTTGTCACACGAAAGCGACTTGGTACTGGTACTGGGAAGCCAGAATAGTTCCAACAGCCAGCGACTCAAAGAACTCGCCACCGAGGACGGCATAGCGGCTTATTTGATTGACGGGGCAGATGACATTAACCCGGTATGGCTTGAAGGTGTGGAAACAGTCCTTGTAACAGCCGGCGCAAGCGCTCCTGAGTCAGTCGTCGACGAGTGCCTAGAATATCTATGCAAACACTACCATGCCGATGTGGAAACTCGCTCGATTCGGGATGAACAAGTCCATTTCGCACTACCCCGCGAATTGCGGCATGTAAAAAATTCCTGAAGACCTCTGGAAACGCCTGCTGCGACTCGTCGCAATAGAACATCAGGCCATTTTTACAACGATCCATTGCTACAGGAACGCGCTCTGGTTAACCGTGAGGAAACCTGCTGTTGGCGTGAACGTTCCAATTCCATCTACCAATCAACCAGCGACTCATGCAAGTAAACCATTCACCACCTTGCCATGCACGTCGGTTAAACGATACCAGCGTCCCTGGTGCTTGTAAGTCAAGCGTTCGTGGTCCATTCCCAACAAGTGTAAAATCGTAGCTTGCAAATCATGAATATGGACAGGATCCTGAACAATGTTGTAGCAATAGGGATCGGTTTTGCCGTAAGTCAGACCGCCCTTGATACCACCACCCGCCATCCAAATCGTAAAGCAACGCGGATGGTGGTCTCGGCCAAAATTGGTTGGCGCAACCTTGCCTTGACAATAGTTCGTACGGCCAAACTCGCCACCCCAAATGACAAGGGTTTCATCGAGAAGCCCATGACGCTTCAGGTCCCTAATTAAAGCAGCTGCCGGCCGATCTGTCTCACGGCATTGTTTTGACAAGCCATTTTGCAAACTGCCATGCTGGTCCCAGCCGGGATGATACAGTTGCACAAACCGTACTCCCCGCTCGACAAGCCGACGAGCCAACAGGCAATGGGATGCAAAACTACCCGGATTGGAAACGTCGTCACCGTATTCACGAAGAACATATTCTGGTTCGCTAGCCAAGTCGAGCACATCCGGTATCGACTGTTGCATACGAAAAGCAAGTTCATACTGAAAAATTCGGTTCTCCACTTCCGGATCGGCATGCCGTGCGAGTTGTATTTCATGCAAACGTGTTAGCGCGTCCAACATCTCGCGTCGACTGGCCAAATCAATTCCAGCAGGATTGGAGAGGTAAAGCACTGGACTTGACCCCGCACGAAAACGAACACCTTGATATTTGGACGGCAAAAACGCGCTACCCCAAGCCCGTGATGTCAGAGGCTGTCCCCCTTTACCCTTCGTCACTAAAACTACAAAGGTCGGTAGATTTTCATTTGCGGAACCAAGCCCATAATGCACCCATGCACCCATGCTAGGACGTCCGGGAAATTGAGATCCTGTCTGTACATAGGTCAATGCTGGACCGTGGTTGATCGCTTCGGTAAACATCGATTTGACAATGCAAATTTCATCTGAAATTCCAGCCGTTTCAGGGAGCAACTCGCTAAACCAAGCCCCACTTTCTCCATGCTGCTGAAATTGAAACGGTGAGCCGCCCAAGGGAAAACTCGATTGACTGCCTGTCATGGTTGTCAACCGCTGTCCCCGACGAATTTCTTCGGGTAACTCTTCTCCATGTCGCTCATTCAAAAGAGGACTATAATCGTAAAGATCCATCTGGGATGGACCACCACTTTGAAACAGAAAAATGACTCGCTTGGCCCGTGGAGCAAAATGAGAACGCTGTTCACCAAGTAACGCCGCGTTTGCCTGATCCCGACCTTGGAGATGGGCAAAGGCTACGCTACCCAGGCCCATTCCAAAATTTTGGAGGAAATGGCGACGGCTCATACCCAGTGGCGGTTCAAAACCAGTACACGTTCCAGTTTTCATGACCATCACGTCTCCATTTATCGTTTCATCACACATTCATCAAGATTCATGACCATACTGGCCACAACAGTTAAAGCAGCTATTTGGGGCACTGACACATTCTCATCCAGTTCGGCATTCCCTGTCGCCAGCAATTGTTTTGCCTGATCGACGTTGCCAGAAAACCGCGCCAATTGCCGATTGTACAAGTCTCGCAATATCAGATGCTCTTGTTCACTAGCATGACGACTGGTCAGCAACCGAAACGTTGATGCCAGCGCAGTATCCACTTCACCCTCCGTTTCGCGCAGGAGTCGTTGTGCTAAAACCCGGGATGCTTCGACAAATTGCGGGCCATTCAACAAGACGAGTGCTTGGAGTGGAGAATCCGTGCGTTCCCGTTTAGCAGTACAGACGTCCCGTTTCACTGCATCCAGCGTCATCATCACCGGGGCTGGTGCTGTCCGTTTCCAAAAAGTATACAGGCTACGGCGATACAAACCTTCGTTATTATCAGGCTCAATCGGCTTAAACGAAACCGATAGTTCGTAGGGTTTCGCAGGAGTTCCACCGATTTGATTAACCAATAAACCACTCACCGCCAAAGCATTGTCTCGCAACATTTCCGCTTCCAGGCGATACCGCGGTGCCCTTGCAAACCAGGCATTGCCAGGATCTTCCGCTAACCGATCGGGATTGATCACGGACTCCTGGCGATAGGTGGAAGACATCACGATTGTTGTAATCAACCGTTTGATATCCCATTGGTGCTCGATAAAATCGGCTGCCAACCAGTCCAGCAACTCTGGATGCACTGGGGCACTCCCTTGACTACCAAAATCTTCGGGAGTCCGCACCAAGCCATGCCCAAACAATATCTGCCAAATACGGTTCACCGTGACACGAGCAGTCAGAGGGTGGTCCGGATGTGTCAGCCAGGCTGCCAAACCAAGCCGATTCCGGGGCTGGTCGACAGGAAAGGGTAGTAAAACCGCAGGTGTTCCAGGAGCGACTTGATCTATCGGCACATCATACGCACCACGTTGCAACAGATAGGTGGGACGGCGCTGGGGCAATTCCCGCATCACCATAATTTCAGCGACATCGTCCACCACCATACTCCGCTTTTGACGCAGTTCCCGTAACAACACTAATTGCTTATTGAAAACTTCATCGACGTTTGCCAGAAAATAAGGCTGTAGCTGTTCTCGCTCTTCGGCGGTAATCTCGACCCCTTCCGCGTACAGAACATTCTTTAAAGACCTGTCATCGTATAAATGCGCCACCTCAATGGGTGTCAAATCCCGTTGAAAAACCTGAAACTCATCGACCATTCCATGGGTAAAACCACGATCACGTTTCCGTTCACCAATTCGGATATTGTCACCACCTCCACCGGTAATGTTCTTCTGTAAATGATCACGTACTACTTCACATTCCGATTCCTTGCTATCCACAAAGATGCGGAGTCCATTAGCACGACTGGACCCATCATAGGTCATCGCAATGTGCATCCAACGATTTGTGGGAATCGGATCCTGCATCCTGACCCGTATCGCATTGCCGGGCCAAAAATGAATCAGCGACGCACTCAACTTGCCTTCTTCTATTAACATCTGATAACCACGGCTCCCCGCATCGGTCCAGCCACCCGAACGGTGAAAAACGACTGCTCGCTGTTTAACGTTGGGTGTATTCAACCAAAACGATACCGAAAATGGTTCAAAGCGGTGGAAATTCCCAACTTCGAGAGCAATCCCATCATCACCAGATAAGCGTACTGCCTGGCCAACCATTCCAGGAACGGACTGGTTAGCACCTGCCTGTTCCCCTTCCATGTCCAGATAGGCAATCCGTCCGGGAATCCCTGTCAATTCCAATTCACTGGAACTTTCTGTCAAAACACGAACAGCGGCTAGACGCCTTTCCGAGGGCTGGGCCAACCATTCCATGAATTCTGTCTGACGGGTCTTTGTCAGAGCCTGAAGCTGATGCTCCGCTTCCACGATCTGTCGCTCGATTTGCGCTACTTCTTCTTTTTTCGCATCATCACTCAAAACCAAGGTCGGTGTCGGTATGGCCTTCGTGTGGTAAGCGTAGACGCCACATTCATCGATATTGTTAAAAAATGCAAACAACTGATAATATTCTCGCTGTGAAATCGGATCATATTTATGGTCGTGGCAACGGGCACATTCAAAAGTCAACCCTAGAAATGCTGTCGCAAACGTGTGCGTTCGATCAGCCACGTACTCAACGCGAAATTCTTCTGGCACACTGCCACCTTCCACCTTTTGCGAATGCAGACGGTTGAAAGTCGTGGCGAGTATCTGCTGATCGTTCGCTTGTGGAAACAGATCACCAGCCAGTTGTAGAGACAAAAAATGATCGTACGGCATGTTGTCATTGAAAGCCTGGACAACCCAATCCCGCCAGGGCCAAACGAAGCGATCACGATCTACCTGGTAACCATAGCTGTCCGCATACCGCGCCACGTCAAGCCAGTTAGCCGCCATTCGCTCCCCATATCGTTCCGATTCAAGTAAACGATTCACCAATCGCTGATAAGCCTTATCCGTCGTATCGTCCAGAAACTGATCTATTTGTTCCAATGTCGGTGGTAAGCCCGTCAAATCAAAACACAACCGACGAATCAATCGTTCCCGGTTGGCAGGCATAGCAGGTGACCAACCAAATTCCTCTAACTTGGCTAAAACAAACAGATCAATCTCATTACTCGGCCAGGAATGGCCTGTCAAATCAGGTAAATCAGGCTTGCGAATGGGTTGAAATGACCAGTGCACGGAGTAACCAGCACCTTCGCTGACCCAACGACGCAGCGTCTCGACCTCGTGATCATTCAGTGACAGCTTGGATCCAGGTGGTGGCATTTTGATGTTCGGATCGTCACTGGTGATACGCCGGAGTAACTCACTCATGCCGTTCGAAGAATCCAGTACCTCCCCGGCGGTAGAGCGCTGGTCCAAACGTAAATCTGCCTGCCTGGCCCCCTTATCCGGTCCATGGCATTTGTAACATTTGTCTGAAAGAATAGGACGCACGTCGCGCGAATAGTCAAGCGCAGAATCAGCGGCAGACAGCCCAGAGCCCATGTACAAAAGGCTCAGCGTCGTTATGATCCATGAACAAGTACGAACGGTCATCGCTACATTCCTGAAACCAAAAGTCGATTATACTATAGCTGCGCAGTGACCTTCCATCAAGAATGGCCCATGGATACTTGGATCTGGCACTAAACGCTACTGCTAATTCCTGTCAAGAACCTCAGGTAAGATCTACTGGTCGGCCACACGTGGCAATATGCTCGGGCAATACTTTGTTTCAAAACCTGCCTCGGTAGGGACCAGTATTTTCCATCTTTATCTCCAGTACAAACTTGGCCAAAGCGTTTGCCAATGGTTCACTATCTATAAGGTAACAACCGGAGCCCAAGTGATCATTCGTGCAAACCTGGCTCGAAATAAACAAAAAGACAAAGCTTACCAAGGTCCTTAGCGGGGATACTTGATACGCCCTCCAACGATCACGGTATCGGCACGACCACACAGTTCCGCACCGATGAGAGGCGTATTCCTACTTTTCGAAAAGAGCGACGTATTAGAAACAGTCCACTTTGCGGCCGGATCAATAATCGTGACGTCCGCATCGGCCCCCACCTGGAGAGTGCCTTTGTCGAGGTCAAGAACGCGGGATGGATTGATCGTCATTTTGCGCAAAGCCGTCGACCAATCAAGATACCCTGGCTGGACCAGCTGGGTTGCCACAACACCCAGTGTGGTCTCCAGCCCGATCATTCCAAACGGAGCTTGATCCAATTCCTGCATCTTTTTTTCCACTGCTCTCGGTGCATGGCCACTGGCAATGACATCCAGAGTCCCATCCAACAGTCCCTCAATGCATGCATCAACACACCGTTGATCACGAAGCGGAGGGTTTACTTTGAAATTGGAATCAAAGGACCGCAACTTTTCATCTGTCAAAAATAAATGATAAGGACATACCTCAGCGGTAACTGATATATCACGCAACTTGGCAAAACGGATCAATTCAACGCTTTCAGCACTCGAAACATTCATGATGTGCAACCGCCCTCCGGTTGCCTCAGCCATCCGCAAATCACGGCTGGTCATCATGTCCTCAGCTTCTGTAGGAAGCCCATCCAATCCCAAAATCATGGACAGCAAACCTTCGTGCATAATTCCATCCCGAGTCAGCTCCAAAACTTCGGGGTGGCTCAACACCGGCTTGTCAAACATCAAGCAATATTCGAGTGCCCGTCGCAACAATTCAGGATCGTGAATCGGGCGATCGGCATCACTGAACCCAACCGCCCCCGCTTTAACCAACGAACCAATCTCTGCCAACTCCTTACCATCCCGGTTTTTGCTAACACAGGCCAACACAAACACGTTACAATGATCGACCAACCTCGCCTGGTGATGAACAAATTCGACACCTGCCTGCGTGTCGATGGGGGGATCGGTGGTAGGAACACAGGCGACGGACGTGTACCCTCCCGCCAGGGCAGCCAATGTTCCCGATGCAATCGTTTCGTCCTCTTCCAAGCCCGGCTCGCGCAATTCGACATGCATATCGATCAATCCAGGTGCCACAATCTTATCCGTAGCATCGATAACAATGTCCTGCCCATTCGGAGACGCACCGTAGCAAACGACGCGCCCATCGCCAATCAAAAGACTGGTCAATTCGTCCATCGACTGGCTGGGATCAATCACCCTACCATTCTGAATTAAAATGCGTGGAAGCACGGGCTCAGACATGAAGAACACCTGTAACTGGCGAGTTCATGATGCAAAGCGTATTGGACTCGATAACGTCAATGATAAGATCTGTCTCCCAAGGTACCTGCTACCAACCACAAAACTGCCATGCGAACGGCCAAACCATTGGAAACCTGATCCAAAATTACCGAATGCGGGCCATCCGCCACATCAGACGTGACCTCCACCCCACGATTGATTGGTCCAGGTGCCATAATAAGGATGTCCTCTTTGGCTTTTCGCATACGAGCTCCGTTCATGGCATAAAGAAGCGCATATTCGTGAACGGAGGGAAATGGACGGGTGTACTGCCTTTCGAACTGAATTCGCAATAAATTTAAGACGTCACAACGGGGCAAGATGTCGTCCAAATGGTAAGACACTTCAACCCCTAACTCTTCCCATCGCCGTGATACGAGCGTCGACGGTCCACAAACAATGACATGGGCTCCGAGTTTCTTTAAGCCCCAAATATTGGAACGAGCTGTTCGACTGTGAGCAATGTCACCCACCAAGGCGACTGTCAATCCCGCCAGGTCACCACGGTGCTCCCGAATTGTCAAAAGATCGAGTAACCCCTGTGTAGGATGTTCGTGTGGCCCATCACCGGCATTGACAATTGCACATTCCAGCTGTTGAGCCAGCAAATGAGGTGTGCCCGGAGTCTGGTGGCGGACTACGACCACATCCGCATGCATCGCTTCGATATTCTTTGCCGTGTCGATGAACGTTTCCCCTTTCGACAAGCTACTGCCGCCTGCTGAAAATTCAACCGTATCGGCACCTAACCGCCGAGCCGCCAGGGAAAAACTAGTCCGCGTTCGAGTCGAGTTCTCAAAGAAAAGATTCGTCACTGTCCGACCTGCCATCGCTGGAAATTTGCGGCGACCGACAATTTCCTTGAAACGGACAGCTGTATCCAGTATCAGCGTGATCTCTTCTACGGATAAACTCTCAATATCTAATAAATGCGACCGGGTCCACGTTTCAGGGATCTCTCCAATTTGTGTTAGATCAGTACTCATCGCATGAACTCAAAAATATTCAATCCATCATTGTGATTCGAATTCTAAATCACCCAAAGCAACCAGGGGAGTGGGGGATGCTCGCCAGTCAATTTGCCACGCGCCACCGTGCGCTGAACAGCTTGATCATGGCGCCAAGCAGTGAAACGTTCAACAGGCCACTAAATAGCATATATCCCATGAAATACCTCCAATCTCCAGTGCCCGCAGTATCCTCAATCAAGTCCATGGACAAGGGAACCTCAAAAGCAGTTGAAAATGGACTCGTGACACCCCACAGGGCAATCGTTTCGACAGCGGGTAATCGAAGCGTAGTAGCTAAGATCAAAGCCGCTGGTGGTAAACAAAATAACATAATCATGGCAATATAAGTAGACACCATGCTATGGGAAGTTCGACGAAATACGACTGAATTAAACAAGGCCAACAAGGCAGTGGTGAGACACGTTGTCAAGACAATCAATAGATAAGCCCCTACCGCCAACAGATTGTCCCAATACAACGAAACCATCAAACAAGCCAGTAAGACAGGCCACAACAAAAACATCGTCAACACGCACGATACGCGAAGTCCCGCCACAAGTTTTCCCCAAAGAATCTGCCAAGGCGTGATCGTCGTTGTGAGCAACAAATCAAGCGTTTGACGTTCGCGCTCACTGGTGACTGCTCCTGCTGAGAAAACAGGGCCGACCAACATGTTAAATATTACTACGTACCCAATGTACCAGGTGGCTTGCTGGGGCCAGACAAAGAGAAACATCGCCATCAGAGGGATCGCCAAAAACATGCTGACCTGAATAACCAATCGCAACATCAACGTGCCCTGGCTGAAAATCTCACTCCGGATCTCCTTGTCATACACTGGATTGGCATTATCCGCCAGAAAGTGAGTCCGCTTCGCAGGAGCAAACAGTTTGTCAGGAAACTGTTCTCGCTGGATAACAAGGCCCACCGCATGTTGAGCCTCTTCTTCGACGTCAACCACTTCCTTGCCTTCACTCCCAACATCCGGTGGATGCAACAACCGGCGGCTAGTATTGACGAACAGGACACTACAAATAATGCCACAGATTGTTGGCATTAGGGTAAGCGTCAAAACCAAGCGAAAAAAACCGTCGCCGGCTAGCGAAGACCAGAAGAAGACAGCCGCCATTGCCAATGGCAACACTGCCAGGTACGACACTACCAATGCCGCCGCGGTACGGTGAAAATAACTGCTGCAGGCGATGCTGATCATACCAAACGTGATGACGGACATAACCAATCCCAGATATGCCGCCAGAACTTCATACATGGAAACGCCTCCCAACGGTAAACACAACATCACGATCGGTAAAGAGGCAAAGATCAGGATAGCTAGATGTGTCAAAGACGATAGCAATTTTCCAAATACAATAGCCGCAGGCTTCATGGGGCTGGCGAGCAACATCTCATAGGTTTTATGTTCTTTCTCCAACGTGATGGCACCAGCCGCAAAACTAGGCGTCATGAGCGAAGCAAGAACGTACTGACCGAGAAAAAATAAATTCACCAACCGAATGGCCGATTCAGGATTCGCC
>CAYMUR010000010.1:0-52059 GCA_964393615.1 uncultured Pirellulaceae bacterium
TCCCGCGGCAGGCGGTGAAAAATAATGGCGACAATTTCCGAGGATATTCGTTGTGAAAACGATCTGGCTTTGTTTGAGTCCTTGTCCAGGGACCCAGAAGTGTGCACGGTCAACGAACGGATTGCCCGTATGGAACAGGAGTCACCGCTGAGGACACGGCGTCGGTTACTGGCTACCTCCGTTCGCTTGAGTCAGCGAATGTCACCGAAACTGCATGCCATGATGAACGAAAGCATACAAAAACTTGGTGTTGAAATCCCCTGCGAACTGTTTGTGTTTCCAGGTCCGCAACACAATGCAATGTGTTTCAGGCCCGAAGCGGGACGTTTGTTTATTATGTTTTCATCGAGTCTTTTAGAAGATTTTCATGACAACGAGACGAGGTTTGTGATCGGTCACGAGCTGGGACACTACCTGTATCGCCACCATGATATTCCGATCGGTTATCTATTGCGTGGTAAAAGCAAGGTCGGCCCAAGGCTGGCATTGCAACTTTTTGCCTGGTCCCGGTATGCCGAGATTTCTGCTGATCGGGCTGGAGCATTTTGTGCAGAAAACAACGAAGATGTGTGTCGGGCCCTGTTTAAAATCGCATCGGGTTTAACGGGTAGAACGATTCATTTTCAAGTCGATGATTTTCTTTTGCAAGTGGATCAAATGCAAACGGAGGATGCAGAACCTGGTACTGGATCGCCCCCAGCGGACTGGTTTTCGACGCATCCGTTCAGCCCGTTGCGTGTCAAAGCATTGCAGCTCTTCCATGCATCGGAATTGGTTACCGCTGGTGGTGAAAGTCGCGAAGATCTCGAACTAGGCGTACAAAAATTAATGAGCTTGATGGAGCCAAGTTATCTCGAAGGACGTACTGAGGCGACAGAAAGTATGCGGCGATTGTTGTTTGCGGCAGCCATTACAGTGGCTCGTGCCGATGGTGAGATTTCAGAGGAAGAGGTTAGGATATTTGAAAAGTTTTTTGGGGAAGGAGCCTATTCAGAGACCTTGGACCAGGAAGGCCTTGCGGCAGATCTGGAGAGACGAGCGAAGCGGGTTAAAGAGATCTGTAGTGTGCCGCAAGTGATGCAATTAGTGCGAGACCTGTGCCTGGTAGCCCGGGCCGATGGATATGTCAGCGTGGAGGCCTGTCAGGTACTGGAGCGAATTGCTGAGGTCCTGGGCGTGTCCAGTCTTTTTGTTTCAGAGATGTTGGACGCGGAACTGGAACTGGATTAGCGGGGACCGGCCGAGAGGATTTCTGTGGGATGAGTCGGTAATGGAATAGAACAACCTTGTGCTGGGAAGAGTCATGGAGTCCGCCTCATCCTTTTTCAGTGGGTGGATCGGCAATAGCTGGAGGGGCGCTGTTGCCACCTGAGTTCTGGCGGTAGAATGAGTGAAGCGAGGGAACAACGCCGAAGAAAAGGGAGCTATGATGGAATTGAATCGAGAGTTGTATCGTGCGAATATTCTTGAACTGATTCGGCGCACGAGTGCATTTTTGCCGGCTGATGTGGAGCGAGTCATTGCCCTGCAAAGAACCTTGGAGAAGTCAGGTTCGAAGTCAGAGTTTGCTTTGGAGATGGTGCAGCAGAATATTGGGATTGCTAAGGCGAAATCGCTGCCAATCTGCCAGGATACCGGTACGATCAATTTTTATATCGAGACTCCTTTGGGAGTGGATCAGCAAGTGTTGGCTGAATTGGCGCGAGAAGCCGTGGTCGAAGCAACCGATCGAGGTTATCTGCGACAAAACTCCGTGGATAGCATCAGTGGTAAAAATTCAGGAAACAATCTTGGGCCGGGTAGCCCTGTGTTTCACTGGGAACAGACGACCAAGCCAAACATCGATATCCGTCTGATTCTAAAAGGTGGTGGTTGTGAAAACATGAGTGCCCAGTATAGCTTGCCGGTTGAGATTCAGGGTCAGCGTGCGGATCGAAACCTGGCTGGTGTACGTGCGTGTATTCTGGACGCTGTGTGGAAAGCCCAAGGCAAAGGTTGTGGCCCAGGGTTCCTGGGGGTCTGTATTGGGGGTGATAGGGCCAGTGGCTACGAATTTGCTAAACGTCAGTTGCTTCGTGAGGTCGACGACATTCCACCGGATCCCCAGCTTGCGGAATTGGAACAGACCATCATGCAGGAGGCCAATTCATTAGAGATCGGGCCGATGGGGTTCAGCGGAAAATTTACAGTTGCCAGTTGCAAGATTGGTGCCATAAATCGCTTGCCGGCATCGTTTTTTGTTTCCATTGCTTACATGTGTTGGGCTTATCGACGTCGTGGAGTGGTGTTGGATTCATCGGGAAAGGTAGAACATTGGCTGTATCAGGCAGAGGATGAGTTCACGCAAGAAATGCCTCCCGTCGAGTTGGAAATCCCGACGGGTGACGTTGTGCACTTGCAAACGCCGCTGAGCGAACAGGATGTGCGCGGACTGAAGGCAGGAGATGTTGTGTTACTTACTGGAACTGTCAATACGGCTCGTGATGCTGTCCACAAATACCTGTTCGATGGTGGAGAACTAGAAGGGATTTCCAACAGTGTGATTTATCATTGTGGTCCGGTCGTGATTGAAGAGAAAGAGGAATATCGAGTCGTCGCTGCCGGTCCCACGACATCAATCCGTGAAGAACCTTATCAAGCGGACATCATCGAACGCTTTGGCATCAAAGCGGTGATTGGCAAGGGGGGCATGGGAGAAAAGACCGGCAAAGCTTGCCAGGAGCATGGCTGTGTTTACTTGCATGGCATTGGAGGGGCGGCTCAGGTCTACGCGCAGTGTATTGAAAAAGTTCTAGGTGTTTCTCTTCAGGAATTTGGGAGTCCAGAAGCCGTTTGGCAACTTCAAGTAAAACATTTTCCGGCCGTGGTTACGATGGACGCCCATGGAAGGAGCCTGCACCAGGAAGTCTCTGAACATTCGCAAGCATTGCTTTCAGCAATCCTGTAAAGGCTGTCATGGTAAAGAGGTGAATCTTCGGGTGGCAGATTACCGAAACGGGGAATCATAGGGAGCTGTTTTTAATGCTTTGCGCGGCTGACGTTTTCGGCCGTGATGTTTTGCCTATCTTGCGGTCAAGCGAGACGCCGAAATCCACTGTGCTTCACCGGACCACCAATACGTTTTAAGAAATCATCCCGTTCGGCTGCGATGCGAATTTCTTCAAATACGGGGTTACACGCTTCGACGAAAGCGTCGACATGGTGATTTTTATGGCAGTACATTGGATAGAACCCACCGGTGGCCAGGAACCCAAGATCGAGCATGCGAACGGTCCAGAGAGTTTGCATCTCGAGTGATTGGGGATGGTCGAAACGAAAGTATTGTAACGCAGGATGACCACTGATGGTCAAAGGAACTTGGTGTCGCTGAGCAACTTCGAGAAGCCCGTCTCCGGCACGTTTTCCAATTTGGGCAATATGGGTTGGTACATCAAGCTGCATCATTTTTTTGACCGTGGCCACGCCAGCCGCCGGGCCAACAGCTTCTGTCCACAAGGCACTGGAGATGAACGTGTCCTGGGCAGCTTGCATTGTCTCGGCGCGGCCAATGATGGCACTGATAGGATGGCCGTTCCCCAAAGTCTTGGCGAAAACTGCCAGATCGGGTTCAATGCCATATTTTAAATGAGCTCCACCACAGGCGAGTCTCCAGCCAATCGAAATCTCATCAAAAATCAAACGCGCCCCACTGCGATCTGCCAATTCACGGACACCTTCGAGAAATCCTGGTTCGGGTACAAAATTCCGGGTTGGCTCCAGGATGATCGCTGCCAGGTCATTGCCGTGATGTTCGACAATGTGTTTTAACTCGTCGATTTGGTTGTAGCTGAATGGAATTGACGTGCCAGCTAGCCCACGGGGGACTCCCGCTGGTGTAATTCCGGGTAGCAAGTGCCAGTTCCCCAAGGCGTCGACATTCTCTTTGTCTTCCGTGGGAAGGTTCGCCGAAAGATACCAGTCATGCCAGCCGTGATATCCGCAGAATGCGACTTTGTCACGACCAGTTTGTGCCCGGGCAATACGGGTGGCAATCGCCATTGTCTCGCCACCGACACGGCCAAACCGGACCATCTGGGCCCAGGGGTGAAGCTGCAATAGAAGTTCTGCCAACTCCACTTCATCGGGGGGATTCAGCATACACATCACTCCTTGCTGGACCCGCTTGAGAATTGCCTCGGTGACGTCTGGATCCGCATAACCCAGAAGCGTCGCGCCAATTCCACTGGTACACATGTCGGTATATTTGCGCCCATCCAGATCGACGACTTCGGTTCCGTTAGCCTCTGCAAAATAAGTTGGCCATTGGTTCGGTGCAAACATTTCCTGGCGTTTACCGAATAGCTGGGTACCACCCGGGATGATCTGTTTCGCGCGTTGATATAGTTCGTTACCACGATTCCGATTTTGGGTAGAGGTATGCGAAGCGGACATCAGGCAGTTCCTTGGATTGGCAGAAGTGGGCTATCAGCTTAGTCGTTTTTCCTTTTGGAAACAGAACTAGACTATCAGAAGATCAAAAATCGACAAGTGTAACAGCAGGCAAATATTACTGATTCGACAACACATCAAAAAATATTGTTCCTGTCAGGATCGGATTTCGGTTTGACAGGCACAACGGATGATATCGCCAGTTTTCGACGAGCAGTATTTTGAGTCTAACATTTTGTCGCGGCAGATTATTTAGATATCAACCTAAGGCGGTAATCTTGGTCTGGGCTAGTGGCTTTCGATGATCAGGATTCCTGTCCCCAGCACCGTATGTACCATCGTAATCGAAGCCATGAGACTTCGCACACAGCAGCGAATAGATGGTGTTTTGGGCAAGGAAAGGAAGTTGCCCGAGGGACTATGGATTCGCGAATCGTCTGGCCAGTAGCATCCTGTAAGCAGTGATTACACAAGGGAAACCAAAAAAGGCGAAAATCGTGGGTTTTGGAGTGCAAAACGGAATCAGGGAGTGTCAATGTGGGCTGAGCCTGCTTTGCCCAGGGTATGGCAAATCGGTTAAAATAGCATAGGCGATTAGTGGTAAAATACTACTGAGCGCCAGTTCCCCACCATTTCAAGAGGTCCAGTGAAGAAATGAGGGAAAGAAATCGACAAAAGAATGGTCAGGAAGAAACGACGGTTGGAGCCTCAGGAGGATTTGAATGTCCGACCCAACAGTTCGAAGGCAGTTTTTGAATACCGCGATGCGAGGTGGTATTGCGGTAGGGTGGAGCAGTGTTTTTAGCCGGTTTCCTGCGGTGTCCGCGGCAGAAGCGGTTGTGGACAGCGGCCGTGTGAGTTTCCGAAATGGAATCGAGCCGTTGGTGCACTTGTTAGAAGAGACGCCGCAGGAAATCTTGCTGGAAAGCGTGGCGAAAAAGATTCGTGGCGGTACATCGTATCGTGAAATATTAACGGCGCTTTTTCTGGCGGGTGTACGAAATGTACGGCCACGGCCTTCGGTTGGTTTTAAATTTCACACAGTGCTTGTTGTGAATGCAGCTCATTTAGCCAGCCTCTCTGCACCTGATTCCGACCGTTGGCTGCCAATATTTTGGGCGTTGGATTATTTTAAGACAGAACAACGCAAGGAACAAAGTGTTAGTGGCTGGAAAATGAAAGCAGTTGATGAATCAGCTGTGCCAGTGGCTAGCCGCGCACGTGCAGCGTTTATGGAGGCCATGAATACATGGAACCCCCGGGCAGCCGATGTGTCGATTGCATCTTTGGCCCGAACGGCAAGTGCCAACGAAGTGTTTGAGTTGCTCTATCGGTATGGGGCCCGAGATTATCGCTCGATAGGCCACAAGGCGATTTTTGTAGCCAACAGTTGGCGGACTTTGCAATGTATTGGTTGGCAGCATGCCGAGCCGGTGCTGAGATCACTGGTCGACGCGCTGCTGAATCACGGTAATGACCCGAATCCTGCAACTAGCGACCTGGCTGCTGACCAACCCTGGCGACGCAACATTGAAATTTCCAAAACGATCCGAGATACATGGCGGGATGGTACCCTGAACACGACGGCGACTCGCGAAATGCTGGCAACTTTGCGCAACGACACACCCGACGACACTGCAAATCTGGCGGTCGATATGCTCAACCGAGGGATATCGCCACAGTCTGTTTGGGACGCGGTGTTTGTGGGGGCGGGCGAATTGTTGATGCAACAGCCGGGCATCATTGGCTTGCACGCGTTGACCACAGCGAACGCACTGCATTATGCTTTTCAGGTGACCGGTGACGACACGACAAGACGTATGTTGTTGTTGCAGAATTGTGCTTTCTTACCCATGTTTCGCCAGTCAGCGGCGAGACGTGGTGAGATAAGTGATCGGACCATTGACGCATTGAAACCAGTTGACATTCCTGGGGAGACACCTCAAGCAGCCATCGAGGATATTTTTGCAGAGGTCAGTAAAAATCGGGTTCTGGCGGCATCCAAAGTCCAACGTTTTATGGGAGCGGGCGGCGATGCGCGGCAAATGATTAACGCGGCACGCCGGCTGATATTTCTCAAAGGTCGCGGTGCTCACGACTATAAATTCAGTTCTGCAGTACTCGAAGACTACTACCACGTGAGTTCTGAATGGCGTAGCTTGTTTTTTGCTTTAAGCGTGTATGGCCTGCGCGGTTCCCGTGATCCTGGGAATCAGTTGGTGGAGCGAACTCGCAATGCGTTCAGGGCGTGATGCGGTAGATTGGTTCCTGGCGCCCTGCTTAGCCTGTCATTCCACCGTCGACGACAAGCGTCTGACCGGTGACATAGCTAGCAGCCATACTGGCCAAGTAGAGAACCGCGGCGGCGACTTCATCTGGCTTTCCCAACCTCTTGGCAGGAATCCGCTTGGCGACCTCTTCCAGCACTGAATCCCCCAAAGCGGCGGTCATCTCGCTTTCAATGAATCCAGGTGCGATGGCGTTGATCGTAACCTTGCGGCCGGCTAGTTCACGGGACAGACTGCGTGTCATGCCAATCAGGCCGGCTTTCGAGGCCGAGTAGTTGGTCTGTCCGGGGTTGCCCATGACGCCCGAAACACTGGCAATGTTGATGATGCGGCCGTACCGTGCCCGCATCATGTACCGGCTGGCTGCACGCGAGAAAAGAAATGCTCCTTTGAGGTTGGTGGCGATCACACTATCCCACTCGTCGTCACTCATACGTGGTAATAGCGTGTCACGTGTGATACCTGCATTGTTGACCAAAATGTCTACGCGTTCCCATGTGTCAGCCACATGATCCACCAAGGCATCGACATCTTCGCGGTTTGTCACATCGCAAGAAATTGCTTCGGCTGTGCCGTCAGCTGCGGTAATGGCAGCCACTGTTTCCGCCAGTTTTTCAGCATTACGAGCGACACAAGCCACGCGGGCGCCGCTGCTGCCCAGGCGAATTGCAATGGCACGCCCCAGTCCTTGGGAGGCGCCGGTCACAATCGCGCTTTGGCCACTAAGGTCGACAGATAATTCATTAACTGGTTGAAAAGCCATGTTATTTAATCCATTATTGTTTCACAGGATATTTTGCGATCAATCCTGCGCAGTAGACTGCGCAGCACGCGTCCGGGCCCAATTTCGTAAAACTGATCAATGTCCATGGAGAGAAGTTGTCGTACACAATCTTCCCAGCGTACGGGGGAGACAATTTGTGCGAGTAATAATTGTTTGATTTCTTCGGGGTCATTGTGTGCCTGGGCGTCAACATTCGAGATGACTGGAATGCGTGGTGCGAACAGGGTAGCATTGGAGAGGCTGTCTCGCAGTGGCTCTACAGCGCATTGCATTAAGCTGGTGTGAAATGCGCCGGCCACGGCTAACGGAACGACACGCATGGCACCTGCTTCGTCGGCTAAATCTATCACTCGCTCACAGGCTTCGTTGGATCCCGAAATGGCAATGTTTCCCGGGCACAGCAAGTTTGCAACCTGCAATGTTTCCCCTTCGGCTCGTGCCTGTTCACAAAGCGATTCAACCTGGTTCTGGGAGAGACCGAGCACACTAACCATGGAACTGGGAACCGCATCAGAAGCATTTTGCATTGCCCGGCCGCGCTGCTGTACCAGACGCAGGCCCGTTTCAAAGTCCACGACACCGGCAAAAGCCAGTGCCGTATATTCTCCGAGGCTTAACCCGGCAGTCGCCGTACAATTTTCTATCAGTTCTGGTTGGCGGTGCCGCAATGACTCGACGGCTGCCAGGCTGGTCACGTACAGGGCAGGTTGGCTGATGACGGTGGAATCGAGTTCTTCTTGTGGTCCTTCGAAACAGAGCTGGGCCAGATCGTATTCCAGTATAGCATTCGCGCGGTCGTACAGCTCTCTGGCGGCTGGCATCGTTTCGGCCAACTGCCGCCCCATCCCGACGATCTGGGCCCCTTGGCCGGGGAAAAGAAACGCGATCCTGCTCAAAATTAACTACGATTCTTCTGGCTCAACAATGACTCGCCCCATATAGTATCCACAATTTGGACAAACAACATGACTTGGTAAGTCAGTGCTACATTTTGGACAAGTACCCAGTTGACGGGCCACCTTGGCGTCGTGGGACCGTCTTTTTCCCGTGCGGGAATTGGAATGATTTCTTTTGGGGACTGCCATAGCTTTGTTGAGAGAGTTGAATGAGTTTTGGAATAAGGGTGCTCCCAGAACCAACTTGGGGGAGCTTTTTCACCGTCACAACACTATTTTATTGCTAGGTGAAACCAACATTAGTCTCCATCCTAAGGTTGCGAGTAGAAGATGTCAAGCCGTGTCAGGGCTCTTCTGTGAGCCCGTGTTTTGGGTCAGAAAAGCTTTCCTTGGGGGCCGATTCCGTTGTCTTCCTGGGGCAAAGCGACATTCAAATGCTGATAAGTCCGAGTGGTGGCGACCCGGCCACGAGGTGTACGGACTACTAATTCCGTCCTAAGCAAGAATGGTTCTACTTCGTCCGATAACGTGTCGACTGGAACGTTGATTGTATGGGCAATGGCTTCAATTCCAGCCGGACCGCCACCAAACACACGGATAATGGTCTCTAGGTACTTGCGGTCTTGCTGATCCAGTCCCAGGTTATCGACACCGGCCATGGTTAAGGCTGCAATCGCCAACTCAGAGGTGATCTTTCCGTCGGCCTTGCTGGTGGCATAGTCGCGAACCCACCGTAGATGATTATTCGCGACGCGGGGTGTACCCCGGCTGCGCGAGGCAATCAAGTTGGCGGCTTCTGGCGGCATTTCTACTCCCAGTTTGGTCGCATTGATCTGCAATATTTTAGACAATTCATCGACGCTATAAAATTCGAGGTGTTCACGGAGTTGAAACCGGTCGCGTAACGGTGCTGAAAGTGTTCCACTGCGGGTGGTGGCTCCGATTAGTGTGAAAGGTTTGAGCCACAGGTTCATCGTTCTTGCATTGGTGCCTTCGCCATGCACGATGTCGATACGAAAATCTTCCATTGCCGTGTAGAGATATTCTTCGATGGCGACCGACAAGCGGTGGATCTCGTCAATAAAAAGTACGGACCGGTCGTCTGCATTGGTCAAATAGGGTACTAAGTCTTTGGGAGCACTGAGCGCAGCACCACTCGTCAATTGGACGTTGACTCCCATTTCACGTGGAATACACATTGCAAAAGTAGTCTTGCCCAGTCCAGGAGGACCGTCAAGCAGGATGTGTCCTAGTGGTTCATTCCGTTTGCGGGCTGCGTCGACCGCGATGCGAATTCTTTCGTAGACTTCTCTTTGCCCCACCATATCTTCCATACGTTGTGGGCGGAGGTCGCGGTCACCATCGTCGCTGGAGGAGCCATCATCGGTATTTTGTTGAATGATTGGTTCACGTGTCATGGCAAATCCGTGTTACTTTTCGTGGCTGTACTGGTAAACCGCTTGAATCATCGATTCGGCGTCTTTAAATTGGGTCTTGGTGGCCAGGGTTCCGTCCATCAATCGTCTCGCTTCGGATTCGGAATGCCCCAGACTGCGAAGTATCTCGAACACCTCGTTAACCAGGTCCCGTTCGACTTGTGTTTCGAAGTCCTGTTCATGTGTTACCAGTAGGGCGAATTTGGGAACCTTGCGCCGCAGTTTCGCAATAATTCTTTCGGCGGTGGCGGGGCCGATGCCAGGAAGTGCAGAGAGGCCTTTTATGTCCTGATCCTCGATAGTGGCTGCGACTTCCTGAACAGGCCGCACCATGGCACGCAATGCTTTGCTGGCCCCCACACCATCGACGGAACAAAAAAGCTGGAAAAACTCGCGTTCCGCTTCGTTGGAAAATCCGACAAGTCGAGGGGTCAAGCGTCCTTGCGCTGGATTACCTTCCAGGTAATGGACGGTATGCAGGGAGATGGACTCACCGACACTTCCTTGTAACTGACGGCGTACAAACTCTGGAATGCGAATACTGTACTCCAGTGACTCTACGGCCAGCGTCAAATGAGAGTCCCCAACGGCCAATAGTTTTCCTGTTATTTTTGATATCAACTGTCACCCTCCGTACAATTGGTTTATTTGTCGCTGGTTTGTGAAGGACCACTTATTGGCAGTCCGGACCGTATGGAAGCGACTCTTATTTTAGCCTTTTTGTGATGGATCGGTAGAACCAACGATGGTCTCAAACATAACGCGTGAGAGTCATGGCGTCGAGACGCGACAGGCGGTAAGGCGAGCCAGTGGGATTGGATGCCTATTAACGCTTACCGCGTCCGGTTGGAAACTTGCATTTTGCCCAAAATGGATATTGACGGTCTCCCCGAGTGCGGACATCTTCGAGCAAAACCTCGAGGCTTGGCTTCGCCGATTCGGGGTTGGCATGAGTTTTTCCGTTAATCACAATCGAGATCGGTTGGCTAAAGTCGACGGTGTCGGGTGACAACCAAACGGTGATTTGGCCTGCCCCAGTTTTGACACGCAGGTGGTTTTTGGATGACTGGGAACCACTTGTAATAACCGGTCGGACACCGTTTTTGGGAGGCCAGTGGACGGGTTCGACCAGGGAACGCTTGGGGATCTGGTCAATTTCTACCCACCAGCCGAAATTGTCCCAAGTTCGCATTGCATGGAATTCAAACGTTGCCGGTGAAAAATCCCTTTGCTGCAGTGACATCCAGTCAAAAAGTCGCAGGATTTCATCTTGAAAATGTTCATGGCCACGCCCCAGAAATTGAGAGATCACGACATCGAAATCGGATTTGGTAAGATACCGATCGAAATCTCGTACATTGCGGCTTAATTTATTTCCGTCCAACTCTCCCGTTACAAAGAACATGGGTAGTTGCCGTCCGTTTTGCCAATAGCGTGAAATGTACTTGTCGGACGTGGCGACAATTGGAATCACACCTGCCCACAGGTCGGGATGTGCCAGGCCGATGTCCCAAGCTGCGTCACCACCCATTGAATATCCACTGAGAAATACCCGATCCGTGTCGACCGAGAACCTCTTGCAGGCATCGCGCAACGTGAACAGCACCGCAGCGTGTTCGCGCGCAGAGTATTCATAGGTCGACTGAAATTCTTTTGTCCATTGCGGTGCAATGACAATGTAGCCATGTCGACTTGCTTGACCACGACGGCGTCCCGTCTGTTCATCGTAGCTGCCTGCCCACCAATCGATCTGGTGCTCTGGTGTCGTGTTGGCAGATTGTAGCGTGACAATTGCCGGATAGCGACGCGTTGGATCATATTCAGGTGGCAGTTGTACCCAGTAGCTCGTATCGGAATGCTCCGTGATAACCGGTACGGAACGGTTGATCAAGCCGGGGATTTTTATATCCATGTTCTCGTTATCGGAATCCAGGGGAGGGATAATGTGCGCAATGATCTGGGCGACGTAAGCTGGTGTACCACCCTCAAGGCTTTGGATCTCCTGGAGTATTTTCTGGCGTTCTGCGGCCAAGGTTGCCTGTAAATATTTCAACACCAGATTTCGTACGCGGTACAGTGACATGGCCACCGTTAAGTTTTGTTCGTTGGATCCACTACCCAAGACCCAGGCACTGACACCTAAAGCCAGTTTTTGTTCCGCTGCCAACTCAGTATCGTCCGCCAGTCTGAGGTAGCTCCGCAAGCGGGGCAATGTGTTCATGCTCAAGCCCGCCTCGATTTCCTTCTGCAGGGCAACAAGGCTTTTCTGGATTGCATCATCTTCTATCTGAGTCGTCTGCTGAGCAAATAATTGTAGAACCCGGTCGGCCCGTGATTTCTGATCGTTGTACTCGTCTAAAAGTTGTTGCACTTTGAGCAATGTCTCTTGAGCGACGTGTTCGTCTGGAAAATTGGATAACAGGTGCCACGCCAAGCCGTACTGCCCGGCCTGTTTTCGGCGTTGGATTTCACGAATTGTCTGATTAGCACTCAACTGTCGTAGCGCTCGTTCTTGATTTTCGAGCTGGTTCAGTTCCGGAAATTTCTGAATGATCGACTCCAGTTCGGAGCGTGCGTCGGCATATCGTTCCGCATGCGTATAAAATCGGACCAAGCGCAGTCGGTCGTTCGCATTGTCAGAGTCTAGGCGTTGCAAAAGAATTGCACGAAGGATGTCTTTTGGGATTGAACTAGTTGCAAGCCGCATGTCCCATCCGATTGACCGGGTAGCCAGCAAACCTTCGACTTTAGTCCATTGCGGTGTAATTTCTGTGATGCCCTGAATAACGTCTACCCGGCCGCGCCCTTTTACCGTGATAGAAAATATTCGACGACCAAACTCGTCAAACGGTGTTACTCCCAGAATCGATCCGACGCTGCTGATTGCCTTTCCGCTTTTGGCTACCCGTTGCGGAATCTGAAAACGTTCCAGTGTATGGGGCGGAGTTTCTGCAAGATCAGCAACCTGGTAACTAGAAAAATAAGTTCGTCGTAAATCGTCCGTCACAAAACCGATGAGGCGAAGATTGGAATTAGTACCGTTCGTTTGTTTTTCAAACGGGTTTTGTAACACGCTGGACAGTTTTCCTGCGCGCCCCTCGAGCGTTGTCCCATTTTTCAACTTGATCACTGCTGCGGGAGATTCCAATGGTTGCAGCGAAACCAGATGGCAGATGGTTGCGATTCCAGCCACGCATCGTCTCCACCGGGCAAACCAGGGGTAACCTGGGGGGCGATTACTCATGGCCCGTATAGCACGCATCACAGCACGCCTCCGTTGGTCGAATCGTCCGCCCCTGTCAAAATTACCCTACGCGATATCTTTATTTTCGTCGAGAAAGGTCCACGTCAACTAGAATCGACCATTACGCCGAAGCCACCCTGCCTAATAGGTAATCTCATTTTGTTTTTTCGCTAGAAATATCGGTAGTTTGTGGCAATTGCGACCTTTTGCGGCTCCGCAGTAGACCAACCAAGCTGTGGTTTTGGGCCCTCCATCTTCCGCCATTGACATTATTTGTTAAATGGAGAAAATGGGACAAGTGGGGTAAATACATGAGGGATGTCTCGGTGGTACCGCGAGTATTTTTTTCTTGTTTGGTGTACGGATGGGCGGTGCTCACCGTCGCCTTTGCCGTCTTAATGGGCGCCGAATCGTTGGCGCGTGGTACAGGAGATCTGGTGGCAGCCCAGGGGTTGTGGTGGGCGGCCATGGTTTGCTTGATCGGGGTGGCCGTGGACCTCGTACTGCTAGTGGGCGTGTTGGGGGTCGAGTCACTTGCACATCGTGACCAACATTCTGATCCCGAAGATTCTTGAACTTTTTTGGATTTCTGCTCATAGTACAGAGGACTACTTGCAGTGTGGCTGAACGAACGGAGTACCATGGGGAATCCTTGTTATTTCGGCCAAGTGTGGTAGCCATTGGTTGTCATGGCCCAGTCTTACCGTAGTGTCCCTCTGCGGTTACCGATGAAAGATTGGAGGGTTCATGGCGCGCGAGCCAATCCTGTGTCACCGTGTGATGATGCGGTTTTCCCTAGAGGGTCATTGGACATTGTATGCCCATTCGTTTTCGTTGTCCGCGTTGTGACCGTAAGCTAAAGGCAAAAAGTTTTGCCGTTGGTAAGGTTGTAAACTGCCCTGGTTGCCATGCCGAGATCAGTATTCCGTCAGAAAACGCAGCTTCCACTACGCTGGCAATGCGCGACGCAGAGGAAGTGACCGGCACGGAATCAGCCGGGGATATCTACACTCAGTTTGTCGTTTATGATGAAGACGAAATCGATTTCGATACAGGGGAGGTTGTTTCACCTAATGAACCACAGCCGGTTGATTACGTCGTCTTGCCGCACAAAGTCATCTATATCCAAGGTGCGTTGTTGGGCGTTCTGTCGATAATCGTATTTGGTTTAGGGCTATGGTGTGGCGTATTGCTCGATTCACCGACAGAGAAACAGATGGTATACGGCGGTGTTTTTGGAACGGTTACATTTGCGACAACGTCTGGCAATCCCCAGCCTGATATTGGGGTGGTGGTGATGGCATTGCCGGTGGAAACGTTACCTGATGAGAAAATCCAACCTGGGGCGTTTCGACCGGACAAGCCACCGCCCAGTGCAGATCATCACGGTGTGTTAAGTATTGCGGCGCTGGGAGGCCAATTTACGCGGGCCGATACGGTTGGCAAGTATCGGGTCGCCAATCTGCGGCCTGGAATGTATTTCATTTTATATCTGACAGGAAATGTAAGGCGCAACAGCGGAGATTTACCAGACAGTGCTGACTTGGCAGAGTTGGGGCGATATTTTATCAGTCCTACCAAACTTCTGGGAAATTGCGATTACCACTGGCAAAAGCGGCGTATTACGGGTGAACACCGCTGGGACATGCATTTTGAGGTAGCGGATGTGACTCCTTGATCTCCAGGGGTTTTGGGAGTAGGACGTCAGTCATTGGTAGGGCCTTGGACCACTGCTTGAGTGGGAGGTGGATGTATCCAAGATCGCCGCGTGTCATGTTTTCGAAGAATAAGAATGCTTTGAATTTGCCAACCTTAAGCCCGCACATGGTTTTTTGGACGTCCGCATGTCTGAGAAGTGTGGCCTTGAACTAGGTTTGATACCTGGCGTACGCATCGAATTAAGCCACAACTTCGCGACGGCGGTTGACGTAGTCCCAGACAACATAGCGGTCAAGGTCATTTCCGCTGGTAAAGAAAACTCGACCGCGGGTAGATTCTGCCATGCGATACGCGAAACGGATATCTTCTTCTGACTGAGACCAACTAGGTACCAGAAATAAATTGATAGTGATATGGTCACGTTGACATAGCATCGCTTCACGCATTGTTGCTTCTTCGGTCAAGGGGTGTGGAGGATAAAGCATGTACAGTTCATGGCCGTCAAAGTGTGCAGTTGGGAGACCATCGGTGATGAGAATGATTTGTCGGTTCAGCGTGTTTTGGGTACTCAATAACTGCCGTGCGAGTTGCAGGCCGTGTTGGATATTTGTGAAATGAGGTGGGATTTGGAATTCGCTGATGTCCGGACGGCTCATGTCGACTTTGAATTGGACGACCGGATCGTGGATCGTTACCGGCTTGGGCATAAGTTCGATGATTTCACCGGGCCGTCTGCTTTTAGCAAAGGTGTACATTTCGACGAAATGTAAAAAATCACCTGGGTATTCGCTGCGAATCAACCCCTCCATGGCAAGTGCCATTCGCTTCACGTTCATGTATTGGCCGTCGTAACGCATTGAGCCACTCATGTCCATCACCATGGCGGTCGCGCATTGAGGCCTATTCCGTGTGCGATGGACCACGATGTCTTCCGGTTTGAGTCGCACCGGGAGGCTCGGGCCGTTGCGAAGAAGAGAATTGACGAAGGACTGGGGGATATCCATGTGCGTGATCGAATCACCAAATTCGTAGGGTTTCGTTGCTTGCATCTCGATCGCTCCTTCGCCCACGACGGCATCTTGGTGCCGACCGGATCGTGATGCTTGTAAGTGGCTGAAGATGTTTTGTAACAAGCGGCCTTGGAATAAACGGTAAGCTTTAGGGGTGAGGCGGAATGCTTGGCCGTCCTTTTCCAGGCCCTGTCGCGCGGCCATTTCACGTACATGGTCTTCCACCATTTGTCGCAGTGCATCAAGTTCAGCCAGGTCGCCAGGTTCCGTTAATTCGGCTAACGCTTCCATATCGATCAAGCCGATTTGTGCGGTTTCACGAGCCTGTTCCAGTTGTTCTAGTAACTCGTCAATTTGTAACAATTCTTGTTTGACGGCGATTGCTTCATCGATGGTCAGAGCGGAACGCCCGGTAAACTTATATTTTGCGATTAGTTCCTCGACTTCGTATTGTTCACCAAGGCGTTCGATCAATTGGACAAGGTGTCGTGCAAAAGATGAGGTGTCATCTTCGACCGAATACCATAGGCGTTCCAGGTCAAAGATCTGTTGATCGTGTACCGCTTGTTCGTAACGTTGGCGGAAACGGGGCGGTGGCTGATTGTACTGGGCTTGTTTGAGATAGGCTTGTCGAGATTTGCGGTGGACAGAGTCTGTTTCGTAGGTTTCCAGGATTTTTCGTTTCCGTTCCTGCAACAGCGATTTCAAAGCATCAAGGCTTGGACCCAGGTTAGAAATCTGGCTCGGATCCAGGCGGATAGCTCGTGCCAATTCTTCGTCCGATAGACGGTGGTTGCTGCCAAACATGAGCATGTGTTCCATCGCCGGTGACACGAGGTCTGGAGGCGGTTGCGTCGGACTAGGAAACCGCTGGGGATCATATTTTTGATAGGTGTGGATTACACCACCAAGGCGGGCAGGAGTTGCCATATTCAGGATTCGCCAATTTGGGAAGAAAAAATGCAAGTCATCGGGTCATATTGGTCGATCATGACAATACGGATTATACCGCGAAGACGAACCTTGCGCTAAGGTTTTTAGAGCCATCGCGCGAAAAAATATTTTGATGGATTAAGTCTACTCTGTCACAGGCCATCCTCATGGAAAAGACGGTTGCCAATCCAGAAATTGTGGCTGTTGCCGCGCAATGGTGTGAAATATTGTTGATTTGGGTCGGTTTTGGCACACTGACTGGACTGTGTGCCAAAGCGGTGATGCCTGGACGTGATCCAGGGGGTGCGGTGACGACGCTTATGATGGGTATCGCTGGTACTCTTGTCGGGTGTGGCTTACTGGCTTATTTTCAGGGCACAAAAGTGACACCTATCAGTCCCTGGGGATTTGCGCTTGGTACGGCGGGCGCTTTCGTTCTGCTTTTCTTCTACCGTTTTCTAGGTGGTTACTGGTTTGTAGAAGGTGACGAAGGACTTGTCAGCGGCCAGTCGGGACGCGTACGACGTGCGCGACGGCGCTCACGATATTCAGTTTATACTGATTAAGGTGGATTGCCGGTTCCAGCCCTGGCAGCCTGTTCTACGGTTCAAATTCGTACAACAATTTGCCGTGTGCCTCGGAGCGAGAGACACGGTCGAGAGAGTACAGACCGGCCAGGACAAACTCCACGCACGAAGCACGTACCGCTACATCTTTGGCGGCATTGACCTCGAACGCCTTGTCCCAGATAGCCGGCACGTGTTGTAATCGTGCTGCATATTCTGTGGAGGGGAGCATGTCACCGACTTCGATACGGATCCCACGTCCAAAGATCTCGCTGATTTCGTCCAGGCCGTGTCGGTCTACGTATTCGCTAAATACCGTGCGTATCGCCTCGGCCGTGACCGCTTCGAGGACCTGACTTTCTGTCATCTGGTGACTACCCATCAGGTCCAGTTCGAGTTTTCCCAAGGAGGATGAAACAAGATGGCCCAGATCACTAATACGAGGTACCGACGGATGCTCATTGAGGAGCACAGCACGCTGTCTGGCACTAGCAATCATTGTGCGGAAATTTGCCATGCTGAATCGTGCACTGACGCCTGATTGTTGGTCAATGTATTTTGATTGGCGAGCGCAGATTGTGATTTGTTCGATGATCTCACACATGAAATAAGGTAAAACCACAGGAAATTCACCGTCCAGTGACATGCCAGATTCGTGTTGGGTGATCTGGATTCCTAACTCTCGTTCACGAGGATAATGCGTATGGATGGTGCTGCCGATACGGTCTTTTAACTGCGGAATGACCTTGCCACTGCGGTTGTAAGTCGATGGGTTCGCCGAAAACAGGATCAGGATATCGATGTCGAATTGAACCGGGTACCCACGAATCTGCACATCGCGTTCTTCGAGGATGTTGAATAATCCGACTTGTACTAGCTCGTCTAATTCCGGCAATTCGTTCATGGCAAAAATACCACGGTGCATCCGTGGGATCAGGCCGAAATGGAGTGCTTCTTCGGTTGACATACTGACACCGCCAGCCAGTTTAGCCGGATCGATTTCACCGATGATGTCGGCGAATTTGGTGCCCGGAGCCAATCGTTCTGCGTAACGTTCGCTGCGTGGCCACCAGGCGATAGGGACCTGTTCAGCCGGAGTTGAGGCGATGTATTGTTTTGCAACGGTACTGATCGGGTGCTTTGGATCTTCGTGAAACGGAGTGTCAGGTAAATCGAGATATGGAATGTCTTCGTCCAGGAAGCGTACCAGGTTCCGCATCAGGCGGCTTTTGGCCTGGCCCTTTTCCCCGATAAAGAGCATGTCGTGCTCAGCGATTAGTGCGAGGTTGATTTCGGGGATTACCGTGTCTTCGTAGCCCACGACGCCAGGAAAAAGCTCTTCGCCGGACGCCAACAGGCGCAAGAAATTATCACGAATTTCCTGCTTGACCGTTTTGGATTTCCAGCCGCTTTGGCAAAGTTGGGCCAGGTTGCTGGGGTGGTTGGTAGTACACATGGATCATTCGTCAGTGACGCATCCCTCGGAAGCCGATTTAACATTCTTAATATATTTGTACAACGTCCCACGGGTAGCTTTGTAAGGTGGCGCTTGCCAATTGGCTCGGCGTTGGCTCAGTTCTTCGTTTGTCAACTGGACATCGATTCGATTGGTTTCGGCATCGATAATAATCTCGTCGCCGTTTTCCACCAGAGCCAACGGCCCACCTTCCTGAGCTTCTGGAGTCACGTGTCCAACGATAAAGCCATGTGACCCTCCCGAAAAACGTCCGTCGGTCATCATTGCCACTTCGCTACCCAATCCGGCTCCCATAATCGCTGATGTGGGAGTCAGCATTTCGGGCATTCCAGGTCCACCTTTGGGACCTTCGTATCGAATGATGACGACATCACCACTTTGGATCTTTTTTTGTCCGAGGGCGGCGAGCATCTCTTCTTCTGAATCGAACACATTAGCCCGACCTTGAAACCGCAGTCCTTCCTTGCCGGTTATTTTGGCAATCGCTCCTTCGGGAGCCAGATTGCCGCGGAGGACCTGTAAATGGCCGGATGGTTTGATTGGATTGTCTACCGATTGCACGATGTCCTGTTCACGGTCCAATCCTGGAAGTTCTGCCAGATTGTCGGCGAGAGTCTTTCCGGTAACAGTTAGGCAATCTCCCTGTAAAAAACCATTTTCTAAAAGGTATTTCATGACAGCGGGGGTTCCCCCTACGCTGTGCAGATCCTCCTGGACGTAACGGCCACTTGGTTTCAAATCTGCTAAATAGGGAACGCGGTCACTGGTTGCCTGGAAATCGTCAATCGTTAACGGTATTTCAACAGATCGTGCGATGGCAATTAAGTGCAGCACCGCATTAGTCGACCCTCCTAAAGCCGTCACGACAGTCATGGCATTTTCAAAAGATTCCCGCGTCATGATGTCACGAGGTTTGAGGTCCTGCTCGATCAGTTGACGTATATAGTCCCCGGCACGCCGACACTCCTCTTGTTTTTCCGGGTATTCGGCGGGAATCGATGCGCTGTACGGAAGCGACATGCCCAATGCTTCAATTGCGGAAGCCATCGTGTTGGCGGTGTACATTCCCCCGCAAGCTCCAGCGCCAGGACACGATCGTTGTACAATCTGTTTGCGTTGCAGGTCATCGATTGAACCTGCCAGGTACTGCCCGTAACACTGAAACGCAGAAACAATGTCCAGTTTTTCCCCGTTCAGTTCACCTGGACGAATGGTCCCACCGTAGACCATCAACGACGGACGGTTCAATCGTCCCATGGCCATCACACACCCGGGCATGTTTTTGTCACAACCAGGAATGGCAATTAAGCCATCGTACCATTGGGCTCCCATGATTGTTTCAATCGAATCGGCGATTAAATCCCGAGATTGCAATGAGTAGCTCATGCCTTCGGTACCCATCGAGATGCCGTCACTAACCCCGACGGTGTTAAATCGCATGCCGACTAATCCATTGCTGACCACTCCTTCTTTTACCGAGGCGCTCAAGTCCAGTAAATGCATATTACACGGATTACCTTCGTACCATACGCTGGCAATTCCTACTTGAGGTTTGGACATATCCTCTTCGCTCATGCCGGTGGCGTAGAGCATGGCCTGTGATGCACCTTGAATTTTAGGTTGCGTGATACGACGGCTGTACTGGTTCAGTGGTTTGGTCATCTTCAATTTTCAATCGTGAATGGTCTGTCATTGATGTTCGATGACGAGCCTCATGGTGTAATGGCTATCCGAAGCCCGGTGGGAAGTAGATGCTACAGGTAACTGTGTCATCGAAATACCACCAATCGCTTCCGAGGCCTGAGGTGTGTCACCATTGCCGGTTGCGCAAATCACTTCGCATCCAATGGAAATGTCCCACGGCAGTAGCCTCAATTCTATTTGAGAAATGATGTGCTGCAAGGCAGGGCCCGTCGAGTTCGCCTTGCATCTGGCGGAAAGTCGGGGTAGAACGACCAGATTGGGGCACGTGTCTTGAACGCGTATTTTCCATTGCCCGGATTGCAGCGGAAGCCTGGCTCTATACTGCCGTAGCTTTTGGACAACGAAGGTAACCTTTTTTTTGTCACGGTATCATTCTTAACCATGGCTGATCAACACGCAACGATTCGTTTTATTTATTTTGATTTGGGGAATGTGATTCTCCATTTTGATCGTTACGTAGCTTATCGGCAGTTGGCCGAGCTGAGCGGTGTCTCCGAGGACCAGGTACGTGGAGTTCTCGAAAGTGGTGAACTACAGGTCCATTATGAGAGCGGAGAAATTTCCTCGCAGGGTTTTTGTGATCGTTTCTGCGAAGCAATTGGCAAGCGGATCAGCCAGAAAGCACTGTTTGAGGCCGGGAGTTCGATATTTAGTCCCAATGTTCTTTTGATTCCCGTGATCACCCAGCTGGCGGCTGCTAATCACCGGCTTGGTATTTTGTCCAATACGTGCGAGGCCCATTGGGATTACTGTACTGATGGACGGTATGGAATCTTGAAGAATGCGTTTGATATACACATTCTCAGTTTTCGTGTGCATTCTATGAAGCCAGCTGCGAAGATCTATGAGGTGGCAGTTGCACAGGCTGGCGTATCACCACAAGAAGTGTTTTTTGTAGACGATATGCCGGAAAATGTAGAAGCAGCGCAGCAATGTGGAATCGATGCTGTGCCGTATACGACCGTACCTCAATTAGTCAGCGATTTGAGGCAGCGGGGAGTACGGTTTAATTATTAACAGTTAGGTTGTCTGGGACTCTCGTTGGTTACTGGGCCCAGGCCAAAGTTACGGCCAGGCTCGGTTAGGTAGTACGGCCTATTCCGGCCACGTTCGGAAAGTTTTCCACACGGATGTGACGGTCTAATACGTCGCAATGCCAAGGATCGATCTGTCGAAATGGAGGAGATTCCAACGGATCGCTTAGATGCGAACGATAGACTTCTTGAAGATTGCGATTCAACATGGCAGCTACAAAAGAAAATGTACTGTTGGGGATCGCCAGCACCTGTGCCTGTGTCAAAATATAAAAATCCAGAAAATACGGAGTTTGCAGGAGTTGCAGGCCGAGGTCTTTTGACGAAGTTGGATGATAGTCTTCAAAGTCGTTTAAAACCTTTTTCGGTTCGTCGGTAGCGATGTATAAGACCGGCTTGTGGAGGGTAGGCCAAATTTGTTGGAGTAATTGAACGTACCAGGAAGTGGGAGTGATATAGAACTGGTCGGCGCCAAAGTCGCCGCGGCGTATGTGTAGTCCAACAAGTGTACTGCCGCTGGGAAGGATTTGTTGAATGGCAGAATCCAATTGTTTTACCAGGTCCCGGCGCGGCGTCAATAATTTTTGAATGTAATTTTGGTAGGGAGCATAAACGCGGGTGTGGTACTGAAAGTATCCGGTAAAATCGACCGAGGTGATCGCTCCGTCTTGCTGCAATAATGGGATTTCTTGTTCCTGGGAGTGGGTGGTGTGGGGGTAGGTGGGTAATGCAACAGTGGGCAATCGATCATTGCAGTCAAATAATATATGACCTGGCCAATGGGGGGTTTGCACCTGCAGGTCGTGTTTTAGTGCATAGCATTTGAGAAACATGTATTGGAACATCCAGTTGCCAAAGCGTCCCTGGCGTCCCAATTGACGCATGCTAATCATGGGCCGCTTGTCCACTTTGGTTTTACCGCGTGTAGCTGCTGCCAGGTGGCAAATCTCTCGATGTCGGTAATCGAGCCATAAGCTCAATTTACGGCGACGTTTTTCCCAGTACTTCGCCAGCATGATCCGGTGGGTGTGTCAGCGGACCCGCATCAGTTGACGTAAGAAAACCGTGTCAAACTGGCCCAAGTCCTGGTCGAAAACTTTACGAAAATCGGCTATCCGGGTTTTCGGGGAATCGGATGCCAAAGGTTTTTTTTGCGACATCAGTTTTAAGTATTCTACAAATTGTTGCGGCCGTTGTCTTATCAAAAAATAAACAAGGGCCCATGATTCTGGATAAGCACGTGCCATTTCATTCGTGGTGCGAAACCGTTGGTCATTTTCTAATAGAGTACGCAGTGAATCGTCGCCGCGCTGGGTCAAGTCATTTTGGAACTCGGCCAGGCGTACCTGATTAACACTGCCGATATTGCGCCAACCGCGTGAACTTTCCAGATCTGGTGTTTCGAAATACATGGCGATGCCTTCGCTCAGCCATAGCGGAATGTCAGCAAATCGACGGTGCATACCACAATTAAATGCGATCTGGTGTGTCGCCTCGTGGATAATGGTTGCCACGGTGCGTTCCATTTTTGGGGCAGCCAAGGCAAGGTTGATTTCACCTACGGTCGCTGATCGTCGGCTGCGAGCACGCAATGATTCCATGCCCGTCAAGTCATACATCGTCACACGATTGGTCGTCAGGCTGTAATAACCAATAATGGAATTTGCCGCGGGGCCGAGTTCCTTCTGAGAGTATTTGCGAAATGACGCCTCGTCACGAAATACAACTGCCACGAGTGGAAAATCTGGTTTATGTAATGACAATCCACGGCGGCCCCAGTAGTTGTGAAATGCACGATACAATCGCTCGAATAAGGCACCGCACCAGTGCGCATAAGCTTTTGAGGTATTGTGACAGACAAGATAATGGGATGTTTTGTGTGTCCGAAAAGGTGGTGGAAATTCTTCTTGCAGTTGCGCGGAAAGCTTTTTGGCGGGAATCGCCGCAAACGGTTGTGAGTCATTGGTTCGTTCCAGCAATTCGTGATGCTGGATGACCCACAGAAATCCGTCATGCGTTTGTAATAAAAGTCCACCATCGGGAGCTTCGGTGATGATTTGGCCAGACAGAAAAATCTTTTCGGTATTCCGTTCAAAGACGACATTCTCGATGCCGTACAAGGGGCACGATGTCAAAACAAAAATCAACAGAGTTAGTGGAAATCGTCGCAGGAAATTCAGAAGAGCACCATAAAACGAAGGAGAATGAATGAGTTTGTGAAACGGTTGGTTGTGCGGAAATGGCAAGTCTGTCGGATTTGCCGGATTCGATTGGCAGGTGATATTTCAGCGACGGCTCTCCTGTTGCGAGGTGTCGACCTGAGACGGATAACTATCTTCTCTCAGCCTACCAGATGAAGTTAGTGATGTTCGCTTTGCCATTTCTCCCCGTAAAAGCACAGAAGTTACGATCTTGGCCTCTTGTGGATTGGAGTATCACTAACATACCTTAATCTGTGTCGCCAACCGATAGCATCCTTTGGGGGCGCATGACGACCCGACTTAGGAAAAAGGACGGAAAATGTGAAGTGAGCGGACGATACTCCATCCAGTCACCATAAACAAAGCAGCACTGATTAAGCAAATTCCGGCGACCTCATCCTCCACACCAGCGTGCAACAGCCCAAAGATGCGAATGGACAACAGGTCGACCCCAGGTGGTACTGTGAGCATGACCGAACCAACGTCTCCCATTCCAATGGCCAGGGCGATTAGCCAACAGGCGACCAATGCTGGAATACGTTGAGGCAAAGCAAGCTTCACTAGACGTGTCCAACTGCTGGCTCCCTCAGTGACACTGGAATCAAAGGTTGCAGCAGGAATACTGCGCAATGCATGCCACATTAGCAGGGCACACCAGGGCGTGCCGCGGAAAATGAGAGCCAGGCAGGGTGCGAAGATGGTTTGGTCGTAAATCCATATCAACATCGGCAGGTCTGGCTGGTTAAGTGTGTGAATAATTCCCCTGCCAATTAATGGACCCGGCAAGGCCAGGCAGATGATCATCGTTCCAAGGAAGAGGAATTTCGTGCGTTGGTTCACCGGGGCCAGCCACGCTAGCGCCGTGGCGATCAGTAACGAACAGGATGCTGCCAAGCCACTAATTCCGGCCGACCAGATAAAGGCATCCAAGTGTTCCCAACGCTGGATGGCAAACAAGTCAGACGAAAGTCCGACTGTTTGGAAAAGTTTTACCAATGACCAACTGCGGACTCTCCCCCATTCTGTTTGTGTTACGATCATACCGGCTTTGTATGTCAGACTGAGTAGAGGGACGCCGACGATCAACAGCAACAAGAGCAGAGTGATTGCCACGGCAAGCCAGCGCCATTTCCCCAGTTGGATTACGAGCCGATTGTGTTGTGATGGTTCCCATGACGTAGGGACAAGGTAATCACACAATTTCCAGGCGGCAATGGCGGTAAGAAAAAACAGCGCCAAAGCCGGTAGAATGCCCAATTCGGCTTCAATTGACGTTTCGCCGAGGTAATAACCAAGGTAGAGGTCTTCTGCCAGTGTTCGAACCATGAAGAGATCGGTCACCGTGATTTCTCCTGCTGTAGTGACGATGATCCAGAGCAGAGCTACGTACATGCCGGGTAATACACGCCAGAGTGTGATGCGGCTAATAACGTACCAGGCAGGTGCATCTAACAGTGAATCTTCTTCCAACTCAGGCTCGACCAGCAGTAAACTTGCACCCACGATTATTGTGACCCAGGGCACAGCTGATACGGCGTGAATCCACACGGCTCCCCACCATCCGTCCAATACAGGAACGAAACCAGGGTTGTCCCAGACAAGCGTAAAGAAGCCTTGTTGGCCAAATCCGGCGCGCCAGCCTGCGCATTGCAAGAAAAGAGGCATAAACAATAAGCTGCTGCAACAGACGAACCACCATGTTCGACCGGGTAGATCACTGCGCGTGAATAAAATGGCCAGTAAGGTACCCAGTGGCAAGCTGATGGCGCAAGTTGCGGCCGCAAGCGTTACGGTGTTGATAGCCAATTGCCAGGTGCGTTGTTCATGAGCCAGGATCCAGAGCGCAGAGATTGTCAGTATAGTGATGCTGGTCCATTTCAGGCCAGTGATTCGGGAAATAGGAATGGAGAGCATGGACATCACAAAAGCGGATGGATTTCGAATGTCTGTTGTCGTTCCAAAAAATGGCACGGACCGCCAGTGAGTATGGAAAAAGCAAACGAAAGTTACATGATTTTTTTTCAGGGAGGGGCGTCGAATGAAGATTTAGGCGGTACGGCCAGCCTCTGTATCCAGCCTGGTACAGTGCGATAGGTACAGTGCGATAACAGTGTAGGTAGCAGTGTAGGTAGCAGTTCAGAAAACAGTTGCCGCAGTTTTAGTTACAGCATGTCCAAAGGGTCGACGTCAATAATCCACTGTACATCGCCAGGTGATTTTACCGTCTGGGATACTTCGGAAACAATATGACGTAGTGTGTCACTACAGTCACCACGGAATGCCAAATGAAAGCGAAACTTGTCTCGCAGCTTGGCAAGCGGTGCCACTGCGGGGCCGAGGATATTGATGTTTGCTTGCTGTTTCAGGGCTGTCTGCTCAACGTGTTTGGACAGTTGTTCCGCAAATTCCCATGTTACGGTTTCAATACTACCGCGGACTACAATACGTACCATGCCAGCCCAAGGTGGGTAGTTCAACTCCTGGCGAGTTGCCAATTCTTCGTTGGCAAAAGACTCATAATCGTGTCGGGTCGCGCAGTGGATAGCAAAGTGGTCAGGTTGAAAGGTTTGCACCAGTACTAGCCCACGTTTGGAGCCTCGCCCAGTACGACCGGCCACCTGGGTTACTAGCTGGAACGTCCGTTCGCCGGCACGAAAATCAGGAAAATGAAGCGCTGTATCAGCATTGACCACGCCAACCAAGGTGACGTTTGGGAAATCAAGTCCTTTCGCAATCATTTGGGTACCAACAAGAATTTGTATCTCACCTGCCCGGAATTGGTTCAAAGCTTTCTCGTGACTGCCGTGTTTTCGCATGGTATCCGAATCCATACGGAGGCAACTGACTCCAGCAAAGCGGGCGCGGATTTCTGCCTCGAGTTTCTGCGTGCCCAGGCCACTGTAGCGTATAGCCGGTGATTGACAGGACGGACATGCCGACGGTGCAGCATCGACGTAATCACAGTAGTGGCACACAGCCCGCTCGCCGTCGCGATGGTGCGTTAAGGCCACTTCACAGTGTGGGCAACGTACAACTTCACCACAAGCTCGACACTGGATGTGTGTCGAGAATCCTCGCCGGTTGAGCAGCAGGATCACTTGGCCTTGATCGTGTAACGCTGTGTTCACTGCTTGGCAAAGTTGCCGGCTGAGGGCTCCCCGACTGTATCGGTCCTGCGATTCCACTCGCAGGTCAACCGTCTGCACATCTGGTAGTGGTCGCTGCAGAATGCGGTTCGGCATGCAAACCAATTCGAATTGCCCGGTCTGTGCGCGATGCCAGCTTTCCAGGGATGGCGTGGCCGAACCGAGCACGAGCGGTATGTTTTCCATTCTCGCCCGTTCGACTGCAACATCTCGGGTGTGATATCGTGGGATTTTATCTTGTTTAAAGGACGTATCGTGTTCTTCATCGAGAACAATTAGTCCTAGGCGCGGAGTGGGCGCAAAAATGGCGCTGCGTGCACCAACTACAACTTGGATTTCACCACGCGCTATTCGAGACCATTGCCAGTGCCGCTCCACCTGTGACATGTGGCTGTGTAGGACTGCTACATGGTCGAACCGAGAGCGAAATCGTTGGCATGTTTGCGGAGTCAGGCTGATTTCTGGAACCAGTACGATGGCTTGTTTTCCAAAATGGACTACTTCACGAATTGCCTGGATGTAAACTTCGGTCTTGCCGCTTCCCGTGATCCCATGCAGCAAAATAGTTTTGTGTTGTTGGTGGTGAAGCGGATCCAGAATGGCTTTCAACGCGGTACGCTGCGCGGCATTTAATTCCAAATCGGCTTCACGAGGAGGGACCAATACTTCCGGTTCTAATTGCTGAACTCGTCGAATGCTGGACCGGATAAGCCCTTTGTCGCGAAGAGCGCGGATGGGTGCTGTTGTGCAGCCGACAGCAGTTCTTACCTTGGCCTGGGGTACAGGTTGATTTGCTGAAACAAGAAAGCGAACGACCGCGAGTTGTTTAGCGGGTAATTTTAATTCAGGCAGCTGTCGTTCTATTTTGGGTACTAACGAGAGAAACGTCGTTTCACGTGTTCCTGCTTTAGCACGGACTGCTGTGGGAACAACTGCTTCCAAAGCCTGCCCCCAGCTGGCTAGGTATTGATCTGCCATCCAATGAGTTAGTTGTAACATGGCAGGTGAAAGCAAGGTGGTGCTGTCGATCACCGATCCAATGGACTTCAAGCGGCGCGCCCCGATGTTTTTGGTCACGACGTCGACACAATAGCCCACGACAGTACGGTTTCCACGACCAAACGGCACACGAACTCTCCGTCCCGACTGTGTTTCACGGCGGCATGATTCAGGGACAAGGTAGTCATAAGTACCGGTGGGACCCTCGGATAGCACGACGGTTGCCACTAGTTGTTGGCCTGCGTCGTCGATTTCCCACGGCGGCGGATCGGTGTCGAACAGTTCTTGTTGATTGTTACCCACGATGGCCCATATTGCCAATTGAAATCTTACTTGTTGGTTCTTAATGGTGAAAATGATTTTCCACCAGAAAACGATTGTATTTCAGCTTAACGTCTGGGATCTCTATCGTAAAAGTAGGGTCAGTCTCTGGGGGGTCCACATACACAGCATTTTATGGCAAAAAGGTATAAATTATAAATGAACCATGATGACCAATGGGTGATTTGAACTTCTCATGAGTGTGCGTGACTAGGTGGGGGCATCGGTTCCCAATCGTTTAGGACATGGTTATTCATTGATATCCTGTTTTTTTCTATAGAAAAAATTTCAAATGAGCACAGGCCAGAAATTTCAAATATTATTTCTCTGTACAGGTAACTCTTGTCGAAGTCAAATGGCTGAAGGGTGGACGAGGAATTTACATGGTAAATTCATTGAATCGTATTCTGCCGGTGTCGAAGCACATGGGTTGAATCCTTTTGCCGTTCGAGTCATGCGGGAGGTAGGCATTGACATTAGCCAGCACATGTCGAAAACCGTGGCAGCATTAACGCACATTAATTTTGATACCGTGATAACGGTCTGTAGCCATGCGGATCAAGCCTGTCCGTCGTTTCCGGGCTCACCATGCGTTGTGCATGTCAGTTTTGATGACCCTCCACGACTTGCCGCTAGCGCAAGAACGGAAGAAGAAAAAATACTTGTTTATCGGCGTGTACGGGACGAAATCCGAGATTTTGTCAGGGAGGACTTGCCTACCGCTTTAGGGCAGCAGTGAGTCTTTGGCGAGGCGCCGTAACTGGGGCTAGAATCAGGGGATGCTGTTGATTTCCCCTTGGCTGAGCCAAGCAAACGATGGGCACTACTCAGTCGTAGCGAAACCTAGTTGCAGAGAGGCTCGCTAAGGTTGCCGAGAGAAAGACGAAGTAATTTCAAGTGACGGTGAAGAGTGACGCGCGCAGCTCAAAGCGGTTGTGATGCAGACCAGAGATTAGCGAATATTCATCAGCCGGTTACGACGGGAACGACGCTCTGCACGTAACCTTTCCCGGCGTTTCGTCTCGCTTGGCTTTTCGTAATGCTCGCGGCGTCTCATCTCTTTCTTGATGCCACTTCGTTCAACTAACTTGCGGAAACGGCGCACCGCCTCCTGGATCGTTTCCCGATCCCGAACCATTAATTTGACCACATTTTTCCCTTTGTTTGCATCTTGTCCGCCGTCGCCGTCTGGGCAGCTAAGCAGAGGAAATCAACGACAATCCGCCAGTATATAAGCATCTGGGAATCGTTGTCTACCCGACAGCGGGGAGTTTTTGGGGCAATGGGGTGGGTTTTCGTTAACCCAGACCTGCTGAAATACTTATTTTAACTAACCATTAGGACCGTTAGCCGTGAATTTGTTATTGCCGTATTTGGACAGGTACTTCTGAGGCCATTCCAAAAATGTGTCCGATATACAATCCATTCCCATCTCTTCAACGTCTCGCTAGGCTTGTACCATGACTTCGGACACGCAGGACCAGATCAGCCTGCTCGATCGCTTGGATGCGGAGCAAACGGAAGTGATTCGTGCTTTAGACGATCTTAATTTAAAGGTTGAGCAAGCGATACGTGACTGGAGTTGCCCCTTGGGCAACTCGGACTCTTGAGCCAAGTTATTTTTCAGTGGCGTCGGCAAAATTGCTCTATGATCTGGTTTCTCTGCCAAGCGATCCAAATTCCCTTTCTCAGAGTTGGTTCTCTGCAGGCTGGATGTTGAGGTCCCGAGGCAAATGGTGCATTGTCGATAAGACACTTACTTTCACGACACGCGCCCTCTGCTACAATCAACTCCTATGGGCTGATCCTGTCATCGGTGGAATGAAGTTCACCTGCCAAAAGGAAAATGTGATGAAACGCTTGCATCCTTTCGTTTTTTTTCAGACCGTTGCCATCGGGTGGTTTTTGTTGTTAAACGGTTGTACTCCGACGCAAGATCCCGCCGTTGTCGAGCCAGAGTCCTCCGCGCATCACGGTCATCATGATCACGGTGTTGGGGGACCACACGGCGGTCATTTGGTGGAATTAGGTGACGAAGAATTTCACGCGGAGTGGGTGCATGAAAATGAAATCGGAAAGGTAGCAGTGTTTATTCTTGACGAGACAGCGCACGAGGACGTTGCCGTTGATGCCAAGGAGGTAACGATTACAGTCACGGTTGGCGGAGTGCCTCAACAATATGTACTCGAACCAACCAATATGAGTAATGGTCTGGCGTCCCATTACGAGATCATATCGTCTGAATTAGTTGTGGCACTTCAAGTAGGTGCGGGAGTTGAAGCGACTTTAAACATTGACATCGGCGGCAGTTCCTTCTCCGCCTCGATGGAAGATCATGGCCATCATCACCATTAGGCTGCCGATAAAATACGTGGAATCGTACCAAAGCAAACGGAGCGGTTTTCCGTTGTGAACCTAATGCTGTTGTGAAGCCTCACCGGCTACGATTTACCGAGTCCCATACTGGCGTCGATAAGGTGTAACGGTTCTTCGCCTGTTGTTAAACGTTTTGCATTTTCTACAACGATGGCACATCGTCTGCGAACCGTTTCGTCTGTTTGTCCGGAAATATGAGGGGTGGCGATAAAATTGGGGAGTTGATATTCGGCTCGGCTACAATCGGCGGGTTCTTCGGCAAAGACGTCAATTCCCGCCCCGCCAATCTGGCCACGAATGACTGCATCGGCGAGGGCATCTTCATCAACTAATGCGCCTCGTGCCACGTTAATGAGACAAGCCGAGGATTTCATGAGTCCCAAGCGGTGCCGATTAATGATGTGTTTTGTTTCTGGTGTGAGATGAAGGTGTAGTGATATAAAATCACAACGTGAAATGACTTCGTCCATTTCCTCTGCCGTGCAGTAAACATCAGGCTGCATGTTATCAGGCAGGTCAGTGTCCAAGGGCCTGATATCGACTGCCTCAATGCGCATGCCGAAAGCTTTGGCACGCTTGGCAAGTTGGCGTCCACTGGCACCAAAACCGATGATCCCTAGGGTCATGTTGTCTAAGGTCAAACCGGAAGGTTGAAAAAATATTTTATCGTTAAAGTTCGCTTTCGATTCGTGGTATTTTCTCGTGAGCATCAAGATGTACATCATGGCACATTCTGACAAGCCAAAGGCACTTGTGAATCCGGGGGTGTGGCTGAGTCGGCAGCCTTTGTCCAGAATGTATTGGACTTCGCAGTGATCCAGGCCAGTACCAATTACTTGCCAGAGCTTGGCGTCGACCGCTGCATCGATAAATTCTCGCGAAGCGTGTCCGCCGATGTCGACCACCATTTCGACCCCCTGTAACTGTTGAGCTAAATCTTCTTGTGGATTGAAAGCATGGCAATTGAGGGCCGAGTGCACTTCGCGAAGACAAGCGACGGAATACTCATTAGGTCCCCATACGTCACAGGTGATTATTTTTGGTGGATCCGTAGTGGACATTTGACTGCTCCAGTGTGGTGGTTCGAAGGTTGAGTGCTAATATACGATCAAGAAATAATAAGTGGGATTGTAGGTTTCTGCGTGTCTGGTTTTGTCTCAATCTAGGCGGCCTGTTTACGGTCACAGTACCTGTAAAATACCGCGGCAGAAATCGGGTAGATCGTCCGGTTTGCGACTTGAGACAAAATGTCGGTCGATCACCACAGCTTCGTCCACCCAAATTGCCCCTGCATTTTCCAAGTCGCTTTTGATGCCGAGCGAACCGGTCACGCGTACGCCACGATAGATGCCTGCCGAGATAGGAATCCATCCGCCGTGGCAGATCGCCGCAACGAGTTTGCGCTCATGATCGCATTGGCGTACGACATTCAGGACGGTTTCGTCTCTTCGGAGTTTGTCGGGCATAAAGCCGCCAGGCACAACCAGACCATCAAATGTATTGATTTGAACGTCCTGAATGGCGATGTCGGAGGGACATGGATAACCATGTTTTCCTGCATAAACCTGACCGGCTTCAGGCCCTGCTACGACCACCTCCGCGCCTGCTTCGATAAGTCGTAACTTGGGATACCATAATTCAAGGTCCTCGTAGATGTCACCGACAAACATCAAAATGCGTTTACCGTCAAGCGGCTGATTCATAGCTGTCCCCTGGGGGCTGTTTTCAGAAAAAAGATCTCCGGTCGCTGTTTAGTCACGTGATTCAGGGATAATTTCAAGTTCTAGCTGTTTGTCATCCCGTTGTACGCTTAATTTTACTGGTTGGCCAATTTTGAGTGCTTCGATCGCAAACGTGTAGTCGTAAATGTTGTCGATTTTCTTGCCGGCCAATTTGACGATGATGTCTCCGCCTCGCATTCCTGCTTTCGCGGCAGGTCCGTTTTTTGACACTCCGGAAAGTTTTACTCCTTTCACTTCTTCGGCGTAGTCTGGAATGGTTCCCAGGAAGGCCCGTAAATTGGCTCTGCGCTGACCTTGTTCAGGGCGTTCCTGTGGGATGTAATCAGGAGGTGTTTCGCGAATTGCCAGGGAACGGGTAATCAATCCCATGAAACGTGCGACCTGGGCAGCACCGTCGTAGTTCAGTTTGTCGGGTGTATCGCGAGGTGTGTGATAGTCACTGTGCGATCCCGTGAATGCTGACAAAATCGGTACGCCACGCATAAAAAAGACACTTGCATCGGTCGGTATGTAACTGTCATTTTGAGGTCGGATCGGTAGGCCAACAGGTGCATTACGCCTTTCGATCTCGGCAGGCCAGATGCTCGATGAGCCGACACCATGTAGCACAAGGTTTTTGTCCAAACGACCAACCATATCCATGTTGATACATGCTGCCACCGCCGGATAAATAGAGTCAGAGACTACGTGGTGCGTAGGATGCTCTTCGGGTAAAACGTGGCCAGATGAAAGCTGTTCGTAAAGTGATTTTACAAAATGACTGGAACCCAGCAGGCCGAGTTCTTCACCCGACCAGCCAGCAAATAGAATATCCCTTGTCAGTGGTAATTTTCCTTGTCGTTTTTGGTTGCTCAGATATTCGGCAATTTCCAACATGACGGCGACACCGGACGCGTTGTCATCAGCGCCAAAATGAATCTGATCGCTTTCCTCGTCTCTTGCCAATGAGGAACTACTGGTCCCTTTTCCCAGATGGTCGATATGGGCACCCACCAGGATGACTTCGTCGGTTGGCTGATCCCCTGTGGTTAATCTTCCGATCACGTTGCGTCCTGAATTCCTGATCTGTTCGATATCGATCGTTGCGGATACATGGTGCTCCAGGGGGAGACCCATCATTGGTTCACCACTGTCCAGTTTCTGCTGCAATTGCTGGAGTGTTGGTTCGCGATTTGCCAGTAGTTGGTTGGCGATTTGATCGCTGACGCTGATGACCGGCAGGCTGGAACCAGAAAGTGTACCATCGAATCGTAGTGGGACCAGTTTGTCCTTGAATTCGCTCTGGGGCCCGCTTACCACGATTAAACCGCGGGCGCTGCGATCTCGTGCTACCATGGTCTTGTATCGTAGGCTTGAATAACGGGCCAGTTGTTGGCGCCTTTCAGCAGTAATTGCGCCTGGCATGTAACGTAGCACCATCACCCATTTGTCTGTCACGTCTAGGTGCACATAACTGTCATAAGCCTCTTGTTCTTCATTGGCTGGGGCTACAATTCCATAACCTGCGAACACCACTTCTGCGTTGTCAAAAGTGCCGGTTTGCGAAAACGAGACGGGTCGCCAGTCGATGTTGATGTCGCAATCGTTTTCATCGACCATCAATTGATTATTTGGCCCCAGGTCCACTCCAGAAGTAAAATGAAACTCTTGGTACCAGCTGCCATCGTCGCCGCCGGGGATAAGTCCGAGTTGATCCCAATAGGCTGCAACATACGCGGTTGCCATTTTCTCGCCCAACGTGCCAGTCAAGCGGCCCATTAGGTCGGGACGGCAGAGGTAATCGACGTGGCGCAGAATGTCTTGTGACTTGAAACCGGGAAGTGATTGTTGAATCGAATCGTGTGCTGCACGATGGGCGGCATTTTCAGTGTTGCTGCTGGTCGTTGCGGTTTCCGGAATTTCGCCTAGGCCCAGTGCTTGCCTGGCTGCATCGTGATTCCAGTTAGCGATGAACAGGTGCGCCTTGGTGTTAGCAGTGCGACTAGACGTCCAAGCGAGTTGTTTTCCGTCGGGTGTGAACACTGGCAAGCCATCAAAGCGGTCGGTCCAGGTAACGCGAACAGGCTGAGATTTGCCTGCCGTGTCGACCAGGTAGAGTTCGAAATTGGCAAAGCCATGCAGGTTGGTGGAAAAAATCAGATATTCGCCGGAAGGATGGTAGAACGGCGCCCAAGACATTGCCCCCAGGCGCGTTAATTGCTGTGGGTCCGAACCGTCCGTGTGCATCGTCATGACTTCGGCAATAGCACCATTTTCTGCGAATCGTCGCCAACAGATGCGTTTTCCATTCGGTGAGAAAAAGGGGCCCCCATCATAGCCGAGCACATCGGTCAGACGCCGCACGCCAGTTCCATCGCTGTGCATGATGTAAATGTCCATCATGCTGGCAGGGTCATGCTCGAACAGTGTCTTGGCATGCTCTGTCATGTTACCTTCGTAGGCACTTCGGTTGGAAGCAAATGCAATCTGTCTGCCATCGGGTGAACATGACGCTTCGGCATCGTAACCGGTTTCGGTGGTAAGTCGTTGGTAGTGATTGGTGGGTTGGTTGTAGATAAAAAGGTCATAATGTTCGTCGAAATCCCAGGAGTAACGTTTCTTCTTACCCGTTTCTCGTTCAGCAATTTCCTGTTCTTGTTTTTCGCGGGCGGCGGGGTCTTCGTGTGTCGAGGCGAAGAGAACACGTTGGCCGTCTGGAAAAATCCAGGCGCAGGTTGTTTTACCGTGACCTGGTGACACACGCTGTGTGTCACCCGTTTCTAAATCCATCAGGTAGATCTGAAAGAACGGATTGCCTGCTTCCCGTTCGCTTTGAAAGACCAATCGGTTGCCACTACGTCCAAAATAGCCTTCTCCGGCTCGACGCCCCTCGAAGGTAAGTTGGCGAATGTGGTTTAAGAACTGTTGTTCTTGTTGCGGGTCAATATCTGAATCTGATTCGCTGCCAGATTCGTGGTGATTGGAGGTTGCCGGCTTGGCATCTTGGCCGGTGGTCGGCGCGGCGAGCCAGAGGAGCCCAACGAGGCTGAGGCAGGTGGGGAGGAATTTCATCAAGCAAGATAAGGGGTTCATAGCAGTGTTCCACCGTGTGAAGGGCCTAGAGCGTCTATGATTGACTCTACTATACGATAGCTAGGCCCCAGGAAGAAGAACGGATCAGGAGACGGATCTGATAACCGCTCGGAACCATGGAGGATTTGGCAATAATCGGCCCGTTTTCGACACGGTTCTGAAAGATCGGTGTGGTGGTTACCGTTTTCCTGGTAGTAGCGAAGTGTTTCAGGTGCATGAAAAAGCCCAGGATGACAAGGTTCATCCTGGGTGATTGGATGGCCGGCTTGGTGTCGTATCAATGCCTGCCGTGTCATGTTGTGGGGTTATTGTGATGTACTCCCCATTGGTTTTTGGAAAATCCTGGTTTGTAGGAACCACGGTGATTAAGGAAAGCCGGCTGCCGTAAAGACTGCTTCTTCAGCTTCGATGTTTAAAATGCATGGGGATGTTGTTTCATCAAATGCAGTGACGTTAACGGAGCCTTCTGTGGTTGCCTGTGGCGTGTTGATTCCTTCTTCGAGTTGAATGAAGCTTCCGCCAGCATTTCTGACCAGGAAATTTTCCCCAGTATTGGAAAAATTGTTGTGTAGTGCAAGGCAAAGTGAACTAATCGGGTTTACTTTGTCCGCAATGAAATCGCGTTCAAATTGCGGTTCGTTGGGGTCGGAAAAAGCCCGGTCGTTGTAGCGGAAAAAGTTGTCCTGGACGAATGCATTGATATTTGCCGTGTCGTCTACTTCGAGTCGCATGCCTTCGAGTGCACTTGCACGAATTGAATTGTTCGTCGCACGGACTGAAGCTTTAGAACTATCGATGGCAGAAATATCTACCCCTTCGCCCCAGGCTGGGTCCGGAGGAATGGTATCCAACTGACCAGCACCACCATATCCTTCGATTTCGTTTCCATGGAATGTCATCAGGAACTGGGCGTTATTTTCGGTTGTCACGAACAGGGCATGCCCCGATTCACCGATGTCTTCTGCGCCCGTTAGAGCGTTACCACCGGTTGTGCCATCGTCGGCAGTGTCGTCAGGAGAATCGGTCCAGGTATTGTTGGTGAAATCCGCTCGGGTAAAGGTGTCGTCAGCCAGATTTAATTCGAAACCCTCCTCGGTGGCGGCGAGTATGTCGTTCCCAGTGATATTCATGTCAAGCCGTGTATTGTCGGCAGTTTGGACGATGATCGAGTCGTCTTCGCTCGTGTCGTTAAAAATATTGTTGCGTAAGTCAAGCCGGTTGATAACGGTTGTGTTGGAGACATCAAATTGGGCTGTCAAATGGCTGCCTTGGCTGGCGTTAAATTCATTGCTGGTGAATGCCATGTCGAGGAAGCTTTCTCCATTGACAGTTAGGCCGACGCCGGAGGGGCTCACGACATTTGGCCACTCTTCACCGATAATGGGAACCGAAGGATTCCACAGGTTGTCGATGTCCTCTTCAACACCCTGGCCACCTTGGTTCGTGATCTCGTTGTCTATCACGGTTCCCGTCACCGTGGTGAGTAAGCCCGTGTCTTGATCGTCTACCAAGACACGAATAGCAATCCCTGTGGATGTGACTGGTTCTATGAAAGGATCATTGGGATCATTGGGATCGGTCAGGTTGACTCCATCAATCAGGTTGTCTGATATGTCGAGCGTTTGAGTTGCCCCCGCCAGTGATTGGACATTGATGCCGTCTAGGACGAATCCGGCGATCGAGGGATTGTCGACGATGTTGGTGTCCAAGGCAGTCCCTTCACCAGACGTAAGGGTCATGATGTTGATGCCATTGCCGTCAATCGTATTGCCCGTAATTGTCAGGTTTTCAATTTGGTCCGTTGGTACGGTCGATGCTTGGTTGAGCGAATACCTGATCCCTGCGGTGACTCCCGCGCCGTTATCAGTAATCAGGCTGGTGCTAATAAGCGTACCTGTTCCTGCAACATTATTCGTAAAGTTTTCAATGTCGATACCATCGCCACGGTTGTTAGTGATCACCGAATCAATAATGGTCAGGTCCCCGTTGCCTGTCTGGACGGCAATACCGTCACCCAAGTTGAAATTGCTGGTATGGTCCACAATGTCGACATTGACCGAGAAAAGAGGGTCGTTAGGATCGCTGGTATTAACCAATTCCAATCCGTCGTCGAGGTTGTTGTTGGTCAGGTTGCCATACACGTCAAGTTTCCAGACTTGCACATCTTCGAGGTGCATGCCATCGAGTTGTGCTCGGTGGGACTCATTGTACAGGAACTGTAGTTCTGTCTCGGCGTCCAGAAACCGTTCAACTAAAATGCCGTGGCTTCCGATTCCTTGTTCGCCTAAACCATTAATCTTGTTCTCAATGAACATCCAGGTACCGCCTGCCAGTAGCTCCGTATCGGTGATATCCATTAGGTGAATACCGTTTCCACCTGTGTGGCCGATGATATTCTTTTCAAGTAGGAAGTCGTTTTCAGCAGCGGTGGAACCGATCGCGATACCATCGTCAACGATCGATGCGGTGGAAACGGTTTCCGTGTCGGTTACGTTTGGATCGGCGATCGTATTACCGGCAATCACGATGGTGTTTTCTGTCCCGACAACACCAGTGATGTCGATCCCGTCATCCCCTACGGCAAAGATTGTGTTATCTTCGATCGTCGTGGATTCGTCACTAATCACCGTGACTGCATCCGAATCTATAACCGTGGCGCCGTCAATATCTTCCAGGTGGATACCATCTTGCACCACGTTTGAGATCACATTGTCGTGAATGGTGGTATTTGTGATGGCGCCGTCTAGGACCTGCGTGCCACGGCCAAAGATCCCGTGGCGGGCAATGTTTTCACCATCAATATCGAATCCGGCAACCGTGTTACGGTCAGCTAACGTGACCACATCGAACCCGGGGTCGGCGGAGATGGTGGGCATGATGCCATCGAGGTCATTACAGAGTAGAAATGTTCCACCCCCTGCCAATGGAATCCAGTGTTCGACACCATCCCCCAAAAATAGTTGGCCGTCTTGTAACGTGATACCGGCATTCATTCCGTTAAGTGTTCCGTCTCCTTCACGAACGAAGATGATGTCTTCTGGGCTGGATGCTAGTTCCGCATCGATGAGTGTGTCATGCGGATTGTTGACACTGCCGTCTCCATTGTTACTGGCAGTATTGTCGACGTGATGCACAAAGTAAGGCAGGTTGGTATCTGGATCCATTGCAAAGAGGACGTCTTGCTGGAAACGAACAATATGGTCGTTACGCACCGTTCGTTCCAGGTCTCGCGAGGACGCCGCCGAGTTGCCGTGTACGCGATCACCACCGCCAAAGGCCAATTCGAAACGTAAAAATCCGGTTGTTTTGAATCGACTGTCGTTATTGAGCTCAAAGCTTAAGCCAATACCTGGAACCGGATGCAAACCAATACGCGTGCGTAAACCAGAAAACGCGCTAATCAAATTATCCGCCGAGTTATAGTAATATCCACCAAAATCGATGTAGCCATAATGCATTGCAAGTTTGCGCGGACGGAAGCGAATTTCGCTGTCAAAGCCTTCCAGTGCGGCGTCCATCCCACCTTGAATCACGATGTTGTTCTGATAAAAACAGGATTCGTGTGCCAGTTCATATCCGGTTGTTCCTGTGGGAATATAACCATTTGTACGTAGATCGAAATGTTTCGTCTTCACGAAGCCGCCGACACCGATTTGATAAAACGTGTGGCCGAAGTATTCTAGTTGATCGTCATCGATATCGAACCAGAGATTGACACCATAATCGATTCCGGCCGGGGCGAGAGTTTGTACACGTTCCAGGCCGAAGTTTGCAAAAGGCTTGCCGGAATCTTCGGTCACATGGGCATGCACTTCGCTAAGCCAGCGAGCCTGGAGAGGCCCAGAGAAAAGGCGGCGTTTGCCCCCCAAACTGAAATAGCTGTCGTCATATCCCAAGCCATGGTTTGCCCCAGTCGCGTTGAGCCATAAACTGCCCGGTAACTGTGGCGCCAAGGCAATGGAAACGGGTGACGACCCGCCACCAGGTGCACTACCAGGACTCAGGTATTGTGCACTTGTCGGTGTGTTGGGTAGTAAAATCAGTAGCGTGGTGATCAACCAAAATCGTAGGGAAGCGACATGGGAGCGCAATTGTTTTCCTCGGTGGACCAAGAACATGGTGGGGGGGAGTGCAAGAATCATATGTGACCGTTCGTGGAAAAATCCCTACATTTCACGTGATCCATCGTCTTGTCAGACTCCCACTCATTAGTTAAATCCGGAGAATTCGCCCAACCGGTATAGATTATAAAATTTAGGGCGATAGCTGCTGGCACACCTGGCTGGGAATAGCTATCGCTGCTTGCGGCGTGAGAGAGGGAAGTTTTTTCCACGCGGCCCGGTGTTACCGTGAACTAAAGACCTTCCAGACAGGTATTGCCATCATGACTGATGACTTGTCCGTCGAACAGAATGATCTTGTCTCGAGACAAGTGACGGACATCACGGGTGATATCGTGGGGCGAGAAAATCATGCGGCTGCGATAGCTAGCAGCCAGTTTTCCAATCAGTTCGTGGAACGCAAGGCGGCCTGCAGCATTTCCAGTGGCACTGCGCAATACCGCTAACGCCGACATGCCTGCATGTTGCATCAGTTCCAATTCGCGAAGCAGACCAAATCCATGGGGTACACCACACGATCCGGCATCACTACCGGCAATGATACAAACACCTCGTTCATCGGCTTGTCGTAATGTGCTCCCATGATTGTCGACGATCCGCTGCAAATTCTCTACGACGTTGGTATCCCATCCTATTTCCTGGCAGCGTTCGATTTGGATGTGGACAGGAGCGAATGTCGGCACCCAACCTATGCCACGATCTCGCATTTGAGAAAGTTGATCGGAGGACATGAAGTAACCATGTTCTACCGTGTCAACTTCACCATCAATGGCGTTCTGGATTCCATCACAGCCGGACGCGTGTGCGAATGTTTGCTGTTTTTGGGACCGTGCTGACGTGGTCAACGAGAGTACTTCATCGGTGGGCATTTGTGATGGGGCAGTGACGCGACCTGCGTTGAAATTAATGATCCCTGTAACAATCAGCTTGATGCGATCCGCACCGGCAGCAATGCGGTCGGCAATACAATCGGCCGCACTGGTAAATTCTTCGAGAGGTCGTGCCATGAATTTACCATAGCGACCTTGGTGATGAATGGCAGCACCAGGGCTATCGATGTATGGCGTATCAGTGATTTGCCCACGATGTTGGCGACAATGGGCAGCCAGGGCTAAACCAACACCATCTTTGTCCCCCGCATCCCGTACGGCAGTCACCCCCGTACGTGCGATGGCGGGCCACCGCGGACGGGCACGGTCAAGCAGCTGTGATGAGGAATTCGTCAAGTAGGTCCGGCGGGGATCTGCATCAACGGGGTATCCATCGAGGAATAAATGCGAGTGGGCCTCGGTGAGTCCAGGAATGACAGTGTATTCGGAAAGGAAAATGTCGGGACCACTGGTTTTAGCGTCAAGCATGTCGACAGGCGGTAGTTTGTCCGCTGCACCGATATAGCGAATCTTTTGCGCGTCGTAAATAAGATGGGCGTCTTGGAGCACTTCGTCGGATGTACCATCAAAGAGTTTGCCGACTTGTACCCAAACGACATCATCGGCAGATCGGCTGGTTAAGGCTGCCATGAGATCGGGCGGGGAAGTGACAACAGAACGGTTCGTAGGAGAGCTGTTCACCGATACAGCTCCATGATACGTGCAGATTGCCGGAATCCAGCTTCTTCTTGGGACACACCCGCTTCGGGCCGTCCATCCTCTAATGCTTGGCGGACCACTTGCAGGTAACGGTCGTCCGGTTCCAGTGCTTGTAGATCCTTTTCAGGATTTCCCAGGATACAGTCGAGGCCTGATTCGATCGCTAACGTGATGTAAGCATTTTCCAGGCCTTCGCGAATATGTTTAGGCACACCGAAGGAAAAATTTGTCAACCCCACCGAGATATGAACACCGTCCAAGTCTGAATCTTGGCGGATCAATCGCATGGCATCCAATCCCATGTTCACCAGTCCATAGGTGTCGGCACTAATGGGCGCCAATCCAGGATCAACAAAGATTTGGTCATTGGTTCGTCCAGTTCGGGAACGAAGTGCTTCCACAAAGACACGCACTGTCAGGTGTACGTCTTCAGGTGTAAAGCATTGCGCGGTGCCTCCTTCTGCAAAACGTTCGGAGGCCATCACGATGACCTTTGTGTCGTATTGAGCGATTAAATCATACATCTCCTCTAAATTTTCGCGGGACGCTGCTACAGAATTAAAGAGCGGAGGACCGCTTTTAGATCTGTCGTAAGCTTTCAGGCAGCAGCGGTGAAATTCGATCCACGGGTTGTCGAATGCGAGAGGGAGGTTGGTCACCTCCTGAATCGCTGGAATCAGGTCGGGAACCATATCGAGCATTTGTTGGGGCTTGACCGTCAGCTTTTGGGTTCCATCAATATTGATCGTAAGGAAATCGGCTCCCAGGTCCGTTTGCAGTTTGGCTAAACGCTGGTAACTAGCTAGATCGCGATCGCGCCAAGCATGCCTTGCACGTTGAAATGAGTTGTTGATTAGTTCACCAATCAACTTAAACGGTCTTGGATGTGTCGGTGTTTCGTTCACAAGGATTTTCAGAAAGAGGTACATTGGTGCGGTTCAATACGGACTTTTTCTGTTTGCTATGGTGATCACGGCCCAGAAAAGTATTTGCCCAACTAGAGGTTCCGCGCAAGGTTTCATTTTGTATGACCGGAGCGTGATCGAGTAGATGCTGTTCGTTTCCCCTGAATTTCAACCGATCATAGGCCCGCGACCAGATACAAGGAAAATCATCGACTTCACACAACCCGTCACGTGTTCCACCACAAGGGCCGTTCCGCTGGTTCTTGGCACACTGGGACTCCGGACAGAGATAGGCAATATCGGGTAAAGAGCAATCGCCACAGTCCTTACACCCGAACATGACAGATTTGCTGGCATGCTCGAGGACTCTCAGTGCAGAGGGGCCCTGTTGTTTGTTGCTGGCACGACGGTAAATGGTTTCTCCCCAACGAAACAACCTGGTTCCCGGTTGGAAGATTAAGCGGTGGACCCAGTGGTTCAGGCGGTAGCCCCAGGTGACATGTTTGGAACGCTGAGGGAGCCATTCTTTCGTTTTGCCTTCCGGCGAGGGGGCCGGATTTGCCAGCCCCGTCGACGAGTCTTGGTCGTACAGGTAAAACTCTCCTTTGCGACCGTAGCAAATTTCTTTTGCGAATTCCCGCCAATCATCTGTTGTAAAGCGATTGGCTCGCTCCAGAATATCTTGGATTTGTGCCATGCTATGGACACCTCCAAGATAGACGCCGCGAAATCCTAGGCCGCGAAAAATTGCCAGCTGGCGGGCCGCCAGTTCCAGAAAGAAATTGCGACCGCGATCAGGGCGCTGAGCTTCTGCCTGGCAACGTTCGAACAACGCATTACTGACGACCACTCCCGGAATTTTCTGAGAGCGAAAAAACTTGGCGACTGGAAACGAAAGTAAGAATACGTTTCCAATAAGTGGTACGTTCCCATGTCCGCGCTGAGTCAGGTAAGCTACCATTTCGTGGCTTTTGCGAGAATCGAAACCGATTTGAGCAATAATGAAGGAGGCTCCTAGCTCGATTTTTTTTTCCATCTTGAGGTACTGGGGGACGACTTCATTCTCAAACAATTTGAAATTAGTAGCAACTGCTCCAGTAAAGAAATTGGTTTTTTTTAGCTTTGCGGAGCTGGCAGTACCTGCAGACGGCCGGTCCAAACCCTGATTCATTTCACCAAGTAGTGTTAACAGGCCAATCGAATCAATGTCAAAAACTGGTTTGGCATTGCCATGGTAACCGGACGCTGGATAGTCCCCGCTGAGCGCAAGAATATTTTGAAAACCTTCACTGGCCAGTTGCCACGCTTCGCTTTCCAGCCCGTTCCGATTAAAGTCTTTACATGACAGATGAATCAGTACTTCTTTTCCACCGTAGAGGATATTTTTACCCAGCGCGATGGGGCTTAACATTGGATTGCCGCCCGCATTGTCTGTAATGGATACCCAGTCTACGGATTCGTAGTCTGTCAACTCGGCTGCCAGGCGACGGGTCTGAACGGATTTTATCTCGTCCATCGTGCCACGAGTGGTCACGAGCTCGACGCCCACCAGGAAATCTGAACTGTCCCGCATTTTCTGCCGAAGCGTGGACACGGAATAACCCTTCTACAAAAGACGCCAGTGAATATTAAGGCGTGTCATCTTGTAACTGGAAAGTTTAACAGCAGGAATATGCAAAGCGGTTGGTTGTTGGAAAGTCGCCAGCCCCCAACGTAATGCGTCGCTTATGAAAAACAGTGATTGAAATCGTTGCACGCCGTCTCACAAGGTAGTGACTGCGGAACCCACTCGGGGTCTCAGTTGAATCTCGGACATCCAAGCGAATGGAAATCATTTAATCAGCACGTGTAAAATCATATATTTCAACTTGATTTTAGCAGCGAAACGTTCAGACGCCGGGTTGCTACCGCTTCCAATCTATTATATCAGCTTCGACGGGTAGAGGTATTGGAGATGAACAATTCAGTCGCTCAAAAATTAGTAGACGGTTCACACGTTGAAGGCTCACCAGTCCAACTGGTTTGCGAGCCAGGAAACCAAAGAGACGGGTCGGCGTGGTTCGCGTGGTGAAGATACCAATTGCGGTCAAAATGCGGTGAAACACGGTATATCTTCACGGGCCTGTCTAGGTTGCTTGACAGCAGAAAAGGCCGCTCGCTCCTTGAAACCCAGCCAGCATTGGCCACCACAGGGCTGGCTTAGACGAAACCCGTGTCCATGCCAGTTTGCAGGACCGGGCGTTTTTTAGGCGAAATGTGAAGGGTTGTATCCTGGGCGGTGAATCCGGAGACATAATGGACCGAGGTGATCTCTACCGTTGAGTTCAGCGTGTGCGATACGGTTTCGGCTGGTTCAGCAGTGAAAGGGTCGACCCGCGACAAACCTGTCTCTGCATGCTCATAAGGGTTAGCGGACGAGCGATCGAGTGAGTGGTTGGGTTCGGGCACACTAGCGCTGTTGGAAAGCACGACGTTTTCAGCTGGATAACCGAGGGGCGCAAAATTAGTGGCCATTAAATTGAAATCGTTAATGTCGATGTCTCTGTCACCGTCAAAATTTCCACTACTCCAACTGGCAAATGAATTTGAGCCGAGCGGGTCAAAGTGACGTACTAATTGACTGAAATCCACAGAGTCCAGGTCTTGATCGAGATCCGTGTCTCCGTAATGTGTCCCCATGATATTCAACACTAAATGGTCTACATCGTCGTAGTTGACCTCTCCGTCGTAGTTCAAGTCAAAGGTCGGATCGTGGGAACCGATTTTAGCGAACATCAGATCAATGTCGTCTGCATTCAACTGACTGTCGTGATTGAGATTGCCGACTAGAGATGTAGGCAACTCCAGGTGGAGCGACCAATCTGCCAGTACGCCGGTATTGCCATTAACGGTATCATCCCAGACGTGTAGTTTCCACTGGCCTTCGGCTTGCTCCCCTCGTAACGAGCTGAGTTTACCTTCAGGTCGAAACATTCCGCTGAATGGAGCGCTGCCAGTTGTGATTTCTTGTGGGGCTTGGTCATCCAAGGTCGTTGTAATAAAGTGGCTGCCCCCACCTCCCACATCCGTGAATAACTCTACAATTGTTCCACGAGGTGATTCAAGAAATACGTCCAGGTCTTCGGTGCGTGTATGGAGAAATGTCAGAAAAACCGTCATGTCTGTAATGCGGCCCGTTGTGGTCACGTCCAACTCAAATGTTTGTAATTCACCATCGTTGATCGGAGTGTCGCTCGCCGTCAGAATTCCTTGACCACCGATTGCCAGGTAGGACACTTCTTCGCCAATATGGGTGGTTTCTATGTCCCTGGTAGTGTCTTCATCGATTTTGATACCAACGTTACTGGCAGACGGGGTCGTGTAACGCAAGATGGCATTGTCGCCTCCGAAGAACGACGCCAGGGATGCAATAAAAGATGGCGGTTCTGCGAAAGGCTGGGAGAATGTGAGTGTTGTGAACTGGTCGGTGAAATTTGCCGGGGTGGTGAACGCTTCATAGGGGATTTCGTTCCAGTTTCCTCTTCCGCTTTCGATGGCCAGATAACCCACATTGATGGAACTGTGGGTAGTCATGATACTTTCTTCCTGTTGTAACGACACTTGAAAACTGTTGGTCTGTATCGAGTTCTGTCGAGTTGATAAATAGGGCTCACCCGCAGAGGATTGAACCTGAGTCATGACTGTCGGCGACGAAAGAAACGGTGTTTCGAATGTCACTGTTTCCCAGGCAGGACTGGCCACGACTTTACCCACCGTGGCGTTGGTATTCACGGTTCCCACTTCCAGGAATGCACCACTTTCTAACACGTGACTTCCTGCTTCGAGTACAACGTAGGTAATTGTTTCGGCAGCCCCGTGTATACCGTTCAGGTTCGATGGTTCGCTGAGGAACAAGTCAAATTGATTTGACTGTACGTTGTTGACTCGCACTACGACTGGATCCATTCCAACGAACGAAGGGGGGGTCACGAAAACAATGGGTTGAGTATAGGTCTTTGTTAGTGTAACGGTTTGAGTCTGGTGAGTGAGATCGGTGACTTGTCCCGTTTCACCAATGATGACGGATGTTGTCGGGTCGAACGCGACTGAGAACACAGGCCTGTAACGCCCGGGACTGACTGGCCCGCTTATCCAGGAAGCGGAATCATGTGACCAGTTATCTGACAATGTTCGTTGCAGGGACTTTCCGCTGCCATCCGACTCTGTAGGCCATGGCGCCAAATCATCGTACTGCAAGTCGTCTTCGAGCAGGTAGGGTGTGAACGCCGGTTCTCCAAGAGACGGGTGGCCGGGCCGCTGTAAAGAGATCTGTTCACCACCGTTGCTCAAGTTCCCCGCAAATCCTCCCAGAACCATTACGGACTCTTTGAGTCCGTGTAATTCGCGGAAAGCGGCCAGATGATTGGCGTGGAGATTGCTGGCAGGATCGAAAGGCAATACGACTAAAAATTCTGCTGGCCCCAACATCGTGCCGCTGGGGAAATTGAAATCAATGCCGTTTTCGATGCGCCAACCTGTCAGATCGACTTCGTGAGGGGTCGGATTGTATATTTCCACGAATTCCAGGTCATTTTCGCTCAAAGTAGGTTCAATATCCAAGAGGGCGGGAGATACGTTACGGGGATGGTAGTGGACTTCGCTGATGACTACGGGACCGACTCGTACCCTGTCATTGGCCGTCCCCAACGTGGTGTTTTGCATGGGGGCCAATCGGCCCGTTCCGTTGGGAAATCGCCCCAACGATTCGCCATTCGGCGCCGCTGAAAAATGCACGTCATCGACGAACGACAGAACGCCACCAGTTCCATCGGAAATCGTTAGCCAGACGTCGTCACCACGAATTCCACTCAAAGCAAAACTGGGATCCACCCCCGGTGTCGGATTAAAATCGCGCTCGTCTAATACTAAATAGCCACCCGCGGCCAGCGACATCGCTGGTAATTGGTGTTTTAGTAGATCGCCGTCCGAGTCACTCAGGTACCAACCTGTGATTGAAATCGGGGTGCTTGTCGGATTGTAAAGTTCAATCGAATCCGATTCAGCCACTGGTGGATCCGTCTGTGTGAACACCTCATTAATGACAATGCCTACAGGATCTGCACTCGCTGCAGCGGGTGATCCACCAAACTCAGTACTGCCACGCCAGTGATAATATTTTTCAAATTGTTCAACCGGTGTAGCGGCCACATCGTTGGCAACCAATGTTCCGCCAACTCCATCGGTCCGCTCATACCAGGGGGCAGTATCTCCATAACTGAAGTCCAGTATGGTTTCTGCCAAGCCGGTTTCCAAACGTATCCGTTCACCATTGTTAGAAAGCCTTCCGGAATATTCACCAGCAATATTGATTCCTGCACCGTATCGTGATTCAAAAGCAGCCTGGTTGCGCACGACAAGAATGCGATCGCCACCAGCAAGTGCAGAGGTAGTTAACGGAAAGGTGTAGTTCACTCCTTCGGTGAACCTAACTCCTCCCAATGCAATGGGTTGGCTACTGATGTTTACTAACTCAATGAACTCAAAGTCATCATCGTCAGTAAAACCAGCCCCTCGTTCGATCGATGTCGGATCCACAGGGTGATAATTGATTTCGCTGATGCGCAACGACCCGACAATGTCATTGGTCACCGTACTGTTGATCACAATCGAATCTGTGCCAAGCACATTCCCCTGAAAATCATAGGCCTCCAATGTCAGCCAGAAACTGTTCGCTGCCCCTGGAATGGTCGTCTGCCAGGTATTGGCATAACTGGAACCTCCAGCTGCACTCCAGGTCAGGTCAAGCGGTTGATCACTGTTGGCTAGTCGGATCTGTTCGACATTCACCCAGCCTTCGCCCGTAATCGTTGCCGTATCACTTGAACCAACGTCCAGTGGATTACTGCTAGTGATGGCAAACGACACCTCAGGGGCAGCGTTTTGGATCTGGCTGGTGACGGAGCTCGCTCGCGAACCAAGCCAGCTTGCGTGCGAGTAATATTCACCGGTGAGCGACCCCAAATGCGCCGCCCACGGTGCAGCGTAGGACTGATTGAAAGACTGGTCAATCAAATCCAGCATATGACCATAATAGCGGCGGAGGTTCTGTGGCCGCTTAGCAATCTGTGTCAGATTCCACTGGTTACTTCCAATCAGTTCCCCATGGGTGCTGCCATAGCCGTGGTCGTTGTCCCATGGCATGGCCACGACCTTCCCATCGCTGGGCCTGACATACATCATCAGGTTGTGTGCAAATTGAGCGCCCATGGTGTAGAAGTCACCCTCGCGAATCAGCGCATTCATGGCCAAAGTTCGCAACCATGAATCCATGTCGATCAACTCCTCCATGGCAGTGTCCAGTGCGGAACCCGAGAAGTCGAATGCCTTGGCCATTTCGATAATGCGACTATAATCATCTCGATTACGATGATTCTTAATCAAGAAGTTCCAACGATAGTTTTCTTTATCATCCCCCAAATTGGAGATGTCGGTATTGGCTACGATTGCTGTGCTGAATAATGGCGCTGCATTTTTGAACCCTTCTGTCCCACCGAAAGTATTGGGAACCCAATTGATCGCCTCCAGTTCAAACAATGTTCCATCACTACTTCCATAGGTCTCTTCCAGAAACGGGTTGTTGTAACGTGCTAATTCCATTACCACCGGACTGGTATGCTGGGACCTGGGCGCAATCAAATACCCCACATCATCGTACTGGCTGGCCAGTGCCCCGCCCGCCCGATTGATTAATGTCTTGGTGAGGATTTCGTCGTGGCCATGACCGGACATTAAAGCAGTGTTTCCGGATCCGTCAAATACGATGGTTTCCAAAACGCCGCGGAACGGTTGATGCGGATGGAATTGAATCTTGTAACTACCCTGCCGCTGGGGATTGTGACGACCATGTACGCTACCGACCAGACGAACCCCTACGTCGTAAAATACTTCATGGTTGTTATAAACAACGGTTGCTCCACGCAACTCATCGCTCTTGATTTTTGTGGTATCAAACAGCGCATTGGTCTCGGCCGTTGTCATGATGATACGAACCGTGTCAATGGGCCTGGTGGTCTCTTGCCCATCCTGAACCTGAATCATCGCGCGAGAATCGCTTCCATTGGCCGGAAACGTGGACACCGCACCCAACATGTCCTGGCCTTGGACATAAAACTGGATTTTACTGCTGGATGAATTGCCGGAAATGATCGCACTGTATTTTCCATTGCCTTGATGGTTCATGGCAGCGCTGGTGAACGAAGCACCGTTAACATTCCAAAACAGGGTCATCGAAGCGATAGTGTCAGGATCGTCGACCACGGTGGAAACCGTAATATTTTTACCGGCAGCCGGAAGGATCGGCGAATGCGACAATTCACGGTAGGTGGGCCCTGCATTGGCAGTGAACCTGGAATTCTGAACACCCGGAGTTCCATTGTCCAACGGCACCTTCAAAAGGTCGGTGCGCATCACACGCGAGACAAAAAATCGACTGTTTAGTCGACTGCAACCAGTGAGCCACTTGGCACGCAACGAAATTTCATATTCTCTGCCGTTTTGTACGGAAACGAACGAGTTCCCTGCCTTGAGTGTCGTTTCAGCCAGGTTGCTGACGATATCATGTCGACCCGTGGCCCGAAGATGTAGGACCTTGTTACTCCCAGGATTGTCGGGATCATCGATCACGGTACCGTGATGATTTTCCATGATGCGCCATTTGCTGGGACTAGCACCGATCCAGTCCGATTCAAAAGTACCGTTCTGGATTAGCTCCCGATTGAGACCATCGGGGTCCTCGATGACATGAATATCGTCAATCAAGACTTCACCATCATTTAGCAGGCTAACAATGTATTCATTGAACCCGCTATTGGGACCCGTATCAGCATGCGCCGTATGACGCATCGTGTAGGTCTGCCACTCCGACTTGCTTGTTTCATCGCTAGCCGCCCAGGCTTCCGCCTGGGCATTGTCAGAATCCGGATCACGCAACTCTAAACTCGATCCGCCGCCATCCGCAAACTGGGGCCAGCGGCCGCCGTCAAAATAATGCACCTCGTCGGCCGGGTTTTTGCTGGTGTCACGCAAAAGAATCAAATCATCTTTATTGGATAAACGGCCCGAAAAATCACCTATGATCTTGCTGGCTACCTCGGGAAACTCTGTCCGCAAGGTGGCTGCGTCATTGGCCACGACCAAATAATCATGCGGTCCAATTGATGTTCCAGTCGGGAAATCATAGCGGATGCCACCCGCCACTGACCAACCCGTTAAATCCACCGACTGCACTGCGTTACGATTGTACAGTTCAAACCACTCCTCGTTAATTTCGAGGTAACCCGAACTAGAAAAACCCGCCGTTATTTCTTTCCTCGCTGTTAACTCAACCGCCATCACAATGTCGGAACTAGTGAGATTGATCTGGTGGACCTCCACCGACAAACGATTTGTACCGCTGACCAATTCGTTGGCAACGATCGAATGGGGATCAGTTGTGTTGGAAAACGTGGCATTGTTAATGGCAGTCGATGCGTAATCCCCCGCAAACACCGGACTGCCCATACTACCCGGCATGTTGTGCCGTGTCAGTTCGACACCGTTGAGATAAAACACGGCTCCATCGTCAATCAGGTGACGAAGTTGCAGGTCGACGAAATCCGCGGGATCGCCTGAAAAGGTAAAATCTGTTTCAAAATAATATGTATTGACGAACGGAGTATTCAACGCCGGGTCTGTCAATTCCGTGCGAATGGCTTCCGGCAACGAACTCGATTCAAACCCTAAAGGAGCCGGCCCCTGAAACCAATTTACCGAATCAATCCCGTGTGCAACTTGCGCCCAACTGGAACCGAGATTCTGGCCAGATTGGTTGTAACGCCAGGGGGTTGATGCGTCGATTTCTACCAAGACTGTCGCAGCGTATTCATCAGGCACCCCATCAACAGATCCCTTACTGGGCTGATGGTGGAACATGATTTCATTGATGACCACATCACTTTGAAATGCAAACTCATTGGCTGCTCCAGGTGTTGGCGCGGCGGGATAAAGCCAACGTCCCTCAGCGGTGCGCCCACGCAGGCGATTTGTCACTTCACGAGCATCAATTAAACTTGTCTGACTAGCCGAATAAACAAATAATCTGTCGCCGGTCACAGCATCAAACCCCAACGTTTCTTCGGTTAAATGCAGAGTGCCGCCGGCGGGAAGCGATTCTGAGTCGAGCGTGTGCGAACCACCAGAAACTCCATCGGCAGTGACCACAACATCTGTCACATTGATCGGTTCGGAGCCAACGTTCGCCAATTCCAGCCAAAACGTCGCATCGGTAGCCGGTGCTACCTCGTTAATCACCAGGGCATCGGTCAGATTAGCGACTGGCTCAAAGACTTGGGTCGCCGAAAGCGTGGGTTTGATGAGAAAAGTGTGGTCACTGGCAGACTCATTCAAGCCATGAATTGCCAGCAGGTTTTCACCATCGACTAGCTGCTGCAGATGCGCCGACAGATCAAGCATTTCCCGACCGGTGTCTGTACCACCACTTCCTGAAAAGAACTGGACCTCGCTCAGACCGACAAAAATATCACCATTACCCTGGTCCAATCCGTGCGTGCTCTCTACGTCGATCAGCACATGTCGTGCCTGGGCACCCTGGAAGAGAACTTCGGTCACATTATCAAAACCATTAATTCCAGTGCCCTGTGGGATCGTAATGTCGCCTAGCAGCGTCCAATTGGCGGTGGAAGGATTGGTAGCAGGTGTTGGACTGACAGCATCAGAGTACCAGATCCGAGCAGCGCTCACCCCACGAAGAGTACACCTACCGGCAGGACAACTGCCGCGATTAATTTCATTGAATCCCCAAATCCACATTTTGTCCAACTCGGTCGATTGTCCCAAGTCGAAACTGATCCATTGATCAGCCTGTCTATTACCACTTGTCATCAGAGACATCATGCCGTGATCCACTTCGCTATCAATCTCTGGCACACCGTCACCATCGACATCAATCCAATTCTGACCAGCAGCAGGCTTGTTGCTCCAGCTGGAAAATCCCGTTCCGTCGACCAAACGATAACTGTCGTAGGCTGGCGAAGCAAGATAACGCGCTGGTCCTGCCGTGACGCTGATATTGGAAACTGCCGGTCCGCCACC
>CAYMUR010000010.1:52069-54290 GCA_964393615.1 uncultured Pirellulaceae bacterium
CTGCCTGGTTCCCCAACGGACTGGTAGCCCCAACGTAAGTGTTGATCAACGTGCTGTCGCCAGCAGCACCAGACTCACTGACTGTCGTAGTTGCCGTCGCGTTAAAAGCCAGGCTGACCGGCGCATTTTGTCGGCTAATTTCGGTACCGTTGAGGTATGCAACGTAACCGTCGTTGTAATCGACCGTCAATTCCAAGTCACTTAGGGTCGACGCATCATTCACATTGAACGGAATACGAATCAGGCTGGTCGCATTCCGAGTGTACATCTGAGACTCGATATCCCCCTGCGCATCGAGCTGGTCGGCAATCGATGTGCTACCCGAGGTGTCGAAACCAAGACCCACTGCTGCATCGAACCAGCCGCCAGCCGCCGCATCGTCAAAACCAGGTTCGTTCCATTCCACCGAGTTCCATGTCAAATTACCGGCCGAAGTAGGTACGCGAACGCGTACACTGCTGCCACTGTCGACATAGGTCGAGGTCACCGGCGGCAACAACGAGGGATCCGGGAAGTTATCCGCTCCAGGAGTTCCTCCGACCTGGGTACTGGCGCTCCAACTCTCAGGCAATTCGGAGTTGGTATGGATACTCGTTCGAGACAGAGAGGCACCGGAGCCATCAGCACCTACCGGCCAATCTCCACCGTCGTCGTAATCCACCTGGCTCATACGACGACCCGCATGGGTAACCAGACGGAGTTCTTCACCGCCGTTACTGAGTTGTCCCTGAGAAAAGGGTCCCAGGGCGTCGGAAAAACTTCCCCCAGTGGCGAGTCCCGTGGGATCAGCTGCGACGACCAGGTAACCTCGTCCGTCAATGACGGTCGGATCGGGAAACGTGTAGTCGATGCCGCCTTCGATGGACCATCCCGACAAGTCGATGTTAGTCGCGTTCTCGTTGTACAATTCCACGAACTCTAAAGTTTCGTCACCAGCCGGATTGTACATGATCTCGTTGAATACGACTGTGGCATCCAGCACGATCCGGTTTTCGAGAGACTCATAACGACAGCGATGCCGAAACTTTCGCCGTAAGGCTGAGCCTCGCATATGAGTTGGTGAGTGTCGCTGAAAAGACCAGGCCGAAAACGGTGTCATGAAAAAAAAATCCTTGGAATCGACGATCGTAAGCGAATATGCCTGTCAAAAATTTTAAAGATAGATCCATGGCCATTATAGCTGAAATCAGCAATTTGGGGAAGAAATACCAGGCCCCGTCTCCTCTCTTCGCCGTTCTTCGGAGTCACTAAGATCGACTATTTGGGTGGCAACCGACAACAACACGTGATTCGAACCAGGTTGTCCCGTACCGTAGAAATTCCGGGCTATTTTCTTGTTCATAACCCGAACAACCAAGTCACAGTCGACACCAACAATCCCATCGCCGATGGTAGAAGTGCAGCAGGTATACTTTGTGCACTGGCAAGGTAAATGGTCGCGGTCGTCAAATCACCATTACGCGTGAGCGAACCAGGACTGTTCCCCTGTGACACAATCGCGTGATTGGACAGATTGCCCCCCACGGTGTGTCGACCACTGCATACCCTTGCCAGGGAGTCCATTGGCTCCCCGTGTCGAGGTGAAGTTTATTGTTCATGAACAACGTTCCAACTTCCGTTGTTTCAGTGCATTACCATTCAAAGTGCGATCATTATTGAACGACAACCGCGCACTCGGATTCCCCACATTGACTCCTCTATTAGCCTGTCGGTTCACACGAATCTGAAACTCATGCCTTCCTTGCAGAATATTTACCAGCGGGTTTCTCGGCGTGTTGGCCACCAAGTGAAGAGCCCCTTGTCCGGCAAGCACATGGCCGCAAACATTATCACGCGAAATGCCATTGGCCGATACTGTTTGGTTGAAAAACACCGTGTAATTGTCAGACGGCATTGTTCGTTGGTCATTTGCTGAATTGCATCCAAAGAGGCAGAGATTTGCAGCTTCGATTCATGCATGTTGTCTGGCCTGACTGAGCGAAGTATGTCATGGTTGGTGAATCTTTTGGCAGGAGTATGAGTACGGGATTTAGCAGGCATTCGTGGTGGGTGAAATTTTAAAGACCGATCAACCGCCTGGGGCGATCAGATTCTGAGGGAGAGTGTTGCGTGCTTTCAAATTCAAATCTTTCCCGAGTGTTTTCGGAATTGGCCCGAGTGTTTTCAGAATTGGATGGATTATAGGTCCGGTAAAAATTCATACCGGGAAATTATCTTATGG
>CAYMUR010000010.1:54390-86549 GCA_964393615.1 uncultured Pirellulaceae bacterium
GAATTGGATGGATTATAGGTCCGGTAAAAATTCATACCGGGAAATTATCTTATGGATGTCTTTGGGTTTGCCATCTTTTGGTAAAATACCATTGCACGTAGCTGGGCATGAGGTTCGGGCAGGAAATCTGAGTCAAGTGGTTATAAGTTATTGAGTCAATGGCCAGATGGATGTGTTGAGCAAGGCAATTCGGTATTACGTTTAGTTCCAGTAAGGACCAAAAATGTGATGGCCAGGATGAGTCTACGACGCTTCATTGTTCTGGGAAGGGTCGTTATCTGGTGGCCTGCTCTGCCACAGGAAAAACGTATGCGTGGCTGGGAGATTTCAGCTTGTTTTACCGCAATGATTGAAAAATGGGGTCGAATCAGAGTCATGCATTGTGGTGCCCACGGAGCTTGATTCGTCTGGTCCCTATCGGGATGGTTCGCTACAATTCCTGTCCAACGCTTAACGGGTGGGAGTTACAGTGCGGATTCTGATCGTCAAGACTTCATCGATGGGTGACGTTATTCATACGTTGCCTGCTGTCACCGATGCGGCGCGGGTGTTCCCCGACGCTCGTTTTGATTGGCTCGTAGAAGATACTTTTGCCGAAATACCGGCCTGGCATCCAGCCGTTGACCGAGTCATTCCTGTAGCACTTCGTCGGTGGAGAAGACAACCCTGGCAGTTTTTTGTGCGGAACGAATGGCGAGGATTTCTACATGAGTTGCGCACGCGACGATACGATTTAGTGATTGATGCCCAGGGGCTTATCAAGAGTGCATTGCTAACACGCTTTGTCAACGCGCCTGTTGTTGGGTTTGCCCGACATTCGGTTCGTGAGCCATTAGCGACGCTGGCTTATCGAACCCAAGTTAACGTACCGTACGAGATGCACGCGGTTGAGAGAACGCGTCACCTGTTTGCAAAATCACTGGACTATCCCTGTCCAGCAGATTTGGGGGACTATGGGCTGAGGGTTTTCGCAGATCCCAAACAGATTCGGACAGTGCAGCAAGTGGTCCTGGTGCATGCAACGACTCGTTCCGAGAAACATTGGCCTGAAGAGCATTGGCAGCAGTTGTGTTGGGATCTGTCCGAGTCGGGTTTTGCGGTGCGCCTGCCATGGGCCACCACCGTTGACCGCGAGCGCGCTGAACGGATTGCCCGTTCTCACCAGCAAGCATCCGTATTGCCGAGGCTTTCGTTGAATGAGTTGGCTGTTGAATTGTTGGCGACGCAGGCAGTGGTAGCCGTTGACACTGGATTGGGCCATTTGGCGGCTGCTTTGGACGTACCGGCCCTATCCTTGTATGGGTGTACATCACCCGGTCGTGTGGGGACGTACGGCACCAATCAGCGGCACCTCTGTGCCACGGACCATGCAGATAAAAACAGCTCGAACCGTTCTGCGTATCTGGGCCACTTGACTTCCGACATGGTGCAACGTGTTCTTTTTAATGAGATATTGCGTAGGGCAGCATAATGAACTGGTACCCTTCCAAATTGTATTTGGCACTGTTTAACGTTTATGATGTTTAACGTTTATGATGCACTATCTGAAATCGAACACTCGTGCCTGGATGACGTTTTGAGTTTTGCTTTACTGGATTCTTGCTGACGACGAGGTCGTGATTTCTGGATACCTGCGTCGGAATGGATGTTCTGCTTGAGAAAGTCTTGTTTTAACGGGCGTTCAGCAATGAGCGGTAGATCATGCAAAACGTATTGAAAATTGGAGCAGGGTTTCAAGTTCCTGATGGTACGACGGTTCGATCTATCTTGGACCCGCAGTCGTCACTGCGCGAAGGCAGGGCGGTTATTGACGACTTCAGTTTGGCGCTTGGTGAAATTCCACCGTTGACTGTTTCTCGAATTCATCTTCATCCGATCGTAACGCAATTGACGTGGGTGGTGAAAGGACAATTGACGATCAAGATGAAAGAACCTGCATGCGACACTCCCTATACACTTGAGTTGAACGTAGGGGAAGGAGCGTTAACACGACCTGATACGTTTTTTCAGCTTTTTAATTCCGGTTCTGTTCCCTGTCAGGCTTTGTATTTTGTGACACCTGCGTTTATCTTTGAAACAGACGAAAAAGGGATCCTCGTTTACAGTGATGCGATTGTGTTCGAAGAGTCGTGGGAGGAATTGGCAGAATGCAAATGGTTGCTGGCGAAACAAACAGACCACAAAAGTTGGCAAGCCAAGCGTAAGCGAATCCAGCAAGCATGGCAAGAAAAACAGGTTTAGGATAGGCCAGAGTGGCTTACGGTCCGCACGGTAACAGCATCACGGTTTGTCCTGGCAGGTCCCGATGCAATGTGCCCAGTCTTGTCTTTTGCCCTCGATTAATTCATGAGCGAGAAACAGACCAGTTCAGAATCGCTGCGTGCGTAGACACGACCTCTGGAATAAGCCGGGTGTGCCCAAGTTTCCCCGATGATGGAAGTACGTGATTCTTCGTGGTAGCCAGTAGGATTCAGGCGAGCCAGGATCAGTTCGCCAGCGGAATTGAGGATGATTGCCCGATCTTCGTCTTCCAGCCATACCATGGTGGCTTGTGGATTTCTCCCTTTCGGTGTCATGCGATTGTTGTCGTCCCAAACTTTTTGGCCTGTTGCGAGTTCAAAGCAGGTTAATCCGTGACGCTTGTCCAGAAGATAGCCGTAGCCGTTTTGATAAAGTGCCTGTGACATTAAACCGCGTAGATTACGGCGGTCTTCCCAGATCACTTCGGCATCGGTTTGATCCGGACCTAACCGAATGGCGAGCGACCCATTGTAATAGCCACTTACCATGGTGATGCCTTCCTGGTAGATGGGAGTAGCGACAGAGGTTCCATTTTCGATGGTGAATGGGACTGACCAAAGACTTTCACCATTACGTGGGTCGACACCACGAACGTGGGTCGGTGTCCAGCTGATGAGCTGGGTTTGGCCACTGATTTGCACCAAAATAGGCGTTGCATAACCTGCCGGGTCAGGCAGGCAATTCCATTGTTTTTCGCCTGTCATACGGTCCAATGCAACCAGACATCCTTCAGGTTGACTACCCGCATGTACGATCAACAGGTCTTCGAACTGAACGGGTGACGCAGAGACACCCCATAACGGAACACTAGCCTGAAACGTTTTTACAAAATCCTGGTGCCAGATGACTTGTCCAGTGTCCGTACTCAAGCAAAAGAGTTGGCCGGTAGCCCCGAGTGAGTAGACATGGTGACCGATGACTGTTGGCGTGGTACGAGGGCCGTTGCCGTAAGCCACGTCGCTGTAATCTACCTCATACTTGTGTTCCCACAAAAGTTTTCCGCTCCTCGCATCGAATGCCAGAATTCGTTCGATTTCGAGCGGTTCCAATTGACGGTCCATGACGTACAGTTGCCCGGCAGAAACTGCGATACCACCGTAACCACCGCCGATAGGTTGTCGCCAAAGTCGCCGTAGTCCATGGGCGGGCCATTTTTTAGGAAGCTGTGGTGCGTGCCAACTGCCGTCACCCCGTTGCCCGCGCCAACGGGGCCAATCTTCACCGGATCCCACTGCCGAAAGAGATGTTTCACCTTGCACGCCTGCTGTGAATTTGGTGCTGGTCGGCCGTTTTGTTTTCCGAACGAGTTTTTCAGCATCACCGTAAGTCATCATGACGCGCATGCCGAGCGCATAAAAGGTACCATCCGGTACGTCTGCGTAACGAAATGCGGACCGACAGTCACGAGCGTCACTGTACCAATCTCCACCCCGTATCACACGTCGTGTTCCCTGACGAGGACCTGGAGGATCTTGGGCATCAGAAGTGTTATAGTAATTGCGTAGATACCAATCTGCGCACCATTCCCATACGTTGCCGTGAATGTCATGCAATCCGAACGGGTTGGCCAGAAATGATCCCACGGCAACGGTTCGGCCTCGGAAGGGTCCTGGAGCGGCATCGCCAAATGGATAGCGGCCATTAAAATTGGCCTGTTCCGCGCTCAGACTTTGTCCTGAATGAAAAACAGTTTGTGTGCCGGCGCGGCAGGCATATTCCCATTGTGCTTCGGTCGGCAGATGATAAACACGCCCAGCAGCCCGTTCTTTTGGAGCGAACGAAAGTTTTTCACAAAATTGCATGGCGTCCCACCAGGTGATCTGGTCGGCAGGAAATCGTGAGGTGTCCAGGCCTTGTACGCTGTTTTGCCCGGGACCCTGGGGATTGAAAAAAAACAGGTGATCTGGTCCCATTACTTGTGCAAATTCCGCCTGGGTGACTTCGTATACGCCGAAATAAAACGGAGACGTAATTTGTACATGATGGTGTGGGCGTTCGTCTTCTTGTGCATCGGGCATGTCTTCTGCAGAACCCATCATGAATTCTCCGGCAGGAATTTGTATTAACTGCATCCCGATCGAATTCGTGACCAGTTTTGAGCCGACGGCTGTCTCCTTGGCAATAATGCTACAGGTTAACAGAAATGTAGTCGTGGGAATCAAGACGAAGAAAGAAGGTTTCATTATGATTTCGTTGTAAAAGCCTGGATAATCAAAGGGGCTACGGTTGTCCTTTAATAGTTTAACTAAATTCGCTTTTCACATTCTACCACGGTCTTCCATGGGGGCATTGCCTGCTGTGCTCCCAAGACGGTGGCAGCAAGTGCCCCCGCAGCACAAGCGAATGGTACTGCGGTAGACAGCGGGATTCCCGCTGCGAGACGACAAGCCAACGCGGCAGTAAACGCGTCTCCAGACGCAGTGGTGTCAACCACTTTGACCTGTGGAGGAAGCGTGTGTTGAGGATTGTCGGCTGCCTTGTCCCAATAAACAGCTCCATCGGCACCTAAGGTGATAACTGGATAACGTACGCCACGTTCTCGCAATAAACGACATGCGCGTATTGCCGATTGAACATCGTGGACAGCTAATCCTGTCAACGATTCGGCTTCCGTCTGATTTGGAGTCATTACGTCCACGTGGCAAAGCTCGTTTGAAAAATTGTTAGCTGGTGCAGGCGCCGGATCAAGTACGGTGAGGACGCGGGCTGCCGTTGCCGTTCGCACTGCAGTAGCAACGGTGTCCAGCGGAACCTCGAGTTGCAGGAGGACCACCTTCGCAGAGCGGATATATCTTTCGTGGTGTTGCACATCTTTTGAGGTCAACTGGCCGTTCGCCCCGGCAACAATTGTAATGGTGTTTTCTCCTGACCGGTCGACATTAATCCATGCCAGGCCACTACTGGAATCTGGAGTTATCGCTACGGCGGCAGTGTTGACGCCGTATTGTTTCAATGTACGGGTGAGCTGTTGGCCATAAGAATCATCTCCCACACGACCGAGCAGGGTACAGTGAGCACCGAGTGGAGCTGCCGCCACGGCTTGATTTGCACCCTTTCCGCCAGGCAGTTGTGTAAAGGAGCTTGCGTTGACCGTTTGTCCAGCCTTCGGCAGGCCGTCACAGCGGGCAACCAGATCCATATTAATAGATCCGACAACAGCGACACGTGTAGCCGGAGGACCGGTAGTCATGTCATGTTGCCTGGTGTGATTCAGGGAAGGCATTGCAACGAGTCATCGTTAAAAGAGTAAAGAGTACTGTGGGACCTGGCCAGGATGACTATTGTTGTACCACATCCGCACCCATAGTGCCTGGGTATCAAACGACCACCTGTGGGGTGTCGCCAGCGCCAATAGTTCGCTGTCTGCGATGTACAACGGCCGAGACTGAACTGCTTGGGGAAATTGCAAAAATGTCAATCTGCCAGGCGCGATGTGCGTTTCATTTTTTTGCGACACACAAATTTTGTATCGTGTTATGTGGTGAAAATGATGCAGACTGAGTGAAGGGGGGAATCAAGTCAGACTGGCTGATGTGTGGCCAAACCTAAGCAGAACGCCGTGTGAACGAGGGGCGATGTTGCCTTTCATTGCCTGCTAACAGGCAGTGCTTTTCATAAGATAACTTGGCCATGTGATAGGCAATATACAAACCGGTACTACCGTCCAGAAATCCACCACGCACAAGGTAGGAACGAATGAAGTTCCCACAACCATGGAGTATCGGTTCACCCATGTATTTTCGTTTTTTCGAAGGAGATTGATTTTCCACCAGCATACGCATGTATTTGCGGTTGCGGTCGAGAAATTCTTGACGTGTACGGTAGCTATAGTGCAACATGCGTGTGGCGAGTCGTTGTGAAGGGCCATTGAGCAGGACACGTTCATGGGGGTTGCTGCCACCCCAGCGCCCGAAGGCCCGCTGAAATAACCTTAACTTGTAGTCAGGATTCCAACTGCCGTATTTGATTTCCTCATCGCCGAGAAATGTTCTTCGGCCAATGAAATAGCCTGATACGTCAAACGGAAGTTGTTGAATTTCCTTAACGAGGTCTGCGGGCAATTCTTCGTCTGCATCCATGGAGAGCACCCAATCGTGCGTGCAGTGATCGAGGGCGAAGTTTTTTTGGTCGATGTAAGTGTCAAATTGTCGGTGAAGAATCTTGGTGCGAGGGAACTGCTCGACAATGTTCAGTGTGTGGTCGGTCGATCCGGAGTCGACAACAATAATTTCATCACAACAAGCCAGCGCGGTAAGACAACGGGCAATATTGTGTTGCTCGTTAAAGCAAATGATGGCTGCAGAAATGGGAGGTGGTGATCGGTGACTTCGATCTGTTCGATGCAAATTCAAGCGACGACATTGCCTCCCAGATAGGTGGACTGGCACGCGTTAAAACGTAGCCGACATCTATACCGACAACAATGACATGGGACAAGATCAGCGACGAATCGGCTTGCTAGCTTTTGGGCTATCATTTGGAAAGAGTGGATTCTCCATTCAAAAAAGTGGGCGACCGACACCAGGAAACAGCGGCAGGGTTGAGAATGAATGCGTACTAGAATGTCGAGGCGGTGGCTATTTGCAAACGGAAAAAAATACGAAGTTGTGACCGGCCGGATTTGCTGTGCATGAATTGGCACGCTGAATGTTACCGTGACCAGGCGCATGATTGATACAACATCGATGCAGCACTCCTGGAAGTTTTGGCACTAATCCGGACATCCAGAAACGAAGAGACAGTTTTGTTCGTAACCGCAATAGAGCGGTCTTTTCAGTCATTGTTTTTCGCGTCGTTGTTTGTTTTTTGCAACGCCTTGGCAAGTCCCGGAACCTGGTTGGCGCCAGTGGGTACCGTGAACACGGCATCCTGGAAGGCTTCGCCGATTGGTTCGTATCGGCCACCAAGGTGTTGTGACAGAAAAGCCTCTGTCACGGAATAGAATGCGAATCGGTTTTCCGGTCTGGCAAAACCGTGGCCTTCGTCTTGAAAGAGCAAGTAGGTGACCGGGATTGTTTTCGATTCCATGGCTGCAACCACTTGATCAGATTCAGCTTGTTTAACGCGAGGGTCGTTTGCGCCCTGTCCAATTAATAAAGGACGTTGGATGTTGTTGACGAAGAACAAAGGTGACCGAGACTTGAGGAATTCTCGACCTTTCTCGGTAGTGTGATCGCCCACTCTCTGTTTCATGACCGGCATGAAAGGCATCCAATAAGGGGGAGGGTTTTCCAGTAGTGTCACTAAACTGGACGGTCCTACAATGTCGACGGCGCAAGCAAAAACGGAGGGTGTAAACGTCAGGCCGACAAGTGCGGCGTAGCCACCGTAGCTGCCTCCCATAATTGCCACACGCTCCCGATCCGCGATCCCCTGGTCAATGGCCCATTTGACGGCATCGAGCAAGTCGTCATGCATTTGCGCGGCCCATTCCCGGTTTGCCGCATTGATGAAGTTTTTTCCTAGACCAGTCGAGCCACGGAAGTTGACGCTGAAGACCGCATAGCCCCGATTTGCCAGCAACTGGTGTTGAGGATTGTATCCCCAATGATCGCGCGACCAGGGGCCACCATGCACGAGCAACACCATCGGTAGCGGCCGTTCAGGACGTGCGTTGCCATCTCGATCGGTGCCCGCGGGAAGCGATAGGTAGCTGACCAGTTCCCATCCGTCACGCGACGTGAAAATCTCGTCATGCATGGGGACCAAGGGAAGCTCGTCCAGGTCCTGGCGGCTGGAAAATAGATATTTCGCTTGCTGAGTCGTGCGGTCGTAGAGGTAGAAGCGAATGGGGCCGTCGTCCATGATATAGGCGACCGTCCATGTCTGGTCATCCATGGTGCGACTTGTGATTTGCAATTCACCGTCCGCGACGGTACGCAGATATTTGATGTCACCAGCAATGGAGTCATCAATAATCTTCCATTCACGCCGAGCATAGGTAAAAGTGACTGCCTGGACATGTTTATTGGTTGGGTGGACTACGGCGCCCGATATGTCTGCCTTTTCATTTTCCGCCAATAATTGTTCTTGGCCTGTTGCGAGGTTCAACATTTTGAGTGCGGCAGTATTGCGCTCGCGACTGTCCAGTAGAAATACCCATTCACCCGTTTTGTCGAACCCACTAAGCCCGGTCGTCATGGCATCCAGGGGGCCGATACGTAGGTATTCTTTCCAACCACTTGGCTGCTTATTATCTGGAAGTAAATAGACTTGACCTCCTTCGGGCGTATAGTTCGACGCCAGACGGACGCGATAGTCGTCGTCAGAGATAAACCCTGCCAGGCCTGGATTTCGTTGTACCAGTTCTCGTTTAGCAGTGATCAGATGGACACGGTAAATGTCATGATAATATCCTGGATCGCGGTCGTTGATGCCCACTAAAATTTCTTCGGGGATACGTTCGCTAACTCCCTCAATCCGGGCTCGAATTCCGTCGATTGGTGTTAAATCTGTTATCTCATCTGTGTCCAGGTTGATGCAATAGACGTGAAAGTCTTCATCGCCGTCCTTGTCCTGTGTGTAGATAATGTGCTGATTCGTATAAGCCCAGAAGAAACTCAGAATTCCACGGTGAGTGTCATTGGTTACGGGTCTCGCTTTGTCCGTGTTTTTGGTCGGGCTGACCCAAACGTTTAACACGCCATCGACCGGTGCAACAAAAGCAAGATGCTTGCCGTCGGGACTGATGCGCGCGCGAGCTTTGTCTGGGTTCCCAAAGAAAATGTTACGGGGGATGAGTGGTACGTTGTCTTGCGGTTGTAACTTCTCCGCTGCATCGCTGGAGTGTGTCATGAGCGTCTCAGTAACAATCCATACAATGACCAATAGGCTCCGCATCAGCGGATATCCAGACATGGTGGATCGTAGAGGGGTAGTAAAAAACGATTTGTATTTATTTGAATTTGCCCTGGCGGACGAAGTGAGGGCATTTTTTTGAGCGTGCATGTTTCCGTTCCACGGGCGAAACAACGCCCTCTTGACGTAAATCGCAAAATTTTAAAATCCTAGATTTTATCTCAGCATGCCAGCCCAGCCCTTGGCATACTCAGAAGGAGTTGCACCGTAAGCAGCAATAAACGCATCTGAGAAATGTTGTCCGGCATGCATTGTTGCCAAAAGACGCTGGTAATGACGTTTTTTCTTTTTGAGTTGTTTGACAAACCCGTAGCCGACCAGGCTAGTTGATTCGGGTAACAACCGGTCATTCATGAAATCGTCCGGTTGTTTCATAGCCCTAACAATTTCCACGATTTGGGAGTCCCAGTGATTTGCCTTCGAGTTGTGTTTGGCAAGTGAACTGGCAAACAGGCGCGCAGAACCTTCAGTAAACCAAAAGGGTACATCGCCCAGGCTTTGGATGTAAATGGCAGCTAACTGGCGAGCGACGGTGTGCTTCAATTGGTCAGGCTGTTGGTGATCTGCTACCAGTGCTGCGTAAGCGTCGAGGCCATTGTACTTCCAGTGTGCCTGTTGTTGCAGTGGCAGATCGCGTCGTTCGACCATTTTCCCAAACTCGCTGTAGTCATACCGTTTTTCCATTACGAATAGTGTGATACGGCCTTTGAAATTAGACTCTTTCGGCATTTTGAAATAGGTACTGACTTGTTTCCATAAGTGCTCAGCCATGGTGCCGATCTGGGCGAGTGTCATCTCTTGAGAGGCTCCGACAACATGGAAATGTTCAGTTTCTGTTTGACTGGATGCTATTCCGGGCAAACCGAGTTCCCAATACGAGTTAGCCAAGGTGACCCGTCTTGCATTCAATTCTGCTGGCGTTGCCTCACGGACAAAGACGATGGCCTCTAATTGGTCCATGGACAGTTTATCGTCGGGACCATCAAATTTTGCTCCCTCTATAAGCCATTGCTCAAATTTTGCAATCAGCGTGTCTGCAAGTGGTGACTGTCCTCCTCCGGGCATACGCATACCCGGAGCAGTTCCCTGGAGTTTTTGTAACAATAGGCTTTGCTTGGGGGTCGAAAGGGAAATCACAGGCCCACTTTCACCACCCTGCAGCAGGCGGGAAAAGCTTGCCACACTGAAATCATTTGTGGGATTGTCGCTTCCATGACAGCCGTTGCAGCGTTGGCTGAGGACAGGTGCCAATTCCAGCGAAAAACTGATGGTTTCAGCACCTGACGCTCTCGTCACAGTTATTTTGGTATCAGGTTGCGGTGGTGTTGCGCCTGGTGCCAGACGAGCCAACGAGATGCGAGGGTTGGACCCATCGAACTCGGCACCCTCCATAACCCATTGTTTTAAAATTGACAACTCCTCTGGCGAGACCTTGTCGTTGCCACGTGGCATGTCGCCCGTTTCAACGAGTGCCACAAGCCGACTGTTCCCGGGGTCACCCGGAATGATTACGCGACCTGTCTCAGGGGGACCACGCAATAATGAACTAAAATGGATCATGCTGAAGTCGCCACGTGATTTTTGAATGTGACAGCGACCACAGTGTTTCACAAGAATTGGTGCCACGTCCATGACAAAGCTTGTACCGGGATTTTGTGTCGGTGTTGCATGATCGACTTTCGCATTCTTGCGTTTACCTGGTTTCCATGCTGGTAATTGGATTCCTTGTTTTTTCAGTAAGGCGCGAGCGCGACGGACGGACTTCAGCAGCGGAGTCAGGGCCCGTTGTACTTCGGGAGAATCAATATTTGGAAAAGAGCTTAATTCGAGTTGAACGCGTTTGATAATCTTCGCTGATTCGCGATACTTTTTCTGCTGATACAGTTTGCCAGCGACGCGAATAGATTGGCGAAGTGCCTGAACACGCTTTGTTGGTTTGTTCGTGGGGGCTGCATACGACTTCACACAGACCAGCGACAGGCCTGTTGCAAGTAACGCAGCAACAATGTAAACCATGACCAACTTATGGGGCATCCGGATTTCGATCTACCTTCTCTAGCCGAAGGAGTTTTGTGTTAGGGAATTTCTAGACGAGAGTGATTATAGAGAAGGACCACGCTGAACTCAAACAGGGAGATTCCCCGTGACGAATGTTGAGAGGATTCGGAAGTTTATGTCCGGTGATGGCGCCGGCGAACGCGACGTCGGCCCGAATGTCTCCAGGCGCTTTGTCGGTGTCCAAATTCGGTTGCAAACCATTCGGCAAAGCGTTCCCTTTCCGCAAATCCCGTGTTGCGCTTGTCGAGCAGGTGGCCCAATTCATGGATCAGAATATTATTTAGGTAGAAATTCTTGATAGCGGCCTCACTCCAATGCAACACCCAGCCACCCGATTCTTCAAACCAACGGCCTCCATAGGTTCGGGCTTCGTTGAATTGAGCTGGTTTTGGGGGCGAATCGAAGTACTCCGTCCGACTTTCCTCGATGGGATATAGGTACAATGTTGAGCCCCATTGCATCCCATAGCAGGGAAAACTTTGTTTTTTTCGGGTCATCTGGCTGAGCTGGATGTACTCGAGTGGTTCGAGCATGTGACGAGGCAACTGATGCAGGCGGTGACGAATTTCGGTTGCTGAAAGGACATGTCGATACCCTTCTCCTGGCGGTTGAACGATGGTTTTGTAGTGGCCATCCTGAGGAGAGGTAGGATTGGGTTCATACCAGTTTTCTGGTGGAGAAAATGGTAATCGTTGGTTACGGTCACCACCACGTGTGCGGCGACTTCCTGGTCGAGCACTATGTTTGTTACGGATGAGGGTTGAGGCGTTCAAAAAGTCACCGGACGGTGAATTCAAACGAAAACGGTGTGATTTGCGCATGATTTCGGTCCTCTGTCAAAAACCAGGCTGACCAACAGCAACGTGTTTGACCCAATTGCCGTTCGCGTGGAGCCACAGGCAGACGCGTTAGTTGTCCCGACAGCAGATCCGTCGCTGATATGCCACGATTTGTCGATGAATGGGACGAAGACTACAGCAGGAAGCCTTTATTCCATCCTAGGCAGAGGCTGACTACAGATTCAAGTGAATGTCGTAAGTTGTTTTGTATTTAGTTGTTACGTCTTTTGTGGACTCTCCCGATAACGGGACAACACCTGAAATAGTTGCCGCTACGGTGTCTGAAATGTGGTGGGGTGGCCAGGCAAAATGCTAGGATTCTGCCAGAGGCGAAGTGCCCTTGGGCGGTCTTTCTCGTGGCTCGGTGAAAAGAAATGCCACCTAATGGGTCGGCAGGCAAAAGACTCAACGGCTGCCCGTCACGCATACCGGATGATAACTTAAAGGGAAGACAGTACTTACAGATAGTTTTCAGGCTAAGGTTTGGGCAAACAGAACGCAAAAGGCTGCCACTCGATTTTTGGCGTACCTGTGTTTGTCAACATTGCCCAGGGAGAGACTCGTATTTTTGTCGGTCCGATTTAATTTGTCCGGACGCGTACGGATTGTAGCAAGTGCTGAGGAGGTGTACAGGATAAATCGGGCAGATAGTCCAGTGATCGAGACTAGACCGACTACGATAAGAAACCAGAGCCAGGAGGGAGTATGTCGGGCGCGAACCTGACACCGTTTGAGCAATAACAATGTTGTCCTGTCGTATGGCAGGTGGCATACCCTCTATGTCAACGTGTTGGATTTGGCGGATAGTGGATTTTGAGTTGCCCGTAGTTTTAACGAACCTGATTGTTGCGTTTCCAACGGGTGAGGATTTCTGTGGCTGAATTGTTGTCTTGGCCTTGGTTCGATACTGTTCGGTCTCCGGCGATCTCTTGAATTTGGTGACCTGGAAGAAAGTGATGGCGAAGAACCATTCGCCGCTTTGGAGTGGTCAAGGCTTCCTGTTTCAAGCCAGTGATTAATCGTTTGTTCTGGAGACAGATAATCGGGGGCCCATTTATTCCCGGAATAAGTAGAGGTAAGTGAAGGGTCGGCACACATATGGCAAGGCTGTCTCAAAAGATAGAGACGGGAACAGGAAGCGGTCTAGTTCCCATCCGAAAGGTGTGTTATGACCGCGGTGGGTCATCGTACAGCGCATTGTTGCCAGCCGAAATTGCCTGTTTCTTCTAAAGTACCAGCACGGCTCAGAAATGGCTAATTTTGAAAATCTGAAAATTGTTGTCTATACGCGAACTGGTTGTCACTTGTGTGATGAGGCACTGCATTTACTGGCCCAATATGGGCTGCTGGCGACGACGATCGATATCGACGAGGATGAAAAATTGGTGGCGCGGTATCACCAGTGTGTGCCAGTGGTCACGATTAACGGGAAAGAACGGTTTCGAGGTCGAGTCAATGAAAGGTTGCTGCGGCGAATTCTTGCCCAAGGAGAGCCGCTGTGAATCATCTTGGAATGTTTGCCAAATACTGGCAGGCAGGCTCTGTCAAGACACGGTTAGCTGAATCCATCGGAGAGGTAGCGGCCAGCCAAATTTATTTCCACTGTCTTGAATCGTTGTTACAACGCTTTGGCGATCAGGGGGACATTCGTACCGTGGTATACTGCCCTCCGGAAAACAAGGTTGATTTTGTTACAGTGGCTGGCGATAAGTGGCAAATAGCCCCTCAATCTTCTGGCGACTTAGGAGTCCGTATGCGGCACTTCTTCGAAAATGCCTTTGAGCAAGGTGCTACGCGAGTCGTATTGATTGGGTCGGATAGCCCGACGGTGCCTCGGCTGTGGATCCAGCGGGCTTGGCAAATGTTGCACCGCTGCAAAGTCGTCTTGGGGCCTGCTACCGATGGAGGATACTACCTCGTGGGTATGTCAGAATTTGTCCCTGCAATCTTTGAGGATGTCCGTTGGAGTACTTCTCATGTTTTGGAAGAGACTCGATCCAAGCTCACGGAAGCAGGTCTTGCTTGTATCGAATTGCCGACTTGGTACGATGTGGATGGAATGGACGACCTGCGGCAGTTACGGCAGGAACTTGCAGAGGGACCGCCAGGCGATGGCGATTGGACGAAGTTGCGCGTAGCGATTGACGATGTGATCTAACGAGCTTCTAATGAACACATAGAAGATTGGTTGGGCGGACCACTAGGATGTTGGAGCTGCGGTTGTAGGTTTTTTTGCAATGTCAGAAAACGAACTGAAAATACGAAGAATTGATGGCCGCGTCGAGGATGTTGAGCAGGCACTGCGGTTATTGCGCGAGCGTCTCAGTCCACGGGGTGATATTGTAAGTGAAGCAGGTCGTCAGCGGACGGTAGAAGTTTTTGGAGAGCCACTTACTCCGCAAGAAGTTGTGTCCAGAATCTGTGAGGATGTCCGCCAACAGGGACTGGAAGCGGTATTGGATTACACGAAAAAAATTGATTCCGCAGAATTGACACAGGGCACAATACGGGTGACGTCCCAGGAACTAAAGGACGCTCATCGTGCCGCAGCTCCTGGTTTTCTCGCTGCTGTACGTCGCATCCGAGAAAATATTTGTGAGTTTCAACAAGCGATTCAACACCGGGATGTTCAAATCAAACGTGACGATGGTACGGTGCTGCGACAACGATACGTTCCACTAAATCGTGTCGGTCTGTGTGTCCCCGGTGGCGCAGCAGCTTATCCATCAACGGTGTTAATGACAGCGGTTCCAGCCCAGGTTGCTGGAGTCGAGCAACTGGTCGTCGTCGCCCCTCCTACTCCGTTTGGTGCCTACAATACCGACTTGTTAGCAACATGTTGTGAATTAGGTATTGATGACGTGATACGAATTGGTGGGGCCCAAGCGGTGGCGGCCCTGGCTTATGGTGTCGAGGGAGTGAAAAAGGTCGATAAAATTGTGGGGCCGGGGAACTTGTTTGTAGCGTTGGCTAAAAAGTATGTGTATGGCGAAGTCGACATCGATGCGATTGCTGGCCCTAGCGAAGTCATTGTTGTGGCAGATGATTCGGCATCTCCTGAATTTGTTGCTGCCGACCTGCTTGCCCAAGCCGAACATGCTCCAGGATCTAGCATCCTGATTACCTGGAGTCCATCTCTGTGGGATGCAATTTATGATCAGTTGATAGGTCAGTTATCCGGATTGTCGCGTGCCGATGCGACGCGGCATAGTTTGGAACAATTCGGCGCTTTGATCCTGGTTACCGAAGCGGATCAGGCAGTCAATCTTGTGAATCTTTTGGCGCCGGAACACCTTCATTTGGAGGTGGAGAATGTCGACGCCATGATCGCACAAATGCCCTACGCGGGGGCTGCTTTTTTAGGGAATTTCAGTCCGGTTGCCCTGGGGGATTACGTGGCGGGTCCATCCCATGTTTTACCGACTGGCGGCACGGCCCGTTGGGCGAGTGGTTTGTCAAGTAACGATTTCTTGCGTAGTGGCAGTGTTATTCACTTTACTGAAAAAGGTCTTCGGTCGGCAGCGGAAGATGTGCGGCTGATGGCTGACAAGGAAGGGCTTACCGCCCATCGAGCCAGTATCGATATTCGTCTGGTGAATCATTCATGAACGAGTTTAGACCGGAAATTTTGTCCATGTCCGGGTACGTTCCCGGGGAACAGCCACAACACGGCAAGTTCATTAAACTCAACACGAATGAAAGTCCCTACCCACCCTCCCCTGCAGTACTCCGGGCAATCCGAGAAACTGCTGAGAACGGTTTGAGTCGTTACCCCGACCCATTGGCCGAATCGTTTCGGCGTCGTGCGGCCGAAGTGTTAGGGGTGGAACCTGATTGGATTTTGTGCGGCAACGGCAGTGACGATATTCTGACGATCGTTACACGTGCCATGGTTGGTGCGGGGGAATGGCTGCGACTGCCGTATCCGAGCTATATTTTGTATAAAACGTTGGCGGAAATTCAAGGAGCCAACAGCGAAGAGGTTTCATTTCAGCCAGATTGGACACTGTCACCACAGTTCGGGGTTTCTCGGCAGGGTCTGCGCATTGTGTTCCTACCTAATCCAAACAGCCCGTCGGGAACGGTGGTCTCACCAGAGCATCTGCTGGAACTAGCTGATCGACTTCCCTGTCCATTGCTGATTGATGAAGCATACGTTGATTTTGCCGAGTCCAACTGCATGCACCTGGTGGCCCGCCACGAACGTATTATGGTGTCACGCAGTTTCAGTAAATCTTACGCGCTGGCAGGTCTGCGGTTCGGTTTTTTAGTCGCTCAACCACAGATGATCGAGCAGTTACTAAAGGTGAAAGATTCTTACAATTGTGACGCTTTGGCAATTTCGGCGGCTACCGCTGCAATTGACGATCAGGCGTGGTTAGGTCAACAACGACTACGGATCATCAAAACCCGCCAGTTGTTGACAGACAAGATGCGGCAACTTGGTTTTGACGTGGTAGACTCCCAGGCAAACTTTGTGTGGTGCACACATTCTTCGCAACCGCTACAACCTATTTTTGAACAGTTAAAAGCTAACCGCATATTGGTCCGATACATGAAGTATCCCCATTGGGGTGACGGTCTGAGGATCAGTGTCGGGACTGATGAGCAAATCGCTGCCTGTGTAGGTTTGATTAGCGACATGGTTTGATGGGACGGTCCGAACTGCTTGGGGGAGAGAGGGTAGTCATCGCATTGCCGATGTGCCGTTCGTTAGAAGTTGTCTGGTACGTCCGCAACACAGTGGTCTTTGATTCGTTAACGTGGTCTGGGGCCTGTCCGGATTAGATTCAGAATTCCTATATTTACGGTGATCGCTCATGGCGCGCGTCGGTAAAATTAACCGCAAAACCAACGAAACTCAGATCACACTTGAATTGGATTTGGATGGCAGCGGAATTGCACAATGCCAGACAGGTGTTGGATTCTTTGACCACATGCTGACTTTGCTGGCCAAGCATGCTTTGATTGACTTGCGGGTCACTGCGCAGGGAGACTTGCACGTGGATCAGCACCATACAGTGGAAGATGTTGGGATTTGTTTTGGACAGGCATTGGGACAAGCCGTGGGAGACAAATCGGGAATTCGCCGGTACGGTCACTGGACCTTGCCGATGGAAGAAACGTTAGTGACTAGCTCCATTGATCTGAGTGGTCGCTTTTTTTTGGTTTTTAAAGCCGACTTTCCCACGTCGAAAATTGGCGATTTTGACAGTGAACTGGTAGAAGATTTTTGGCAGGCTACGTCGGCCAACGCCCACTGCAATTTGCACGTCATGCTACACCACGGACGGAATTCACATCACATCAGCGAAGCAATTTTCAAGAGTGTTGCGAGATCATTACGGATGGCCGTAGAACTGGACGCCCGCGTGACTGGTGTGCCCAGCACGAAGGGGACTCTCGACGGGTGAAACCGTGCCAACTCAGCAAGAATACTCTCGTATTCTTTTTGCCAGTTTGTTTAGAGCGGTGAATCCATCGAACCTGAGTTGCGATCGTTGACGAACGTTTCCAGGAACCGTGCCAGTCGGTGAAAATCACTGTTGACGTCAATGTGTCGTACTACGGTCACGAGTGTCCGAGGGTCAATCAGTTCGTCGAATGATACATAATGCAACTCAAGTTGACCGCTCACACTTACCATGACACCATTCAATTCCCGTTCGACCAGCGCCCGGTAAGCCCCTACACCGAGCTGACTGCCAAGCATTACGTCGAAAGCGTGTGGTTTGGCACACCGTGATTCATAGCCTAACTGGATGCCCGTGATTTTTCGTTTGCGTCCCGTTTCGATCGTGTATTGTTGACTGATCAGGTCAGCAAAAATCTTGCATAAGCTGACGTGGGTGATCGAAATGTGACCGTGTTCATCGCGGGGAATGCCCTTCAAATAGTTGGTCGGTAGCAGTTCCGCAAGGCCTTCGGCAAGTACTACAACACCGAAACACTTTCCTTCCCTTTCACGTGTCAGCATTGTTTTGACGATGCGACTGACAACACGGTCAACATCCATCACAGAACGTGTCAGGGTATTGTTCTGGTGGTCGGTGTACTCTTCTGTGGTGCGGTAGGAGCCACGAATATCTTCGACACTAATGACCAGACTGGCCTCACCTGCAATCGCGGCGCCGTAAGCCAGCCAGCCGGCGCTGCGGCCCATGGTTTCCGTGAGAAAATAAGACTGAGTCGCTTCGGCATCAAAAATAAGATTGCGAATTTCTGATGACAGTGTGTCCACTGCCGTAAAGTAACCAAAGGTAAAATCGATACCCGCATAGTCATTGTCAATTGTTTTTGGCAAGTGGACGATAGGAATTTGGTGACTTCCTTGCGGCAAGCGTTCCTGGAACAGTTTGAGTTTGTTGGCGGTTTTCAGCGTGTCGTCACCACCGATGGAAATCAACCCGTCGACTCCCAGTGAGCAGAGGCCGGCATAGACGCGACGTAGAGGTTCACACCGTTCGAGGTCGTTCAAGTGCATGGGGTCAGAGATCAGTTTGCCCGGGTTAGTTCTCGCTGTTCCGATCAGAATTCCTTGCGAGTTGCGCGTGCGGCTGAGGATGGAATGGTCGAGTTGAATGTAGTGCTTTTCTTTTTCTAAAGGATGAGACGGATCGTAATGGACCAAATTCTCATACCCGTTGAGTATTCCCAGCACCTCGACATTGTTTCGGAGAAAGGAAACCGCACAGGTGGAGATAACGGCATTTGCAGCCGGGGCAGGTCCACCGGCAAAGAGTATTGCCACGCGTCGAAAACGATGGTCATGCTGTGGGGGCGGTGCAAGCGAGCTGGACATCGCGTCCGAGGAGGAATTGGACATAGGGCAAACTCCGGAAATACATCACCGTCGCAATGGAAAATGACTGAAATGATCAAGACTCTGGGACGCTGGTCTGTTTGTTACTCGGCGGCCCAGGTCCGTTCGACAAAGGAGGTATCGACGCAACCTTCGACAAATTCGGAGTGCCGCAGGACTTTTTGGAGGAATGGTACTGTCGTTTCGATACCGGAAATCTGAAATTCATCCAATGCACGACGCATCGTGTCGATTGCGTCACGGCGAGTTGTCCGGTGGACAATGAATTTGGCGATCATCGAATCATAGTGTGGCGGTACGACATAACCGGCATGAATATGCGTGTCGATACGTACTCCGTACCCACCTGGTAGTACGAGATGATCAATTGTTCCCGGACAGGGTTGGAAATTTTTATCGGGAATTTCGGCGTTGATACGGCATTCAATCGCAGTTCCGTCCAGTCGAATATCGGATTGCTGCACAGGCATTGCATTTCCGGCAGAGATTTCGATTTGTGCCTTAATGAGATCGATACCAGTGACAAGTTCGGATACTGGATGTTCCACTTGGATCCTGGCATTCACTTCGATGAAGTAAAAGTTGTTGTCCTGGTCGACAATAAATTCGACCGTCCCGGCATTTGTGTATCCTGCCTGTTTTATCAATCGAGTTGCGGCTTCACACATTTCATTACGGATTTGTTCCGGCAGGTTGGGTGCAGGGCTCTCTTCGATCAGCTTCTGATGACGTCGCTGCGTGGAGCAGTCACGTTCCCATAAATGAACGACATTTCCATCGTGATCGGCGAGTATCTGGACTTCGACGTGGCGGGGTCGTTCGATATATTTTTCCAGGTAAACACCAGGGTTTCCAAACGCGGCTTCTGCTTCGGTTTTAGCGGCTTGTAACGCTGATTTAAGAACCAGATCGTTGGCTGCGACTCCCATGCCTTTGCCACCTCCACCTGCCGTTGCCTTGATCAGAACTGGATAACCCATTTCACTGGCCAGGCTGATGGCCTCGCTTTCTGATTCAATCAGGCCGCCACTACCCGGTACGACTGGCACGTTGGCTTTCCGTGCCAGACCGCGGGCCTGGTTTTTGTCTCCCAGGGTATTCATGGCTTCGGGTGACGGTCCAATGAAATCAATCTTGCAGCTACGACAGACTTCATTAAAGTGAGCGTTCTCGGCAAGGAAACCGTAGCCAGGATGAATTGCTTCGACGTTTCCCACTTCCGCAACACTGATCACTCTGTCGATCTTCAGATAGCTTTGTGCGGATTTTGCCGGGCCGACACAGTAAGCCTCGTCCGCCAGTTCTAGATAGGCGCTACCACGGTCAGCCTCACTAAAAATGGCGACGGTTTCAATTCCCATCTCACGACAGGCTCGGATGATCCGCAATGCAATCTCGCCGCGGTTGGCAATCAGAATACGCTTGTACATGGAGCATTCGTTATGCTGGAACTGACAACGTAAATGAAATACAACACGTAAATGAAATACAACTCTGTCTCATCAGGAAGTTTAACTTGCGGTGTCGATTTTGAAGAGTGGCTTGCCATATTCAACAGGTTCTTCGTTCTCGACAAGCACGGCGACAACACGACCGGAGACTTCCGCCGGAATCTCATTAAATACCTTCATCGCTTCGACGATACAAACAGTGGATTCGGGACCGATCAGATCACCGACTTTGACGAATGTTTTGGCCTCAGGAGTCGGTTTAGAGTAGAAGGTCCCGACCATCGGACTGGTGATATAAGCGATATTCGCATCGTCTTCCTGTGGCTGACTACTATCTGCCGCAGCGGGCCTTTGCGATTCCACTAGTTGAGGGACAAGTGGCGCAGCACTCGCGTAAGGACCCGCCACAGCACCTCGTTGCAGTTGAATACGTTCTTCGCCCTGTCGCAGATCGAGCTGCGCCAAGTCGTGTTCCTTCATTAGTTCTACAAGTTGGCGAAGTCGTTCTAAATCAAAGACGTCTTCGCTGCCGGGATCGGAGTCCGACATTCTGGCCTCCAAGAGACTTTTCTTTATGACTCGTATCAATTAGGGGGTCGACTAAGCGACCACACACTCCGAAAATTCTCGTTCCACATTGGTAAGGACTTCATGGCCCGTCTTCGTGACAAGCACATCATCCTCGATGCGTACACCACCCCACTGCGGCAAGTAGATCCCAGGCTCTACGGTGACAATCATTCCAGCGGACAGAAGCATTTTCTGCCCAGGTGCCAAACGTGGCGCCTCGTGAATTTCCAGGCCGATTCCGTGTCCCAAGCCATGTCCAAAATACTTACCAAACCCTGCGTCAGAAATGACCTTCCGGGCCACAGAATCGATTTCCTCAAAGGTTCGTCCCGGCCGGATGGCATTGATGGCCCGACGCTGGGCTTTCAACACAACTCCGTATACCTTACGGAGTTTCGGCGAAATTGTACCCGTCACCAAGACTCTCGTCAAGTCACTCACATAGCTTGCTCCGATAGCTCCCCAATCGATCAACACGAAATTTCCCTCCCCCAAATGTTGGTCGGTTGGTGTGGCATGCGGCAACGCGGCCCGTGGTCCAACTGCCACAATGGGAGGAAAACTACACCCGGATCCTCCAAAGAACCGGATTTGCTGGTCGATCTGATTGGCAACTACGGCTTCTGTTTGTTCCGGTCGTAGACTGGCTCGGATCACTCCGAACGCCCGTTCAGCAATTTCAATCGCCCGCCGGGTAGCGGCGATCTCCGTCCGATCCTTGATCATCCGTAATTGTTCTACGGCGCCGAAAACAGGTTTGAACTCAACTTGAGGTGCTTTCTTTGACAATTGGTCCTGTAAACCGACCGTCATTGAATCAGCTTCGATAGCCAGGTGACGTATTCCTGTACTTTTAAGGACCTTTGCCAGCAAGTCGATGATTGATACACCAGGCGGGCGTATGGCAAGATCCAGCGAGGGGCATTCTTCCCCCAACTGAATGGTGTATCGCGCGTCGGTCAAAAGGATTGTCTTCTTACGACTAACCAACAAAAAACTATCATCACCGCTAAATCCGGTCAGGTAACTGACATTGGTAAAGTTTGTTACCAGTATGGCATCGGCCCCAGCCTGTTTAACGAACCGGGTTAGTTTGGCTTCGCGCTTAGCCAATGACATGGCAATCTCCTTACAGATCAGCTTGCTCTGGCCTTCTTGCCAGGTGATGATTTGCCGCCATTGAAAGCTCCTAAAGCAGCTCCAAAAGCGGTTGCATGTCGCAGAGGTTCTCCAGCAGAATATCGGGCTTTGCTGGCAATAACTCTTCCACGGAATAGATACCCGTTGCGACGGCAATGGCTTGTGCCCCAATCGCTCTGGCACATCGAACATCATTGGGCGTGTCCCCAATTACCCAGACGCGTGATGGGTCATAATTGTCGTCCAGGTGTTCTCGTGCAGCAGCCATTGCATCGCGGGCAATGTCGTCTCGATTGATATGTTGGTCACCATACCCACCAAAATGGAAGAAATGCCACAAGCCGAAATGCTCCAACTTGAGCTGCGCACTAGTTTGAATGTTTCCCGTAATCAATCCCATCACCACATTGTCATGGTTATGCATTGTCTCGACGAACGACAAAACCCCTGGTAATACCTGTCCGGGACGCTGCGGCAAATTCACACGCAATCCACGAATGTAGTGATCGACGAATTTATCCCAATTTTCTACAGTATCTGTCAGATTGTTCCGCTCGAACAATTCGCGCCCAATGCTCCGGTCACTACGGCCTGCTACCAGGATGTCCAAGGGCACTTCTTCACGTCCGGATTGTCGACGCATGGCATCCATCATGGCGGCCTTTCCAGCGCCACCGGTATTGATCAAGGTGCCGTCGATGTCAAAAAATATGGTATTCATAGGCTCCACGAAGAAATTTAGACGCGTTCATTACTGAATCGCGTCCTGCCGAAATGCCATTTTTTGGTCACTCAAACTCGAGTGGTATGGAACGAGTGGTATGGAAGGTTTACGGTTAGCCGTTCAGATTGTAGCACATTTCACGGCCAAAAAGGTACAGGATAGGATCGGTTCCAAATGCATGGTTGCGTTACATGGAAGGAAAAACTAATGGTTGCAGACGCACCTGTCCAGCAGGGATGTTCCGTTTGAGGTGGCTCAGTAGGCGGGCTGGATAGATTGATTGTAGGCGGGTTGGGTAGGTTGATTGTCTGTTTTACGCATCTTGTATTCGCGACCAGCAGCAGACAACGCGGGGTATTTATGCAAGGCGTCGACGTACTGATTAAAGGGAGAAACGGCGATTTGGCCTCTTGTCATGATTCAGATTGCCAGTCACAATAATGACATGCGTTTCACATTCCTATTTAGTTTTTATTTTTACTTTTGGTTTACCCCTCCGACTCGTGGGGTCGAAACCGCTGTGTGATTCGTTCAATAACCATCAGCAGATTCAAGCCCCGCGGCCGATAACGGTTAGCGGGTTTTTTTTTGGCGTCATATGTCATTGTGAAGATAGTTGTCGTACGGTTGACTTACTATAACGACCCTAGATACGAAGAGACGATCTCATCCAGCCTTGATAAACTGGACCGTGCGTCAAGGTTTACCAGATTCGATGCGGTTGTGAGATAGTTTCTCAGGAGTGACCAAAGCATGATTGTAGTGATGGAAAAAGGTGCCAGCCAAAAACAGGTTGACCATGTCGTTCGAAGAGTTGAGGAACTAGGTTTGAAATCCCATGTGATTGTCGGTACGGAACGCACGGTGGTGGCTGCCATCGGCGACAAGCGGGAGCACATGAAGGAGTCTGTGGCGATTATCGAGGGAGTTGATGATATTGTGCCGATCTTGGCCCCGTACAAAGTTGCCAGTCGGGAGGTTAAACCCGAATCAACCCAAGTGGTTGCAGGCAATTTGCGAGTGGGGGCCGGTACGGTTGGAGTGATGGCCGGACCGTGTTCCGTAGAAACGGAGGAACAGATTATTGAAACAGCACGGGCAGTTCGAGCAACCGGAGCCACTGGATTGCGTGGCGGTGCATTTAAGCCACGGACCAGTCCCTATAGTTTTCAGGGACTCAAAGAAGACGGATTGCGCATGCTGGCCACTGCACGTGATGAGACCGGTTTGGCCATTGTGACCGAGGTGATGTCAACGGACGAGGTCGATCTGGTTTCCCGCTATGCAGATGTGTTGCAAGTTGGCGCACGGAATATGCAGAACTATCGCTTGTTGGAGGCGGTTGGGAATGCACCTTGTCCAGTACTGCTGAAACGCGGACCCAGCGCTACGATTGACGAGTTATTGTTGGCCGCCGAATATATTTTGAATGAAGGTAATACGGACGTGATGCTTTGTGAACGAGGCATTCGTACGTTCGAATCGCACACCCGTTTTACATTGCCCTTGGCGACAGTTACCTACTTGCACCAAAAGACACACTTGCCGGTTGTGATTGACCCAAGCCACGGTACGGGACATAGTGCCCTTGTTCCTGACATGGCCGCGGCAGCAGTAGCGATCGGAGCGGATGGGTTGATGATAGAAGTCCACCCAGATCCCGAACGCGCGTTGAGCGATGGTTACCAGTCTCTCAATTTTGATCAATTCACGAAGACCATGGACAAATGCCGTCGCATTGCCGCAGCAGTGGATAAAAAACTATAGATGGGAGCGAAATTTCAAACTCACTTTTGCAGCAGTTGATAGAGGGTGATGGATTTCCCAACGCCCAGCTGGATACCGTCGATGACTGGCATAACCTGGCATTGACTGGCCCTTTGCTCACGCTAGGCAATTCGAGCTACTGCCGCAGTCGCACCGAATAGGGTGAGTCGGCCAGGGGTGGCGTCCTTGGCTCCGCTAACCGTGCCGTTGTTGACGCAGTACTTGCCAACACTACCAGCCCAATGCAACACAGGCTTGGGTTGTGCAAACCCACTGATCTTTCCAGCCACAGTGTGGCATGTGACTGCGTGGCACAGGGTATGACTTGGGCCCTGCGGCCGACCCTGCGAGCAGGTTTATTTCCGCAGTAGGGTGTTGTCCACTTGTCGATCATGATTTTAGTTTTAACTTTGACTTGGCTGACGAGGAGCAGGAAGTGGTTCTGTCATAGTGTGCGCTACAATCTGCGGTAAGATGGCTGTGCATGTTACTGACCCTCCTTGGTAACTAACGGGCCGGATGAGAAAAAGGAATGGTTATGACAAAATCAGGTGTCGTCTTTGTTCACCGCATTATGGATTGTATGCGAAATGTTGTTGTACTGACTCAGAAGTCCAAGTTACAATGCCGTGACGTCGGATACGCTGTGTGTGTAGTTGATGTTTGAGGTGAAAACTGAGATTTCGCCGGCAAGGTGCTTGAGAGGGACGGCCAAGGCAGTCGGTCATGCTTTAACGCCTTGGATAGAATCGTTGCGGCAGCGATCATTCTGCTGTTCAATGGCAGGACTAATGACGGAGCGAGTTAACACAAAGGTGGATTGAGCCCAGGTGGAGAAGCGTGGAAAAGTCAAGCGGCCTAAGTTGTCGCATTCATTCAGAAAGTCGCTGGTGAGCGACGACGTGGCCAGAAGTTATGTCTCTTATTGATTTGAAAAACATCACGATAGGATTTCGTGGGCCGCCGTTACTGGATGACGTGTCTTGTCAAATAGAATCGGGTCAGCATATCGGATTGCTCGGGAGGAATGGGACTGGAAAAACTACTTTGATGCGAATGATCGCTGGAGGAGTTCAACCCGACAGAGGTACCATTTCTGTCATGACGGGGACAAAAATTAGTTTGCTTCCCCAAGACGTTCCAGTAAAAGTAGTCGGCACGGTTGGTCAAATTGTAGCCGATGGTTATCGCGCCTATGTTGGAGGTGCTGAAAACGAATGGCAGCAACACCACAGCGTCGAAAAGATTCTCCAGCGAATGAGCTTGGACCACGATGCCGAATTTCAAACATTGTCCTCGGGGATGAAACGCAGAGTCTTGTTGGCTCGCACCTTGGTGGCTGATCCTGACGTCTTGCTTTTGGATGAACCGACGAATCATTTAGATGTGGACGCGATATTGTGGCTGGAAAAACTTCTCTCGCAGTGGCGGACGACATTTATATTCGTGACGCATGATCGCATGTTTTTGCGGAAGCTGGCCACCCGTATTTTAGAGATCGACCAAGGCCGCCTGTTTGACTGGTCCTGTGATTACGACACGTTTCTTGCCAGAAAGGAGCGGGCATTACTTGCTCAAGAAAAGCAAGAGGCTTTGTTCGACAAAAAGTTGGCTCAAGAAGAAGCGTGGATCCGACAGGGAATTAAAGCACGGCGTACGCGTAACGAAGGCCGTGTGCGGGCGCTCCAGGAAATGCGTCGCCAACGCCGCGACCGGCGACAGGATTCAGGCCAAATGAATCTAAGAATTGATGAAGGTCAACGCAGTGGTACTCTGGTGGCAAGTATTAAAGATGTCTCTTTTGCATATGGGGACCAGCTGATTGTTAGTGAGTTAACGACCAGTTTGACTCGTGGCGACAAGATTGGCATCATCGGTCCCAACGGCATCGGCAAAACGACATTGTTGCGTCTGCTTCTGGGGCAACTGGCACCGAATTCCGGAACGATACGTATCGGGTCAAATGTTCAAATTGCTTATTTTGATCAATTGCGGCAAGAGTTGGACGAGCAACAGACGGTGCAGCACAGCGTCGGGGATGGCTATGACACGGTAAATGTCGGGGGAAGTTCGCAGCACATCATAGGATATCTCCAGAAGTTTTTATTTAGCCCTGAACGCGCTCGAACTCCCATAAAGTTTCTTAGTGGAGGGGAAAGAAACAGGATTCTGTTGGCAAAGTTGTTTGCAAAGTCAGCCAACGTCATTGTATTGGACGAACCCACCAATGACCTTGATTCTGAGTCGTTGGAGTTGTTGGAAGAGCAGCTGGTCGAGTTTTCGGGAACCGTTTTGTTGGTGAGTCATGATCGGGAGTTTTTAAACAACGTGGTAACCAGCACGATGGTACTCGAGCAAGGACGGATGAAGGAATATGATGGCGGCTATGATGACTGGTTGCGACAAAAACCTGAACCGGTTGGGCCTGCAAAAAAGCGTGAACAAAAACAGAAAACTGCACCAAATAAAAATCTGGAAAATGCTGTTTCAGCAGGCAGGCGAAAACTGTCCTACAAAGAACGGCAAGAATTGTCGGCGTTACCGGCAAAAATCGAAGGATTGGAGTCCGAGATCGCTGCTGTACACGAACGTATGGCCAAGCCTGAATATTATCAACAACCTGGAGAACAGATCGCGAATACTCAAGCTTGTTTGGATGATATGGAAAAAAGATTGGCGGTAGCCTACCAGCGGTGGGAGGAACTGGAATGAGATTTTGGACATGGTGTCCTGTCTTGACAGGCCAATACAATACAAGGCCAGGCATGAAAGGTCTTTTTGACTGACGGCCCTGACCGTTTCGGTGTCGCCCACAAGATCGGTCCTTTCAATATTCCGTAAGCTTGGTCGAGTCGTCACGATCAATGATAAAAAGGTGAAGGTCGTGAGTCCTGCCGTTAGCAGCGGAGACCGTGACAAGGTTTGGAGAACTTACCGAGTTTGCTTGCTGGGGTCCTTCCGATTTTCTAAAATTTGGAATGCCATGACTCGAATAGGCGGGTGGTAGTCTGCTACGGAGAGTCAGGCTATACTGATTTGAACTTAGGCACATGTACACGTGAGAGAAATCGTCTTAATGGTTTCTCTTAGGTGATTTTTGATGATTCTGATTGACCAGGAGTGCACCATGGCGCAGGCAACGACACGCATCGGACTAATTGGTTATGGCCAAATCGGCAGAGTCGTTCATGAGATGATCGACAAGGATCCGAACAATGGGATGGAGGTTGTATTTGTTCACGACATGGTTTCTGAAAACCTTGCGCAACTATCAGGTGAATTGGCGTTGAATGAATTAGGTGAATTTGCATCGCGCAAGGCTGATTTGGTCGTTGAGATGGCCCACCCGACGGTCACCCGTGAGTGGGGCAAAAGGATTTTAGAGAAAACGAACTATATGCTGATATCCGTCACGGCTTTAGCCGATCCGGAAATGGAACAGATGCTGGAAGAAACGACACAAAAGTTCGGCACCAGAGCCTTTATTCCTCATGGTGGCGTGGTAGGCATGGATGCACTACGTGAAAACCGGGATGTGTGGGAAGAAGTCCACGTTGTAATGAAAAAGCCACCCAAGAACGTGGATTGCGCTGCCGCCGGAGTGGATCCAGACAGCATCGTTGGTGAGACGGTGCTTTATGATGGTCCGACACGAGGTGTCTGTCCCAAGTTTCCCCGCAATACCAATACCTTGGCGACGATTGCTTATGCGGGCATTGGATTTGAGAAAACCCGTTCGACGCTGGTCGTCAATCCCGACTGGAATACGGCAACGGTAGCGGTGCACGCAAAAGGCGAAGGCGTCGAAATGAACATCGAGAGGGTGGAAAGTATCACTGGTGTGACGGGGGCCAGTACACCTGCTTCTATTTTTAACAGTGTCCAGATGATTGGCTCGGCCGGTCCGGGGATTCATTTGCGTTGATTGCCCCGCCTGGATGATTGATTCATTTACCTGCTCACTCGCCAAGAGAATATCTCGATGAAACCGTTTGCAGAGCGTGCTGTACAAATCCCTCGATCAGGTATCCGGGAAATTATGGCCTTGTCGGCCGAAGTAGAAGGAGTGATCCACTTAGAAGTGGGTGAGCCCGATTTTCCGACCCCCGATCACATCGTGGAGGCAACCTGTCGGTTTGTTCGTGAGGGACATACCAAGTACGTGGCCAATGCGGGTGTGTTGGAGCTGAGATCGGCTGTCGCTCGTTATTTTCAAGAAAAGACCGGTGTCAAGACAGAGGTCGAAAATATATTAGTCACACCGGGGGCTGTGATGAGTGTGGCGACTGCCTTCATGGCGCTTTTGGACCCTGGGGATGAGGTGTTGCTTCCGGACCCTGGCTGGCCCAATTACCAGATGGGCGCGTCGTTGTTGCATGGCAGTCCGGTTTACTATGACCTACGTCCAGAAAACCAGTTTTTCCCATCGTTGGACCAACTGGACAGCCTCATCACCCCTCGTACCAAGCTATTGTTGATTTGTACGCCGTCTAATCCGACCGGTCAGGTTTACGGGGCCGAGTTGATGCGCGATCTGATGGATCTGGCGCGCCGACATGACATTTACGTTTTATCAGATGAGATCTACGGAGAAATTGTTTTTGACAGTGACCATGTTAGCGCACTGTCATACGATACGGATGAGCGTTCTTTGATCGTGTGCGGTATGTCCAAGACTTACGCCATGACCGGGTTCCGAATAGGTTTTACCCGTGCGCGGTCCGACTACGTCACCCTGGCTACCAAGTTGCAGGAACCGATTGTTTCCTGCGGCGTTGGATTTGGCCAGTTAGCGGCTGCTGCAGCTTTGACTGCTTCGCAAGATGACGTACGTAAAATGTGCAATGCTTACAAAGAGCGGCGGGACGTTGCGCTGGAAGTACTACGAGGCCATGGTCTCGATCGCTACTCACCTGGAGGGGCTTTTTACCTGCTGGTGGATATCTCGTCGACCGGAATGGATTCGCACGATTTTGCCTTGGAGCTACTCAAAGAAAAGAAAGTGGCAGTCGCTCCTGGCAATACATTTGGTGAAATATGTCGTGATCATATCCGCATTTCGATTGCATCCTCGGAAGAAAATATTCGTGAAGGCCTTGGCCGAATATGTGCCATGATTCAGGAAAGATCAACAGATTCCAATCAGGCATAAAGCCTTTTGGTTCAGGGCTCGCGCGTTGGAAAACATGTTTTCGGTGAGGTGTATTTTCCTGGCAGTCGAAAACAGTGCACTTATTCAGATTGTCATTTTCGGTTTCTGCCAGCTGCCGTGGATCTTTGGCGTTCGGTGTAGTAGCTTCTCTGTCGACAGGTGCATCACCCCAGGGGTAATTGGTGTTACTGCTGGGGTGAATCATCTACCAGCCGCAGTCAAATTGTGGGTGCCTGGTGATGCCTAGAAAAGTTCGTGCACGACTTCGCCATGTTCGACGGCTGGTCGGGGACGCCCGCTGCGGTCGGGAAAGCGAATTTCTGGATCGAGACCGAGAGCGTGGTAGATGGTCGTGTGCATGTCGGTCGGGCTGACAGGGCGATCGACTACATAGGCAGCATGCCGGTTGGTTGCTCCGATCACACGACCACCTTGGACACCTCCACCGGCAAGCAAAATACTCATCGCATCAGGCCAATGGTCACGTCCAGGTTTACTGCCTTTGACGGGTCCCCCCTTGTTAATCTTTGGCGTGCGGCCAAATTCGCCCATCACGACCACCAGCACTTTGTCGAGGATATTACGATCTTCCAGGTCGTCGATGAGCGCGGATACAGCTGCATCCAGTCGTGGAAAATTAAATCCCAAAAAATCACGTTTGAGATCGCCATGATGATCCCAGCCACCGAAGGCAACGGTGACGAGTCGTGAGCCAGCTTCGACAAGTCGACGCGCCATGAGCACACTTTGTCCCCATCGATCGCGTCCATACCGGTCACGGGTTTTGGCATCCTCGTCACTTATTTGAAACGCCTTTTGAGCGTTTGAACTGGTGACTATGCGGTAGGCGTCACGTTGGAAAATGTCGAGCGCATCGTACACTTTCGGAGTTTCTACATGGTGTCGAATCTTGTCCAGTCGCTTCGCCAGACCTTGTCGATCTTCGAGCTGATCAAGCGTCATATCTTGTGGGAAATTAAAAGTGTTGACCGAGAAATCCGCTTTGTTAGGATCACCACCGGTTTGAAAAGGATCGTGCTGGTTGCCCAGGAAGTGACCACCGAAACACCCTGGACTTGCACCGCCTCCCATGGCCGTTGGGACGGAGATGTAAGGTGGCATTCCGGCCACACGCGGACCAGTGAACTTCGTCAATACGGAACCGAACGAAGGGAAATTAAGCTCTCCTTTTTTCCCGCTAGCTCCGGGACGTCCCGTCAGTACCAGATGATCGGCTGTGTTGTGATCGGTAAATTGATGATGAAACGAACGGATGAGAGTGAATTTGTCGGCTCGTTTTGCTTGCAGGGGGAGGTGCTCACAAATTTCGATCCCCGAGACGTTGGTTTGGATAGGCTTCCAGAAACCCCGAATATCTGCCGGGGCGTTCGGTTTCATGTCATACGTATCCAATTGACTCGGACCACCTTGCAGCCAAACTAAAATCATCGACGTATCTTTTTCATGGAAACCGGCTGCTTGAGAAAGTGTTTTGGCGCGTAAGAAGTCAGGCAGGCCAACGCTAGCGATTCCGGCGAGTCCCAGTTGTACAACGCCGCGCCGCGAAATTCCGGCACTATGGCGGAACCGATGACCTGTTTGGACACGAAGCATAGTGGTTAGCCTTGTCGGTTTCGAACACTGCCCCCCAACCTTTATTATCGACTACTCAATTGCAAAAAGCAATGTGAACGGTCTCAACGGTGTCCAGATGCTGTCACCAATTCACTGAAGTGTTATCCACAAAATAAAAAAGATTTCCACGGCGTGTCGGTTTGTCACCTCGCTGTGAGCCGACACTGTTTGGCCATTCAACCTGTTACGGGGGCCGACTACTTCTTGGAAACAGTCCCAGGTAGGGGACCGAATTGGCTGACAAGTCGTGATGCAGGTTAATTTTTTCGGCACTTTTGCTGCGAATTGGCTGCTGGCAAATCTGGAACCGTTGGAGGAAAGCATCCGAGATTAGCGACCCTGCTCAGCACCATTTGTCGTTTTTGTGAGGACGTCCGAAAAACTGGCCTGTTACATTCAAAGGGGAACGTACGAGAAGATTATGCTTCCCTTGTACTACGTGCTCCCTGTAAGCTGTACCGTGTTGTGTAATTTGAGCGTGATTTTCCACTAGCACAAGTGACGATATACAGCGCAAAAGAATACAGCGCAAAAGAGAGTCACCTTTAACTTAAGGAGCCAACCATGCAATCGGGTGAAATCCTGCGAATTGCCGTCAACGCGGTTGGTGTTAAAAAACTTTCCAGTGCGCTAAACCTTTCTCCTTCGTTGATTTACCGTTGGTTTGATCAGATTGACGATAATGATTCTGCTTCGACCTCGAATCCACTGTGGCGTGTGGCGCAAATCTGTGAGTTGACGGATAGCGGAAAGCCGGTGGAATGGTTGTGTGAACGTGCCAACGGATTTTTCGTGTCCAATCGTAACACTGAACTGGGTGAAAGCGAGTCTGCGCTTCGTC
>CAYMUR010000010.1:86559-94364 GCA_964393615.1 uncultured Pirellulaceae bacterium
AACAGATTGTAAAAGAATTTGGTGATCTGTTACACGCTATTTCTGGGGGAGTGAATGAAGATCCACTCGTCAAAGGAAAAGAATCTCAGCGTATTCGTAAAGAGTGGGAAGACCTCAAGCGGGCCGGGGAGGCCTTTGTCATTGCCGTGGAACGACGTGCAGAGGTGTGTCGTGGAACGGACGAAGACCTGTAAAAGTGTTTTCTGTGAAGGGAGCTTTTTTTGTCACTTGAAAATCTTGTGTTTCAAAAAAAAGTCTTTTCTGAATCAAACGTGATTTGAAATTCGGACATGGGGTCAAGTATCCTGTGAATGTCACTTGTCGGGAAATTGTTTTCAGTCGAAATATTGATGGTACCCGAATCAATAGCGGCGCTGCCGACGAGACGGTTGGTTGGCAGATGTCTCTCTTTGCGGGGGCGGTTGTTGTTTAATGCTTTAAAGTGGTCGACGAGCTAGTTGGAATGGATAGGCCGAACGGTGGATAATGCTGTTCGACGCGCCGGTTTACATTCCTTGGGACAAATGTTTCCTCCAAGAAAAGGATTGAGACAGTATGGAATATCCGCTGACGATGACTTTCAAGATTATGGCTTTGGCACCTCAAATTTATGTGCGCGACGCGTCGGGGAATTCGGTTTGTTATATCAAACAGAAATTATTGAGGCTGAAGGAAAAAGTAGAGGTGTTTCGTGATGATAGTCGTTCGGATCTGTTGTGCGAAATCAACGCGGATCGCATGATTGATTTTTCGGCCCGCTACCAAGTGACGGATCCTGGAGGGCGTGTGATCTGTGTCATCGGGCGTAAAGGAATGCGTTCACTATGGAAAGCTTGTTATCAAATTGAAAACGATGAAGGGGAGTTAATCGCAGAAATCAGGGAAGAAAATGGCTGGGTTAAAGTGCTCGACAGCCTGGTTCAGGGGATTTGGATTGTAGGAAGTTTCGTGGGTTATTTTTTCAATCCCAGCTACCTGATCACCGACCATGCCGGGCAAGAAATCATGCGGTTGAAAAAGCAGCCCGCATTTTGGGAAGGCTTGTTTTCCTTGGAGAAGTTACAAGAAACCGATACGGCGCAGGAACTGTCCTTGGTGATGGGGACGCTGATGATGGTCTTGCTGGAACGAAAACGTGGTTGACACAAACGAAACGAAATGTGAGTCGTATCGCGTTTTTCGTTTTCGTTAAGCGATGTGCCTGCGTCGTCGATTTGCTGTCGAAAGCAAACTCGCCAGCATGGCCAGTGACATACCAATGCTCCACCGAAGTGAGACACTCTTCGTTGTTCCAAATCATTTCGGCCCATGAAGGAGTGAAATCGATGGTCAATGTGACTTGCTGCTCATTCGTTGTCATCAGGCATGTCACGCAGATTAAAAAGCCTCCGGGATCAGCGTTTTGTCGTTTGCAGGGCACGACAAATACTGCATAAGGCTTGGCACTTAGTGGCTGTGCCATGTTCGTAGCCAAAATAACATCCACCCTGCTGTCCACAAGCGTTTCCTTTTCAAGGAAGATAGAGTGTCCAGGGGATTTGCCGCCTACCTGGGGTAATGGATCACTTTGTCGAAATTCTATATTGGAATAGGATTTCATCCCGGCCAGGGAAAACTCGGATTGATCAGTTGGTACCTGGATTGGGTGCCACCGTTACAATGCGGCAACTGATTCGGAAACGTTTGCGGGAAAAAAACGCTTTTTTAAGGGCCTGACCTTACGAAAAAAGTGGATTGCATACTTGCGACGTTTCCCTTAGAGAATAAAATTCTCTATCAATTTACAGTACCGTGTTTTATCTTTTCAAGGCGTGGGTCTTCTTCCATAGCGTAAGCTTGGCGCTTGGTGTAAATAGAGTTAGAAAGCAAGAACGAGGGGGAACTAGAACCTCAAGACGTCAATTGGAAAGTTATTTACCTCGTTTTTGATCGTGGTTTATGGGAGCATGTTCACTGTGAATTGTTGGCTGGATATTGAGAACGCTCACCGACGTTATACGGTGATTGTTGGAGCATTAAAGAGCTTGGAGTTGTGATGAACGCAGCACGTAAGAAATCACCAATTGGCGTCCTCTTTTTGACAGTTTTTGTCGACTTGGTCGGTTTTTCGATCATCTTTCCGCTGTTTCCGGAAATGCTTGAGCACTATGCCGGGGCGGACAGTTTTTTTGGCGATCTGGTCGCACGGCTTGCCGGGCTTTCAGGAGAACAAGGAGCAAAACGGGATTTCTATACCACGGTTCTTTTTGGAGGTATCCTGGGGTCTCTTTATTCCCTTTTACAGTTCCTCTTCGCCCCCATGTGGGGAAGCCTTTCTGATCGCATCGGCCGTCGGCCCGTATTGTTGTGGACTATTGGCGGTCTTTGTATGAGCTACCTGGTATGGATGTTTAGTGGGTCTTTTCTCCTGCTGATTATCTCACGTGTACTCAGTGGTGTGATGGGCGGGAATATCTCCGTTGCGACGGCAGCCATGGCAGATTTGACGGATGAACAGAATCGTTCCAAAGGCATGGGGCTAATTGGGATGGCATTCGGCCTTGGTTTTATTCTTGGCCCTGCCATTGGTGCATGGCTTTCAGGTTATGATTTGACTGACAGTCTGCCCGGGTTTAATCCTTTTTCTGCTGCCGCTGTCGGAGCCTTTTTGCTTTCGCTATGGAATTTTTTCTGGGTGATGAGAAGTTTCCAGGAAAGCTTGCCGGAAGAAAAACGTGGCAAGGTTCATCGGGCCGGTCGCCCGGTCAGTCTGATTCAAATTTTCCGTGGCTTCGATATTCCCGGTGTGACCCGTACCAACCTGATTTACTTTATTTTCCTTGTTGCTTTTGCTGGCATGGAATTCACACTGACTTTTCTTGCCAAAGACCGTTTCGATTACAAGAGTCGTGACATGATGTGGATCTTTATCTACGTCGGTTTAATTATTGCCTTGGTACAAGGTGGTTTGGTGCGACGGCTTGCGCCCAGGCTGGGTGAGAAAAAAGTTTCCTTCATGGGGCTTTTCTTACTAGTGCCAGGACTCATCGTGACAGGGGGGGCGCAAGCAGAGGGCATGTTCTATCTAGGACTCGGTTTCCTGGCAGTAGGCAGTGCGCTAGCAACGCCTTGTCTGACGGCCCTTGCTTCACTCTACACTCCGGCCGACCGGCAGGGAGAAGTGCTGGGTACTTTTCGATCACTGGGTGCCCTGTCTCGTGCGGTGGCCCCCATTCTCGCCTGTGCAGCCTATTGGAAAATGGGTTCAGAGTATCCCTACTACGGCGCCGTCGCCATTATGTTACTACCGCTGTTGTTAGTGTTGGGCCTTCCTCCAACTCCCTGTCGAAAGCAACAGTCAGAGATTGCGCTAGACGACCCTGCTGAATAAAAATGACTTCCAGGCTCAGCGGTCTTTGGTGAGGGACCGATGTAGACGGACTTTTTACCTGTCGCTCGTAAAAAAATCAGAATGGCGTAGGGACCGCTTGACTTGTAGGGGCACTCGTGGCGATGTGTTTCATCCACCAGTTGTCCGTACAATCTCCAGACGCAGTCATGGTGAGACGTCATTTCTATTCCGTGAACCATTCTATTTCGTGAACCATGCGTTGTGGAGAGCTCGTCCGTGCCTGGGGCCTGCGAGTACCCAATCCCAGGCAAAGATTTGAGGGACAGATGTGGTATTGCATTTCGACGGTCACAAACAGGAGAGTTAAACATCCAAGGTTGTGGTATAGGTTGCGAACGCCTCAGCGAGAATTTCTGCCCGTTTGCTTTCAACCTGTTTTGAATCCACACGCGGATGTACCCTGATAAAGAGATGGTTGTCTTCGACGATCGGGTTCGGCAGTTGTGCAAACAAGTGGTCTAGCAAGTGTCGCTGTTCAGCAGCGTCACCGATGGTAGTACTACTAGGAGTGTTCCAGCTGACGGGGTCGCCAGCTTTGGTGGGTAACTTTGACGCTCCCGCTAACGAAACGACAATGGGGCTATCGAAATTTCTGACAGGTGTTTCTCGGGTTGTCTGGCCGATATCCGGCTGCTGGAGATCGGTAGTTTCAGACTGTACTGCAGCAAGGGTTTTTGAGGTTAGAATCGTGCCGAAATGGGCGTGCCACAGTTGGTAGTCGTCCTGTCCAATGACACCATTACCATCCGCGTCGGCTCGAAGGTCGGTAGTACTGCCGAACGTGTCTTGCAAAACAGTGTAATCAGCTGCGTCGACGATAGCATCTGAATTAAAGTCACCTTGGATTGTCGGTAGCGTTGGGATGATGGTGTTGGCAATCTCGCTCGACAGATTTCCAGGTTCGGAATATCGGCGGTTGCTCAAAACGACAATTCCAAGTTCGATTTCAGGGAAAAGGCGTAAATAAGTATTTGCACCGAGTTGAGAGCCGTCCTTGCGGATGGAGAATTCGCCTGCGTGGGTACCCACTGACCATCCTAATGCATAGGAGACGTTGGTAGGTGCGGGAACCGTCCATAGTTGTTCGAGTGAATCGGGAGAGAGGATCTGTCCACCCATTAGCATGGATGCAAAACGCGCCAAGTCGTATGCAGACGCTTCGATGCCTCCGCCAAGAATTTTCCAGCTGATATTATCAGCAGTGGCTACTGTGTTGTTGGTGTTGTATAGCGTGGTGCGAAATGCATTAGCGACACTTCGATCTTCTGCCTTTAAAGTGGGTAGTTCAAGCCCACTGCCTAGTGTGTTTTCCAGTACTTCGTCGATGGGTAAATTTGTTGCACCTTCGATTCCAGCACCCAGTAGCGTGTAACCGTGTGTACTGTAGTAATAGTTTGTTTCAGGGGTAAATACCAATGGTTTGTCCCAAAATAATTCAGCCGCGGTAAGAGCCGTGTCGTACTGGGTGTATAGGGTGCCTAGCCCGAGTTGTGAATAGTGACCGACACCTCCGCGATTGGAGGTGAGCTGTTTGAGCGTGTGCGTGTGGTGTTCCGGTAATTCAGAAATGTAATTGGCGGTGGTAGCGGACGGATCGATCTCACCTTGGTCGGCCAGCTTCAGTAACAAAACACCGGCAACCGCTTTGCTTATGGAGGCTAGGCGATTGATCGTGTGGGCAGAATACCATATGTCGTCTGCAACATTCTGTTTGCCGAAGCCTTGCATGTACTGGATCTCACCTTGGTAAACAACGGCCACGCTCATACCGGGGATGTTGTGTTCCGCGAGGTGATCTTCGGCCAGGGCGCTGATGTCGGACCGCAGGTACCAGTCAGAGCGATTTGTATTTTGTCGCCATACCCCAGCGTAACGGGTACCAGCGTTGGTTTCGTATTGCTCATAGTCAGTGAGGCGATATCCCAGATCCTGGTAACGAATACGATTGTTGAAATACTCTTGGGCGTCCATGTCTTGCACTGCTGCCCAGCCACGGTTATCAGGGTTTTCGACCCAAATGGCAGCGTAACGTTGTTGTCCGTTAACTTGGTACGACTCGATGTCGTGAATGCGGTACAAGTGTTCATAAGCACTGACGTCATTCGCAAATTCAGTCGACGTACGGTCCCGATGCAGAAACCATTGTAAATTGTGTTCGTTTGCTATCCACGAACCAGAGTACCGGGTCGAAATACCGACTGGGTATGCCTCCATGTCAGTCAGGATATACTCTGCATGGTATTGATTGAGCCGGTTAGAAAAATCTGCACTGGTGAGGTTGTAGTGCGCGGCCCATTCATGTTCCTCCAGATTTTCCAGCCAAGTCGCTGCATAATATTGCTGACCTCTCACCAAATAGCTTTCCTGGTCGATCAGACGAAAGCCGTTGTTGCCATATTGGACGGATTTCTCGTTGAATTGACTGCTGGTCAGATTGATATGATTGGCCGAGTTACGAGCGTCCAGGTTTTGCTGCCATATACTACTTATAAGCGGTTGGCCATTCACTTTGTTGACTTCAATATCGATCAAGATATTGTCGGATATGCGGTCGTTAAAGTCGTCTGCGAACTGGGAGATGGTGAGTTGAGGGACAAAGGCCCAGTCAGTTTCATTGGGGTCTAATAAGATGGGATCGCCAGACAGGGGTAAGCGAGGTTCCAGTACCTCGAATCGAGGTTTTCGAAAACAGTTCCTGAATTCCAGGGGAGTGGACACGGATTATGGTTCCCATCAAATGGAAGGTTGGTAGCGACTTCGATGCGAAGCATGCGATCAAGGGCTTTGATCGGCCGATAACGCTATTTTAATTAAAATACGGAATATCAGCACGTAATTATTGTGTCGTAGGTCTCAAACTGGCCGGAATTCGAGTGATTTTCAATCCTATTGGTTAAAGTCGACTAGCCTTCATGCAAAATGGCTGGACGGCCATGCATGCACAAAAGTGAGGTCGCGATGGGGATGGTACTGGAAGAGACCGTCTCAGGCCGGTTTCCGGACGGTGGTAGGTTGATAACGTATTGACAAACTATAATGCCATTGCTGGTCCGGATTCCATCGATCGAACGGGTCCCTTTCGGCTTGTTATTCTTTTGCCACACGTGAGCACCAACTCGAGGCATCCTAAAATCGTTTTCACGATGTGCCGGCTGCCTGGTGTTGTGTTAGTCTTGCTGAGAGTTTTCAATGGCGTGCTGTTGACCGGTGGTGTTTGGGTTAAACCCAATGTTAGAATGGGAACGCTTTCTGTTTCTGTCCGTGGAGCCAGGTGGGTACGAATCGTAACAGCGGCCACGGCACCAAGTCGTGAAAAGGTCACGGCCGGGAGTTTGTGTTGTACGTCTTACGAATGACGCATGAAAGTAACAATGATGGCAAAAAACCAGCTTTCTAATGGGACAGCATTTAGTGAGCATCTTGTGGCTTCTGGGATTCAAGGTGTGGAGTCCTTGCAGCGGCTCTCTTCACCGCCTCGACGTCTATCCGGGCTGATGTGGTTGCGATTGATGTTTTTGCAGTTTAACTCGAGTATTGGATTTGCTTGCTGTTTTGGAACCATGGCGATTTTTGTGGGCTTGGCCTTTGTTTTGTTGTCCGGTTCTGTTTTGTTGTCCGATTCTGACATGGGATCCATCGAAACACAGTACCCTTGGCTTCCATCAGCCATTGGAGCGGGAATGTTGTTTTTGGGAGTGTCTGTTTGGTGTGGTATCGCATACACACTGATAACGAGAAGCCGCTGTGTGATGGCAGGACTCATGTGGGGGGAACCGCTGGAAGGTTACATCAGTCAGATGATGGATCGGGGTGTCGGAAAATATCGGCCCTACGCTGAAGTGTTGAAAGAAATGACCAAGTTTCGGGGTAATTTTGGATCTACAGGCACCGTGCTGTCGCTCATTAGGCACTCTTTAACAAAGTGGCCGGTGAAAATAATGATTAAAGATTCACAGGGTGAGCAGGAAGAAATTGCTACTCACATGGATGTGGGGCCGCGGTTGACTAATGGAGTTGACGACCCTCGCGTTTTGCTTTTGGTGGACCGTCGCCAAAGTCATACTCGCTGTGTTGCCTTGGAGCAATTTCCCTGGTTGAACATTTCTGATTCCGGAAACTTTGGGTATGCCATTGCACGTGACGCAGAGAAAATAGGATTCGGCCGGGCGCTATTCCGCGCGCTACAGGTGGTTGTGCCGACGTATTGTTTGACAGTTATCGGCCTGACCCTGGGAAAGGGCCCCAGGTTTGGCGGCGAGGATGGGTTCGGAATGCCCGTCGTGCTCGGACTTTTCATCGTTCCCATGTTCACGTTGACGCATGGCGTTGTTCCGGTTTTCTTCTATCGGCGGGTCAAGCCCCGATGCAGTGCGCGCCCCCGGCCCACGTATGCGGCGGCCGCCGGACGTAGCCG
>CAYMUR010000011.1:0-12782 GCA_964393615.1 uncultured Pirellulaceae bacterium
CGCAGTACGACACCGACTTCCTCTTGGAATGGCCAGGGGGCGTTGACGAACCAGGGCACCGTGAGCTGCCCGATCTGTGGGATGCACTACCAACCTATTGGACCATGGGCGCTGCCGAGTTAGAAATAGAAGAAGTGGCCTCTAGTCCGGAGCCAATTACGCTCGCGTCCAGAATCTGTTTGCGTCCGATTCAAGGGGGGGCTTGCATCTACGAAATTTTGCCGGACGAACCTCCGTACTGGCATGTTTATTCGGACACCGCTAAGCCAATCGGTCCAATTGGGCCGTTCAATAATCCGACTGCTAACATCGCAATTGGGTCAGAAGACCATTTTATCAATAATGGAGTTTATCCGGATGACACGTTCCAGCATCCATTGTGGCCAGGGTTAGAGGCCGACGAGCAGGTTCTGACGCCATGGGACAAGGTTCCGGGAACCACGACGTTGGAATATAACTTTCAAGATGTATACAGCCAGACCCCGGACGGCAATCGGTTGTTGAATCTGATTACCGATATTCAGAAAGAACGCGCCCGCGAGATCTTTGACATACTCAGTCACTACCTGGGCGTGCAGTTCACAGAAACTGCGGACACTGGCATCACTGTCGCTACGGGCGATCTCCGCTCGGTTGACATTAATTTCCGGCCTGGCATGGTTTCAGGTGGAGCGGTGTTCGATCCATTACAGATTGGCCGAGGACAAATCGATGCCTTGGTGGTAATGAGTGCGTCGGCTGACTGGGGTGACAGTCCGTTTGGCGGTGAATGGTTCACCACGGCAATGCATCAGATTTTACACACTCTTGGCGTGGGGCACACGGTTGACTTGCCGCCTGAAACGATGACAGGTGGGTCCATCGATGAGGACTATGGCATTGGTAGTAGTGAAGCGGTGTTCCCTGGCGACCATGATATTGTGCACGGGCAGCACATGTATCGACCCGACAGTAATGATATCGATCTGTACCAGTTTACTTTGGAAACGGATGGATTATTCAGTGCGGAAACGAATGCGGAACGCTTGGCGAATCCGAGCCATCTGGATACCGCGTTAACCTTGTTCGAAGAGGTCTCTCAGCGAAACGAACACGGCATGTTGCTGACCAGTCAACGTGTTGTGGCGCACAATGATAATTACTACAGCCAAGACTCTTTTCTGGAATACGAATTAGAGGCCGGGACATACTACCTCGGAGTGACTAGCACCGGAAATATTCAATATGATCCGCGCATCGAGCATAGTGGTATCGGAGGCACCACCCAAGGCGATTATGAGTTACGTGTCAATTTTGAGACGAGTCCGATGGACTATTTGACCGATGCCACGGGCACCATGTTTGACGGAGATGCGGATGGGATCGCTGGTGGGATTTACAATTTCTGGTTCAACGTGCGGTCCGAAACGGAGACGTTGTTCGTCGATAAAGCGGCAGTTGGTATCGCACCCGACGGATCGCTGGCCAATCCTTATACAACGATTCGTGAGGCATTTGTCGCTGCCGAGTCAGGTGACATCGTCAGAATCATTGGCAATCAATTTGAAAATGACGATGCTGCCAATCCTTTGACGTTACGAGACAATCAAGCCTATGAAATTGGTCGTAACGTGTTTCACACTGCATTGCGTGATGGTTCCAAAATGGAAATTCCCCAGGGCGTCACGGTGATGATTGACGCGGGGGCAATGTTCAAATTACGCTCCGCGAATATTGATGTTGGCAGTTCGGCGCAAGGGATCGACCGTAGTCTTGGGGTCCTGCAAGTGCTGGGGACCCCTGAGTTACCAGTTTATTTCACTTCCTATCATAACGAAGAGCTTGGCGCTGATGGTGAGCCATTACGGTCTACCGAACCTGCCGAAGGTGACTGGGGCGGGCTGGTGTTCCGCAATAATTTGGACTACGACGCCCAGCGTGCGGTGTTGGAGACAGAGGGTGTCTTTCTGCACTATGTGAACCATGCGCTGCTGAGTTATGGCGGTGGCGAAGTGAATGTGAATGGTATTCCTGGGGTGTTTAATCCGATCCACATGCTGGAGGCGCGGCCTAGCGTCTCCCACAACACGATTGCCAAGAGTGCCGACGGGGCGATGTTAGGTGATCCCAATAGTTTTGCGGACACTTCGTTTCAGACCAATGAGTATACGGCAGATTATGACAGGGTGGGACCGGATATTCACGACAACTACCTGGTCGACAATACATTCAACGGCGTATTTGTAGGCATCCGTACTTTCGCGGGCCAGTCTCTAGAGGAACTCGAAGTCACCGCCCGTTTGGACGATACGGACCTCGTGCATTTGATATCGGAAAACCTTGTGATTAGTGGCGATTCGGGAGGATTGATCGAGGAGGACTCGTTCCAGTCACGACCGGATGCACGGTTGGCGATTGACCCGGGGATCGTTGTCAAGCTGGATGGTGCTCGGATCCAAGCAGAGTTCGGTACCCAACTGATCGCCGAAGGTACCATTTCACGTCCGGTTATCTTCACCTCGTTATTGGACGACCGGTATGGTGCCGGTGGTACGTTTGCGACGGCCGAGCATCCTGTGGAGGATGAACCCAATCCGGGCGATTGGGGGGGGTTGTATTTTGGTCCGATTTCCGACGCTAGTATCGACCACGCGGTGATTGCCTATGCGGGGGGAACCACTACCATCGAAGGAAGTTTTGCCCGATTCAATCCCATCGAAATCCATCAATCCCACACGCGCATTACGAATACACAATTTCACGATAATTCGGACGGTGTTTATGGCGATCGGAATGGGCGTTTGCCGACGGAGAGCTCGACGATCTTTGTCCGTGGTGCCCAACCAGTGATTGCCCAGAATAGATTCGACCGCAACGCTGGTGCCGTCGTCAACATCGATGCCAACTCGATGAAATCCTCCGTCAATCCGGATTGGGGACGTTCTACTGGTAACGCAGCAAGGATCCAGCACTATGCTGACAATCGTGGGCCATTGTTACGCGAAAACCAGTTGACCGATAACGGCTTGAATGCGGTGGAAGTACGTGGCGGCACCTTAACGACCGAAACGGTCTGGGATGATACGGACATTGTCCATGTGTTATTTGACGAAATCGTTGTCGCGAATCATCACACTTTGAGTGGAATTCGCTTGCAAAGTAATGCGACGGAGAGCCTCGTTGTCAAACTAAGCGGCGAGTCTGCAGGTTTTACAGCCAGTGGGTCGCCACAAGATATTGATGATCGAATTGGTGGTACCGTACAGGTTGTCGGTACCCATAGCCATCCGGTGGTTCTGACGTCGCTGGCTGACGACTCGTTTGGCGCGGGGATGGATTCTGGTGGACGGTTACAGCGAGACACGAATAACGATGGACTCAACGATGCTCCCCTTCGTATTGATCGTGGAACATTTCCTGCACCGGGTGACTGGCGCAGCATTCGTTTGGACCGCTATAGTAACGACAGTAATGTCGGTGTGGTGAACGAATTAGAGTCCTCCTTTGGAACGACGAACGATTTCAACGCCCACCCGCTCAACGCACAATTTCTTGGTGCTCTCGCACCTGGTGAAAAGGGAGTGGATGACAACCGCAGGTTGGGATTTCAGGTGAATGGTTTGATTCGTGTGGACGATCCAGGTGATACGGATGTCTATAGTTTCGATGCCGAAGCGGGAACAGAGGTGTGGCTTGATATCGACCGTTCTACCCATGCGCTCGATACCGTGATCGAATTGATTGATGCAGACGGTATGATTCTTGCGACAACGGACGATTCTTTAGTCGAGCAGAATGCGGATTCCATGCTGAAACGTCTCGGTGTGGACGGGCGGAGCGATGATTCCATGCCGGGCGGCTTGGGGCGAACGATGGACCGGGACGTGTGGCTCTCGAAAGATTTTGGGACAACCAATCCGCGGGACGCAGGGATGCGGGTTGCTTTGCCTGGTCCAGAGGGACAAACACGGACTTACTACGTCCGAGTCCGCAGTACAGTCGCGATCAGTAACCTGGATGTAACGCAGTTAGTGGATCGACAAATGTTCCAGATCGGTGATGCAACCACCGCACTCACCTTTGAGCTGGACAGTGGACCCGAAATCCGGATGGATGAGGCCGATGCTACGGCAGTCCGTGACGGAGATACCTTTGTATTGAGTGATGGGACAACGACTGAGACATTCGAATTCAACAGTGGTCCGGTGTTGGTGACCGGTGACGGGGCGACTTTGGTCGAGGGAGATCAGTTTGTAATCGGCGATCAGTCGACGGGGAACGGTCCCGTGGTGTTTGAATTTGTGGATACGACACTGGGCGGGGCAGCCACCGGCAATAGTATCCCGATCGAATTTTCAGGGTCTGAATCGGTTGAAGAGGTGGTGGACCTGATTCTCACTGCGATCAACGGGGTGGTGTCATTGAATGTGACGGCGACAGGGCATGTGGCCCATGATACGGCAAGAATTTCATTAGAGGGGGATCAACTCTTGTCGACGATTTTGGCAAGGATAGCTCCCTCGGGCGACAACAACGATTTCCTGATCACTGCGTTAACACCTGACGTGACGCTGGAAAATATCGAAATCATATTTAATAATATCGCAGCGGGCGATGAAGCGTCTGTGCGCCTGGACAGGACGGCTGCCACCTTGACGATCGATGTGGATCCCGTGGCGACCAAGGCGAGCACTGTTGTCGCGGCAATCAACGCTGAGGGAACGTTTGGGGCGACCTTGGATTTGACGGTTGAAACAGAAAACAATGGATGCGGGTTCATCGTGGATACCGGTGTGGTCAGTTCCACCAAGGTCGCTGCGGGAGTCGCTATAGAGGGCCATTACAGTCTGAGCGACCCATCCCATGTCGAAGTGCCTTTTGAGGAAACTGGTGCGGCTGTGGAATTGTTCGCAAACATTGCCGCTGCGGCGAACAGTGCCTTTGCCAGCGTCACGGCGGGTGCGGGTGCGGTGAGTGAAACGGACGATTTGGGTGCGATGTCAAGCGTCCCCCGTTTGACACTAAATGGCGTCAGGTCGCTGGATCTAAGCGGAGTACCGCTACTGCGGCAGGTGTCAGAAACGGACACAGGTGTTGCCCAGGGGCATGTTCCTGTCGTGTTTACCGCGGCCGATACGCCCGGAGACATTGCAAAATCGCTGGCGGAGGCTATCGACCAGGCACACGTCGAATTTGATTTGCAGGTAACGCCCAGGAGAATGAGCGATCGGGTCGTGCTGGATGGGCCGGATGCTGTGCTGTCCACCGATGGATCACCGTTGATTGTTGTCGGTCCAACGCAAGGCGTGTACCAGCTGCATCTCCGTTTACGCGAGTTGCAGGAATATGCTGGCTCGACGGTTCGTCTGGCCAGCATTCATTATGCGACCAATGGTGTCGAATTACTTGGGTTGCCGACGCGCTCGCCATTGCTGGGTGAACTCGCCGAAGTGGAAAATCGGGAAGATTTTGGGGGCTCAGTGAATGATGTTTTTGAGAATGCACAGGACATCGGTAATCTGTTGGATTCTGACAAGTCTACGCTACTGGTCTCGGGCGCTCTGTCGGACCTGGTGGCTGATAATGTTGACTGGTACAAGTTTACGCTGGACACCGAAAAATTAGACTCCCTTTACGAAGGAGTAAGGACTTGGCCAGTCACCTTTGATATTGACTATGCTGACGGCATGGAGCGAGCGGATCTATCGCTGTGGGTGTTCGATGCGGATGGCACCTTGATCTTCCGGGGGGAGGGAGCCAACATTGTAGATGACCGGCCTGGACCACAAGAGGACTCTGATATCGACAACCTCGAGCGTGGGACCATCGGTGCAGGAGATCCCTTCATCGGCCCCGTTCATCTCCTGGAAGGGTGCGGAATCATTGAGCAGGTAGGGGATTCACGGCCCGATTGCTTGGCACCGATGACGTACTACGTTGCCGTCACAAATCAACACGCAACACCTACCGCTTTAGGCCAGCCAGGATTCCGCTGGGAGCCGATTAGTTCTATGGTTCGAATTGCGGACGACCACCTTGGGGAGGAGCAAATGGATCTGTCTTTCATTGGCGGACTTCCTTTCCCGAATGAAGAAGGTGAGTACCCTTATTCCACGCCGATGTTCCCTGAACTCGACCTGCACGCCGATGCATTCCATCTGGGAGACGTAGTCCTCTATGTCAGTACGGATGTCGATCTGTTCACGGTGGATCCATTTACGGGAGTGCACGAAACAGATGTCACGAGCATGGGTGCGGAAAATCAGCTACCCGGTACAGTGGGCACGCCGATTTATTCCTATGGTGATATTGCCATGCGGAATGACGGCCAACTGTACACATTCACTTCGACCACGCAATGGCCTGGCCAGGATAAAAATGCCGATGCGGGGATCTATGCTCGACTGGATACGGGCGATGCCAGGGTGTTTCTGTCTGAGCAAGACGATGGCATCCTGCCCTACATGGTTGGTGATGACGCCTTAGAAGTCCTGGGTGACAACGATCCTGCCGAAGAAGCGGGAGGGGTGAATTTCAACGCCATGGTCCACGAACCTGTACCGCTACCCGAGGGGCGTCGCGTCTTGGCAGTTGGCAATGTGGCCGACCTTTCCGCCGATCCACCGAATGAAAACATGTTGTACATGTTCGATTATACGGGTGTTGCCATCGATCATCCCGACGCGGTCAGTGACGGACGCGCTCGGATTCCCACAAATATTGTACCTTTGGCAGAACTGATCACCGGCGACAAAGGACCGGGCGGACTGGTTACCGGCCTGGCCTTTGTGGAAGATACACTCTACGCCGTCAGTGATGCAGGCGGGCTTTACATTTTAGAAGAGCCGTTTACTGCTGGTTTTGCGCCGGACCCACCCATCGATGAGGAACCATCGGTCGATGATGCGATCGTGGCTGCGGGTGGCGGTCCGATACTTAATTTTGTGACGCTGGTCGAAAATAACGGACAGGCCGTCGCGTTTTCCGGCCTGGCAGCCGGTCCACAGAATGTTGAAGAGGGACGGTTTGCCGAGTTGCTGTTTGCCATCGACGGGGACGGGCTGTTGTATGCCCTGGATACCGAGGGAACACTACAACCCGTATTTCTCGACGGCAATACGAGTGTGGAAACCGGGAAAGCGGGAGCCACGGGGCTCGATTTTTCGCCCATCGATTTTAATCTCTGGCACACCACCGAGTTTCGTGGAGAAGATCTCGGGCATGGCGTGGAAATCCCGCCTGACCGTAGTCGTCTGGAAGAAGTCGAGGGCGAAGTAAGCTTTTATTTTGGGTTAGAAGATCCCGAATTAGGAGGGGCGCTTAATCCCCAACCGGGCGCCGAAAACTTTAGTGATTTAAATGCCGAGGTGTTTGGCACCTACGACCTACCGGGCGGTGCACATGGTAGTTTGACGACCGCGCCTTTTAGTTTGTCGGGGTATAGTTCGGGTGATGCTCCTACTTTGTACTTTAATTACTTTTTAGACACAGAAAACACAGGTCTATTCGATCTCGCCCAGGTTTTTGCCGCAAGTGATGGTGGTGCCAGTTGGATGGAGTTAGGTAGCGATTTAATTGCGACAGATGGTGCCTGGCATCAAACGATAGTTGACCTGAGTTTTGTGGCGGGAGAGGAGAATGTTAAGCTGCGTTTTGATTTTGCGACGGCAGGTGAACGGCATATTGCTGATAGTCTGAACGATTTCCCTGAGGTGGCAGGGTTAACCACGGGCGCATTGCTGCGTGCAGTACCTGCCATGGAGTTGAACGATGGCGATGCTTTTGTTGTCGACGAAGAAGACCTGGAGCAGGCGTTTGAGTTTGATTTAGGGTATGAGTTGCTATTTCCTAACATGGCCGGGGCCACGATCCAGGACGACCCCGAACTAGGTGGTGAGATATTTATTATTGAGGATGAGGCGGGAGAAACGGTCGTCTTTGAATTTGACAAGGATGGAGGATTGGTCACGGGAGACGTGGCGATCGCCATTGAAGATTTGAGTACGACGACGCAGGTGGTTGAAAGCGTGGACCTTGCCATTGCCAGTAGCGGATTGACGGGGGTGTCGTCTTTTGTCAACGGTGCCGAGATCACCGTACAAGGCGCGACCAGTATTACCCAGTCAGACGGTGCGGCGGTGACCTTGCAAGGGGCGAATGGGGTGGATCCGGCAGCGACACCGATTCCGATCGTACCGACCATGTCGGCGGATGAGGTGGCCGCGGCGATGGCCGCAGCGGTCGACCAGCGTTACAGCGGACTGCGAGAATTTCGTGCTATCGACGGGGCGGCGCTCGATTTGGCGAAACCGTTTGTCGCAGTTCTCGACATGACGGCAGAAGCGACCAATGATGGTTCTGGTCTGGTCGCCAGTACGGGGAGTGTTGGGACCATGACGCTGGTCGGAACGGGGGCCACCATCATGCCTGGCGAGGCCAACAACGATTTTCGTATTCTCTCGACAGAGGTCTTACCAGATGCCATTGACGTGATTGTAGTCAATGACACGGCAGAGGGTGATGTGGCTGTCATTACCTTCGACGCAGAAGCGTGTACCTTGACCATTGACGTGGATCCGACAGCGACGACGGCCAATACGGTGATTGACGAGATCAATGCCGAGGGCAGCTTTACGGGCGTGCTGGACATGTCCCAAGAGGCGTCGAATGATGGCAGTGGCCTGATCACGGATGTGGACACGCTGGCCACCTTGGGGGACGTGTTTGAGGCCAGTGTCGCATTGGAGGGGGACAACAACGACATAATGGTCCGTTCTGGCGCATGGATCGATCCTCGTTTTGGCGGTTTGGAAATGATCGTTGTTAACGAGAATGCCGAAGGGGATGAGGCACTGATTAGCTATGACCCGCCAGCAGGCACCATAACGATGGATGTGGACCCGACAGCGACCACCGCCAGTACCGTGCTGACAGCGCTCAATGCGCTCGGCGGGTCGATCCGCATCAGTGACGGCGAGACAGTGTTTACGTTGGAATTCGAAGACGGGACGACCGAAGATGGCTTGAGTGTTGACAATACGGCTGTGTTGTACGATCCGGCTGGCAGCGCCGAGGACGTTGCCACGGCGTTCGTGGATGCGTTTAACCAGCAGGACAGTGCTCTGGCGACGATTGTCGTGCCGGGCGAAAACAACGACATTCTGATTCGGGCAACGGTTCCGGGGCTGGATCTCGAAGGCATGAGCATTATTTACGGCAGTGACGCGGGACCGGGTGATGAGGCGATTGTGACTGTTGACCCGGATGCGTTTGCGCTGAGGGTCGACATCGATCCCATGGCGACCACCGCCGGAACAGTGGTGGACGCGATCAACGACGAAGGGTCGTTTGTGGCCGAATTGGAGTTAAGCGAGGAATCAGCCAACGATGGCAGTGGGTTGATTGTCGCACCAAGTACGGTAGGGATGACGTCAGAGCTTATCAGGGCCAGCCTGGCACTGACGGGCCTGAATAACGATTTTCGCATTCAACCCCAGGAGCTAGACCTGGAGTTGGCCAACATGGAGGTGGTGTTTATCAACGACATGGCCTGCGACGACGAAGCGATTGTCAGCTTGGACATCGCGGCAGGCACGCTGACGATTGACGTGGATCCCTATGCCACCTCTGCCAATACGGTGGTGGCGGCGATCAACGACGAAGGAACATTGGTGGCAGCGTTGGATTTGACGGAAGACGCCACGAACGATGGCAGTGGATTGATCATGGATGTCGGTACGTTGGGGATGCTGGAAATATTTGCCCAAGAGAGCGTGTCTCTATTGGGCTCGAATAACGATTTTCAAATCACGGCGGTCTTGGCTGATCCGGCATTGGTAGGGTTGGATATTTTACTGGTGCCCGTTGCCGAGATGGGGGATCAGGCGTCGATTACATTGGCTTTCATGGTAGGTACCTTAACGATTGAATACGACCCGCTGGCGACGACCGCCAACACGGTTGTCGAAGCTTTTCTAGCGGAGGGTAGTTTTGCTGCGACACTGGACAACACGTTGGATCAAGAAAATGATGGTACGGGGATGGTGGCCCCACTAGGAGTGGTCGGCACCCTGGCCGTTCCAGAATTCAACAATATCACGGTCAGTGCAGACGGGGATCTGGTCACCTTTGCCGGACCGGTTGTCTTGTTAGACGTGGGGGCGAGTGCGGTTGTTCCTGTAGGGTCGGTAGATTTGCCGGACGTCCTTACGTCCGTCAAATTGGACCGTTCTTTACTACATATCATCGGCCACGCAGTGGTGGACGCTGGACCGTTACCATACTTCAATGGCGAAGGTGCAGGGTGTACTGGCGTTTTCGATTTAGGGTTCGGATGTGAGCATGAGGAACCGTTGATTGGTATTGAGGCGCCTGTTGAGGAACTTGAGGAATACGACCGATTTTTTGATTTTCGCCGGGGTCAGGACAATGGCTACGAGGGATTTTATATTGACGACCTGATTATCGGTACTGCTGAACGTGGTGAGATGGGAATAGGCCTACCTGACACTGGGTTTACGTGTGTGGGCGTTACGTGCCCGGCAATTCCAGGCATCATTGATGCCGGACCTTATCAGTTGGAGATTCGCCGCGGTACCGAATATGGAATGCCGCTCTACCGTGCTTTTGATACGAATGATCGCCATAATCAAGCGATTACCCTGCACCCGGATGGGGTGTTGGACGTTTTTTATAGCCAGGAATTTACGCTTACGGACGGAGTCAATACGGTCGTCTTTGAACTTGTTGACTCAGGTGTTGAACCGGTGGGGGATGGCGTGGAGATTGTTATTCCAAGCGAGGACGGCTGGGGAGCAGAGGACTGTGGTACAGATGTGGATTCCATTAAAGATATAGGTGATACGATTGCGGACGCAATCAATGCGGTGGACGAGTTGCAGATTTCAGCATCGTCGCCCAATTGTAATCTTCGTGTTGATTTAATTGGCGCTGCGGGCGCGTCTGGGATTCCCTTTACAGTGTATGGCGATGTTGCCAACCTTAGCGAAAGCGAACAAGATCTACTAAATGTCGAAATGGTATCGACGGAAAAATATGACACGAACCATGTTCGCGATCAGGGTCTGGTGATTGTCGATTCGAACACAATTTTTCACTCGTCCGAATTTGCAATCCGGTTCGATGCGGGTGTACCGGATAGTACGGCCAACTGGGCGCATCCGGGTTCGGTTGCCATCTTGCGTGAAATAAATGGCGAGCGGCTGGTGCCTAGTGGGATGATCGAAAACAATCTGATCGCGTATGGTGGACAGGGCGGGATTTACTTTGGCGGTGATTCCAATCCCGCCGGTACACCCCTGGCGGCAGTGCCCTTTGGACGGATTGTCAACAACACGATTTTTGGTACGACGGTTGGTACCGGGATCATGGTGGACGAGAATGTGAGTCCGACTATTCTCAATAATATTGTGGCCGGGCTGGAAACCGGTATCGATGTACATCCTGATTCCAGTTCGACGGTGATCGGTACGACCGTCTACCAGAATAACACGGTTGATAAATCGCTTGGGACGTTGGACCAGGGTGGTGCCTATGAAGCGACAGAGATTTTTCTGGAATCAGACGATCCACTGTTCGTGGACCCGTTCAATGGCAACTTCTACCTGGAATCAGGTTCTCGCGCCATCGATAGTTCGGTGAACGCGCTGCCTGATCGTCCAGAGATGACTACCGTACGGGGACCGCTCGGAATCCCGCCCTCGCCAATTTTGGCTCCGGATCTGGACAGATTAGGACAACTGCGGGCGGACGACCCAGCGGTAGCTCCGCCACCAGGCTTGGGACGCAACGTGTTCAAAGACCGTGGTGCTCTGGATGGTGATTTCCAGGGGCCCACTGCCGAATTAACGGCGCCCATGGACAATGATGCCACGGGCCGTGACCTGGATCCAAGCCGGTACAACGTTTTGGTCCTGGGCCAGACCGTGACTGAGTTTGCCATTCAATTGTTGGATGCGGGAATCGGGGTCGATGATACCAGTGTGACGCCAGGCACGGTTACGCTGTTGCGAGACAGCATGACCTTGATCCAGACAGGTACGACTTCGAGCGACCCGGCAGACTACGAATTCAGCTATGATCCCACGAATAACGTTATCCGTTTGATTGCTTTGGCAGGTGTCTGGACTGAGGGCGAATATCAGATTGACCTTGATAATTCGTGGAGCGACGATGGGGTTGACCCCATTCAGGACCAGGTCGGAAATGCGCTGACTCCCAACCAGCCGATTGGCACCGTTGAGTTCACGGTCCAAATCGATGGCGGGTCTGATTTTGGTGACGCGCCCGAGCCACCGTTCGTAACCCGATTACCTGGCGGAGCGAGTCATCAAACGGCCGATGGTTTCTTCCTCGGCTTTGGCGTCGACGCCGAGGTGGACGGAATTCCTTCACCAGGCGCCGATACGGATGCACTGGATGATGGTGTCCGATTTGATACAAGGCTTGCCGTAGGCGAGGTAGCACAGATCACGGTACGTGCGTCGGAAGTAGGGCGTTTGGACGCCTGGCTCGGAGGCGCACAGATTTTCGCCAGTGAGCCACTGGCGGCTGGATTGAACACGCTCACGTTCGCGGTTCCCACCGGCATTGGTGCAGAGCAGGGTGAGGCCTACGCCCGCTTCCGCTTTAGTTCCGCAGGAGGATTGGGGCCTGACGGTGCGGCGAGCGACGGTGAAGTCGAAGATTACCTGGTACAGATTGAAACGCCAAGCTGGCAAAATTCGGCCAATCGATTCGACGTCAACGGAGACGGGGTCGTCTCTTCACAGGACATCTTGTTA
>CAYMUR010000011.1:12792-41512 GCA_964393615.1 uncultured Pirellulaceae bacterium
AGTTTCCAACTTCCTGTATTTTAATGGCCAGCGGAACCTGCCCGAAGGGCCGGGTGTCCCACCCTTCCCGGTCACTCCCCCACCTTATTACGACGTTAACGGTGATGAAGCGGTGACTGTGGCAGACGGGCTGATTCTTGCGAAGTACCTGCGAACCATCCTGACCATCGCGCCCACAGAGGGTGTGATGGCAGAGGGAAACAGTGGATCGACGCCTGCTACGTCGTTTACTTTCCTGGTCACACGAATTGGTGATAAGAGTGTCACCACGTCCGTCGATTACAGGGTGACGGGGGTCGGTGCGAACCCTGTGGACACTGCCGATTTTGTCAACGCTGTGTTTCCCCATGGAACTGTTGTCTTTGATGTGTTTGACGAAACGAAAACAATTACCATTGATGTTCTGGGCGACACGAACATCGAGTCAAACGAAAACTTTAACGTGACCCTCAGTAATGCGATTGCCCAAATGCCGAATCCGTCGGCATTGGGAACGATTTTAAACGATGACATCACGTCGATGATGCTTACCTCTTCTGCGGGGGATGCGGCAAACGCTGCCTCAGCAGCTGATGCGACGACTTTACTTGCCAACATTAGTCAGGCGCTGGCAAGTAATGATGCAGCGCAGTTGGCCCGGCGACAGGTGGCGGTTGACCAGGCCCTGGCACGCAGCCTGTCTGATGATCCTACCGAATTTGTCGACGAGGGATCCGCTGTCAGGTCGACCCGGAAGCCAGCGAAGACGTTGGACAAGTTTTTCGCCAGCTGGGAGTAAAACGAACGATAGGTTTGCGCAATGGCCGGGCTTTCAGGGCCAGGATTTCAGGGCCAGGATTTCAGGCATGGCCAGAATTTCAGGCGATGTCGCTGGTGGTGACAGGTTTATCGGCCGTCTGTTGGAATGGCCTTGTTGGAATGGCATTGTTGGAATGGCATTGATACCTGGCGTGGCAAGAGTCATTCCTCGTAGATCGGTGATTGACTGCCAAGTTGGTCCAACATCGCTTGAAGTTCGCTGCGGATTTGTTCCAACAGCACGTCGGTTTCGGCACTGCGATCACGTTTTGGCTCGACCTCAATGGCGTCACCGATTTGCACCACGGCTTTGGTTGGTGGATGTGGAGTCACGTTGTCAGTCAGGTCTTCTTCGAATCGTTCGACGGTTTCCAAGATGCGGTCGACACTGGTTGGTGGTTGTAAATACCGATTTGGATAACAGTACAATTGTTGGGCCAGGTAGATGTCAGCGAGTAGACTCCGGCGTCGGTCCCGTTCTTGCGGCGTGATGTTACTTTGAGTCAGTTCCGGGACGATTGCCATTCGCAATGCCTTCACCCGGGCGACAATGCGTTGTTCAGGCTGGCCCTTCAACCAGTCTGTTTCGATCGGTGATAACAGAACCTCGATTAGCTTCTGACAGCGTTCCGAGAAACTGCCTGCTTGCGTCGTACCAATGTACTGTAGTTCTTTCAACGACAACAAAGCATCTCCGATGGCTTCGATTCGTTGGAGGGGTGGCAGGTGAGGACTGACTTTCCAAGTAAGACGTTCTTCGATAGCAGACAGCGTTGGCTCGATAGCCGCTTTCAGGTCACCTTGGAAATAGTATTTGATGGCGACGGGGTGTATGACCACTTTGCCAGATTCTACCCGCTTGATGCGCCGCTTGGCCGCCGTGCGTGCAATAAAGGTGATTCCGTCGAGAAACTCGAGTAACTGGTCGTTGATCCGTGTCGTGGCTCCTTCGGGAAACACGACCAAAGGACGCGCGGCTGTTTCCAGGACCTGGATCGCCATGTTCACGGATTGTCGGTCCAGCCCTTCGCGATTGACACTAAATCCGCCCATCTTATGAATGGCATACGCTGTAAAACGTGTTTGATTATACAAATGCCAACTTGCCATGGCGTAGAGATGAGTCCCCGCTTCTCGTGCAGGAAAACCCATCACGATGGGATCCGAAGGGCGTACATGATTGGGAGTTAACATGATTCCGTGCCCGGCGGCAAGCGAAGCACGTAATTTGTCAACGCCGCGACACTCATAACTGGTGATTCCATGGGATTTGCGTAACCAGCGATCGATCAGACGAAATCGCTGAATCATTGTTGGCCATAGGTTGCCGCGGTGTGGCGGGATAAATTCGTACGGTTTTTCAATGACGATTTGTTGCATGGTAGATTTGATTAAGAGTCCATGATGTGCATTCGTCGATCAGGGGACGTTTGCGAGGCCGTACATCGTTGTAATCCCTTGTCGCTGCTGCTTTCGTTTGGCTCAGCCTTGTCCAAATTCCAAAGCTCCAGTCCCTTTTACTTTGCCGCTGGACGACATATGGCGAGTGCCAGCCCAACCTGATTTATCAGAGTAAACGGTAGGATCCGTCCCCTGAGGATCGCCGCCAACGTGTACTTTGTCGAAAATTTTGTTGGCAATCAAGAGCAGATCACTGCCCGTCCGAAACGAAAAACACCACTCTGAGCCTCTAAGAAAGCATGGCCTATGTCGTCGACCAAGCGAAAGCCTGTCCGTCCGGTCGTTAAAAAGCGTGTCCCGGCTGTCATTCGTTGGACCGAGTCGTTTCTTCATTATGCGCGTACGGAATGCCATTTAGCCGACAACACGGTCACTGCCTATGGTCGAGATCTGCGTCGATTTGCACGCTGGCTGAAGGGTCGTCGTATTACCGACTTGCGTATCGGGGAGTTGTCAGAATATGTGGCATGGTTGCACCAGGAACAATTGGCGACCCCTAGTATTGCCCGGCATATTGCTTCCTTGAAGGTCTTTTTTCGCTACCTTCAATTCGAGGGAATTTTACAGGACAACCCGGCAGATTTGTTGGGGAGCCAGCGCCTATGGCAGCGCGTGCCGACCGTGATGACCCCCGAAGTGGTGACGAAATTTCTCACATCGCCACGTGGCTACGACCCTTATCCGTTGCGAGACCGATCCCTGCTGGAATTGTTGTACGCTACCGGTTGTCGAGCTTCTGAGCTGTCCTGGCTCCGAGTGCGGGATATTCACCTGGACGAACGTTACTGCCTCTGTCATGGAAAAGGGAACAAGCAGCGGTTAGTTCCCCTGGGGGAACCGTCTGTTCGTTCCGTACGAAAATACCTGGCCGAAGAACGGTCCGCATTGGCGGCCGGCGCCAAACGACCGCCTGAGTGGCTGCTTTTGTCTCGTCGCGGTCGCCGGCTAAGACGCGAGGCGATCTGGGAACTGGTAAAAAAATATGCTGCTCGTGCCGCAGTAAGAGACCCCATTAGTCCGCACACGCTGCGGCATAGTTTTGCGACGCACCTGTTGGCTGGCGGAGCCGATTTAAGACAGGTCCAGGATATGCTGGGACATGCTAGTATCGCAACCACTCAGATTTATACCCACGTTGACCAGTCGCGGCTTAAAAAAGTCCACCAGCAATTTCACCCAAGAGCGTGATCACCCCGCATCCTGGGGCGGTGCAAAGCGAATTTTTTCCACGAGTTTGATGATGTTGCCGTCACGTCCGACATAGCCTGTCACCGCTGTGATGGCCTGGATGACGTATTCATAGTTTAAATCGAAATCACATTTGAATTCAACTTCTGCATCTTCGGCCAGAGAGGTATCTCCTCCCACCAGATCCAGGACTTCCTGATGCAGCTCGTCGAAACTGGCCAGTGGCTGGTCATGGAGATAGATGCCATTCAGGATGCCGGATGCATCCGCCTGCAAACGAACTTTGAGTGGTGGCAGATCGGGTTCAACTTGTCCTTGCTGTGGATTGGACAAGGGCATCTTGATGTTGAAGTCTCCTTCCTGAGTCACGATTTTAAACGTCATGATAAAAAAGACCAGCAGCTGAAACACGATGTCGATCATCGGTGTCATCTGGAGTTCTATTTTTTCGTGCGTTTTACGAAAGTTGCGGATTTTCATGACGGATTCATGTATTTTGGTCTGGTGGATTCGCGGCTGCGCCAAATGGTGAAATCGGTAAGTAAAATTTTACCTGGGTGAAACTATGTCGACTCCAACAAACTACCGGGGCTAAACCTCTTCTTGTTTGGCACGCAGCGCAAATTTTTCAAATTTTGCTTCCTGGCAGGCCTCGATCAGTTTTTGCACGAGACCAGTTTTTGCAGTGGAATCGGCGCGAATGATGATGGTTGCTTCGGATACTGATTTCTTTTGGTACTCTAGAAATTGACGCTCACTCACCAGCTGGGGTTTAAGATTGTCAACAGTCCATGTGCGTCCTTGGTATACGACGTGGCCTTCGCTGGTTAGCTGCAGCACAATCGGTGTTTCCAAGGGGCTGTCTGGTGGTTTGGCCAGGGCGCTGGCAGGAAGTTTAATGCGCTCGTCCTGAACCGTATCGGTGAAATTGATAAGCACCATGAAAAAAGCGATCAACTGAAACGTCATGTCGATCATCGGCGTCAAGTCGCCTTCGTGGATTTCAGAGGTTCGGCGTTTCACTCGCATAGGTCAGTGGCTGGGGGGTATGAGTACCGCTAATTCTCGATAAGCGAAGTCATCGGCTAGTCGTGAAAGTGATTTGTGCAACGTTATTTTTCGGTTTCCACTTTTTCAAAGCGGGACATGAGTCCTTCGCTGATGATTCCGACTTCGAGTACCAAACGTGACACACGATTTCGGAGGACATTATAAGCAGCAATCGCAGGAATAGCGATCGCCAATCCGACGAGTGTAGTAAACAATGCGGTGGAGATACCTTCCGCCAACTCGGACGGCTTGGGCTGAGTGGGTGAGTTGGCAATGACACTGAAGGATTTAATCATACCATATACCGTACCGAACAGTCCGATCATGGGGCTGATGGTACCGATCAGTGCCATGTAGCTTAGTCGGTGGTCGAGTTTCATGCTCTCTTCTTCGCCGACCTCTTGCATCGCTTCGATCGCTTGTTGATAACCAGAGGAAAGTTTTGCCAAACCAGCAGCCAGCACCTGCCCAAGAAATGATTCGTCTGCTTTCGCAAGCTCGAAGGCTTCCTGGTATTGTTTCTCGTTGAGATGGGTTTCAAAGCTTTCGACTAGTTCAACGGGAACGACATTGTCACGTCGCGCGGTAAGCAAATTCATTACAAACAAGGCGACGAGGGTGAAAGAAAGCGCGAGAAAGACAAACCCAAACCCTAAACCGAGTGCTTCGAATGCCCATGCCAGCCAGCTTTTACGCGGGCTATCCGCTACATCTTGTGAAGCAGGTGCGGCAGCCGCACCGTCTTCTTCGGAGTTATCCTGGGCAAAGGCAGTTCCCTGGGAGAAACCAGCCGATACACCGGTCAGCTCAAGCAGCGCGCTACCGCCCTGACAAGCGAAAACGATCGCCAGCGAGCAAGTCCAAAACAATAGGTGTTTTCTGCTGCATTTAAAACGCATTTTGGTCTCCGAGTGAAAATATCTGATCGTGTCAATGAGGCGCGGCCAATGATTGCTGGCCTGCACTCTCCGGCATGTTGCTAGGACAAATATAAGGCTTAAATTCTCCGATTGGTAGCAGGCATCTCAGCGGATGTGGGACTTGACGAATGGTCCTGGCGCAGTTTTCTGTTTGGAGGAAATTGCGTGATTCCCGTTCGGTGGTAGTTGTAAATCGTCGAAGCGTCGTAAAAACAGCTTAACTTGACCCCCCGATGGGCGTAACACGTTCAGAGTTGTTTGGCCCAACGGCTGCCGGCATAACTGGACTTGAGGGTATTACGGGCTTGTCTGGCCCGGTCTGATTTCTCCAATTGTCCCCATAACTTTGTCAAATGGTAGAGCGCTTCGGCATGAGCGTCCCGCTGGCCACTGTATAGCAGGTCGGTATGTAGGAACGCCAGTAACGCCTGCTTGTTGTTTTTCTGCTGCAGATAGCATTGTCCGAGTGCATTGTATGCTTTGGCATTCAGCTCGATGTCACGGGGACCTGCAATTTCGAGGATTTTGAGCAGGGTTTGCCTACCTTCATCGGCTTTGCCTGTTTCTGCCAGGCAAACGGCCAACCCGACGCCGGCCAATGCTTTTTGATGTTCGGCGACTGGTCCCTGCACGTTACTGTCGAGAGCTGTACGAAATTGTCCGATTGCTTCGGCATGGTTTCCCTGTTTCAACATTGCCTCGGCCGCCAGGACGCTAGCTTTCAGTTGAAAATCCTTCCATGGGGCGCTGGCAAGTTCACGAAAAAAATTCGTGGCTGCCTTGTATTGTTCCATGGCCATCGCAAGGCGGCCCAATACATCGACCGCTTCGAAGTAATGATGACTGTCAGGAGCTGATTTTTTGAACTGGAACATCATTTTTCCGGCAGCGCCCAGTTCAGAGGCACCCGCCAGGGCCAGACGCGAGGTCGCCAACGCTTGATAAAACAGTACATCGTGTTGGATTCGTTTGTCGCGTAACGTACTGCTTGCCAGGGGTTTTAGCTCCTTAAGGGCTTTTTCATACTGGCCGGATTTGACCAACCGGCGTATTTGACTAAGCGTTTTGGGTTCATCGGCAAAAGAAATATTAGCCAATTCGTTCACAGATACGGTTTGGTCGCGACCATTGGTGGAAATGACAACCGCTGCGCTGGTAATACTTTTGATTTTACCAAGATAAGGTGCCTGTCCAATCGCTTGCACTTTGTCCGCGGCAGGTTGCGCCATGACAAATGTTGGTCCGCAGACAGTCAATGTTGCTAACAGAGAGATGATTCGTTGGAGCATGATCTTTTTATTCTTTGGCTGGTTCTTCGATGTCAGCAAAGCAGGATTTCTGAATTTAACGACGATGGCTTGAATAGGACTGTTGTCTTGAATGGGGATGTTGTCTTGAATGGAAGCGTCTAACACGTTCTATCCAGCTTTGTTGGACGCTGTGCGTAGGTCCATTACCTTGAGTCCAATCGGTTTTTCGTTCAGCGCTTTTTGGATTTTCTTAAGCAGTGCGTCATATTGAATTTTCCAGGTTTCGCCTCCCAGGTCTGGATGGAATTTAGCCGTCCAGGTGATATCTTGTTTTGCCCGTTTCAATGTTTTCAGGCGTTGGTTGTCAGCTTGAGACAGGGCCCAACAGTAGCGACAATACGCTAGATGGTGCCTGGCTTGATAGTAGGTTGCCGTGAATTTTGGATTGTCGTTGGTTTTTCTGGCGATGGTTGCCCAACCCCACACTGTTTTCTTCTGGGAACCTTTGTGATGAATTCCTTGCATGGCAAGATTGTATTTGCCTTGACTTGAAGCGTCTCCCCATTGTTGTAACGTCAATGCAGCCTCGACCTGGATGGTGATCATGGCGTTACGTTGTTGTAAAAGATCTTCGAAGATTTCCATGGCCTTGCCAAATTCGCCGACACATCGAAGAACACTCCCCTTGCGCATTTTTAAGTGTGCCACCAGATTGGCATTATTTGTCACCTCTTCGGCAAGGAGGGTTTTGTCATAAGTTTCCAATGCGCGTTGGTAATAATGTTTGGCAGACCCTGACGCCAGTCCTTGTCGACTGTCATTTTCTTGTCCCAGGCGGTAGAACATTTCTGCAGACCACTTGAGTATTTTCAAGTCACTTGAGCGATCGACAACCCGCAGTAAAAACTTTTCAAATCCTTTGGACAAGGCCTGTTTGGTTTGTAGCGGCGCAAGTTTGAGCTGTTGTTCGAGGTCACTGGCGAGTGCGACATAAATAGCGACCAGTCTCTTCTGCCCGGCCTGGTTGTCGCCTACTGTTTCTTCAAGAAGTGACATCATTTGGTCGGCTTTTTTCAAGAACTGTCCGGTGTCGGTAGTATTTCCCAATGCCGAAATATAGGCACGCAACGCAGTTTTGAACGTGTTTTCTCGATAAGTCTGTGAGATCGCACCGGTACTGTTTTCCTCGGCGATGGTTAAGCTGCCATATTCCGGGTGCTCCAACTGGGAAATCGCTTCGTGCGGTTCGTTCGTGTGAAGATAAACCTCAGCCAGTGACAAGGAAGCGCTGGCAAGCGTGGGTGAAACAGGAGGTGTTTTTATGCGCTGGATCCCATTTTGCAGGCTTCGTTTAGCGCGTTGTTTGAGATCATTCAGGTCGTTGTTGGCTTGCTGGGCTTGTTCGCTGGTCGGCGGTTCTTGGGAAGCACTGCGAATTTGCAGCTGTTTTGCATCAGCAAGGTATTTATTCCACAGGGCCTGCCCCGTTTTTAGTTCCGCCTCGCCGCGCTGGGGGGAATCTTCTGGAATTTGTGCCAGGCTGTTTTCGGCGAGATCAAATTTCCCTTGTTGGATGGCCAAGCTGATGAGGATGCCGAGCGCTTCCTGGGCTTCTGTTTCACCAGGCCATTTTTTTACAATCTGTTCGGCGGTGTGTTGCAGGCCGTCGTTTTCGAATTGTTGATGTTCCTCGTTGCCTGTGGAAACCTGTTGCAGCAGGGTGGCATACGAAGCCAAGGCAATTTTTGCACAACGCCGTGCGACCGCGCTGTCAGGGTAATGTTGCATCACCAATTGGGACATCACAATCGCATCATAATAATCTGCCACTTGGTAGTATAGAAAGCTGAGATAGTAAAAGGTGGCATTGAGGTCTTCCGAAGGCGCTTTTTCATCTGCTAATTGGACGGCAGCGCGGTAAGCCAGAAGCGACGCTTGGCGGTACGTCACTATCGCCTTTTCGGCTTCTTCTTTTTGTGTCTGAATTTGGGCACGTTGTTCTTCTGATTCAACACGCTGCAATCGACCTTGCAAAACGGCGGCAATTTTTGCTGAATTTTGTGATTGCTGTAGGGCCTCCCAGCCTGCCTCGCGAGCTTCGGCAAAATTCTTGAAATTGTCACGAGCTGCAGGCGTTTCCGGGGATTCTGAAAAATTTGCCAAGATTTCCCGTGCTTGCTTGCGCAAGGGGCTCGCTTGTCTCGCTATCGTTTGGGCATGATTGCGAGCGGCGCTGCGATATTGTTGGATCTGAGGATTGGCAGGGTCTTCAGCCTCCATGGCGTCGGCGGCTGTCAGATAAGCGCGCGTTAAAGCAAGACGAAATTCTAGCCCTCCCAGAGCACGACGTTCCTTGGGGCGCATTTGCTGGAACCAGGCGTCACCTTGTTTGATCGCTTCGAGATATTTTTGTTCTTCTGGGGTGGTCCAGCATTCCATTGCTGACTGCAAGGCCTTGGTTTTCAGCTTGCGGTAGTTGGGGGAATCGTCCTCTTGCAGAATCAACTCGCTGTACATTGCCAGGGCATCTTTGATTTTTCCCAGATCATGATAACAGCGGGCTTGGTAGAGTAGCGCGTAACGTCCTGCTAACCAGTTGCGGTATTTCTGGTAAATTTCCTCAAACTTGGCAGCCGCTTCGGTGAGCCACTGTTCATGTTCGGGGCTATCGTCTCCCACGGTAGCGACTTTTTCGTATTGGACGGTGGCACCTAGCAGGAGGGACTGTAAATACTGCTGCCGATATTCGGTTCTTGCGTCATGTAGCTCGGACTGCTTGGAGGGGTTGATTTGCACAGGAATATTTTTCAGTTTTTCCCGCAAGTCCTCTTCCAGTTTGGCAAATGTCAGCTGAGCTTCTTCGAAATGTTCGCGAGCAGTTTGCTGTAGTTGTTTTTTTTCTTCGTCGCTGTGAGCTTTTTCTGATTCGACGAGATTCATGCGGGCCCGCTCGACAAGGATGTTACCCAACTGACTGCGTGCGGTGGTAATTTGTTTTTGATGGTTGCTTTCATTGGATAAAAATGCCTGGAGTTCCCGCCGGGCTTCGTTCAATAAATCGGTTCGTTTGTCGGGATCTCTTTCGACTCGAGATGCTTCGAGGTAGGTCACTGCCCGTTCGTAAGATAGTGTCGAACGGAGTGCTTCGCCAATCCGATCGTTCTCTTGCAAACTGTCGAGATAGTCCAAGGCGACGTCAAAGTAGCCACGTAGACGTAATCCGGATAAAAAAGCTTCGGCTTGCTCTTCGGCCTGGCTGGGATGGGGTGCCACTAGCAGGGTAGTTGCCAACAGCAGGGCCATTCCCATAGCCTTCGCACAAGGCCGGAAAAACATGCTAGTTTTCCGATAGTTCATCAGACGCGAGAGGCAGAAGATTGGTGATTTGTGCATTTTCTGCTTACGCTCCATCCGTTTGGCCGCGCAGTGTACTGCCCGCTGCCGAGTCTCATGGGATAGATTGAATCTGTGCCACGTGACACGACGTTCAGCGACTTGCCGTCCATTGCGAAACGGCGAACAGGTTCCGGAACTGCTCGCACGAAGAGAGCTTCCTTGCTAAACGCATTTTATACATTTATCGGTAATTGGCAACTCTCTAGGTGAGCGTGCCACTTTATCGTAAGTGTTCCACAGGCCAATTGCAACCAAAGGTCCTGTGAGAATGGTTGATTTTCCGTTACAGTCGGAGAAAAGCGAAGTTCCTTGCTGTCGGAATAGGTAAAATGAAACGGTCGTCATTCGATTTCACCTGCGTCCCTGTTGCTGGCTTGCTTACCGACGTTGATCATCCGATGAATGAGATATAATAAAAAATGTATGGATTGGTATTTTGGATAGCGTGCCAGAATACTGTTCCGCACCTTATAGGAATTGACTGTTTCGTAGATCTTGGATTCGGTGTGGTAAGTTTCGGGAGGTGGAGTTTTTGCAAATAAAAAAAAACAGCAGCCCACCCCCGGACTATTTTTCCCGGCGTATTCAGCTCCGTCTTTTGATGCTTGTGGGATTATTGGTGATGACTGTCATGGCCACAAACGAAGCACGGAAACCCCACAACTGGTATTGGCTTTGGGCCGCTGAGGAGAATGCGAGCGATTTGTCCGAGGCGGCGCAAAATGCCAACATGGATCATACGGTCGATACTCGTTTGCTCGCAGGCAGTCCGCGCCGAGAGGGGCCAGCTGACGCATTTCGCGCTTTGCCCTATACCCGTCAGGCGGGCGAAAGCATTGTGGATGAGGCCGTGTATTTTTCTGGCGTGGATCACGAAGCTTTGCTCGCTATCCAAAACGATCGTCCACTTCGTGCCGCGGAACGAAAATCCTGGTTTAACCTGTGGCATGTTTTGAGTGAGAATGACGAGCAGACTTTACGTTCAAATTCGACAGGACCTGTCGGTTTTGTCCAATTGTTCAAGCAACCAAAAGTATATCATGGGCGTTTGGTGGATTTCAGCGGCACGGTCCGTGCTGTCCATCGAGTCGAGATGCCACCCAATGATCGGGGCCTTGATGCATATTATGTATGTTGGCTAAGGCCCATGGGAGGAGCGAATTCGCCCATGGTCGTTTACTCCCTGGCGTTGCCTCCCGATTTTCCGACCGGAGAAAACATACGCGAAGTTGTGAGCGTGACTGGTTTTTTTTTCAAAAGAATGGCATACCTGGCAAAAGATGGAAGCCGGACGGTTCCCCTGATTCAGTCCAAGACGCTGCATTGGCAGCATTTTGTGACAACGTCCGAAATGGCTGACGGCAAACGATTGGGGAAAGGAACAAGGAGCACCCTGGTTGGCTTGGCTTTGCTGGGCTCGCTAGTCTTGGGGATTGTAGTAGCGGTTGGTGTTTATTGGTTAAGTGTCAGGCCATGGCCATCACGTTCTTTGACTCCGGCGTCCCAAGCCACGTCAGCGCAGATAGCCAAGCTGAGTGAAGTGAACGTCATGCCAGACACCAAGGAAATGTTGCGGCGACTAGCCGACCATGAAAGCTCAACGTGACGATACACAGAACCTCAGTAAACGGTGATTGTCGATCAGGCAAAATTCTCGAAGCCCGGTGGCTCATTTGGGGTAGTTTGGGTTTACTGGTCTGTTGTTCCATGGCAACAGCGCAATCGCCTTCACTTACCAACTCGATGCGTGAGCTGTTGACAACCTCTAGTGTCCGCGATGAGCAATGGATTCAGATCGAAGATCGAACCCTGATGTCCAGTACCGACAATCGAGTTCTATTGCAGCTGCTCTTTCGCCTTCCACAGGTAAGTTTGCAAAGTGTTGAAAACTGGGCTTTGCCGGTTGACTTTCTCAAGATTGGCGAAAACCCTGATGCTTGTCGAGGTTCGATTTACCGGGTCGTCGGTCGCGCGGTCCGAGTGATGGCGATCACTGTTTCGACTGAAAAAGCAGAACAATGGGGATTGGAGGAATATTACCGCTTGGAAATCATTATGGATGAAAGTCAACCGCATGTTGTCGTTTATGCGAGATCCATTCCGCATGGTTGGTTGGGAATTGCTAGGCAGGGTGGGGTGATTGATACACCGGTCATGGCCGAAGCAGTATTTCTGAAACTGGGTCCGAATGTCGGTGAAACCATTGTGCCTATCTTTGTTGCATCAAGTATTGCTTGGCATCCTTCCCAGCCTGATCTGGCATTAGGTGTCACGGAATCACATGTCCTGCTGGCTAGATTTGGCATGGATTTGAGGTTGCTGGATAGTGTGCGTGATCGACAGGGACTTGTGGCGGAGGAACGGGAAGGTTTTTACCAGCTATTGGCTGCCGTTAGTCAGGTAGACCGTTCAGAATTGTTTCGTCGAGTAAAACAGGACACAGAACTACGCCAGATTTTAGATGAGCAGGAGTATCCACAGCAGAGAGGAGAATTGGTCGCTTTGACCGGTAATGCCAAACGAATCGTGCGGATCGCCATTGAAGCCCAAGACATTCGGGAGCGGTTAGGCATCGATCACTATTATGAGATAAATCTCTTCGTTGATGAAAGTGTTCAGTTAAAACGTTGGGTAGACGATACAGAACCGATGCACTATGCGCGTTATCCCGTGGTATGTTGCGCACGAAAGCTGCCACCAGGCATGCCGGAGGGGGATGAGATTAATGAAGCCGTACGAATCGCTGGTTTCTTTTTCAAGCTGTATGCTTACGAAACAGAATTCACAAACGCCCAAGCAGGCCAGCCGCGTCAAATGAGCCCACTCCTGATTACGTCGGAACCGGTATGGTATCCTCGTCCGTCGTCATCCAGATCTGGTTGGGAACTTGTTTTGGGCTTGGGGTTTGTGGCACTTGTTGTGACGGTGTGGTTAGTCGTTTGGCGCTTGAATCGACAAGACCGGCGGTTTAAACAAACGATGCGGGAGCGAAAATACGAACGCTCACAAGAGATACCATGGGACCATGTCCTGCCAGATCCAGAACCGAGAGAGGTAGGGCCTCGTCAAGAACGTAGCCAAGGCGATTGACTCATGGGCGAAACTTGCCACGAACGGTTCCTGCGAATCGGTCTCGGTGGCAGACCAGTACGGTGCGGCTCTTGACTTCTGGCAAGAGGACTGCATATTCAAGGGTTCGAGATTTTTAGTGACTTGAGCCTGTGGCTTCCGAGATGCAGTGGTCATTTCTTAATTGCCAAAAACAGCTATTTCCATGAAAACTTTAACCTGGGAGGACTTTTTATGCGTCGAGCGAGAATCAGCATCATTGGAGCCGGCAATGTTGGTGCGACAACAGCTCATTGGTGTGCGGCCGCAGAACTGGGCGATATTGTGCTGTTGGATATTCCGCAGACCGAAGATATGCCGAAAGGAAAAGCACTTGACTTGATGCAAGCGGGGCCCATTGTCGGTTTTGATTCTAATATTGTTGGGACAAATGACTATGCGGATACAGCCAATAGCGACGTGGTAGTCGTGACAGCGGGGTTACCACGAAAACCTGGTATGAGTCGTGATGACTTGCTTGCAACGAACGCAAAAATCGTGACGTCGGTTACTGAGCAGATCAAAGCGACCAGTCCTGATTGTAAGCTGATCTTGGTTAGCAATCCTCTGGACGCCATGGTTCAGCAAGCGTTTCAAGTCAGTGGTTTTCCGACCCACCAGGTGATGGGCCAGGCAGGGGTCCTGGATACGGCTCGTTATCGTGCTTTTCTGGCCATGGAATTGGGTGTCAGTGTGGAAGATATTTCGGCACTGTTGATGGGTGGCCATGGAGATACCATGGTACCAATGCCGAGTTGCACATCAGTCGGAGGCATACCAGTAACGCAGTTGCTGGCAGCCGACAAATTGGAGGCAATCGTCGATCGAACACGTAATGGCGGCGCCGAAATTGTGTCTTTGTTGAAAACGGGAAGCGCCTACTATGCGCCTGCTGCTGCTACTGCTCAGATGGTAGAGGCGATTGTTCGTGACAAGAAACGGCTTTTGCCGTGCGCTGCTTATTGTGACCAGGAATACGGCGTCGGTGGCTTTTTTGTCGGTGTACCGGCTATCGTGGGATCGAACGGTGTGGAGCGTGTTGTCGAATTAGAACTCACGGCCGATGAGCAGAAGCATTTTGACCACAGTGTGGATGCGGTGAAAAAATTGGTTGCTACGATGAATGCATTATTAAAATAAAAATCTTTTTCCTTGCGCTGGTGATTTTTTTTGGGAAAGCGGCGGTGGAGTGCTGGTAGTGCTGACATTGACAGGAAGCGAGGACTGTTTTACAGTTCTCGACTTGATCGGTGATATTGGTACAAGTTACGAGCAAACCTTTACATTTCCCCACTTAATATGAACCGCATACAGCCATGGACTATGGATGACACCGATGTCATTCCTTCGCCGCATTGTGATGTTGAGGAGGCACGCGTTCAATTAGGACAGAATGGTCGCGGTGCGCACGCTCTTTTTGCACCGTTACATTATGAGCCTAACTATGCCTATCCGTTATTAATCTGGTTACATGGGCCGGGTGACAACGAAAGACAGCTTATGCGGGTGATGCCGCTGATCAGTATGCGGAATTATGTTGCCGTCGCACCGCAGGCGACTTTAAGCGAATCACGCAGAGATTTAACGGTGAAAACCTATGATTGGGCTGAAGGCGAGACGCATACAAGTCTTGCAGAACAGCGGGTTTTTCATTGTATCGATGTAGCGCGTCAAAAATATGAGATTGCCAATCACCGTATTTTTATCGCTGGCTGTCAGGAAGGCGGTACGATGGCGTTGCGTCTCGGCATGAAATTTCCACGACGATTTGCCGGCGCTGCTTGCCTGGGTGGAGCCTTTCCGACGGGGAATCATCCTTTGAATCAATTGCATGACATTCGCGAGTTGCCGTTGTTGATAGGGCATGGTCGCGATAGTGAAAAATATAAATTGGATCAACTCTGCAGTGATTTACGATTGTTCCACACGGCTGGACTTAAAGTAACGATTCGCCAGTATCCTTGTGGCGATGATATCACTACTGCCATGCTATCGGACCTTAATGTGTGGATGATGGAGTTGGTGACCGGCCATTCAATAGTCAGTCCCAGTGTTTCGGGTGGTCCTCAACAACTGGGCGAACTTAACTAGGTTGTCGATTCTCACTGGTTAAGTGGGCTTGTCCGTGTGATCTGCTGGCGGATGGCCACTCTTCTTATGAATTCGGTGTAGGGCAGGTATGTAAATATTGCATGGTCACTTTGAGTGGGGCCATCAATACAACATTGACACTGTTTCTCAGTTTCTGTAGAAAATCCCCGCTTATCTCCTTTAGCCTGTCTGGCCCAATTCGCGGGTAAAGGTCACATCACTCACGGGCATGGCTGAAGGTATTTCCGTTGTAAACACATCCGTAGTGTTCCAAATAAGATTGTAGTTTTCTGAGATAATACGATGCTGGCTCGTCAGTTTACGTACTGGGCAAAAATGTTCCTTTGTAAAGTACTCACATTCAAGCATTCCGGACTTGGCGTCATACGGTTGAAAAGTAGAAATCACGATCTGAAGTTGTCGGTTCATTTTTTTGAATCAGATTTTAGCGGATTAATCACGTAGACAAGCATTTGGAAGATGGCTAAACAGCAGGCAACAAACAGAGCTGAAACGGAAGATATCACAAAGACCCGCTGGCGTTGGTCTCCACACGGACTGTTGTCTGCAGTGGTTGAGTGGATATGTTGTTACCGGTTAATGACGGTGCTACTTGTTGTGGCACTAGTGGCTGGTGTTTCTGTTTCGTGGCTGATGCTTGACGGTGTGTGGCTGGGGCGGGCTCTTTTGGCAGGTCGCGGCGCCACGCTTGACGAAGCTTTGCGGCTGTTGGATGAACGATCTTTGGGGAAGGCCCGTGATCTTGTCAAGAACCTGGCGGAAAATCATCAGTTGTCGGATGGTGAATTAACGGGTCCGGCCTTTGTCCTGGGGGCTGTTGCAGCTTACGAAGCGGATTTCCACAAAGACTCGCAGTTTCGTGCTCGTTTGTACGTCCCTGCGGCAAAATATTTGGGCGTTTCTCGAGGGGCTGGTTTTCCAGCAGGTCGTGAAGCAGAGGGAATGTTTTTGCTGGGGAGGAGTCTCTATTACAGTCGCCAGCAGGCCGAAAGTTTACTTGTTTTGCAAGAAGCGTTGTCGCTGAATAGTCCCTATGCGGCAGAAATCCACGAATTGCTCGCCCGTCTTCACTACCAGGGGGTCAGTCCTGACCTGGGGTTGGCTTTGCAGCATATTCGTCAGTGTCTGGAAAGCAGGCACCTTTCTGCGGAAGAGCGTGATGAGTGCTTGTTGTTACAAAGTCATATTTTGTTGGAGATGGGTGACGGCGCTGCAAGTAGCAACGTGTTGGCAGGAATGAGCAGCGCGGAGCAGGTCCGTGCGGAGTCATTCATCGTGCAAGGGTGTGTGTCGTTGCGTGAAGGAGATGCAACGGTTCAGCAGCAGGGGGCTAGCTCACGAAAAGTGTCAGACGGTTGTTACAGTGATGCGTTGAACTCATTTCGCCAGGTGCAGGTTTCCCGGTCGGTGCCCGAAAGGTCGGCACGACGATCGGCTTATTTGATGGGGGTCGCTTACCGAAAGCTCGGAGATCTTCGGGCTGCCCAGGAGCAGTTTGGGAGAGTCGTCGAAAAATATGGTCCGTCAGGAGAGGCAGTGATCGCCGCACTTGAAAAGGCCGAGGTGTTGTCCCGTTTGCAGCAGCATGAAGAGGCGATTAAGGCTTATCGAGAGGCGTTGCTGATGGCCGGGCCAGGCGAGACCTTTGAAAACGATTGGGTTTCGCTCAGTCATTTTGTGGCACGTGTTCAAACGGCGTATGAGGATAATGTTTCAGCAAAACGTTATTCACAAGCAGTATTACTAGCTAAGTCTTTGTCCCTGGTCGTTTTGCCGAGTCATTCGCTGTTGCTTTTGGCGGACGCTCAGCAGGCTTGGGTTGGTGCGATGTCCGACGAAGTGGATCGGCTTTCTCACTTTGAATCAGCAGAACTGAGGCAAAGCGTAGCTGAATTGCAACGCGAGCTGGGTGCGACCTATGAGCGATTGGCACGTTTTCGATTTGCGACACGAGAGTATCCGCAGGATGTTTTACGAAGTGCAGAGGCGTTTCTGGCGGCGGGTGATTTTGCAGCTGCGGAACGGCAATATCGGGAGTATTTACAAGGTGAACCGACCGCACGGCGTGGCAATGCGCTGGTAGGACTGGGACGCTCCTTGATGTCGTTAGGCCGTCTGGAAGAGGCGGTTATTTACTTTCGTGAATGTGTTGATTTTCATGGTAAAGATCCGGCGATTTATCGTGCGCGCTTATTTTGTGCTGAGGCACTTGTGCGACAAGGTAGGGCTGGCGAGGCAAGAGATCTCCTTGACGCGAATCTTTTTCGCAGTGATTTGACGCCAGAGAGTACCGAGTGGAGGGACTCGTTGTTTGATTTGGGGCACATTAGTTATGAGGGGGGTAGTTCTGTTATTGACTCAGTTTCAGCGCAGTTGTTGGGCGTCATGGACACAGCGGTTGTTGAGAAGCAGGTAGAGGGACTTGAACGCCGCCACAAAAGCTTGCAACAGGCTGTTCGTTATTTGGGAGAGGCGGTGGAGCGTTATCCATCTTCGCCTCGCTCGGTTCCGGCCAGATATGAAATGGCTGAAGCTTATCGGTTGTCGACCAGGTTGCCCGAGTTCAAGGCTGTTTTGACTTCGATTGATGAGGTGCGGGTTGCCTTGCGGCAGGAAGTTTTACGGTACCTTGGGAGGTCGTTGGAAGTTTACGTGGCTCTGATTGACGATTTAGAGGCGAAGCAGGTTCACGGTGCATTGAGTGAGTTGGAGCAACGGGTTCAGCGCAATTGTTATTTTGGTCGAGGTTACGTTCTTAGTGACATGGGCCGTAGCGAGGATGCCATCACGGCGCTTCTGGATGTCAGCGGTCGTTACCGGAGACGCCCAGAAACGATTGAGGTCTTCGTTGAAATAGCTGGTTGCTACAGGCGGCTTGATCGGCACGAAAAAGCGAGGGGGGTTTTGGAGCAGGCAAGGGAGTTACTTGGTCGCATGGGTCCCGAAGTGGAATTGCAGGAGACGACCCGGTATTCCCATGAAGAATGGATTGAGTATCTGGACTGGATGGCCACGCTATAAACTTTTTTTGATGATGCCCATGACACATTCACTTACATTGGATACAGATAGTTTGGCGGACCTGATTGACCACAAGAGTCAGGCTTTGGCGCAGTTGTTAGAGTTGTCACGTCGTCAGGCGGGTTTCATTGCAGAAGGCGATTTGGCCTCATTGTTGACGTTGTTGTCAGCAAAGCAGAAGTTGCTCCAACGAGTACAGGAGATGGAGCGGATGCTTGACCCCTTTCGGGGCCAGGACCCTGAAAAGAGGGTGTGGCGTTCGGCAGAGATGCGTCAACAAGTTGCGGAGAGCGCAAAGCATTGTGAAATGTTAGTGGCAGAGGTAATGGCTCTCGAAGAGCAAGGCGAAGCAGAAATGGTAAGGCGACGCGACAGGGCGGCAGATCACTTGCAGGTCGTGGCGCAGGCATCGCATGTTAGAAGCTCGTATTTAAGTGAAATAGCTAACCGAAAAAATCGTTTTGACGTAGTACAGTGAGGTGACGTAATGGGCACTGGTCATTTATCAGATCCGCAGAGCCTGGCAGATGCAAATGTTGTTGCTGCGAGCGACCTGGCTGCCAATCCCAGTCAGGTTGATTTGGAACGCATTTTGGTGGCGTGGAATGCTGCAACCGAAAAGTTGCAGCAGACGCATCGCACGTTGCGCGATGAAGTCAAGCGTCTAACCGATGAATTGGAGATTAAAAATCGTGAATTAGCTCGGAAAAACCGGCTTGCCGATTTGGGGCAAATGGCCTCGCATATCGCGCACGAAGTTCGTAACAGTTTAATGCCTATTACGCTTTATTCCAGTTTGTTACGCCGAGGTCTCGTGTCCGAGGATGCAGGTGTGGACATTCTTGATAAGTTGGACGCTGGGCTAAAGTCTCTCGATTCTACGGTGAATGATTTGCTGCATTTTACCAGCGAGCGGGAACCGCAGGTGTCCGACTTTTCGTTGTACGAATTGTCTAAAGAGGTCTGTTTTTCGCTGGCACCACAGTGTGAGGCGCAAGAGATTGAAGTGAGAATTGGCTTGGCGCCGGATCTGCGAGTACATGCGGACCAAGAGATGTTACGACGTGCCTTGTTGAATCTTGTTTTGAATTCACTGGAGGCCATGCCTGGTGGTGGCTGTTTGGAGATCACGGGGGAAGTGACTTCGCGCGGAACGGAGTTGGTTGTCTGTGATTCTGGTCCGGGTGTCGCTTGTGAAGATCAGTCGCAGTTATTTGAGCCGTTTTACACTACGAAGTGTACGGGGACGGGTCTGGGGCTGGCGATCGTAGAGCGGATTATGGCTGCCCATGGTGGAGTGGTTGGCGTGCGAAATGTGGAGCCGCAGGGAGCTGTCTTTTCGCTGGTGATTCCCGTGGATTGTGGGGAGAATTTGGGTGGCAGTGTGGTCGGTATTTCGCAGATTACTGCCACGGGCGTTGGTGCTGTTCTTCCTTCGGAACGAAAGGCGGTCGCATGAGAGTGTCTGAATTAGCTGTTTCCTGTTCTGGCGGAAGTCAAGTTTCAAATGGCCGTATTTTGGTTGTCGACGATCATGAGCAGTCTCGGCAATCGATGGCAGATATTTTGCAGCATGCTGGTTTTGAATTGGTGTGCTGCGCCAGTGCAGTAGAGGCGTTGGTTGTCTGTGAAAATAGTCAGGTGGATGTCATTATCTCGGATTTGCAAATGCCGGCGATGTCTGGTTTGGAGTTTCTGAAAGAATTAGACAAGCGTTCCAACGATGTTCCTGTTATTTTGGTGACAGCATACGCTACGATTGCATCGGCTGTTGAGGCGATGCGATATAGTGCGTTTGATTACATTGAAAAGCCGTTTGGTGCAGATCAATTGGAGTCGCTCGTGCTACGAGCTTTTCGGTCGAATATGTCTCAGCGGTCGATTAGGGCAGTGCCCGCTACATCGGAGAGCGTATCTATGCTCGGTTCGGGGCCGGCTATGACGGTACTTCGCGAGCGAATTTTACAGGTGGCGCCCACGCAGGAGACTGTTTTAATTACCGGTGAAAGTGGTACAGGAAAAGAGCTTGTTGCGCGTAGTCTTCATGCTTGTGGCCGACGGGCGAAAAATGCGCTTGTCAGTTTGAATTGCCCGGCCCTTTCTTCCCATCTGATGGAAAGTGAGTTGTTTGGGCACGAGCGTGGTGCTTTTACCAGTGCGGATGCACCACGTGTCGGGCGTTTTGAACTTGCTGACAAGGGAACCATTTTTTTGGATGAAGTTACTGAAATGGAGTTGTCGCTACAAGCAAAGTTGTTGCGGGTATTACAGGAGCGGTCATTTGAACGTGTAGGGTCGAGTTCCACTCGAAATGTGGACGTGCGAGTCATCGCATCGACAAACCGGGACTTGCAGCAAGAGGTTTCGGTGGGAAGATTTCGTGAGGACCTTTATTACCGGTTGGCAGTTGTCCCGCTGTATGTCCCGGCATTACGTGAGCGGCGTGAAGATATTGACGAATTGGCTGAGTATTTTGTTGCGCAGACATCGGGACGCTTGGAGCGTGAGCCACAGGTGTTGGACAGTAGTGCGAAACAATTGTTGCAAGAGTATGATTGGCCGGGAAATGTGCGTGAACTTGAAAATCTTATGACGCGAGTAGGTGTTCTCAGTGAATCGTCGGTGATTCACGTGGAGCATTTACGGCCATGGTTGATTCGACCAGATCGGGGAGCAGCAGAAAAAGCGCAAGACAACCAAGTTCCAATTGGCTTGAGTTTGGAGGAAATGGAACGAAAGATGATCGTCTCCACTTTGGATCATTTTGCGGGCCACCGCGCTAAGACAGCCAAGGCTTTGGGGATTGGGGTGAGAACGCTGTCTGGGAAACTGAGGGCTTACGGCTACGCGCCACGTGCCAAGAAATTGGCCGCCGCTTAATGCAAGAAGGTTACACATGGCGCATAAATTGCCGCACAACATGAAATTCTTGCCGGTTGAAGAGCGTCCCCGGGGCGTGTACTGGAAAGGCCTTCGCCCGGCAGTCGTGATCGAAAGCAGTGATATCAGCAAGGTAGGTGGGCAGGGTGTGGAATAAAATTTGATGTCTGCAGGGAGTTGGCACGTCAGTTGCTTTGACGGAGTAGAGGTAGAGGATGATTACTTCACTGATTAGCGGTACGAATATTCCGGTCCTTGAGAACGTCATTAGTTTTGCTCAGGCGCGTCACCAGGTTTTGGCGGGTAATATCGCCAATTTGGACACACCGGGTTACCGTGTCCGTGATTTGTCGGTGGAGAACTTTCAACAGCGGCTAAAAGAGGTGATTGAAAGTGGTCAGGATGGGGCTCGTTCGATCACCCCGGGTGTGGTTACGAATCATGCCGATGATGCGCTGCGACACGTGAAGGATTCGATGAAAACGATATTGTTCCATGATGGTAGTAATGTTGGCCTGGAACAGCAGGTTAGTGAGTTGTCGAAAAATCAGCTGATGCACAATATGGCAATTGCTGTCATGACCCGTCAGTTTCAGTTGTTGGAAACCGTTATTAGTGAACGAGTGTAGGCGTTGGAATTACCGGGAGTTCATTTAATTGTTTGGCGAATGCGTTACTGTTTGTCTGTTTTGAATCAGCAAGCCAGGAGATTCGGTCATGATTTCTGCACTCGATATTAGTACTAGTGCTTTGATCGCACAGCGGACGCGATTAAATGCCATTTCGAGTAACTTGGCAAATATGTCCACTGTGATTAACGAAGATGGACAAGTGCGTCCTTATCAGCCAAGGTATGTCGAATTTCAGATAGACGAATCATTGAAAGTATCCGGTGAAGCGGTTGGTGTCAAAGTAAGTGGTGTGCACACGAGAGATGTTGAGCCAAATTACAAGTATGCTCCCAATCATCCATTGGCCATCAAGGCGGGGCCCCATGCTGGTCATGTCGCTTATCCTCGCATCAATATGGTGGAGGAATATGTCAATGCGATGGAAGCGACTCGATCCTATGAGGCGAATATTGGTGTGATGGAAGTTACTAAAGATCTCGGCCAGCAAACGCTAAGAATCATTGCCTAATCGTTCTTATTTCACTGTAAGGTTGTGACTTTAACGTCCTAGCAAACCATGAATCCAATTTCCAGTATTAATGCTCCAGTCGCTTCGCCCCCTGTTGCGCCTTTGATGCCAGGCGGAAATGTGCGGGGTAGTAACTTGCCCGGGGCTGAGTTTAAGGACCTGTTGTTGGAAGGTCTTGATCAGGTTAACAAAGTGCAGAACGATGCGGACCAGGCCGTGCAGAGCATGTTTACCGGGGGCGACGCAGATCCGGCAGAAGTTCTTACGGCGGTACAGAAAGCTGACATGGCATTTCGACTGATGATGCAGATTAGGAACAAATTAGTGGACGCATACCAGGAAATACAGAATATTCGTATTTAGTACCGTTTTGGTGGTTTAACTAACGCGAAGTTAGGCTGCTTTTCGTATCGTTGTTACGGCCTGCCAGGAGTTCATGGATGGACTTTTTGAGTAAGACTTCGATTCAGGTTACCGAATTGTTTCGCAGTATGTCACCTGGAGCTCGGGTTATTACGGGTTTGTTGCTGGTGATCGTCGTTGTTAGCCTGAGCTATTTGGTAATCTACCAGCCGACTTCACCAGATGAGTATCTGTTTGGTGCGAGACCGCTTACCAATGCAGAAATAGCGCGCGCCACGGTAGCCTTTTCCAAGGCGAATTTATCACACTGGGATGCTCAAGGAAATCGGTTATGTGTACCAAAAGGGCAGAAGCATTTCTATTTGGCGGCACTGGCTGAGAATGAAGCAATGCCCCGGGCGCCTTTCGACTTTGACCAGGAAGCTGTTCGAAGCAGCAATGTGTGGACCACGAAAGAACAGCATGCCCAGGGGGTCAAGATGGCTGCCGAGCGGGAATTGTCTTTGATTATTAGACACATGAGTGGTGTGGAGGACGCCATCGTAAAATACCAGGAAACGATGGAAGCCAGGTTTCCAAGAAATATAAAAAAGGTGACTGCAAGTGTTTCAGTTTGGCCCCAGGTCGGTTTTCATTTTGACGAAAATCATGTGGACAGTATTCGCCACGTTGTGGCCAATGGAATTGGCACCACGCCTAGTCTGGTCGAAGTGGTGGATATGGAATCTGGGATAAGACAGTCGAATCATCAGAACGCGGGGTCGTCCCAGGCTGCCAGCCAATACCAAGTGGCGAAAAAAGAATTAGAAACATATTTTGCGCACAAGTCACTCGAAGCGCTGAATATGATTCCGGATGCCACCGTTGTTGTTAATGTTGAACTCGACAAGACTGTCGTGGAACGAACCTGGAGCAAGGTTCACGACCCGCAAAAAGCAGTGACAGTTGCCAGCACGTCAACCACTGAAAATCAGGCGACGAATAATCGTTCAATCTCCGGTGAACCGGGGCTTGTTTCACAGCAAGGTCCGAATGCCGCAACGGCTGTTAATGATCGCGCCAAGGAGCGTGGGTCGACCACTTCGAAAACGGTGGAGACTACTACCAAGGCGTTGTCGGACGAATACGTGGAGCAGGTCAAGGCGGGGTTAATTCCTGTCAGTGCTACGGTGGCCGTTTCTATTCCTAAAAGTTACTACCGGAAAGTGTGGCAACAACAGAATCCTCCACCGGCCGGTCAGAAACCTGAGTTACCGGATGAAAATACGATTAATCAATTTGCCGAAAGTATTAACAACGAGATTAGATCGCACGTTGCCCATGTCCTGCCGTTCGTTCCAGATGACGGGACTAAAGTGGAGCCGATAAGTGTATTGGCATTTGAGAAACTAGCGGTACCGGAGCCCGAGCGCCCACCGCTTACCGCAACGGCTGCGTCCTGGTTAAGCCAGAATTGGAGTACCACCGGAATGCTGGCTTTGGGGCTGTTTAGTCTGATCATGCTGAGAGGAATGATTCGTTCATTGCCGCGGCCAATCGAGCCCGATGTTCAATCCACGCAGGCATCTTTGGAATCAAGAGAACAGGGAATGGAGCACACGCAAGAGGCCGGTGATGAGAGTGAAGGTGATGAGCGTGTTTTGCAAAGTTCAATGCGGGAATCTGGGTTGCGCGAAGAATTGGCTGACATGGTACGAGAGAATCCGGATGCGGCTGCCAAAGTGGTCAGTTCATGGATTGAAAATGCTGCCTAAGGATGGGAGGGATAAGGGGGAGGACGGATGTACGTTTAGATTCTGTGTATTCAGCTTGTCGCGTGATGCAAAGCAATCGTGTTTTCGATAAAAAGTTAACTGATTTGATACGGAGTTTTAAGGCGGAGTGATGGACGAAAAAAAATTACGCAAAGCTGCTGTGTTGGTATCGAATTTAGACCGTGATACAGCTGCTCAAATACTTAGGCAACTTCGACCGAGTCAGGCAGCCCGAGTTCGCATGGCAGCAGATCAGCTGCCGGAGGTATCTGAGATAGAGAGGCAAACTGTTCTCAAGGAATTTTTGCAAAAAGGGACCGCTGCGCCGTCCGACGTGCCTGTGGGTGTAGAATTAGACGGATCCCTGGTTCAAAAATTACAAAAGGCCGTTTCGGATGAGAGTGCCATTTCTGGAGAGAAACAAAAGGTTGTTGCTAGTGTGGCGGAGGATGAATTCGAAGTATTGCACCACGCAGATGGTGCCGCCCTAGCTCCGTTATTGGCAGGTGAACACCCGCAGACAATTGCTGTGGTGCTGTCCAGGCTTCCTGTTGACTCTGCTGCGGAAGTGTTATTACGTCTTCACCCACAGCTCCAGGCGACTGTTGCGAAACGTCTATTGGATTTGGATGAGACCGATGTGGAGATACTGCAGGAAATCGAGAAGGAGCTTGAAACGACATTGCAAAAAAGTCTTCGGTCGGCCCGCCGACGGCATGCCGGTGTCCAGGCATTGCAAAAAATAATTCATGCAGCACCTGCGGTTGATCAAGATCGGTTGATTTCAAATTTCAAAAAGTTTGATTTGTCGTTGAACGACACTCCGGACGCAGATGGTGACAAACCTTCGGCTGTTGAACACTTTCATGTTTCATCCAGTCATCCAAAAAGTGGGAAACCTGGTTTTTCTCTCGACCTGTCTGCTCTCGAGCCATCTGGTCCGTCCGAAGCTCCACAGCCGGGCACAGAAAGGATACGCCACTGGGAGTTTTCCCAGGTTACAGAGTTAGCGGACGATGCGCTTTATCGCGTGCTAAAAGAGATAGGCCCGGAGGTTGCGAGGTTGGCATTAATTGGCGCGAATCAATCCTTCATTGACCGAGTGTTGTCCCAGTTGCCCCACTCAAAGGCCGAACGTTTGCAACAACAACTCATTGAAATACCCCCAACTCATTTGCGCGACGTTGAATTGGCGCAAAAACAAATGGCATCTGTTGCCGCACACGTTTCCCAATCTGCTGTTTAAGGGGATGTTTGCGAAATAAACTGTCGGAGACCTTAAATCGTATGGCTACGATTATCAAATCTGGACGTGATATTGAAACAGGGCGTGACGTACGGGCCGTCGAGTTCAATCTGGTGGATATGTCGGACCAAGCCGAAAAATATTTGGACGACGTTCGGCAGCAAGCGGCTGAATTGGTCGCCATGGCAAATCGCGAAGCCGAGGAAATTCGTCAGCGCGCAGAAACTGCAGGCCGTGAAGCAGCGATGCGAGAAGTTGAAAAGCACATACAACAACAAATCTCACAACAACTGAGGACGGTTTTTCCTGCAATTGGGCAAATGGTCGAAACGTTTGAAAAGTCGCAGCACGCGTGGTTTGCACAGTGGGAGTCAGGTGTTGTTAAGTTGGCGACAGCCATTGCTGCCCGTGTAATTCGCCGCGAGGTGAGACAGGAACCGAAAATTACTCTCGATTGGGTCACTGAGTCCTTGCAAATGATTGCCAGTCAACGCCGAATGACAGTACGCCTTCATCCGGAAGACTATGCTGCGTTACGCAATGAGGTAAAAACACTGGCAACTCGTTTGCGAGGGTTAGCGCCTACAGAAATCATTGCCGATGCAAATATTGAACGTGGAGGATGTCGTGCCGACACAGAATCGGGGACGATCGATCATCAGATTGAGTCTCAGTTAAATCGGATTGAAGAAGAGATACTTGGAACGTGATACATACAATGCAGAGAAAATTTCTAGGATGAGTCTAAAGAATCGTTTGAAAATGGTAAAAGCGAGGTCGGCCTTCACGTGGTGCCAGCAGCATGTTTTTGCAAGGAGACCATCTGTGACTGGGTAGGGTTCACAGGTGGCGTCGACAATTTGTTTCAGGTCAAGGCCGGTGCCGAATCGTGTGTGTCTGTAGATTTCGTGGAATGAAATGCAACAATTAATAGATCAGATTACGAATACCAACACCTGTGATATTTCAGGTAGCGTCGTTCGTACCGAAGGGATGGCAACGGAGGTTGCTGATTTTCCGGTACCGATTGGTTCGTTGGTTGAAATTCAGGCAGCGGGGGACAAGCCTGTTCGGGGAGAGGTAATCGGGTTTCGCGACCGTTTTACGGTGATTTACCCGTTTCGTCACCTATCTGGCGTTCGTTCAGGTAGTCGGGCCAGGTTAGTGCAGACGTCGCGGTACTTGTCGGTTGGGACGAAGCTGCTTGGGCGTGTTATTAATGCGCACGGAAAATGTATCGATGGGTTTCCGCAACCGGTGACGCAAGGTCGCATACGACGGGTGCAGTGTTCTCCGGGAGCAATGGAACGACCGGCCGTTGATACAGCGCTTGCTACTGGGGTAAGAGCGATTGATAGTTTATTGACATGTGGTCGTGGTGGACGGATTGGTATTTTTTCAGGGGCTGGTGTAGGCAAAAGTGTTCTACTGGGAATGATGTCTCGCTATACCGATGCGGATGTCATAGTCCTTGGTTTAGTGGGCGAGCGAGGACGAGAAGTTAAGGAATTTATGACGAGGGACCTCGGACCGGAGGGACTGAAGAAAAGCGTGATCGTAGTCGCGACAAGTGATGAGCCGGCAATCGTAAGGATGCATGCCGCCCAGACAGCAACTGCTGTGGCGGAGTATTTTCGCGACTGCGGCAAAAAGGTAATGCTCGTCATTGATTCGATCACGCGGTTTGCCATGGCACAGCGAGAAATCGGTTTGGCTGCCGGAGAACCACCGGCGACACGCGGGTATCCGCCGAGTACTTTTTCATTGTTACCGCAATTGTTGGAGCGCGCCGGAAATAATTCGACAGGCAGTATCACTGGATTCTATTCGGTATTGGTGGAGGGCGATGATTTGAGCGAGCCCGTTAGTGATGCGGTTCGTGGGTTGCTGGATGGACACATTGTGCTATCCCGAGATCTCGCGAATCAAGCACATTTCCCTGCGATCGATGTTTTAGAAAGTCTCAGTCGTTTGATGCCGCAGGTGGTGCCTTCGGATCAGCTGTCAGCTGCCGCGACGGTCCGAAATATTTTGGCGGCATACCGCGAAAATGAGGATCTCATTTCAATCGGAGCCTATCGGGCAGGGAGTAATCGACGTGTGGACGTCGCCATCGCAATGCGTGAAGCGATTCATCGTTTTTTGCGACAATCGCCAGAAGATCGTTGTGACATGGTTGCTGCACGGGACATGCTGTCGGCGATTGGCCGCAAATGTCAAGAACAATTAAGCGTTTCAAAACCATCCGCAGCGGTTGACGTTGCAGCGACGTCTCCGTGATGTACAGAAAAAAGATTGTAAACAGGACATGCCTGATTTTCATTTCCGCCTGGATGCCGTCATGAAATTGCGTGAACACGTACGTGAAGAGCGACTCGAAGAATTGGGAAATGCATTTGAGGCGGAAAGGTTGCTTCTGGATAAAATCAGCAACATTACTTGTGAGCTGGAAGATATACGGAGGGTTCTCCAGGGATCGTCGAATCGAGGGCAGATCGACATGGACAAATTGTTATCTGTACGACGGTATGAATTTCAGTTGATGTCGCAAAAACGTGAACTTGAGAAGCACATACAGGAAATAGAAACAGAGATTGAACGACGTCGTACTGCCGTTGTCATGGCGGATCGAGAGGTGCGTGTACTGGAGAAAATTAGTGAAAAGCGGCAGGCAGAATTCGATGCCAACCAACAACGTCATGAAAATAAAATACTCGATGAATTTGTGTCTGGACGGCGTGATCCTCAGGAAGATGTTTCACTATGGGTAAATTGATTGACCTGCTGTCAGCTCTGTTTGTTTATTTTTGCATAGCGACTGTGCTCACGACTGGAGTGATCGTCGGTGTGCTTTGTCAGCAGGGATATTTACAGGCTGAAAAAGTGGTCGAGATCCTGGCAGTCATGCATGGTCTGCCGCCTCAGTCAGGTAGTGGAGGCGAGAGTGGAAATGTCACGAACCAGCCTAGTAAGATTCAGCCCATCGAAAAGATCAAGCGAGAGCATCGGTTGCAGAGTCTTGACCTGGCGCTG
>CAYMUR010000011.1:41522-76071 GCA_964393615.1 uncultured Pirellulaceae bacterium
CGGTTGAAAAAGGATTGCGCAGGATCGACGCAATTCGCGAAGAAGTAAAGGGTGCTAGTAAGCGTTACGAAATAAAACGGACTGCGTTCTTGAATCGCATCGGACAGATGGAATTGGAGGCTCAGCAGGATGCATTGTTGCACACACGAGCCGCGTTGGAAAACATGAAGCCCGCTCAACAAAAGATGATGATTGAAAAAATGATCGATACGGCGCCGAACCAAGGCCTGGAAGATGCCGTTGCGATTATTCGAGCCATGCCAGCGGAGTTGCAACGGAAATTGCACGTGGAATTCAAAACCGATCGACCACAAGACAATGAAACCTTATTTAAAATACTACGCGAAATTCGCAGTGGAAAACCGACAGCCTCTTTTTTTGAAGCTACACGAAAGGAGTTCGAAGTCCCTAAAAGGACATAGAAGGAATGTTGTCTTCGTTTGTCGTGATCGCAAATTTAAAAATGATCAAGGACAGTTTTCAATTTGAGGCAAGTCAACAAAATCGAAAGTGAGATTTGGTTCCTTGTGGGGAAGTAAATTGCGTGTGGCCCGTTGTCCACAGAATAGCTTGATACGAAACAGGAAATGTCATGTCTTCTTTGCCGCTGAATACATTATCGCAATCCACATCTTTGGAAAATGCAGCGCGGGCGACACCTGTTTCTGTTGAGAATCCAGTGGGTCGTGGCGTGTTCGAGGAACATCTTGGAGGGCGTCAGGAGGCGCCAGGAGATGCATCAGCATCGTTGGACCATCAGGTGCAGCGAAAAACAAAGAGATTGGAAAAACAGGCCGAGTCGGAGAGCCTGTCGCCAGAAGCAAGATTTGACGAGAGAGAACAGGCCGAGGCTGACCAACCGAATGATGACAAAGTTGGTGGGCCGATGGAAGGGAGCCCTGATCGGTTGTTAAAGGAGACCATAGAATTGTCGGCCCGCGGGAATGATTCTGCCGAAGTAACGGAATCTTTGCAGCGGGAAGGCGGTGGTGGGGCAGAACCTGGCAATGCTGGCTTGGTCCGCGAAGTTGAGGACAGCACGGCAAGCGTGACAGTTGTGCATGATTTAGAGCGCGAACGGTACCGGGATAGATTGGTTACAGAAGCCAATGCTTACCGGTCAGGTGTTGTCAGGCAGGCTACTTCATTTACGGCGGGAATTGAGGAGGCAAGTCATTTGACGCCTCACCGTGATGATCAATCAGGGTCAAAAGAGAATCTTACAGCTGGAGCTGGGAGTGATGTAGCGACGCAGGGCAGAGCAGAAAAAAATAGTGAACCGAGAGATGGGATTTCAGGCTCTATGGTTTCATGGTCAGAGAGCAATCAATCCGGAGTCTCAGGTGGCGGTGATACGGTACGCCGTCCGTTGGTGCTGAACCAGGAATTGTCCGTCCAGTCACTACTTTCCGGGGGAAACAATTCAGTGGAAGATAAGCAGGAACCAACCAGTGAGCCAGGGACGATGGGCCAGGATCTGAAAAACGGCCCTGTAGCGTCGGGAAAAAGTTTTTCACGGTCTGCGGGCGCAGCAAGTGATCCCGCGACTGGCTTTCAGCAGGCTCGTTTCATTCAACGCGTAACCAAGGCTTTTCAAATTGCAGAGCAACGGGGTGAGCCGATACGGCTGCGACTGCACCCTCCTGAACTCGGCTCGTTACGGTTGGAGGTCAAACTAGAAGGTAACCTTATGGTGGCTCGTATCGAAGCGGAGACGCAATCGGCCCGGATGTTGCTGATTGACCATTTGCCGTTGTTGCGAGACAGATTGGCGGAGCAGGAAATCCAAATACAGCAGTTTGACGTGGATTTGCTCGACCAACGCTCTACCAATGCGGACGAGCGACAAGAGAAAGAAAAACCTGAGCGATCTACCGAGGAACTAGGTGGGAATCTGGAATCGTCAGATGACAACTCACTAGGTGAAAATGGCTTGCCGAAACGGGAGGTGGGTCGCAGGGATGGCCAATTGGATGTACGTATTTGATGGGCCCATGAATCTTTGACCATGTAGAGCAGTAACGTTTTTCACTCGAGGCAGGTCCTAGGAACTATCAGCCACATAAAGTTCACCAAAATCAAAGTGAAAGGTTTTTCATGTCTCGTATACCAACGATTAGCCCCATTGCAAGACCTGACGCGGAACGTCCCGCGGGTAATGAGCTTGCGAACGTCGGCGTGGATACTTTTCTGGAACTGATGATTGCCGAATTACAAAATCAGGATCCGCTGAATCCTCTTGACAACAGTGAACTGGTCGGCCAAATAGGCCAGATTCGAGAGATCAGTGCGACCAATCAATTGACGGACACATTGCAAGCTATTATTACAGGGCAAAATTTGGCTTCAGCCAGCAGTCTTATCGGGCAAAATGTAGCGGCCCTAGCCGATGATGGCAGCACTGTGGAAGGTTTTGTCGACCGTGTTTCCATTGAAGTGAATGGTGACGACAGTCGTCAACGGACCATCAAGGTACAAGTTGGTGAACAAAGCATTGCGTTAGAAAATATTCGTGAAGTCATCGCGGGCTAGCGAATTCGGATCGAAAAAAAATGTGTTGCGTGGGTCAACTTGGGCGATTCACGAGGTTAGAGGTTTGGGTTTTAGGTTCGCGGCGGGAATGGATACAGCATCGAATCTCCAAGTACTCACTATTTCACAATTTATCTTTATACCATTACTAAGTATTCGCCAAATTCAGGGAGGGGTTTGATATGGGTCTTGCATCTGCACTTAGCACGGCATTAACCGGTTTGACAGCTGCGGAAACGCAGATCGACGTGGTTGGTAATAATTTAGCCAATTCACAGACTGTCGGCTTCAAAGCTTCGGATACGGTTTTTGCGACCCAATTTTTGCAGACGCAAAGTATGGGTTCGACCCCAACCGCAACAACCGGTGGGACGAATCCCAGGCAGACCGGGTTGGGTACACAGGTTGCCGAGATTTCTCCCGATTTTACGCAAGGCACGATCGAGCTTAGCGCGAATCCTTCCGATTTGGCCATTCAGGGTGACGGTTTCTTTGTCGTGGAGGGTACTTCTGGTGAGCATTTGTATACACGTAACGGTATGTTCAATACGAATGCGGCAAACGAACTGGTCACGACAACTGGGCAGCGTGTTTTGGGATTCGGTGTGGACGACACGTTTCAAATGATCGAAACGAGATTAGTGCCTTTGACCATCCCATTGGGTTACGAAGCGGTCGCGCAAGCCACGCAAAATGTTCAACTCGAAGGAGTGCTGTCACCGATGGGGGACATTGCCGACACCGCCGAGGTGTTGGAAAGCAATCCTTTGATGAATGGATCCATACCTCGACCGGACAATTTCACTGTCCGGGCTGTGAATTCAGTGCCTCCGGATGTGCGAGACGTGGCGACAAGGGGCATGAACTTGGCGAGCGGGACGCTGGTAGAGGGGGCTGCGTACTCTTATCGCTTTACGTTTGCCGATGCTGTCGGGACTGAAAGTGTACCGACCAGCAGCGTGGTGCAAAGCATAGCGACTGGTAGTGGAAACAATTCCATTCAGCTTAGTGGTTTTCCTGCTACGAACGAATATCCAACGATCAACATTTATCGAACTGCTGAAAACGGAGACGATTTGTTTTATCTGACATCTGTTCAACAAGGTACCGAATCGTTTACCGACGATGGTTCCATACCGTTGTCATCAACATTGCTTGACGAATCAACGGTGAATGGCAACTACAGTTATCTAGTCACCTACTATCGTGCCGGAGAAGGCGAAAGTCGCCCATCCCCCCTGGTTGGACCGCAAAATGTAGTCAATGGACGCGTTCACTTGACGAATTTACCAGTACCCCCGGCACCACCCTCCAGTGGAGGTTTTCCTGAATACGACCAAGTCCGAATTTACCGAAATCTTGCGAATGATTCGAATAGTTTTTATCTGGTGGACACGGTAAGTCCAGGAGAGAGCTATACGGACTTTCGGCCCGATGCAGAAATTTCAAATCTAGACGACCCCCAGAATCAGCGAGTTGACTTGGATGGTCCGAAAATTGATCCCAACACGTTGTTGGTCGACGTGGTACGTAGAGATTCTCTCAATTTCGAAAATGTCTTTCAGGAGGGCGCATTGTCATTTTCTCCTCGTAAAGGCGGTCGGGCGTTAACCACTAAAAATTTCCAAATTACCAATGCGTCGACGGTGCAAGATCTAGTTGATTTCATGGATGATGCGTCCGGGGTCCAGACAGAATCGGGTGACGCGGCGAATCCTATTCGCGGTTCGCTAAATAAAATTGCTGGCGATTCGAATGTCTTGTCTGCCGGTGGATCGGTGGAGGACGGTATTCTTCGGTTTGTCTCAAATAACGGCATGGCGAACGCCCTCGATTTCGGTCTTTCTTCGTTTTCAGTTACCACTTCCTCTGGAGAGACGAGCATTCCAAATCTTGGATTCGGTACCATCCAATCGGCGGTAGGCCAGGGCACGGTAACAGATTTTGTGGCTTTTGATTCGCTCGGTGTACCCGTCGAGTCAAGGATCACGACTGTGCTAGAAGAACGGACCGATTCAACGACGGTTTACCGTTGGTTTGCGGATTCCGGTGATAACGATCCTTTAACAGGGGCGGAAATTGCGGTGGGAACAGGGTTGGTCACATTTGACGGCGAAGGGAACCTTGTCGAAGTCTCGAATGAAACCATGTCCATTGATCGGCGTAACGTGTCTTCAAAATCACCCCTTGAATTTGATCTCGATTTTAGCACAGTTTCTGGATTGGCTGCGGAGTCATCTCAATTGGCTGCTGCTCGTCAGGACGGATCAGCACCGGGAACGTTAGCCAGTTTCATCATCGGCGAAGACGGCGCCATGCGCGGTATGTTTTCGAACGGGGTCTCACGTGATTTAGGCCGAGTCCGGCTGGCACGGTTTGCTAATCCAGCTGGTTTGGAACAGCGCGGGGAAAACATGTTTGGTATGGGCGTAAACTCTGGATTGCCAGTGCATGGAAACGCGGGTGAAGTGGGGTTGGGAACGTTAGTCTCGGGAGCTGTTGAGCTTTCCAACACGGACATTGGAGCCAATCTTGTCGACCTGATTTTGGCAACGACTCAGTATCGGGGTAACACACGCGTCATTACGGCTGCCCAGCAATTATTGGACGAGCTACTGAATCTGCGTAGATAACCTTGGCTTAGGAAAAGTCGACTCGGGCAAAGTAATGTGTATGCGATTACTATAACGTATCTTTAAGATAAGGCGGTGCCTTGCGCGGGCCATGGTGGCGGACTGTTATGATCCAACTAACCAGACTGGGTGGTGAATCGTTTGTGTTGAATGCGGAATTGATTCGTTATGTAGAGGCGTGTCCGGATACCTATATTACACTGGTCAGTGGAGATCGGCTGGTGGTAGGAGAAACCATAGATGAAGTGGTTGAAAGGGCTGTCACCTATCAACAGACGAAACATTTGATCCCATCTGTACATACTGTTCGCGATGAAAACAAATAACAGTTGGCAGATTTTATAAGTACATTCCACTGGTCTGGCCTTGCATTGGGGCGGACCCACTCACGTTCGATGAAAAATAGCCATTATGGATATTGCAAGTCTGCTTGGATTTCTGCTGGCCATTGGGTTGATCATTGGTGCGATACTGGCTGCAGAGGGTTCGAATTTAGCAGCATTCTTTGATGTACCCTCGTTGCTGGTTGTTATAGGAGGGGCATTTGCGGCTGGGTTGATCTCGTTTCCCCTCAAAAATGTCATGGGTTTAGCCACCTTATTTAAAAAGGTGTTTCTTAATAAGCCGGAGAATGTGCCAACACTGATTGAACAAATTGTCAGCCTTGCTGAGACGGCACGGAGAGACGGCCTTCTGGCACTCGAAGGGCGCATTAATGAAATTGAAAATAATTTCATAACCCTTGGAATCCAGATGGCGGTGGATGGAACAAGGCCCGAGGTCATCGAGGATATTCTCCGTACTGAAATCGATGCCGTGGCTACACGACATCGTGATGGAAAAGCAGTATTGGAACAGCTTGGTAGATTTGCTCCGGCGTTTGGAATGATAGGGACATTGATGGGGCTGGTAATCATGTTGGGGAATATGGACGACCCGTCCACGATCGGAGGTGGTATGGCCGTAGCCCTTATAACGACACTCTACGGTGCAATCATTGCAAACGTTGTATTCTTGCCGTTTGCGGAAAAGCTAGGCTTTATTAACAAACAAGAGTTGTTGGCGATGGAGATCGTCGTGAGAGGCGTGATGGCGTTACAGTCCGGTGAAAATCCTCGCATCATAGAACAGAAACTAAACACTTTCCTTCCACCCAAAGTCCGTGCCACCAAGCAGATGGCGGCCTAGGTCATGCCAGTTGAAGAACACGATAAAGTTGGCGGAATACCGGAGTGGGTCGTTACTTTCGGCGACATGATGTCGTTGTTGTTGACTTTTTTTATCATGTTGGTATCACTCAGCGAAATCAAGAAAGACGAGCAGTTTCAAGCACTGACGGAGTCGCTACGCAAACATTTCGGACACAATGCGTCGACGATTAACTCGGTCCCAGGAAGCAAACCCCCGCGTAATTCGGCAGTTTCCAAGTTGGCGACTATGGGGCGGTCCCGGAGAATGGACGTGATGCGTGGGGGTGATAAACAAAGTGCGCCGACTGGTGAACATCCACGCGTTCGGTTAATCAGGCCAGGAAAACATTCCGGTGTTGGCACCGTAATTAATTTCCGCGAAGGAATTGCAGAATTGGATGATCCGTTACGGACAGATCTGCAACTCATCGTTGGCGAGTTGCGGGGAAAACCACAGCGCATTGAGATTCGAGGGCACACGTCTCGGCGTCCATTGGACCCCAAGTTATCGGACACAGAGAATTACGAACTAGCGCTTAACCTAGCCTACCGCCGATGCCGCCAGACGCTAGATTTTCTGGTTTCGATGGGAATCGAACGACGGCGTTTTCGTCTATCAGTGGCCGGACCCAACGAGCCGCTTGAGGCGGGGACCGATCCTGTACGGCTCCAGGAAAATTCGCGAGTCGAAGTCTTTTTGTTAGATGAAATCATAGGGGATCTGGAAGCAGTCGATGGTCAGGGCAACCGAAAATATAAAATTCCTGCTGCCAACAAGGAGGTGGAGGGGAGTGCATCTCTGAAGGTTGAGGAAACACAAAATGGTTGAAGAAAATCATCCGAATTTACTTGCCAGCCCGGTTTCGAGTGGAGCCCCAAAATCTTTTTTAAAGGGGAGACTGCTAGCTGCTGCTATTGTTTCCTTGGTGGTGATCGGTGAATCGACACTGGCCTACCTGGTTTTTCCACCAGCACAGGACAGTGTTGCGTTGGAACATGACGCGATGGAGACCTTCACTGATGTACAAGGAGGATCTTCCGAGGTACGCCATAAAAGGGAAATTCCATTGGTAGAGTTTCCGCTGGGGGAGGCTTTTTCTGTTTCGGCATTCCAGCCAGCTTCGAACACGACGCTTCGATTTGATTTTCAGCTATTTGGCCTCGTCAAAGAAGAAGACCACGAAGAGGTGATATCACTGCATGCAGGGCTAGAGCGCCGTTTTCGCGAACAAGTGATCGTAATCATTCGTAGTGCCGAAATCGCTGATGTGAGTGAGCCAGGGTTGGGGTTGATTAAACGCAAAATTTTGGAGAAAACTAACCGAGCGTATGGGAAGCCGCTCCTCCAAGATATTATCATCCCCGATTTTTCGTTCGTCGAACAATAGTTTTTAGCGTTTGTAATGGGCAGGATGTTGTTTACAAACGGATGTTGTTGCTGAGTGTCTTGGGTGGTTGGTTAGGCACATAGCCTATTCTCTTGCGGCAATCTGTGTGCCGCTACAGGTGAGTTTGATCCTTGAGTGGTTGTGATCGCGGATAGGAATGGAGTCCGATATGGCTGACGAAAAAATTAGTCAAAACGAAATCGAATCGCTGCTTAATCAGGTTAAGGATGAAACGCCGGAACGACCGGTTTCAGAGGTATCGGCTGGTGACGAAATAAAGCCAACCTCTTTTGCGGACGAAACGCTCGCTGCACCCAGGAACGGGGGAGGCGATATTCCAAATCGATCCGTAGCAGGCGGAGAGGCTGATGCGGTCACGGAGGAAATGCCTGTTGGAAATATTCCGCAGGGTGACATCGATGCACTTTTAAGTCAGGCGCAGGAAGCTTTGGCGTCGGTAGATAAAGCGGCAGAAGAGCTTCCGCCTGGTGTCAAGCGTTTTGAATTGTCAAGTCTCGCGGGCACTCCGGCGTCGACTGAAGAGGCGACGTTGGATCTGATTCAAGACGTAGAACTGGACCTGGAAATAGAGTTGGGTCGAACACGTATGCATCTCGAGGAAGTATTGCAACTTAAAAGAGGATCCGTGGTCCCACTTGATAAATTGGCCGGTGATCCGGTGGATGTGTATGTGAATGGCCGACTCATTGCACGAGGTGAAGTACTCGTCTTGAACGACAATTTCTGTATTCGTGTGGCGGAATTGATTGCCGGAGAAACGAGCTCTTAATGTGACGATACTTTTGTCTTTCAATACGTTGGCCATCGCTCTCATAGCAGCCGTCCCGGATGGCTTGCCAGAGGGGGAGCAGCCCAATCAAGCTCGTGTGGAGCGCCAGGCAATTTCTTCGCGATTGATGGAGTTGAGAAACACACGCAAACAGGAAAAGCTGTCAGACAATCCAGTGCGTTCTCTTGTGGGCAGGGCCATGCGGTCGGCGGATGTCACGGTGGCTCAATTTGAAGAAGACCTTAACCCGGGGGCCGGTACGGATCCGGACAAACCATCGACGGGCAGGCCACTGGGCCAACGTGCACGAAATGCCATACCGATTGGCAATTCGGACAAATCTCGTCGTGCCGATGAGTTGCCAGCCGAAGTTCCCACAGCAACCGGTTCTCTGCTGACGGTCGTCAGCAGTTTGGTGATTGTTTTAGGCCTTTTTTTGTGCGTGATTTGGATCTCACGTCGTGGTTGGTCACGCAGACACTACTTGGTGTCCAAAGATGTCATTGACATCATGGGGCGAGCTCCGCTGGCGGCACGGCAGAACCTTCACGTGATCAAATTTGCCAACAAGCTTTTGCTGGTTGCCGTCACACCTGAGGGGGCTCAAACGCTTACGGAGATCACTGATCCCGATGAAATTCTGCGTGTAAAGGCGCTTTGTGAGGAAATGCATCCTGGGAGCAATACGTCGTCTTTTCGCGAGATACTTTCGGGATTTGGGTCGGAGTCGGGCAGGTCGAAGTTGTTTGATGAAATGGAAAATCGTTTCACCGTTCGGAGGGGGCAGCAGGACTGAGCTGTGAGGGAAGTGTTTTCCGTAAATATGAATTGCGAATCCTGGATAAAAAACTTATTTGATCATGTGGTCGTTCCAGCTTTTATATCGTAGACAGCAACGGCAGGAGCGACGCCAAAAACTGAAATGTCGTTGCTGGTTCTTTGCGATTGTATTTTGTCTGCCTCATCTTATGTTGGCCCAAGATCTGGACGTAGCCGATGTTCCCGTCCCGCCCGGGCAGCCGGAAGCGATGAATGTAACGGATTTCGTTAGTCGCGGACCGGCGCTGTGGACCAGTCCTGAGGGATTGAGTTCGACCCTGCAGGTTATGCTGTTGCTGACAGTGCTCAGTCTGGCTCCTGCTGTCTTGTTGATGACAACCAGTTTTGTTCGTATCGTAGTCGTGCTTTCTCTGTTACGTCAGGCATTGGGAACACAGCAGTTGCCTCCCAGTCAAGTGATTGCATCCCTGTCTCTTTTTCTTACCTTGCTACTGATGACACCTGTCTGGAAACAGGTCTATGACGAAGCCATACAGCCATACACGAGTGCCACGGACTCGGTGAGTCTCGAGCAGGCATGGAGTGCTGGGGTACGGCCAGTGCGACAATTCATGGCCCAACAGATAGAGGCTACGGGGAATGGCGACGACGTCCGTTTGTTTTACCGTTATTTACCCAGCAATGCAGCAGAGCCGGAAACTTATGACGATGTACCACTACAAGTCCTATTGCCAGCTTTTATGCTTAGTGAACTCAAAACGGCGTTTCTGATTGGTTTTCGGATTTACTTGCCGTTTTTGATTCTGGACATTGTTATTGCAAGCGTAACCATCTCAATGGGGATGCTGATGTTACCTCCGGTGATGATTTCACTCCCGTTTAAATTAATGTTGTTTGTGCTGGTAGACGGATGGCATCTTGTCGTTGGTATGTTGCTGGAAAGTTTTGTTCCTTTGGGGTAACCATAGTCAGGGATAGCCATGTTTCCGCAGGAAGCAATTGATCTTGGTCGGGAAGCGATCGTTACGGCGTTGTTGATAGGTTCGCCTGTGTTACTCGTGGGCACAGCAGTCGGTTTGTTCATTGGGTTGATTCAGGCTCTGACACAAATCCAGGATCAAACGGTTTCGTTTGTACCTAAAATCATTGCCATGGTGGCCGCTTTGGGGATTTGTCTTCCCTGGATCGTCTACCGCATGATGGAATACTCCGAAAGTCTGATCGAAAACATCCCGCAATCTATTATGGGAGGGTGAGGGGGTGTTGTTGTGTCCATTGACAAGTCAGCCGTTATAGTTGTCAAGGGTCGTTTGCCATTTAGCACATGAACGCTCTACTCACTACTTATCTCGACCTGTTTTACGTGTTTGTATTTGTTCTCTGCCGGCTGGGTGGTTTGATGATGACCGCACCCATTCTGGGAGCACAGGTTGTGCCGCTACGTATTCGTGGATTATTAGCGGTTGCTTTGTCGTTGTTGGTCACGCCGCTTTTCTCTTCCCTGCCTGTTGATCCACCCGTTCATTTAGTAGATTTGGTGGTCATGCTGGCCCAGGAGTTGTTGTTAGGGCTGACACTTGGCTTGGGAGTGATGATCCTGTTTATGGGGCTTCAGGTGGCGGGGCAGACGGTTGCTCAAATGAGTGCTTTAAGCCTGGCTGACATTTTCGACCCGACCTTTGATAGTAATCTGTCGGTGTTTAGCCAGTTGTTAGAAGTTGTCGCGCTTTCTTGTTTCCTGTTGATTGGTGGCCATCGCCTGGTGATGGCGGGATTATTGGAAACATTTCAATGGATATCTCCAGGTGAGATATCTTTCTCGCAGGGAGTGGTTAGTACGTTAACGGACATCCTGACACAGAGTTTTTTGTTAGGTATTCGGGCTGCCGCGCCAACGATCGTTGCCTTGCTCATGTCAATTATAGTTCTTGGACTAATCAGTCGAACTCTACCGCAATTAAACATTCTTGCCGTGGGGTTTAGTCTTAATGCGATTGTTTTAATCGGGACTTTGTCGTTGTCATTGGGGACTATCGTGTGGATGTTTCAGCATGAAGTTGGGCCAACGGTCGAAAATGTATTGAATGCTTTCTATTTTTCCCAGGGTGATGGATAACGGCGGCAAGCGGAAACGTGTTGAAAGTACAGGCTGTGATGGCCATGGCAAACGAAAAGACAGGACTGGACGGATATTGCGTTCCAGAGAGGCTGCGGGTGGGAGGACAGCGTGGTTGATTTGGCAGTCAAGCTGCCAGCTGAAAAATTTGGGTTATGAATAAAAGTAGTAGCCCTTGGTTTTTTTGGGTACTCAAAATGTTAAATATAATTTTTCACTCCAACGGCGAGTCAGCGATAGAAAGCAGGATGCTTTGATATGGCTGAGCAGTTTGGAGAAAAGTCGCATGAAGCGACGCCATTGCGGCGGCAAAAAGCGCGTGAGGAAGGTCATGTTGCCAAGAGCCAGGATCTCGCATCAGCAGTACTTCTGCTGGGTGCTGTGTTTTTACTGGTCTATGTGGGGCGTGACCTGGTGAATTTTTTTGGGCATTATACTCAGAGACAATTTGGTGGAGGTAACGACCTCACTGGCAGCCTGGATACAGCATTAGCCGAAAGTAACTACTTGTTGCTGGAGCTGGCAAAAGTGACGTTTCCCGTATTCGCCATTTTGTTGTTGGTAGCGGTATTGATCAACGTTGCTCAAGTTGGCGTGCTGTTTGTGCCGCGGCGTCTCGCCTTGGATATGTCTCGAATAAGTCCTCTTCGTGGATTACAGAGATTGTTCTCACTGCCAACCTTCATGCGATTTGCTTTTGGTGTCTTCAAGGTGATTGTTGTTAGCGTCGTTGCCGCCTGGAGCCTTTGGGGAGACCGGACAGCGATTTTGTCGTTAAGTGGATTGTCTGTGGGAGGTATTGCACAGGCTGTGTTTCAGTTGATGTTTTGGACGACCCTTAAGATTGGTGGCGCACTGTTGGTTTTGGCTGTCTTGGATTACGCATTTCAACGCTGGAAATATGAGCAGGATTTACGGATGACAACGCAGGAGTTGCGAGAAGAACTCAAATCATTGCAAGGTGATCCACAGCTCGTTGCCCGCCGGCGTGCTATTCAGCGGCAACTTGTACTGAATCGTTTGAATATGCTAGTACCCAAGGCGGATGTGGTGGTAACTAATCCCACTAGATTGGCTGTGGCCATCCAGTACGATCTCGAAACCATGGTAGCTCCGGTTGTCGTGGCCAAAGGAGCGGGAGTTTTAGCACAACGCATCCGTCGCCTTGCACTGGATGCGAATATTCCAATGGTGGAACGTAAGGATTTGGCAAGGTCTCTGTATAAACAAGTCGAGCCGGGGCATCCTATCCCGACAGCAGAATATGCTGCGGTGGCCGAAATTTTGCGGTATGTGTATCAGATTCAAGGAAAGACGCTGCCCGAAGCACGCCAAGCGGGATAAAATCCGTTGCTGTCTTTGTGGTGTGGACGGGCAAAATGAAAACGTGTTTTGGAATGAACTGCATGGCTGCTAAAAATACCAGCGTAGAGAGTACAGCCAACGGGCAATGATTAGCTTGACGACAATTTGACGAAACAAAATGTTTTGACGGATAAGTCACTGGCAAGCACCGAATTGTATAGATTGATGAACAATGAGTCGTTTCATGGTTCGTGGGAAGCAAGGACCTCTTGGTTTTACCCCGAAACGGATTGTTGCAGTCCGTTTTGTGTTGGTGCTGTGTTTGCAAGCACAGTATCTCTTTTGGCTTGGCGAGTTGTGGGTTGCGGTTGGCATGTCATTTCTTTTGTGCATCTGAAAAAAAGTCAACGTCAGCTCTTATCGTTGCATCAAGCGTAATGCCTGTCTTAACGGGTAAGCAGCGACTTGGTGGCAGGTAAGGGACGTCAATCGGTATCCCTTCTTTCAGCGGTTGGTGGTCGGTTTCTTGCCAGGGCGTTCAGGGCTAGTGCTATGCCTGATCGCACTGCGACTGCATGACGTCATGCATGGGGTGCTTGCGGTCATGTGCGTTTAATTCGAGAAACAGGTCTGGACACTTTGTGAATGATTTATTAACCTCCCGCCCTCTTCTCAACAAGAACGTTCTTGTTTTCCTTTTTAGTTGATTGTCAAGATGAAAGTGCCTTTCTAGCGCGCGATGAGTATATTTGCGCAATCTCGAAGCTTCATCCTGCCGGTGGCCATCATCACCAGTGTGTTGGTGATATTGATACCGCTGCCGACGGTCGTGATGGATTTATTACTGGCGGCGAATATTACGCTGGCAGTGATCGTGCTTTTGACTACTATCTATGTGCGAACACCGTTAGAGTTTAGTGTGTTTCCGTCTATATTGCTGGCAGCTACGTTGGGACGACTCGTGCTCAATGTAGCAACGACACGGCTCATTCTGACACGTGCCGAGACAGATGGCTTGCGGGCAGCTGGAGGGGTCATACAAGCATTCGGTGAATTTGTGGCCGGTGATGTGATCGTAGTGGGCCTGATTATTTTTGTGATTATCGTTGTCATTCAATTTGTCGTCATTACCAAGGGTGCGACTCGTATTAGTGAGGTGGCGGCGCGTTTTGCATTGGATGGAATGCCGGGTCGACAGATGGCAATTGACGCTGACCTGAATGCTGGCATTGTCGATGAAAAAGAGGCACAGCGGCGTCGTGAAGAGATTACTGAGCAAGCTGATTTTTATGGTGCCATGGATGGTGCCAGCAAGTTCGTGCGGGGGGATGCCATTGCTGGGATTATTATAACGTTAATCAATATTGGTGGTGGTTTGTTTATTGGTGTGTTTCACGCGCAAATGACAGTTGCGACTGCAGTGTCTCAGTTTACAAGACTTACGATTGGGGACGGGTTGGTGACCCAGATCCCTGCGTTTCTTGTCTCTTTGGCTGCTGGTTTGTTGGTAACTCGAAGCACGAAGCGTGTTGATTTGCCGACGGAGTTTCTGTCGCAGTTGCTTGCACGGCCACAGGCCTTGGTGGTGGCTGGTGGTTTTCTGGTAGTTCTTGTGTTTACAAATTTACCGACCATTCCTCTGGTGATTGTTGGGGGAAGCTGTTTCGGTCTTGCATTGACGGTTCAAAAGGAAAAGCAGCGTCATCGTGAGAAGGCGGCCACCGCCCAGAAGGTTCAGGCGGATGAGGCTGCTGAAGTGGCGCCGCGAATAGAGGATTTTTTGGCGATTGACCCCATGGAAATGGAGATTGGCGTGGGGTTGATTCGTCTGGCGGATCCCGGTCGTGGAGGGGATTTGTTGCAGCGTATTACAGGTGTTCGTCAACATGTGGCAAGTGAGCTGGGGGTTATTCTTCCCAAGGTCAGGATTCGCGACAATATGCGGTTGGGAGAGAATCAGTACCAAATCAAGATTGCCAATAATTCTGTTGCGGACGGTGAGGTGCTTCCGGATCATCTTTTGGCGATGGACTCTGGGATGACGCAGGGTGCTGTGGATGGGGTTCCGGTTCGTGATCCGGCTTTTCAGCAGCCGGCGACATGGATTCAGCCGGGTGTCCGCGATCGTGCGGAAATGTTGGGTTATACGCCTGTTGAGCCGGCGGCGGTGTTGGCGACGCATTTGCAAGAGGTGGTTCGCCAGCATGCGGATGAATTGTTGACGCGTGACACGACTCGCCAGCTGGTGGATGAGTTAAAAAAAACTTCGCCAGCTGTCGTTGACGAGTTGATTCCTGGGGTAATGAAGCTGGGTGAAGTTCAGCAAATACTTCAGATGTTGCTGCATGAAGGGCTGTCTGTCCGTCAGTTGGGTCTGGTGCTCGAAACATTGGGTGATTATGCCAGTAAAACCAAGGATCCGATCTGGTTATCGGAATATGTGCGTCACCGTTTGGCGCGAACTACCTGTACTCAGTATCGTGATGAGGATGGTCGGCTGTATGTGGTCACGCTCGATCCGGCGCTCGAGGATCGGATTTCTGCGGGAATCGAGCACGGTGAACGCGGGTTGTTTATCCGTATGTCACCTCAGGCAATCGATGTTACTTGTGACCAGGTTGCGCAGGAGGTTGCTGAGCTTGTGCGATCCGGTCGTACGCCGATTGTTTTGGTGAGTCCTCAGATCCGGCCAGGTTTCAGGCAGTTGATATCCAGTAAATTGCCCAGAGTTGTGGTTTTGAGTTACAACGAAATTACTCGAGATACCCAGGTGGAGTCGGTGGGTATGGTCACTGATGCCGAGCCTGGGGTTGTTGGAAGTCGGTGATTTGCAGTATGGGTTGGTCGTCTTCGAGGAAGGAATTTTGTAGGAATGAACTTTAAAACTTTTCGTGCCAAAACAATGCAAGCTGCCTTGGATATGGTTCGTCGGGAGATGGGGCCTGATGCGTCTGTGTTGCATACTCGGCAGATTCCCAGGGGTGTGTTGCCTTGGCTAACCGGGGCGAAGGCTGTCGAGGTCATGGCCTCGACTAATGTCACGGTGCCGCGGCAACTGTCTGCGCAAGGGGGGGTGTCTTTAGAGCTGGGGCCGGAGTCAGAGGGGACTTTGGGGGAGCGTGAAGTTGCGTCGCGTGGCGATGAATCAGAAGTTTATGATTTTCGTTCCCGCTATCGGGATGATATGAAGAAGCAGTTGGATGATTTGCAATCTTTGGTGGAGCAGTTGTGTCTGCGTGATCGTCAGGTCGACCGTCCGGAAATGCCTGATTCGTTATTTCAGCTTTTTACCGCATTGATCGAAGCTGAGATTGACGAGCGCCTTGCCAGGGAGCTCGTTGACTATGTGAAAAACGAAGCGTCTGCCGCGGAGTTGGGTGACGTTTTGCAGCTTACTTCGATTGCTGGCCGGTTGGTTGAAAAGCAAATTCAAGTGACAGGTCCGTTGCGAGTTGAGTCGGGCAGTCGCCGTCTGGTGGCTCTGGTGGGTCCCACGGGCGTAGGGAAAACAACCACCATTGCCAAGTTGGCGGCCAATTATCGGCTTCGCGAAAAGGCTAGAATTGGCTTGGTCACCGTCGATACGTATCGTATTGCTGCGGTCGACCAGCTAAGGACCTATGCTGACATTATTGATCTGCCGATGGAGGTTGTTGCGACGCCTTCTGAAATGCGGGGGGCTCTGGAGAAGCTCAGGGGGTTGGATTTGATACTCATGGATACGGCCGGACGAAGTCCGCGTGATGAAATTAAAATTCAAGAGTTGAAGTCGATCCTGAATGAGGCTCAGCCAGACGAAGTGCATCTGGTGCTCAGTAGTGCCTCTAGGACCTCGCATCTGTTGAAGACAGTGAGTCAGTTTGACGAGGTGGGGACGACGGCCTTGTTGTTGACGAAATTAGATGAATCGACAGGGCTCGGAAATTTGTTGCCCCTGTTTCAAGATGGGAAATTGCCTTTGAGTTATCTTACCAATGGTCAAAACGTTCCCGACGATATTGAGCCAGCAAGTGCCCGCTGTCTCGCCGAGGGGATCTTGCAGGTTGAGTCTTTGGGTGATTGAGCAGGGTTAAGCGGCTCTGGTACTTTGGGAAAGCGTGGGATCGTCTGGCTATGCCAGGTGCGTCGGTATGAATGATCAGGCCTCAGAATTGCGAAGTCTAGTAAGCGCTACGGCGGCGCCCTGGGCGGAACCGAATCTCAGTCCGCCATGCATGGCGGTTTTGGTTGGGGCAAAAGCTGGCGTTGGTACGACAACGTTGTCAGTCAATATGTCAATCGCCTTGGCTCAGTTGGGTCATCGTGTCGTCCTGGTGGATGCACATCTGGGGCGTTCTGGTGTTGCAGAGATGTGCCGGATGCGTGAGCGGTACGGTATTTTTGATCTCTTGGCGGCTCGCCGTGATATACACGAGGTACTTGAGCCAGGGCCCTTGGGGATCCAGGTGTTGCCGGGAACGTGGGGGCCAGAGGATCTTGCCGAGATTTCGCAGTTCAGTAAACAGCGATTGGTGTCACGCTTGCTGACCCTTTCCCCCCATGCCGATTGGATTGTGGTGGATGCGGGAAGTCAGTCCGGTGCTTTGTTGGCCGATCTTTGCCAGGCGGCACGGACTGTTTGTATGGTGACAAGCCCGGAAACGATTTCCGTGATGGATGCTTATGCTACCATCAAATCGTTGGTGCAAGGCAGTTTTGTGCCTTCGCTACGATTGGTGGTCAATCAAGCTACTAGCCAGCATGTAAGCGACGAGGTAAATGCCAGGCTTGCCAAGTCGTGCGAGCGATTTTTGAGATTGCCATTGGGGGCAGGGGTTACCGTTCCGCTGGATGAGCAGGTTATTTCGGCTGCCGAGATGGGGGGGTTGTTGATGACCAAGTCACCGACGTCCCCCGCTGCAAGGGCTGTTGAGAAATTGGTGACAAGTTTGGTTGCTGATTTTGAAACGGGTCAGAAAGGTATCGCTGCGCCAAGCGCCTCCGATTCTAAGCCGAGGCACGTTCGTTTCGGTAAGAAAAACGATAGGTATGACCCATGGAAAAAAATAAAAAAAATCGCTTAACTTGTTTGCCTCTTGTAGCCGACTTTGGTAAAGCGGTGTTGCTGTGCAACGGGCGTTCCAATTGGGAGGGATACGCTAAGTTTAAGGCTCAGAAATCGAGTTGGCATGGTCAGGTTTTACGCAGGTTTCCTAGGGCTGGTAGCTTTTGTGACTTCGATGGCGCGCGGGTTGATCCACGGGGGTGGCACAGAATCAATATTGAAAGTATCCGTGGTCTGTTTTTTTCTGTTTGGTGTCATTGGAATGTTGATCGGTCGTATTGCGGAATGGACCGTCGATGAATCGGTGCGAATGAAAGTTCGCTCGAGTGTGTCAAGTGAGGGCAATAGGGAATCAGTCACGTCAGCTGACGCTTGAGGTGATGAGTCCATGTGCTGGGTTTTTGTCCCATCCCATGGACACACCGACTCGACAGGATGTTGAAAGCGGTAAGAGGCAATTGGCGATAAATTCGAGGCCAAAATTGGTAATCACTGGCCTTCGGATGAAATATCGAATCACCATACGGGATTCGTAACCGTCGTTTGCCTGTAAATACTGACATCATGGAGGATGGCATGGCGTTGACGCTGAAAATGCAAAAAACTCCCAAAGCGGATATGGATTGTATTTGGGATGAATATAAAAAGGATCAGACCAACCAAACGATCCGGAATCGGCTTATCGAAGAATATTTGCCGCTCGTGAAATATAACGGCGAACGCATCTGGGCCAGGTTGCCGGAGGGAGTAGAATTAGACGACCTTATCTCGGCAGGGATTTTTGGATTAATGGATGCCATTGATGCATTCGATCTGACCCGCGGTGTAAAGTTCGAAACGTATTGTGTTCCGCGGATTCGCGGTGCGATGCTCGATGAATTACGAACGATGGATTGGGTACCGCGTCTGGTAAGGTCCAAAGCGAGCAAATTGGGAGAAGCTACAAAAACACTTGAAGCGCGCCTGGGGCGCCGACCAACTGAACGTGAATTAGCGGAATATATGGAAATCAGTGTCAAGGAACTTGAAAAGATGATCCTTGATGCCAATGCGGTCAATCTGATTAGTCTGAATAAAAAATGGTATGAAACCAATAGTTATAAGGACGTACGAGAAATAGATATTCTCGAGGACAAGAAAGGCGAGGATCCGACCCGGCGTGTTTTTAAGCACGACCTCATGAGGTTGGTGACGAAAGGCCTTAATCGTAACGAACGATTGATCATCATTCTCTATTATTATGAAGAAATGACAATGAAAGAGATTGGCGCTACACTCGATTTAAGTGAAAGTCGTGTAAGTCAAATGCATAGTAGCATCGTGAACCGCCTTCAAAAACAATTGGGCAGACGGCGCCCTGAATTTGGCACATAAGATGTTCTGTTGTGCGTGTGTTTTGAATGACACGCAGCATGTTGTTGTCTAGGCCGGGAACAACCAGGCAAGATATAATAACAGTACGATCGTGGTTCCGAGCAGAATTACGATCACAAGCCGTTCTCGTTGTGTGACAGGTGTCGACGAGGTAGAATTTGTCTCGATGCCTGTGCCCCAGTCGTGGTCACACCATTCACAGTGGCGGTAAAACTGGGCGAGGTATATCTCGTCACAGAGGGGGCAAATAAGGGTCAGGCGTTCTTCGTCACTATGTTGATCTGTTTCGCTCGTAGACTCGGGCAACGGCAATGGGTCGACGGTTAGTTGCTGGCCTTTTTCCCCACAAATAGGACAGATGGTTTGGCGATTCTTACCACATCCGGGACACCTCGGCCAAGAATCAGTTGATGTTGTTGGTAGAGCGATAGAGGTGGTCTCGTTTTGTGAATGCAATGTATTTTCAAACTCGCTGACGAGCGCTCGGGCACGGTCAGTGTGTTCCGGTGCCACAACAACGGCAGGAGATGTTTTGTAGCCTGGTGGCAATTCACCGATTCCGACTTGTAACGCTTCGTTTTGAACCAGTGCAAAGATTCCGCGTTGCCCCAGGAAATCCTTCAAGAGGTGCGCCTGACTGCTATTTGCTGCGGAATAAATAACGTGGTACGAGTCGGCCATATTTCATTTATCAGGAAACATGTCAATGTACCGTATCGCTTGCTAGAAATCACTACCGGAAGCCAAAATCAAAGGAATTTTCGGCCCTTTATGATTTCTCGCTAAAAGCGACGCAGGCGTGTCATAGTGAATTGGATTTGGTTGCGGAAGGGAGTAGGTTGAAATTGGGATTAGCCGGCTGCAAAATGTTTGCAGGCGGAACTTGTTGTTTGTCAGGACGGTCTTGAGAGAGGGTCGTTACGAGGGGAAATGACCAGCACCCCGCGTTACGCTAGGAGCAGAATGGTCAATCCAACGGTCGACGAGCGTCTCAAGACTTTGGGTAACCCAAAGATCGTAACTGAGGAAATGTTCGAGTGGTACGGAAATATGTCCCACATCGTGTCCAGATGTTAATGTCAATTGCAAGGTGGGTGACAATTCGTTTTGCATGGTTGTTCCTCCCATACTCATGCGCGCTCTGGTTTTCGGCGCTGTTGATTTCACACGGGGTTATCGTCCGTGCGTTCCTTGGATGACAGGGGACATGGTTGACGTCCCGTTCGTATTTTAGACGAAATGACGATAAAAGGTGTTCGCGCAAAAAAATAAAAAAGGCATAATCGTAACGATTTTCGCGACGCGAAATGGTGAGTGATGCTTCGGTTCTGGGGACAAAGCAACGCGTTGTGTTAGCGCAGTAAGCAGTTTTGTCAGTGAGAAATCCTGTTGGCGACCTCATGGTTGTTGCGTTTAGCCATTAAAAAAATGGTGCAACAATCATGTGGCGGTTTACCGCAAATTAGGGTCACCAATGGGTGGCTCCATCGGAGAGACACGTCAGTTATGGAGGGGCGCAAGAGAATTATTGTTGGTTGAATTTCTTTCTCAGGATTACGTCAGCCCACTGTGGAGCCAAATGTGACAAGGCAAAAAGGAGTTTTGCTGTGGAGGGGACGACTAATTCTGCCTGGCGTCGTTCGATCGCCTTGACTATCTGTTTTGCCACTTTTTTCCCGTTAAGGGCCGACAGTCGTAGGCCGGCACCGGGCTGACGTGCCGACTCGGGTAAATTGTCAATTTTGTTATCATACCGACTCCCTGCATCGTCCCTTTCAATGGTTCCCGGACAGACGAGGAGTACATGAATTCCTTTTGGGGCTAACTCCAATCGTAGCTGTGCGGAATAAGCAGCCAACGCGAATTTGGTGGCCGGATAAGCGCCTAAGTGAAATCCAACCGATTTTGATGCCAACGATCCGATGTTGACAATGGATCCTGAGGTTCTTTCCAGGTGTTTTATCGCGGATTGTGTGCAACGCACGATTGGCCAAAAATTAATCTCGAACAATTTGCGGAAATCGTCAACGGTGGTGTCCGTGATCATTTGCCGATCGGATTGTCCGACATTATTGACCAGTACGTCCATGCGGCCATACTTTTCTATTGTTTGGGCTATGATTCGGTCAACTTGTTCGTTTTGGGTAACATCAGCAACCAACGGTGTAATGCAAGCGCCTGATTGGCGTAAAATCTCGGCGGTGCGTTCCAAACGTTCCTGGCCGCGCGCGACAATGACTACGGAAGCGCCACGGTTGGCAAAATGCTGTGCGATCGTGCGTCCCAGGCCTGCAGATCCACCAGTGACGATGATGACTTTGTTAGTCCAGTGCATTATTTCAATTCACTATTTTAAATGCCACCACTTGCCATTCAACTTGCATACGCGACCCAATTTCAATTCGTCGGTAGCGACTAGGATACCCGTATTTTTGGTCGAAAAGACAATGTAAAACCAATCGCGGAGTATCAGCTGGCTGGGTAGGCGTGTGACGAATCAAATTGTCCAAGTCAATTTCGATGGTGTTGAACATGCCTGGGACGCTCCAGGTACCGATAGTACGCTGTCTTGGTAATGGATATCCGTTTCGGCTGGCTCGAACAGCCTGGCCGTCGCGAACCTGAACCTGATAAGTCGCGGCCTGTGGTCCACTCACGCTGACTTCGATATCATAGTTGACAGGGCCATGTGTTTCCCAGTGGTCCCAAGCCGACTGAAACCGACTTGGGGTTAAATCCGGTAAAGCTGTCGGAGCCATGATCCGCAGTCCAACGACGATACAAGCCAATCCAGAAATCGCTCCACCGAGAGCCGCCAGGGCGATGGAAGTAGTGCGTCGCATATTATTTAGATTTCGAGATAGGGAGGTGTTGTTGTTGGCACGGGTTCCCTGCGAAGGGCCATTGGTGTGTGTCAATACGACAATGGTGGAAACGACACGCTTTTTGTTGACCGGAAATGCTTATTGGAATAATGGACTAACCTCTTTATAAAATCGAAAACCGGCCAACGTCAATGGAGGACAGAATGACTGCCTGCTCGGAATTGGACCGTACGCGTACAAAAATTGTTGCCACGATTGGGCCGGCGTCATGTCGTCGAGCACAATTAACGGAATTAATTCATGCAGGGGTTAACATATTTCGTCTGAATATGGCCCATGGAACTCCGGCCGAACATGAGAAGACCGTTTCTTTGATTCGTGATATTAGTCAGCTTCTGGGGCTGCCGGTAGGAATACTGGTTGATTTGGCCGGTCCCAAGATTCGGCTAGGACAGCTTGTCGAGGATCCACTGGAATGCCAAGTAGGTGGTCGGTTCGATTTTGTCAGGGGTGAGTCACCGTCTCGTGCGACCGAACTGGTTAGCACGTATCCACCGTTAGTGGATGAGCTAAGCGTGAATGACAGTGTGATGCTGGCGGATGGTACGGTCTCGCTGGTAGTCGAGGAAAAGCAGCATGACCGTGTAAGGTGTCGAGTGGTTCTTGGTGGTGTGTTGCGTAGCCGACAGGGGATCAATTTACCAGGTGTGAGTTTGAGCGTGCCATCACTCACCGCTCGAGACCGAGCCAATGCGCTCTGGGCGAGTGGACAGGAGATTGATTTTGTTGGCCTTAGTTTTGTGCGACAGGAATCGGACGTGGCGGAATTGAAATCGTTGCTGTGCAAAAATAGTTCTCAGGCAATGGTGGTCGCCAAGATTGAAAAACCGGAAGCCCTGGAAAGATTGGATAAGATCGTGGGTGCTGCAGACGCTGTCATGGTTGCGCGAGGTGATTTGGGTGTGGAAACCGAAGTTTCTGAAATGCCGATTGCGCAAAAGCGGATTATCAAAACGTGTAACCGCATGGGGCGTCCCGTCATCGTCGCGACACAGATGTTGGATAGTATGCAGCACTCCAGCAGGCCGACACGTGCTGAGGCGACCGATGTTGCCAACGCGATTTTAGATGGAGCCGACGCGTGTATGCTTTCTGGTGAAACAGCCATTGGCAAATATCCGTTGGAGGCTGTGAAGATGATGCGGCGTATTATGCTGGCAACGGAACAGTCGTTGCGCAGTATGACATTACCAGATCCAGGGTCGATACCAATTGTCGACGTGCACCCGATTACTGCCGCGACTGTCTATGGAGCAGGACAGATTGCCAGACGACTGCAGGCGAAACTCGTAGTCGTTTCCACGCGTAGCGGTGTTTCTGCCTTAGCGAAATCGAGCCAACGAAATTTTATCCCGACCGTGGCAGTAAGCGACTCTCAGCAGACATTACGCCGCATTTCGATGTTCTGGGGAATCACGGCCCTTGAAGATGCACCCTGTTTATACGGCGCTGAGCTTCGCACATTTATCAATGAATGGGGAAAACAAGATGGCTGTCTAGAACCTGGAGATCGCGTTGTGATGGTGACTGGTAGCGGCATTATGACCGGCGCACACAACCAAGTGGTAGTGCATGAAGTAAGCTAGTGGATCATGCCAGGTTGACATGGGCATGTCTTCGCATCAGGAGGGTCGTGGGGACACAACAGCATTTACCGCACCCAACAATGCACGGACGAGTGATTGTCACTTGACGGTCACGATTGATTAGATTTCCGTTTACCTTTTCCTTGTGCTTGCACGATCGCATGTCCTAAAACAAACAGAAAACTACTGCCAAGAAATCCGGCCAATCCGCCGATTACTCCAAATGCCGTAGCGCCAAACAGCAGGCCGGCGGTTGTTAGAGAAGTGTGGTTAGCCCATAAGAGCCACATAGCGCCTCCCAGTGCCCCTGCCAGCATGGTGAATATTGTTGCGCCAATGATCGTTTTTCCCAAGGAAGCCTTATGACGTAGTTGTGTTGCGGGGGCGAAGTCATTGGAATGGACTTTGCCTGGGTACGGCCGCGGTAACGGGTTCAACGTGGAACCTGGTCCGTCGGCGTGGGTGGCCTGGTTCCGCAAGTTGCTTCCGATGGCGTTGCCTGCGATATGTGCAAAAACAGCACAACAAAAAAGAACTAATGTCCCGGCGCTCAGCGGGTGTAGTACTTTCATGGACGCTAGAAGAACGGACACAAGGGTCGTCAGCACCAAAAGTGTTGTCAGGCTGAAACGAATCGGTCCCATTTAGATTTTCCAAAACCAACGAGCCGTGAAATGGATACGGTAAAATACGATCAAGTTCCCAATTAATAATATCAGTTTCCTGGCCATGCGCGTATGTGAAAAATGGCAAGAATCCCCGTTGCCAACTCGGCCATTGATGATGCCAGGCGTCACGGAATCTCCGCCGCGAGACAAGCTGTAGTCGATGTCCCTTATTTTGGCTGGCGGGACAAAAGCTGGCTTCATTTGACAAGGGACCGAAACAGCAGCACCAACCAGCGGCGATGACGAGCTGACGGGAGGTCACCCATTCTGAGGGGCCTGGGTGACTTTTTTGAGGACGTCTTCGTCAAAGTAATTGATTGACATGCCGGCATCGATGACCACCGACTGGGCGTTGATGCCGCTTGAACGGGAGCTCAGTAAAAACACAGCTGCATTGGCAACTTCTTCCGTTTTCACCGCCTTTTTCCGGGGAATGATTTCTTCGGCATACAGATAGGCATCCACGTATCCCGGAATACCGGCCGAAGCAGATGTTTTTAGTAGTCCGGGAGCTACCGCGTTGAAACGTACTTGGGAAAAATGACTGAATGATTTAGCCAGAAAAGCAAGGGAAGAGTCGAGCGCCGCTTTGATCGGCGCCATCATTCCATACTTTTCATTGGCCATGCGGGTAGTAGAAATGGAAATGGTTACCACGGATGCCTCGGGGTGAAACATGTCTTGGAATGCGTGGCTGAGACTGATGAGAGAGAAACACGAAACATCAAATGATCGCAACATGACCGTTTTATCTGTTTCGTGAAATGGCCGTGGCCCGTCGCTGTAATCAGCAAAAGCGATAGAATGGACGAGCCCGTGTACAATGTTGTGGCGCTCTCCGATTTGTTTGCGCAATCGTTGGATTTGTTCGTCATGCTCAACGTCGCAGACAAAGACTTCTTCACCGGCTAATAATTGTTTCAAGCCGTCGTAACGTTCCTGGCTGCGGACGATGTAGATGACTTTGGCACCACATGTTTTTAGCAGTGCTCCAATGTGAAAAGCGACGCTTTTACGGTTGGCAACGCCAAATACAAGGATTGTTTTGTCGGTAAGCTCTAGGAAATCCATGGCTGCGAAGACCTTATCGTGACGAGTGCCAGGGCACTTAATTCTGGGAAGCAACAGGCGGCGCCATGGTACAGGCAAAGTCTAGTCGAGCTGCTAAGTGACCGGCGACGGATATTTTTGCCCGAAGGAAAAAAGCTGTAGCCAATCGTTCGACGAGGATGACCTCTACTTCGATCGTATCGCCTGGCGATACCATGCGTTTGAATTTGACATCATTCATTCGAGTCGCCACGGGTATCCCTTGGCCTGCCTCCATTTGTTCCGACAGTAGTATGGCTCCTGCTTGCATGGCGAATTCACAAAGAATAACACCGGGGACTATTGGATTATCCGGATAATGTCCTTGCAGAAAAAAATCGTGTGCACGGATTTCTTTACGACAGACGATACGCGTGGATGCTAGTTCGACGACTTCTTCCACCAATAGCATCGGTGGTCGATGAGGAATCGCTTTTTGGATATCAAGGGGTTGGGTGTCCATGTGGGTCTCAGGGAATGGTAGCCAGTGTATCGGGGGAAGAAAAAGATTTTGTCAGCTGTGAGTCGACGTCGTTGGCCACGATCACACCGTAGTTTATCGCGCCCAGCCAGCCTGACATGATAATGCCCACACTACCTGCGTGGTATAGGCCAGTAATTTGTTCAGGCAGGGCTCTGCTGATTGCTAATCCTTCGAATTTGGTTCCGAAACTAGCACCTTGAAGATGGCGTGTATAATGCTCAAACGTCACGGGTGTAGAGGCCTCGACATGTTCCACACGGTGACGAATGCCTGGTACATATTTGTCCAATGCATTCAGGGTCGTGTTGATTAAATCCTGTTTGCTATGTTGGTATTCTTCGGAAGAGAGATTTGTCCAGTCACGGTAATGAGCGTTTGTACTCGAGACAACCAGGCAGCGGCGACGGCCTTGTGGCCGCGTGCGTGGATAATAGAATGAAAACGTTCTACTAGTAATGTCCCGGTCCAATAACAAGTCAGTACGAAATAAAGGGGCGGTCGAACTAAATAACAAATCGCCTGTTGATTCTTCTAGCTGTTCGTCCGGCTTGAGAGCCATGTAGACTTGGGTACTGGAGTTGTTTAGTCGGACGTCTCGGGCCTGGTCGACAAATTGCTTGTCGAAGACCTTTTCGCCGACCAGTTTGAAAATGGTCGATTGGAGATTTGCATTGGTGACGACTGACTTGGTGCGAATCGTCCGCCCACCTACCTCGACGGCAGATACTCGGTCACGCCGGACATGAATGCGGTCAGCATTGCAACGGATTCGAATGTCGACACCATTTTTAATTAACTCGTCCCGCATTAATCCGATGAGCCGGTCGGTACCACCTTCAAAAGTGAAGACTCCTTTGGACATGAAATTCGAAAAAACGATCCCGTAGGTGATTGCGGGGTCTTCGAGCGTGGAGCCGTTTGCGTAAGTGATCGGTTCCAAAAGGAGGCGAATGATATCCTCACGCCCTGGGAAAAATTTCTCAAATAACTCGCCAGTTGTCATTTTCTGGTCGTCATAAAAATTCATTCCGCGAGCGGTGTCGAAAAAGTCAGTGACTTTGTCCAAAGGGATTTCAAATTGCTCCGTTAACAGTTGGGTAAAACTTTTCCGATGGTAATTCGTTGTTAAAGAGAACATTGGATTGTCAAAGCGGATGTTTTTAAGCTGCACGATGGACTCTGCAATTTCAGCGGTCCAATAGCGGCGGCAACTCTTGATCATGCCGAAAGGAAATCCATGTAACGAGATGTCGAAGATGTGGCCGCCTGGCCTCTTGAACCAGGTTGCCATGCCGCCTAGTTTGTAATGCTGTTCCAGTAATAAGACGGAATGCCCAGCCCGTCCGAGCACGTTGGCACATGTCAGTCCAGCGAGGCCACTTCCAATGACGATGACATCATACTGCTCTTGGGCTCCTTGGAGAAAATCTTTGGGCATGTCAACAAAATGTCCTGCATGAATCGTGGACTGGTGTCAGGGTTGAGCGAGCGGGTAAAATCGGACCCCATGTTTTATCTTGCTTTTCACCGGGCTCCCTGCAAACAATGTCGGTTGGCCATCGATATTCCACTGAAGATCGACCCTATGATACCCACATATCCTTGATCGGTTCCGCAGATGTAGAGGTTGTGAAGGGGCGTACTTCCGTCGAGTTTTTTAATGGGGGCGCCATAGACTGCACCATTTTCATGCCAGGTGAAACGTCGAATTGTTTTAGGCGTGAAAAAGTCGGTAGCGATGACATGGCGACGAAAATCTGGCATAAAGCGCACCGCTGATGAAACGATCTGGTCGTGCCAGTGTAGTTTCTCCAAATGGTATTGTTCTTCGGGCATGTCACACCAACGGCGGTGATTGGCCAATGCCGTCACACGGATGATTCCTTCGTCGAGCTCCTGTGCGGAACCGTTGACGTCACCGTAGTTGTAGTTGTTAGGAGATGCGATGACACCGGTTCGGACGTCGCACAGTTGCTCGGGATTATGCCAGCCACATTTGTGGGAGTCATTAAAAAAAACAATTGTCTTGTCGTGGCCCAGGGATTTCGGTTGTCTGTCAATGATATTGATTGCTTCTGTGAATGATAAGTTTCCGACGGGTTGGTTGTCGACCATGGCGTTGCCACACATGCGTAACGTTTCGCGCCAACCGGCCGACGAGAGGATGTGGCGTCCTTCGAGTTGGTCGCCGTTATCCAGCACGACTCCGCATGCTTTGCTGCGGTCGTGTACAATTTGTTCTACTCCACTACGAAGTTTTAGTTCCCCCCCCAATGAGCGAAACCGGCGAACAAGTTTTTTCAGGATCAGGCGAACACCTACGAACGGTCGGCCGAAACCCTCCAGATAAATACTTCGAAATAAAATGCAAAACTGACCGAAATCCATATCGTGTTCACGGGCATTACCATACCACATTAACGGACAGAGGAGCATTTCTGTGAGTAATGGGTCGCGCAGCGTCGAGGATAATACCTCTCGAGCAGATATGTCGAAGGTCGCCTGCTCCAAGTCATCATAATCGACGATCTGTTCTAACAGTTTAGCGAAACGATCCTTTTCGGCAGGGAAATATTTGTGGACCTCGCTTTCCAAAAGTGCAAAATCGTTGTTGAAATTCAGGCTGATGTCCGGAAAGGCTATGGACGAACCAAATTGTGGTGCCAACGCAAAATCATCCCAACGAAACCGCAGTTGCCGTAAAAGTCTGGCCAAGGGACCTTTTTTAGTGCCGGGTGGGGTAAAGTTGGTCACCGCGTGCAGCCCCACATCGTAGTCGCGGCCGTTCAGCCGGTAAAAGGAGTTCAGGCCGCCGATGGTGTAATGCCGCTCAAGAATACAGACCCGTTGATCGTAGTGGGCTAGCCGAATACCGGCAGCCAAACCGGACATGCCGGCACCAATGATAATCGTGTCGTACATCGAAACTTTGTAACGTATGAGCGATCAGCCAACCTACGAGACGCGGGCTACGTCTCTGAGCAACGGTTCGAGATAACTGACGGTGCTCTGCATGCTTGCTAACTCGCCGTAATTTTCCTCAGGAATCTGAATTTTGTGCCTTTTTCGCAATTCCATCACGATATCGAGAAAATCCATGCTATCCAGTTCAAGTTGATCGCGAAAGGCGACACTGTCTTGCAGGTTGCTTAAATCCTCATCGGGGGCGATATCGGATAGAATGTCGATGATCTCCTCTCTGATTTCTACGTTTGTCATTCAGTCGTTCTCCCGTTCTCCATTTTTTATCACACTACAACGCTTTGACAATGACCACTGAGTTTATGCCTAGCATGCCAAATGAATTGTTAAGAATGTACTCCACGGATCCAACAGCACGTGGTTCTTTGATAACCAGTCCTGGCAAGGAGCATTTCTCGTCCAACCGGTCAATGTTGATGGTGGCGTGGCAAATTTGGTCATTCATGGCGGCTAGGTTTCCCGCTAATTCTAATGCTCCCGCCGCACCCATCGCGTGTCCAATAAAGCTTTTTGTGTTATTAAAATATGTACTGTCACAATCCTCGCCAAAAACCTGTTTAAGTGCCTGACATTCTTGGATGTCACCAGTAGACGTACCTGTAGCATGAGTACTTACGATACTGATTTGTTCTGGGACCAGCCCGGCACGGTGGAGTGCGTACCGAATACATTTTGCCTGCTGATCTGGATTGGGCAACACGAAATCAGACGCATCACTGTTCAGCGAGTATCCTACTAGCTCTGCATAGACATTTGCGTCGCGGCGACGCGCGTCACTTAATCGTTCCAACGTGTACAGGCAACCACCTTCTGCGACTACAATACCGGAGCGATCAGTGTCAAAAGGTCTTGACGCACGGGTGGGATCCGAGTGGTCGGCTAATGCTCCTTGACTCTTGAAGCTGGCAAATATTCCGAAGGTATGAATACTTTCGGAAACTCCACCAGCAATCGCCAGATCACATTCACCGAGCAAAAGCATTTGGGCTCCCTGGATGATCCCGGCATTTCCTGCAGCACAGGCTGCACCAATCGTATAGTGAGGCCCGGTGATTCCCAGGTTCAATGAAATTTCACCTGCCGGATTGTTGGCTACCGTGCGTGGATTGTGATGGTGTGACCAATAGGTGGTGTCGTAGTCGTAACCTTTTAGTTCGTGGATCTCATTCTCGGTTTCGACGTTGCCGTGTTCCGTGACACCAACATAGATTCCGACGCGGTCCTTGTCTGTTTTCTCGAAATCAATGCCGGCATCATCTAATGCTTCGTGGGCGCAATAAATTCCCACGCTACCGGCTCTTGTTCCGCGGCGCACTGCTTTTCGTGTTTGATATTGCAACTCTTCGAAATCACAGACGCCTGCCAGTGTATCGCCTACATAACGGGTCGTATACCGTGAGACACCACTCACACCATTTAAAAGATTTTCGCGGAACTCCCGGTAATTATTGCCATTTGGCGCCGTGAGTCCAATTCCTGTAATCACAATCCGTTGGTGGTCAGGAAGAACCTGTGGTGGTGCTTTGGAAATCATGCAACGATCCCTGTCGAGGATTCCTGCAAACCGAGTTGCTGATAGTAAAAACTTGTCGGCCACCGTTGGTGGCCCTTTGACGAAGCGGCGTTAAACAGACAAACCTTTGAGGTTATCGGTTTACTGTCGGATTGACAACCGGCACCCATAGCGCAAACTGCGTTTCCGGTCTATTTTTATGTGCGGAACCACGTATTTGGACCCGATTTATTGCGCCCTGTTGAGCGATTTCATTAACTTTTCCATGCCCTCAGCCGTTGAAACCAGGGGCCGGTAACCAAAATCGCGGCAGGCGGTGGAAATGTCAAAATAATGGGACGTTGACAGTTGTGCTGCCAAAAACCGAGTCATGGGTGGTTCAGCTGACAGGTGGCACAAACGGTAGGTTGTTTCCAGGAGATGGCCCAAATGCCACGCTGTACGGCGCGAAACGGACTTATTCACCGGCGGTAATGCGGCGAGGGATAATAATTCGTCGATCCATTGCCAGCAGAGTACAGGCTCACCTTGGCTAATAAAATAAGCTCGACCAGCAACGGCTGACCCTGGCGTCATCGCGTCACACGCATTTAAATGTGCCGTTGCTGCGTTTTCAACATAAATTATATCGACTTGGTTGGTTCCATCACCGATACGACGCAGACGGCCGCGCCGAGCTCGCTCGAATAAACGAGGGATCAGGTGTTCGTCCCGTGGCCCCCAAATGAGGTGTGGGCGCAAGGCACAAGTTAGCATGCCGCGCTGATCATTAACATGCAATACGTGTTGTTCGGCAAGTGCCTTGGTATGCGGATAGTGACATAGCCAATTTGTCGGGTATGGTGCTGACTCGTTGATGGCGAGCTGGTCGCTGCCGTCAAATGTTACACTGGGGCTGCTGGTGTAAATGAACCGTCGCACATGTGCTCGCTGTGCGGCAGTGACCAAGTTTATCGTACCTTGGACGTTGATGGTGTAATAGTGTTTCCACGGTCCCCAAATCCCGGCCACACCTGCCACATGGAAGACTGTATCAACTCCACGACAGGCGGAATCTACCGCTGCCTGATCGCGCAAATCTCCCTGGATGGTTTCTACGCCCAACGGGTGCAGGTCATTTGCTGGGCGGCGTGATAGGCTACGTACTCGGTCACCTCGGGCACGAAGTTGCTCGACGATGTACTTGCCTAAAAACCCGTTACCGCCGGTCACTAATGCAAACACGCGCGTTCTTCCTGGATGTTTTAGGTGAGGTGGATAGGTTTCAATGGCACACAGGTCGGCAGCGAAGCGACATGCGGAATTCCGTAACTGGAACATTTTTAAGGTGATTGCGACAATTGGTGCCCTGCCCAGGTGGCAAGGGTTTCACGAAAAATTTTTGCATTGTGTCGGATATCGACCGGAAAAGCGGGATGGATCAAAAATCGGTCAATAGTCCGTGTATGGGGATGCGATTGTGCCAGGTCACGTAATTCGGCGAACAATCGCTGTTGAGCACCTTCGCCGTTGAACTGGTGATTCGCGTGCGGCTCGACAACCAACACAGGGATTTGAGAACCGGGGGTTCCCCAGGCCACCAGGGCGGAGCGGTAGACCTGGGAGTGTTCATTGAATATCGCTTCACAGGGAACCGTGAAAAGCGTTCCGTCACGAGTTTGTACACGATGAGCTTTGCGACCACAGAACCAGAAACGGTTTTGATTGTCTAGGTAACCCACGTCACCCATGCGATGCCAGAGGTGTTCGCCTGCGGGTATTTTGCCGGTTGTGTTTGCCTCGATACGGGTGACATATTGGCGCGTGACAACAGGGCCGCGGACAATTAATTCCCCGATTTCACCGTGTGGTAACGGTTCCGCTTGTTCGATATCTGTGAGGGAGCGGTCTGTAATGCGGATGATTTTCCATTCGATGGTAGAAAACTTACGTCCTACACATGTACCGGCGCCGGCGCGGCTTGCAATTGCCGTCTCCCCCAGTACCTCCGCAGCGGAGATGGATGCTACGGGTAAAGCTTCGGTGGCGCCATAAGGGGTGTGTACTTCCCCTTTGGCTGAGATCATTGTTTTCAGGCTTTGCAGAATGCGAGGTGGAACCGGAGCTCCGGCGGATAACACTCGTTGCAACGACGGTAGTCGAATTTGCTGTTGTTCCGCATATTGGGCGACCACATTCCACAATGCGGGAGATCCGAATGCCTGGGTAACTTGCCAGTCCTCGACCGCTTCGATAATGTGCGTGGGGTTCACTTGCGCGGGGCGAGTTGGGTCCATGTCCGGTATGACCGTGGTTACTCCCATGGCGCAATTGAACAGGCCGAACAGGGGAAATCCCGGTAAATCAATTTCACCGGCTTCGATTCCATAAAATTCCTGTAACCGATCAACTTGGGCACAAAAATTTCCGTGGCTATAACCGACGCCCTTGGGAGGTCCAGTGCTACCTGTCGTAAAAATAACAGCGGCTGGTGAATCCACCAGCGTTTTGGTGCGTTGAAAACCTTGCCCATCAGCAGCCCGCAATTGTCGAATGGTTTGTCCCCCCCAGAACCAACGGCGACCCACGGTCACGTTGTAGCGTGCATCGGGAAACTTGCGAGAAAACAAGATTCGCAAAACCTGGGCTAGGGGGATGCCGATGAACCCTTGGGGCCGGACGTCTTCAAGGCAACGCACCAAATGTTCCCGGCCCATTCCAGGATCAATCAGGACGACGACGGCTCCCGTTTTGAAGATAGCGAAGGTGAGTGCAATAAAATCGATGCCGGGTCGGACCATCAACACCAAACGCATGCCATCTCGTACGCCCATTTTTCGGAGTCCAGCGGCCAGGCGATTGGTATCTTCCTCCAACTCACGAAAAGTGCACGTGTTATATTCGCGGTGACCGTTTGTACGCCGACTCACAGGCATAGCAATGGCTACGGCATTTGGCATGCGTCGGGCTGTCTCGCTCAGACGTGCACTGACGTTCGTACCGTCATTTGATGACATCGTCGATTGGTCCGTTGATATCTATATGTAGTTTGGATGGACTCGGCAGACCACTCTTTTGTGGAATACAGAGGTATGGAAAGGTAAAACAAAAAAATGGCCTTTCATCCGTGGTAGCAGTGCGTCGACTCCAGGAAAATTCCGTTTGGCTGATACGATCCAGTTCACAGAGGCAAGCTACGAGATGCCTTTCTTGGTTTGAGTGACCAACGTCTGCACGTGATTCAATAACACCTCTGCGATATCGACGTTCAACACTTTGGCTAATCGTTTCCAGCCGGGTACGGCGTTGACTTCGAGGACATATAGTTGACCATCCTGGTGCGGTAAGAGATCGACACCCGCAACGTTGGCGCCGACAGCAATCGCTGCGCGCCGTGCCACCGTGGCCAGTTGATCGTCAATTTCCAGGGGTTCTGTCAAGGCGCCGCGACTCACATTTGTCCGCCAATCATGCGGATTTTTTCGTCGCATGCCGAACTGACGGTCACCCATGACCAGAATACGGCAGTCACCTTCGGTGTGCGGGATGAATTCTTGCAGATAGATGACAGCCCCCAAGGATTCTAGCAAACGAAAAGCATGGCATGCCAGTTCTTCGTCTGCAAGCCTTGTCACGCCGCGGCCTTCACTACCAAAAAGCGGTTTGAGCACGACATCACCACCAAGCTTCTGAAATGCTTCCATTCCAGCCAGGGCTGTTTGACAGACATAAGTGCGTGGCACCCGCAGACCCGATTGTGCGAGGCGGAACAGTGCCAGGTATTTGTCGACGGCTATTTCGATGGCCTTGGGTGGATTGGATATCAGGCAGCCTGTGGACTCCAATCCCGCCAGTACATCCATCCGAAAAATAATTTGTTCCAGTGATCCGGGTGGCATTGTACGGACCAGGACGGCGTCAAGCGGGTGTAATTCGTGTTGGGCGGAAGTGACATGCAAGGGGCCATTGCCAAGTTCCACAGCCAGCGACTCGAACGAAACAGAGCAAATTTCATGACGAAATTCTGCTGCGCGCCGAAGGTCGCGAAGGTACCAGCTGCGTTCGTTCGCTAAAACACCAATACGCATACAGTCCAACTTTTAGGAAAGCTGAAGGTTTCCTGTGAAAATATTGAAAACTGGGAGATTGAACTATGATCAACAGGTTGTCCTTGTCGCCCCTGAATTGCCGTCGCCCCTGAATTGCCGTCG